>DAORKG010000009.1:0-99224 GCA_035439445.1 Bacteroidia bacterium
TTAGGCTATATAACGCTAATGTTAATAATAATGACAGTATGTTAAAAAATAAAAGCGTTTAGGTTTTATGCACAATAAAAACAGCATGATTGTTAAAAACTGCCCCACATTGCTATCATTTATAGCAAAGCTTAGTAATGCATTTTAATATATTTGCAGATTAAAATTAATTATAAAATGTTTAGTAAGAGCAGTTTTTGCACTTGTTGAACTTTTTAACTTTCAAAATAGAGATAAAAAATGGCTTTAAAATGTGGAATTGTTGGGTTGCCAAATGTTGGAAAATCGACCTTGTTTAATTGTTTAAGTAATGCAAAAGCACAAGCGGCGAATTTTCCGTTTTGTACTATCGAACCAAATGTTGGGGTTATTACCGTTCCGGATGAACGTTTAAATAAATTAGCAGAATTAGTAAAACCTCAGGCTATACAACCTACAACTGTTGAGATTGTAGATATTGCCGGTTTAGTAAAAGGAGCAAGTAAAGGCGAAGGTCTGGGGAATAAGTTCTTAGCAAACATCCGTGAGTGTAATGCGATATTACACGTATTACGTTGTTTTGATAATGATAATGTGATTCACGTTGACGGGAATGTAAATCCGGTTCGTGATAAAGAAATTATTGATACTGAATTACAGTTAAAAGACTTAGAAGCAGTTGAAGCAAAATTGAAAAAGTTTGAAAAGCAAGCTAAAACAGGAAATGATAAAGATGCTGTGAAGACTTATGCTGCTTGTTTAAAATTAAAAGAAACATTAGAGAGCGGTAAATCTGCCAGAGCCTGCGCTATAGATGAAAGCGAATTGCCATTTATTCAAGATTTACATTTGCTAACTATTAAGCCGGTAATGTATGTGTGTAATGTAGATGAGGCTTCTGCAAAAACAGGTAACAAACATGTGGATGCAGTGAGAGAAGCTGTTAAAGGAGAAAATGCTGAGATATTGGTTATTACCGCACAAATGGAAAGTGAAATTTCTGCTCTAGAAACATATGAAGAAAAACAAATGTTTTTACAAGAAATGGGATTAGATGAACCGGGTGTAAACAAATTGATTAAACAAGCTTATAGCTTATTAAAACTTCAAACTTATTTTACCGCTGGTGTGAAAGAAGTTAGAGCCTGGACCATTGAAAAAGGAATGACTGCGCCTCAAGCAGCTGGTGTTATTCATACAGATTTTGAAAAAGGCTTTATTCGTGCCGAGGTTATTGCTTATAACGATTATGTAACATATGGTTCAGAGAATGCTTGCAAAGAAGTTGGTAAATTAAGAGTAGAGGGTAAGGAATATGTAGTGGCAGATGGAGATGTTATGCACTTTAGATTTAATGTGTAATAAAAATCTTGTCAGTTCGAGCGAAGTCGAGAACAAAAGATTTTCAGAACGCTTCTCGACTACGCTCGAAGTGACAAAAATTAAAAAAAAGATAAACCATGAACAATCACGAAATCGATTACAAATTATTTGGCGAGGAGATGCAATGTGTGGAGATTGAATTAGATCCACAAGAATCAGTTATTGCTGAACCCGGAAGTTTTATGATGATGACCGACGGAATTCAAATGGAAACATTATTTGGAGATGGAAATCATAAAGGTTTTATGAATAAATTATTTACCGCAGGTAAACGTTTACTAACGGGTGAGAATTTATTCATGACGGTTTATACCAACACAGGTCAAGGTAAAAAACAAGTGACATTTGCTGCTCCTTATGCCGGAAAAATTATCCCTATGGACTTGGATAGATTAGGAAATAAAGTCATTTGCCAAAAAGATTCTTTTTTATGTGCAGCCAAAGGTGTTTCTGTTGGTATTGAGTTTCAAAAGAAATTGGGAACAGGACTATTTGGAGGAGAAGGATTTATTATGCAAAAATTAGAAGGTGATGGATTTGCCTTTGTGCATAGTGGAGGACATGTAGTTGAAAAACATTTACAACCGGGAGAGATATTAAAAGTGGATACAGGTTGTATTGTGGCATTTACAGCAGATGTTAATTACGATATTCAATTTGTGGGTGGTGTTAAAAATACTTTGTTTGGTGGAGAAGGAGTGTTTTACGCAGTGCTTCGCGGACCTGGTAAAGTATGGATTCAAACTCTACCTATTAGTAGATTAGCAGGAAGAATTTTATCTTATGGTTCAAGTGGTAGAAAAGAAGAAGGTAGTATTTTAGGAGGATTAGGCAATTTATTAGACGGAGATTAATTGGGTTTGATGTTTAACGTTTGATGTTTCTAGTCTCAGAAATGTAAACAACAAGAAACCAGAAACAAGAAATAAAATTATGGCAAAACAAATAGCAAGTTATAACGAAGACAGTATTAAATCCCTTGATTGGAAAGAGCATATCCGTATGCGTCCCGGGATGTACATTGGTAAGCTAGGAGATGGTTCTGCTTTCGATGACGGTATTTACGTTTTGATTAAAGAGGTGATGGATAACTCTATTGACGAGTTTATGATGGGAGCGGGTAAACGTATTGATGTAACTGTGAAAGAGGGCGTGGTATCTATTCGAGATTATGGTCGAGGTATTCCATTAGGCAAGTTAGTAGAAGTTGTTTCTAAAATTAACACCGGAGGTAAGTATGATAGCGATGCTTTCAAAAAATCAATTGGATTAAATGGAGTTGGTACAAAAGCAGTAAATGCATTAGCTATTCATTTTAAGGTTACGGCCTTTCGTGATGGACAATGTAAAACAGCAGAGTTCTCTTGTGGTAATTTAGTTAAAGAGTCTCGATTAACGGCTACTACAGAAGCTAATGGAACGTATGTAGAGTTCAGACCGGATGATACTATCTTTAAGAAATATCATTTTGTTCATGAGTACATTGATAGAATGTTGTGGAATTACGCCTTTTTAAATACAGGTTTAACATTAACATTCAATGGTCAGGAATATAAATCAGATAATGGCTTAAAAGACTTATTAGAAAAAAATATTACCGGCGAAATTTTATATCCAATTGTTCATTTACGTGGCGAGGATATTGAAATAGCAATGACACATAGTAATGAACATTTTTCAGAAGAATATTATTCTTATGTAAATGGTCAGTATACAACACAAGGTGGTACACATCAAGCAGCGTTCCGTGAAGCAGTTGTAAAAACAATTCGCGAATTCTTTAAAAAAGATTTTGATCCGACAGATGTTCGTAAGTCAATCGTAGCTGCTGTTTCGGTTAAGGTTCAAGAACCTGTATTTGAATCGCAAACCAAAACAAAATTAGGTTCTCAGGAAATTGCTCCAGGCGGACAATCTATGCGTTCGTTTGTTGGTGATTTTATCAAACAACAATTAGATAACTACTTGCATAAAAACCCTGAAACGGCTCGTGCTATTGAAGCTAAGATTTTAGCAAATGAGCGTGAACGTAAAGAGTTATCGGGGATTCAAAAGTTAGCACGTGAGAGAGCAAAAAAATCGTCATTGCATAATCGTAAATTACGTGATTGCCGTGTGCATTTGGATGACTCTAAAAATCCTCGCGCGCACGAAACAACAATCTTTATATGTGAGGGAGACTCTGCAAGTGGTTCTATTACAAAAACTCGTGATGTAAATACGCAAGCTGTATTTAGTTTAAAAGGTAAGCCTTTAAATTGTTTTGGCTTAGGGAAAAAAGTTGTTTACGAAAATGAGGAGTTTAACTTATTACAAGCAGCTTTAAATATTGAGGATAGTTTAGAAGATTTACGTTACAACAATGTAGTAATTGCAACCGATGCAGATGTAGATGGAATGCACATTCGTTTGTTGCTATTGACATTCTTCTTGCAGTTTTTTCCAGATTTAGTTAAGAATGGTCATGTATACATTTTACAAACACCATTGTTCCGTGTGCGTAACAAAAAAGAAACTATTTATTGTTATAGCGACGAAGAGCGTAAAGCTGCTATTGCTAAGTTAGGTCCAAAACCGGAAATCACTCGATTTAAAGGTTTAGGTGAAATCTCTCCAGATGAGTTTAAACTATTTATTGGTAAAGACATCCGTTTAGAACCAGTATTATTAGATCAACAAGCTTCTATACAACAATTATTAAATTACTATATGGGTAAGAATACTCAGGATAGACAAGAGTTTATCATTGAGAACCTAGTGATTGAAAAAGATTTAGAAGAGGAGCTGGTGAAGTAGATATTAGAAAGTTGTGAAGGTTTAGAAAGATTGAAAATTAAATTAATTAAATATTTTATTTTGACAATTTTATTTAGTTCGTGTGTATTGCATAAAGCTTATGTTCCTGCTGGATATGAGCCTGTTGTTGTCTCTGAGAAGAACGATAAGCAATTTGCATTAACATTAAGACCACTTGATTATTTAAATTTAGACTATACTCATGCAATCACTAACCATATTGCACTTAGAGGAACAATAGGAGGGACTTATCAATTATACAATGGAATGGCTAGTTTAATTTATTTCAATAAAATTAAAAATTACAATTACTTCATTGCACCTCTTTATAGTTATCAAAATAATCAAATCCAACGTTCAAATGCTGGACTTTCAGGCATGTTTTTTCAAGAAACTGCATGTAATTACAATTGTGTTTATAACAGTGCAGGTTTAGCATTTGGTTTTAGTATTAGAAAACAAAGAATCCAACACCATATTACAATTAAAGAACAATATAATTTTGTTGATAGGTATAATTTTGCTTATGAGTCAGATAATGGTTCTGGAAAAAGTTCAGGTTACATTAAATTTGATGATGAGAATTTGAAAAAAGTTATTCCGCCTTTTTTTTCAATGGAACCATCTTATGCAATACTGTTTAAAGCAGGTAGAAGCAAATTTTTGAAATTGCAGGCTACTATCAATATTTGTGAAAAAACGTTTACACATAATTATTCTTTTGATGATGGAGGATATGTAAGTAAAAATGTGGATGCCGTTAAACAACATCCTAGATCTTGGCCAATAAATCTATCTGTCGGATTTATTTTTTCGTCAAAAAAAGAAACAAAAATGACAGAGTAATAATTTTAAAATAGAAATGGAAGAAAATACAAATAACGAACACGGTGAAGTAAGCAATATTAAGCATGTCTCTGGCATGTTTAAAAACTGGTTTATTGATTACGCCAGTTATGTAATTTTAGAACGTGCAGTTCCGGCAATGGAAGACGGTTTAAAACCGGTTCAACGCCGTATTCTGCATAGTATGTGGGAGCTTGAAGATGGCCGTTACAATAAAGTGGCAAACTTAATTGGTAACACCATGAAATATCACCCACACGGTGACGCTAGTATTGGTGATGCTTTGGTAACAATGGGGCAAAAAGATTTATTAATCGATTGCCAAGGTAACTGGGGGAACATTTTAACAGGTGATAGTGCTGCGGCTCCTCGTTATATAGAGGCACGTTTGTCAAAATTTGGACAAGAAGTTTTATTTAATCCCAAAACCACAAACTGGGGTTTAAGTTATGATGGTCGTAATAAAGAACCATTAACTCTACCTGTTAAGTTTCCTTTGGTACTAGCTCACGGTGTTGAAGGTATTGCTGTTGGTTTAGCTACTAAAATATTACCACATAACTTTAATGAGTTAATTGATGCGTCAATACAATGTTTAAAGGGTAAAAAGCCATCTATTTATCCTGATTTTGTTACAGGAGGAATAGCTGATTTTAGTGATTATAAGGATGGTTTGCGAGGAGGTAAAATTAAAGTGCGTGCTCGTATTAAGGAACTAAATTCTAAAACATTAGTTATTACTGAAATTCCTTTTAGCACAACAACAGGTTCCTTAATTGACTCTATTATTGCTGCAAATGACAAAGGGAAAATTAAGATTAAAAAAGTTGAAGACAATACTGCAGAAAATGTTGAGATATTAATTCATTTACAGCCAGGTATTTCTACTGATAAAACAATAGATGCTTTATATGCTTTTACTAATTGCGAAATAAGTATTTCTCCTAATGCTTGTATCATTGAAAACGAGAAGCCACGTTTTGTTGGTGTAAGTGAAATTTTAAAAATTTCAACTCAGCAAACATTAGAATTATTGCGTCGTGAGTTAGAAATTGAAAAACATGAGTTAGAAGAAAAATGGCATTTCTCTTCATTAGAGAAAATATTTATTAAGCAAGAAATGTACATTGAATTCAAAAAGTATTCTAATAAAGAAACTTTATATGAATATTTATATGAATGCTTTAAACCATATAAGAAAAAATTAATTCGTGAGATTACAGATGAAGACCTGCATCGTTTAACTCAAATTCCAATGATTCGTATTACTCGCTTTGACACTATTAAAGCGGAGGAACACATGAAAGAGTTAGAGGAGAAAATTGAAGCGGTAAAACATCATTTAGCTAACTTAATTGATTACGCCGTTGAGTATTTCAAAAACTTAAAGAAAAAATACGGAGCAGGAAGAGAGCGTAAAACAGAAACGAAAGAGCTAGAAACGATTAATGCAACTCAAGTAATTATTGCTAGTGAGAAATTGTATGTGAATCGTGCTGAAGGTTTTGCCGGTAAGAGCTTGAAAAAAGATGAATTTGTTTGCGATTGTTCCGACTTAGATGAGATCATAGCCTTTACTAAAGAAGGTAAAATGAAAGTATTTAAAGTTGCCGATAAAGTGTTTATTGGTAAGGATATTATTTACATTGCGATATTCAAGAAAAATGATGAGCGCACCACGTATAACATGATTTATACGGATGGACCAAAAGGTATCACATTTATCAAACGCTTTAACGTAACTGGCGTAACTCGTGATAAAGAGTATGATTTGACTAAAGGTACCCCAAACTCTAATGTACATTGGTTTACTATCAATCCAAACGGTGAAGCAGAGAAAGTTCAAGTAATTTTAAAACCGGTTGCCGGTCTACGAAAATTTGAATTGGACGTTGATTTTGCTGACATTCCTGTAAAGGGTAGAGCATCAACAGGTAATATTGTTACGAAGTATGCTGTTAAAAAAGTATTATTAAAAACAAAAGGTACTTCTACATTAGCTGCAGAAGATTATTGGTTCAATGATTCTTTCCATCGCTTAAATAAAGAAGGTAAAGGAACTTACTTAGGTAAATTTGCCGGTGATGATAAAATATTAACTGTAACTAGTAAAGGATATTATAAGCTATATACTTATGATGTATTGAATCATTTTGATGAAGATATTATTTTAATTGAAAAATATTATCCTGAATTAGTGTTATCATGTATTTATTATGACGGAGAAAGTAAATCGTATATCACTAAACGTTTTATTCCTGAAAATACTACTTCCAAAACCTTAATTATTACGGAGCATGAGAATTCTCGTATGGAATTAATTACTTCTCAGATATTACCAATTGTTGATATTAAATTCAATAAAGAAAAGGATAAAGTAATTCCTGATGAATCTGTTAATTTGGTTGAATTTTCTCCAATGGTAAATATGAAGGCTAAGGGTAAAAAATTAACTTCATATAAAGTAAAAGAAATTAATTTAAGGCAATCTGAAGAAATTGAGATGGATAGTGAAGAAGATGAAAATATAGGATTTAATGGATTGTCACCAATGGAGCTTCATAGAAGAGCCATGGAAAAATTAGATCCAAGTAATTTTAAAGGGAAGGACGGACAAATAAATTTTGATTTTTAATAATATTAGCTGTCAGTTCGAGTGATTTTTCGTCTTGCACTTACGAAAAATCGTATCGAGAACCTTATAAAGACTTCTCGATACACATTTGCATAGAACAAGCAAATGTTACTCGAAGTGACATTAACGCAAATGATTCTCTACAACCTTGGCATACATGCATTTAATGGCGCTTTACATTTAGCCGCTATGTTTAAGCCTAAGGCTAAGCAATGGGTTGAGGGTAGAAAAAAATGGCGTCCACAACTTGAACAAAAAGTAAAAGCATTAAATCTTGAGGGAGCTATTTGGTTGCATGCCGCATCTTTAGGGGAATTTGAGCAGGGAAGACCAGTTATTGAAAAAATAAAGAAAGATTATCCAAATCAAAAAATTGTTTTGACGTTTTTCTCACCTTCAGGTTTCGAAATTCAAAAAAATTATCCTTTGGCAGATTTGGTGATTTATTTGCCTGTAGATACTGCGAGTAATGCCAGAAAGTTTTTAAATATTTTAAAACCAAAGGTGGCTATTTTTGTGAAATATGAATTCTGGTTGAATTATTTATTTCAATTAAAAAAACAAAACATACCCACCTATTTAATTTCTACTGTCATTAAGCCACATCAATCCTTTTTTAAATGGTATGGTGGTGATTTTAGAAAAGCCCTTCAAACTTACACAACAATTTATACGCAAGACGTATACTCTTTGCGTTTATTGAAATTATTAAAGTTTGAAAGAGGTGTATTAGCAGGAGATACACGCTTTGATAGAGTGTTGCAAATTTGTTCTTCTCCGAAAAAATTAAATGAAATAGAACAATTTGCTAAAGATTCGTTTGTTGTAGTAGCAGGAAGTTCTTGGCAAAAAGATGAAGAGTACTTAATTGAGGCGTATGTGAAATTAAAAACTACTCATCCTCAATTGAAATTGATTATTGCTCCACATGAAATTGATAAACCTAATATCGATCGTTTAAGAAATTTATTATCTAAATATCAAATTGAGTTTCATTTGTATTCCGAAAACTTAACCGAATATAAATTCCCTGTGTTAGTCATTAATGCAATCGGTTTTCTTTCGTCGGTTTATCAATACGGAACAGTAGCTCATATTGGAGGAGGTTTTAACGACGGTATACATAATATTTTAGAGCCAACAGTGTACGGTTTACCAGTAATGTTTGGGCCAAACTATCATAAGTTTAATGAAGCCCATCAAATCATTGATTTAAAGGCTGGATTTGTAGTTAATGATACCGATGAGTTGACAGCTCAATTAAAACTATTAATTGAAGATAAAAATACTTTGTCAGAAGCTTCTGTATTAGCAAAGAATTATGTGCTTAAAAACTCAGGAGCCACCAACAAAATAGTTGATGGCTTGAAAGAGTTTTTGTAATTTAAACCGTCATTGCGAGGCACGAAGCAATCTCAGATATTTTTTATAATAATGATAAGATTACTTCGCTAACGCTCGTAATGACGTAGTATAATTATTTCGTTTTCAATGCAGTCATAACAGGTCTAAAACCAATCAAAGGAGAAGGACCTTCTTCATTGGGATACTCATCGCCTGCATCAATTTCTAAATAATAATCGCAACTAAACCAGCTTCCCCCTTTGGTTCCTTTACCTTTTATTTTTTTAGATTTTAAATCAAAGTTGTAAACCATCTCAGCAACATTTCCAGCCATGCAGTACAGGCCATAGCTATTTGACGTATATGATCTTGTATATGCTGTATGAAATGCTCCATCATCAATAATTGCTTGATGAGTTTCTTCAGCAAGAGTTCTCTTTGCTATTTTAGGAACATATAAATTTATCACAGAATCATACCTACATTGTTCCTTTGAATAACACATGTAATTCATTTCATATTTTCCTTTACTATCTCTTAATTGTTCATGTCCCGTTGCATATTTTACTTTATTTAATTTATTGGATGCGGCATAGGCCCATTCAATATCAACCGGAATTCTTAGGTCGTTGATTAATGGTTTATTGTTTGCTTTTAAATAATTGTTGGTTTCTGTAGTTAACCACTCACAATACATTTCAGCTCCTCTTCTCGAAACATTAACTACCGGATATTCATCATACGCCGGATGCCAAAAATACATATCTCTCATAGGTTCATTAAAACTCCATGGAAATTTAGTTACCCAGGCTTCTTGATTAGGTTTGGCAAGTAAATAATCAGCTGTTCTGTTTTGTATTAATAAATCAGCTAAAAAGGTTCTATACTCTAAATTGTTAACTTCAGTGGTTTCCATGTAAAATGATTGCACAGATACAGTGTCGTTTTTATAGATATAAGAACCCATAGGAATTAATGCGTATTTGTCTTTATTAAATTTGACTAAAGCCTCCATCATTTTTTTCTTTTCCTTTTGCGCAGAAATTATTTCTTCTTCTGTTAGTTGCTGTAGACCTGTTTCAGGAATATCTCTTTGAATGGAACCAAATGAATGGGTTTGACAAATTCTAAAAACTGGTCTAAAACCAGTCATAGGATTTGCTTTTACTTTTCCGTCAAGTTCTTCGTGATTATAAATTTTACATTGCTCAAAATCACTATTCCAACTGCCGCCTTTTGTAATAACAGTTTTAGTCTTATTGCTATAAACCATTTCAGCTACATTACCAATCATACAATACACCCCATAATCGTTTGGATTATAAGCATATACTTGAGTCGTCATCATCGAATCACCTAACATATATTCAGCTGATGTGTAAGCGTTTGGATTTTTTGCAGAACATTTGATATGGTGATTTGGTCTTAATTTTTCGCTTTGTTTTTGAATACAAAAATTAGCTAAAAAACAACCTAACTTGTTTTGAATAGAATCTCCCGGCCATGGATATATCGCTTGTTTATCTTTTCCTTTGACTGCTTTTATCCACTCACTTTCATAAGGTAATCTGGCTACTATGTTACCATTATTTGTTTTAGTTAAATTACTTAGCCATTTGCAATATAGTTCAGCTCCTTCTGGGGTAATATTTACAACAGGGTAATCATTATACTTTTTATCAGAAAAATAATTGTCTTTCATTTCTTTATGTTTTGCGTGCCCTGGAGCATCAAGCCATAAATATTGATGTGGTTTTGCTTTTATAAATGCTTCTTTTTCTTCGTGCAATAATAAATCAAATAAAAAAGTTCGGTATTCTAAATTAGTTACTTCGGCTCTTGCCATATAAAACACAGAGTTTGTGTCATTAATGTTACCGAAAACCGATACAGATTGTTTGTCACCTATGAGTGGATACCAGTATTTGTTTGGTCTCACAAGCATGGCAGCCATTACTTCTTTTTGCTTTTTGGTTTCTTTTATTTCTTTTTCAGTAAGCTTTGGAAATACATAATTAGTATCCTCATTTTTTACTTTTTTAGATTCATCAATATAGCTTGTTGTTGGAATTTGATGCTTTGGCGATTCATTTATCTCAGACTCTTGCTGTTGTGCAGGTAAAGAAATTACTGGTTGATTTTCTTTTTTTGTTTCAATGATATCATTGTTTGTACTTGCTATGATTTCTTGTTTAGGAGTTTCAATTATTTGTTCAGAAATTACAGATGATACATTAGTTGTAGAAGTATTTTTTATAGTTTCATGTTTTGTATTTGAAAAATAGTTAATGTAAATAAATATTGAAGTTGACATAATGGCTATCAATACCATTAGTTTAGTAAACAATGCTTTATTGATGATCCCTGCACTTACAGGAGATGTAGGCAACACTTGATGTGATATAGTTTCCATAAGTTCTTGGTTTTTAGGATTATTAAAATCTAAATTTAAAAAGGCTTGACCAAGCAGGTTATCGAGCTCTTTCTCAGAAATCTTATGTTTATTATTGGTTGACATGTTGTACTGTTTTAATTTTTTCTAACTCGGCATTTACATTGTCTGTTAGTTGTTTTTTTAATCTTGCATAATATACTTTTAATTGATTCTCAGGTTTTTTAACGAATTCCGAAATTTTACTGTAGGGCATATCTTGTCCGCGCATCAACAATAATATGCGTTGCCAGTCTTCCAGTTTTTCTAATTCCTGTTGTAGAATTTGCAGAGGCAGATTTTGAGTTTGGTTAGTTTCAGGTTCTTTATCAGCAAAATTTTCATGCAATTCAACTTCCTGATTATTTTTCTCAAATGATTTATTATCTCTGAAATAGTTTCTCAAAAAATTGATATGTGTTTTAAAAATAAAGGCCGATTTTTTTTGTTCGTTTTCAAAATTGTATTCAGATTGTACATCAGCAATTTTGTATATGGTTTTATATACTATTGCCCATGCATCATCTTTATCGATGGTATAATTTTTACAAGTATATGCTAATAGCTTTTTAGCATATAACTCATAAAGTGATTTTACCACCTCATTGTTGGTATTTGATAATAAACTGTATGTTTCTTTTCCGAAACTCATGAATAACCTGCTTATATACTATAACACAATTTGGTAACAGAAAATTCCTAAAAAATCAAATTTCGGCGTTGGACTGTAAAATTTAAATCCTCATTTACTAGAGTAAACTGCGGTTTAAATTTTTTGTCCGCCTTGAAATTTAAATTTTTAGAAATTTTCATAAAGAGTATTATCCTAAGAAGATATAGCAAAATATAGTAATTAGTAGAATGCCTACTATATCTAACACTAAACCCACTTTAAACATGTCTTTAATATCTATTCGTTTAGTTCCAAAAACGATAGTATTAGCAGCTGTAGCTACTGGTAACATAAAGCCTAAAGATGCGGCAAAGGTTGCAGGAATCATCAATAATAGTGGTGGTAAGTCTAAATCTTTTTGAAGTGCTATCATTACAGGTATGGCTAATTGTATACTAGCAATATTAGAAGCAAATTCGCTGATAATCGTTACAATAATACAAATACCTAAGATGATAAAGAAGATGTGTACGCCTTTTAATGCTGTTAAACAATGTGCCAACCAATCACTTAAACCAGATACATCAAAACCATAAGCCAAGGCAAAACCGCTACCAAACATTAAGATAATATCATAACGAATTTTCTTAGCGTCTTCCCATTCTAGTAAAGCTTCTCCTTTGTTTTTTTTACTAGGAATTAAGAATAGGAGCAGAGCTGCCAAAATAGCTACGGAGGCATCATCTACTAATTTTGGATTAGAAAATAAATGATTCCATCCTCTATAGGTAAATGTTTCAAAAGCAATATCGGAGCGTGTAAACCACAATAACATACAGCTTACAAAAATGCCGGCTATCCATTTTTCTTCGTAAGTAAATTTGCCTAACACTGTATAGTTATTTTTAAAATGATGTTTTCCTAAATTAGTGATGGTTACTTTTTTACGTAAGTAATAAAATCGTAAAACAAAAAATGTAGCTATTAAAAACAATGCTGATAAAGGGAAACCAATGGATGCCCATTTCAAAAAGTTTAAATCATTTAAATCGGGAAAAGCTTCTTTGTAGGCTTTAAAGAAATACATGTTTGGCGGTGTACCCACAGGGGTTGCCATACCACCAATAGTTGTAGAGAATGCTAAGCCTAATAATATAGCTGCTGAAAATCTCCCTTTGCTTTGTTCGCCATGAATAAACTCATCTGTTTCGCTAATTAATGCCATAACGGCGCCAAATAGCATCATAGTAGTGGCGGTATTCGAAATCCAATTACTAATTAAGTAAGATGATAACATCACACCTAATAGTATATGGTGTGGTTTTGTACCAACAATAGATAGTATCTTTATAGCAATACGTTTATGTAAATGCCATTTCTCTATAGCAAATGCCAGCATAAAACCTCCTATAAATAAAAAGATAATACTGTCCGTATATTGCTGAGCAACAGATTTTGTATCTGCTATACCTAACAATGGCATTAATAAAAAAGGTATTAAAGCAGTAACTGCTAAATGAACCGCTTCAGTAAACCACCACAAGCTCATCCAAACAGCCATTCCCGCCATTAAAGTAACTTTTGGATTAGCAGGGTCTAAATCCGTAAACAGCCAAATAAAACATGCTGCTAAAGGCCCTAGAAGAATTAAAAGATATTTTGATATATTTTTACTCATTATATAATATAACAAATTTAGTATTTTAACTTTACCAAAAAATTAATAGTGCCGATGCGAATTATATTTATGGGAACTCCTGAATTTGCGGTTGCAAGTTTAGATATATTAGTGCAAAACAATTATAATGTAGTTGCTGTGGTGACTGTGCCTGATAAACCTGCTGGTAGAGGACAACAGTTACAACAATCGGCTGTGAAAAAATATGCCTTAGAAAAAGGATTAAAAGTATTACAACCCGAAAAATTAAAAGACGAAGCATTTATTAATGAACTAAAAGAATTAAAAGCAGATTTACAAATCGTAGTAGCTTTTAGAATGTTGCCTGAAGTAGTTTGGAATATGCCTTCTTTAGGAACATATAATTTACATGGTTCACTATTGCCTAAGTATCGTGGAGCAGCTCCAATTAACTGGGCTATCATTAATGGAGAAGAAGAAAGTGGTGTAACGAGTTTTAAATTGAAACATGAAATAGATACTGGTAACATGTTGTTTCAGGAAAAAACTCCTATTGCAAAAACTACAACAGCAGGTGAGTTGCACGATACATTAATGAAGATAGGAGCAGAGGTGATTTTAAAAACAGTTCGTGCTATAGAGAGTGGTCATTACGAGTTGAAGCCACAAGATGATTCGCAAAGTATTCATGCTCCAAAAATTTTTAAAGATACTTGTAAAATAAATTGGAATCAATCGGCTGAAAAAATATATAATTTAATTCGTGGTCTATCTCCATATCCTGCAGCCTTTACAGAGTTCATCGATAAAAACAAACAAACACTTGGAGTGAAAATATTCATTTCTGAAATAGAAGTAGCTCAACATACGTGCAGTGCAGGTGATGTGAAGAGTGATGGAAAAACTTATTTGAAAGTAGCTTGCAATAATGGCTTTATTCATATTAAAGAATTGCAGATGGCCGGTAAAAAAAGAATGTTAGTTGAAGAATTTTTACGTGGTTTTAAACCCGAGGATGGTTTGAGATTTATATAGCCTGAAAACGCTTGTTATCACTGCATTGTAGCCATGGTCAGTTCGAGTTGAAAAATGCGTCTCTTTTCATTTTTCAGTATCGAGAACTAACAGTATAACTTCTCGATACGAAATGCAAAGAACAGACATCCCGATAGCTATTGAGACTACTCGAAGTGACAAATGTTTCATACCTTATATATATGTACACATGATTTATGTCATACATATACATAAGTAAACGCTTTATTAACAGTAATTCACACTTATTAAGGGTTGGAAAAGGTTATTATCAGACATTTTACAGAATTAAGGTGGGCGAAATGCCCATTATAATAGAGATACAGGGCATATTTATTAACAAAGTGCCTATTTATTAACAAAACGGGCACTTTTTTATATAAAACACTTGACAAATAGCGATTAGCGTATACATTTGTATTGTAATTAATTTAAAAAAGTTTAACCCTTAAAAACAAAACAAAATGAACAAAGCAGAATTAATCGAAGCTATCGCAAACGGTTCTAAATTAACTAAAGCTGATGCAGGTCGTGCATTAGATTCAACTATTGAAGCAGTTGCTAAAGCATTAAAAAAAGGAGACAGAATTTCTTTAGTAGGATTCGGTTCTTTCTCAGTTGCTAAACGTGCTGCACGTATTGGTCGTAACCCTCAAACTGGTAAAGAAATTAAAATTGCTGCTAAAAAAGTAGTTAAATTTAAAGCTGGTACTGAGTTAGCTGGTTCAGTTAACAAAGGAAAATAATTAGCTTAAACTAATTAATCAAAGAAGCCCTCGAGTTTACTCGGGGGTTTTTTTGTTATATATAATGTATTGTCAGTTCGAGTTGAAAAATGCGGATCTTCTCATTTTTCAGTATCGAGAACTGATGTATAAAGAACTTCTCGATACGAAATGCAAAGAACCAGCATCCCGATAGCTATCGGGACTACTCGAAGTGACAATTATATTTAAAAACAGCTATTTGAATAAACCCTAATTAAATCGTATTTTTATAACAATGATAAACCGCGAACTCATAGAGCCATTCTCTAAGCTAGAATTACTTGCCAAGCAAGTGGTTGAGGGTTTTATTACCGGTTTACATAAAAGTCCTTTTCATGGATTCTCTGTAGAGTTTGCCGAACATCGTATTTATAATAAAGGAGAAAGTACCAAGCACATCGATTGGAAATTGTTTGGTAAAACAGATAAACTCTTTATAAAACGATATGAAGAAGAGACTAATTTACGTTGTCAAATTATCATTGATACTTCTAACTCTATGTTATTTCCATTAGATAGGAAATCCGGAGCTATGAATAAATTGACTTTCTCGGTTTATGCAGCGGCAGCTTTAATTCAATTATTAAAAAATCAACGAGATGCCATTGGTATTACCTTTTTTGATAAAGAAATTAATAAACATTATCCAGCAAAGAGCAATCCTACTTTGCAAAAGCTCATGTATCATGAGTTGGAAGAGCTATTAAATAAAACAGAATACCAGGATGTTTCTGCAACCGAATCGGCAAAGGCTTTAGATCAGGTAGCGGAAATTATTCATCGTCGTTCTTTGGTGGTGATTTTTAGTGATTTATTTGAAGATCAATCTCACTTAGAATCCATCTTTGCTGCTTTACAGCATTTAAAGTATAAGAAACATGATGTAGTATTGTTTCATGTAACCGATAAAAAACAAGAACTGGATTTTGAATTTGAGAATCGTCCGCATCATTTTATAGATATTGAAACCAAAGAAGAAATCAAATTAAATCCTAACGAGGTGAAAGAAATGTATTTAAAAAAAATACATGAATACACTGAAGCCATTAAACTCAAATGCGGACAATACAAAATTGATTTTGTAGAAGCCGACATTAACCAAGGCTTTGACCTCGTTTTACAAACCTATTTGGTTAAGCGTGGAGCGATGTTGAGATAGGATTTGTTTTAAGGTATTGTTAGTGGATGGCGCTGCTACACAGTTAAGTCACGCTTTCGTGTCCACTGTTTTTTTTGTCCCAAGCCAAATGTATTTTACACCAGTTTCAGCAGCAATTAATTTGGCTATTTGTTTACTTACAACACTTACTTGATGCATTTCTATTTTGGGCATAATTGGAATGAAAAATTTCGATGAAAAGAACTTATGAATTTTCTTCACTTGCCCGTCTTTAAGAACAAATTGTAATTGGTTATAGAACAACCGCCTTTTATATGTCTGCCCACGGTGATAGTCTTCAACAATATTGTCGTGACCAGATAACTGAATTAACTTGATGTCGTCAAAGTTTAATATTAGAGTTCTAAAAAAAATGAGTTTAATCGTAATAGTTCTTTCTAGTTTGTCAATTGCTATTATTGACTTTGTCGGCAAGAACAGGATTTCGCAGGCAATGACTAACTTATAAAGTGCCCAAAGAATTACTAAAGAGCAGAAGCAGATACCAATAATTGTATTTGTCGTCCATGAGAAATACTTAATTGAATAAAGTAAGTATGAAGAAAAGAAAATTAGAATTGTCCCAGTGAGAGAACTATAAATAAAGTGGAACCAGTCTCTAGAAGTCTTTTTATAGTTAATTACAATTTTACTATTGTCAGTTTGAATGTCGTAGTTATTATTTGAAATATCGTCCAAAGTAAAATATTTTGTCTTAGTAATTTTCTCCGCAGCGTTTGCCACTAACGGTCAAGTATAAGCGTAGTGCGGGTTTTCGAAGACGAGATTTTCATTTTATCCTGAATTTTATTGCATCAATAATTTTTCAATTTAGCAATAAATCCCGCATTACGCTTATACAATGTTAGCGGTTTGTTGTTTTTTCAGCGTATTAAGCTTATGGAAGATTTCAAACAATATTTATATAAGATTCAAAGTCATCATATATACTAAAAGTGCTGTAATTGCTGTATAAATTAAGCCGCCAAAAATAATATAACCTGTTGTTTTATGGAATTTTGACAGTTTCCCAGGAAGACTTTTTTGGAATTTAATATTGGAAATTATAATCAGAATTGCCCATAGTAAGTAACTTAGAATTGCTACAATAATATGAGAGTATAAAGTAATTTTAAAGAATTTAGTATCATAAAAATTACTTGAAGAAGCTAAGCTGCCAGATCCGCCCTCTGAACGAATTAATCCTTCTAAAGCTAATACTCCGACAACACAGACAATAAAAATAATATTTTGAATTTTTCGATGGGCTTTATAATCCTTTTTCTTTGCTATTTTTACTCCATAATAAACCCCAAAAGGAGAAAACAAAGTGAGCAGTAATACTGCTGTCATAATGGTAATTGTTACATTCATTTTTCGTTCTTTAATTTAATTTTTGTTTACTGTTTAAAATATTTGGATTATTGCAAATAATTGTTCTTGGGTTTTGTTTTGCAATAACCGCTAACTACGCGCTAAGCGCTACATAGCCGTTTGTAATCATTTACAATTGCTTGTAAGCGTTTGCAGTTTTAGTTTAAGTAAATATATATAAAAATCAAGCACAAAAAAACTCATCTGTAAAATTCAGATGAGTTTTAGAAAGAATATATGTATTTATTTTTTTGGAGTGTAGTATTTCAAAGCTTCAGGCATATAGGCTTTTAAGTCGGCAATACGCGTGGCATCACTTGGATGTGTACTTAAAAACTCCGGTGGTTTTTGTCCGCCACTTGCCGCCATTCGTTCCCAAAATGTAATAGCTACTTCAGGGTTATAACCACCCATGGCTGCAAATACTAATCCCATTTTATCAGCTTCTGTTTCGTGATTACGGCTGAATTTTAATTGACCTAATTGAGAAGCTACACCAAAGGATTGTTGGAAAATTGCTTGTGTTAACTGAGGTTTAGTTTGCATAGCAGCTCCTAGAGCTGTTCCTCCTAATTGCAATAGCATGGCATCGCTCATACGTTCGCTACCATGACGAGCTATGGCGTGTGCAATTTCGTGCCCCATTACAATAGCTAAACTTGCTTCGTCTTGTGTTACTGGTAACAAACCGGTATAAACAACCACCTTGCCGCCAGGCATACACCAAGCATTTACAGTGTTTTCATCCACTACGTTAAATGTCCATTGAAAACCATCTAATTGTTTTGATAAACCCTTATCTGCATAATATTTTTCTACAGCTGCTTGTATTTTACTTCCAACACGTCTTACCATTACTACATTTTTATCTGTGTCAGGTAAAGGTTTATGCTCAGTTAAAAATTTATCGTATTCCGAAAAACTCATGGTCATCATTTCCGATTCGGGAATGATGTTTAGTGAGCGTCTGCCGGTAATCGCATTTTTTTGACAAGCAACAAATATAGCTGCTGCAATAGTTGCCGATATTATTGTTTTTTTCATAGTATAAAACTTTTTGTCAGTTCGAGCGGAGTCGAGAACCAAAAAGAAGTTTAATAACGCTTCTCGACTTCGCTCGAAGTAACTTTTTTTTAAATATATTTTAATTGATTTCTGCACTTAAGCCCTTTTCTAAAAGCGCTTCGCAAATTGGTTTTAATTTATTTATAGGCCCTTGTTTAACGGCACACTTTCCTGTATAATGGACTAACGTAGCGCATTGCTCAGCCTGAATGTAATCATGTCCGCAATATTTGGTTAAACATTCAATAACCCATTCAAATGTATTGACATCATCATTAAACAAAATGATGTTATTTTCCTTTTTTTCTTTTGTAATGACATCGAGTTCAAGTAACTCTTCGGTGTCGGTAAAATTATTCGTAATCATATTACAAAATTATAAAATTTTATCTAGTTAAATATTGAGTAGCTTCAGCGCCGTATAATTTTTTTCCGTCCTTGTACACAGTGATATACGCATCGTTAATTCCTAAAGAAACAGCTTCATCTTTTAGTTTCTTAGCAAATGCTGCAGATGTGAAATTACCAATGGTGTAAATATATAATCCATTGATAACTACATTTTGTACAGGCCAAGTTTTAATGTTTAAGAATTTAGACGCCACATCATTTGGAACTTGATTTTTATAAGCACCTATTTGAACTTTAAATGAAATACCTGCTTCATCCGTTTTTACACCATTTTCAGCTGTTGGCGCTGGTCCACTTGTTACGCCATTGCTAAATGGAGCAACAGTTGGAGTAGGTGTATTGTTTACTGCAGGTTGAGTTGTTGTATTATTTGTTGTTGGAACAGCTGTATTGTTAATAGAAGCAGATGTACCATTGAAAATAATTGGATTTTCTGCTTCCATTTTTAAATTGTTGTTCTCAGTTTGTAATTTTTGCCCTTCAGCAAATGGAATACGTTTAGCATTATAGTATGCTGATACAAAGGCATCTTTCACACCAAGGTCAACTACCTTACGTTTATCTTCCAATAACTTACCTGATTGATTATAAATACCTGCTGTATATCTGTATAATCCATTTGGTAATTTCTCTGTGTAAATAGGTTTTAAGTTAAATAATTGTCCGCGTGTTACTTGTTTTGAGTAAACACCAATTTGAACTGTATATAACAATCCGTTCATTTTTTCTAACTCATTGGTAATTTCAGCAGGTTGTGAATCTACTGTATTGTTAACTGCTACGTTATTATTAGTAGCAGGAGTAAATGTATTTTTAGGAACATTAGAATTAGCTGTAATACCTGCACTTGTGTTTGCTACAGGTTCTATAGTTTGTCCGGCAGCTTTTGCTTTTTCTGTTGCTTCGTTTAAGTTAATACGAACCCCATTATAATAAGCTACCACAAACGCATCACTATATCCTAAGTTTCTTAAGTCATTTTTAACGGCATTAGCACTACTGTATTGGTCGAAATTACCTGCCATGTATCGAATGTATCCATTAGGTGTTGTTTGTCCTATAACCGGACTTAAGCCTTTAAATGTATTATTAGGTAACGGAGATTTAAACGCTCCTATTTGTACTTTAAATACCAAACCATCAGGAATTTTCTCATCAATAGGAATTGGTTTTGCAGTAGAATAAGCATTGTTATTTTTAACTTCTAATCCTTCTACTTTTAACTTGGTTACGTTTGTTGTGTTAGTGTTATTAGTATATGATGCGTTTGAGTTATTAGCAGAGGTATTATTGTTAGCTGTATTATTATTTCCGGAATTGGTGTTTGTATTGTTGTTTCCGGAATTATTTTTCACATTCGAATTATTGTTTGCTACATTATTGTTTTTATTATTTCCGTTGGTTGTTTGTGTATTGTTGTTTCCTGAAGTATTTGCCGCAACGTTAGTATTTGTTTCATTTTCTTCTGCAAATGTGATAGGACTAGCATTAGGATTTGCAATCTGATTTAAGTTACTTAATGCTTCAACTCCATATTTGTTAGCACTGATTAATAAATTTTTCTTTTTAGCTAAGTCACTTTCTTGATTAGCTTTTGTTACAGTCTCTTCCTTTTTACTAAATGCCGTGGCAGCTTTTGTTTTTAAGTTATTCTGAGTTTCTGTTAAAGTACTTGGCACCGCATTTAAACGCGATGTATATTCTTTGTCATTAGCTTGTATTAATAATGATAAACCATCAACATGGTTTTGATTATTTGAGTTAATGATATTTTTAGTTTCATTTAATTTCGCTACAGCCTCATTATTTTCGCTTGAAACATTTGCTTTTTTAGGAACATAATCCGGGAAATATTTTTTGTATAAGGTTAACAATGCATCTTGTTTTGCAATTGCCTGATTTTCTTTTTCTTCAGCATTGCCATAACCTCCTAATTTTGCGGCATCGCTAGGGTAAGCATTTGCTTCGGTTCTTAAATTATTTGCTTGTTTTATCAATTGAGTTACTTCATTGTTTTGTACATCAGCATTATTAAGTTCAGTAATATTTTTCCCTTTTGCCATAGCAGCTAATTCTTCTAAACTTTGCTTATTCGCTTCGTAATTAGCTGTATTTAATTGTTGTTGTTTGTTAGCAGCATCTACTTTTTTAGTTAAAGCTTCTGCTTCTAATTTTTTTGCAGCGTTAATGTCATTTTCTTTTTCAGTACCTGTTTTTGATGCTGCATTTTTTCTTAAAGTACTAGCTTCATTATTTAATCTGTCAGCATCTGTTAAAAGTGCATTAATTTCTCCTTGTCCTGCAGAACTAACAGTGCTATTGGATGCTATTTGTGAAACATAGTCTAAAGATGCCTTAATGTTTTTATCTTCATTAATAGCAGAGTTTATTTTTTCTGTAGCTTTGTTTTTTAAGTCTGAAGCTTCCGCATCTAAATATGGATTAAACGTTAAAATTTTAGATTCATTTGGATTAACTAAATCTGTTTTTAGTTTACTAGCTTCATCTTTAACTCCATTTCCTTTTGTATTATTTGTGCTTATTGAAGTTTTGTTGTTAGCATCTGGATTGTTATTTGAATTCTCATTATTTACCGAAAGATTATTATTTGCAGCATTGCTGTTGGTATTATTATTTGGTGTATTAGTAGTAGTGTCCGTTGCATTATTCGAAATATTATTAGTTTCGTTATTAGTTGCATTATTTTTATTATTTGCGGCAACTGTATTTGTAGGTGTTACATTAGTATTGGTTACAGATGTTTCGTTGTTGTTAGTTTTATTATTGTTGTTAGCAACAGTGTTTGAAGAAACAGCATTTGTGTTATTTACATTATTATTGCTTCCTGAGGTATTAGAAATATTTGTATTACCGTTATTTGTAGGGTTATTGTTTGTTGCCGCAATAGCTGAGCCTGATTTAGTTAATTCAACTGCCTGGTTTAACGTTTTTATAGCCGCAATTTCTTTTTCATTTGCTTTCAGTAACAGATTTGCTTTCTCAGCTGGAGTTATGGCAGTTACTGATTGACCAATAAGCACTTTTGCTTCAGCGTTTAATTTGTCAGAAGCTGTTTTTAAATCTTGTGCTTGTTTGTTGCTAGGGTTTTTAAATGCAGGATTTTTTACAAGTAGATCGTTCTGAAGTTTTAATTCATTTTGGTTAGCTTTACTCAAAGCTAAATAGGCGTCAACTTGCGATTGTGTTGCTTTAGTTACTTCTGTATTTATAGTAGCAATAGATGAGGCAGGATTTGTTCCGTCATCCAATGTTTTAACTTTATATGATGGATTTACCTTTGATAAAACTTCTAATGCTTTTTGTTGTTTTGCGAGAGCTTCATTTTCTTTTTCTTCGGCATTACTCAATCCTCCAAGTTTAGCTGCGCCTGATGGGTAGGCATCAGCTTCCTGACGCATTTTTTGTGCTTGTTTGAAATTCAATGCAGCTTCATCAACTAACATGTTTGCCTGAGAGATTTCGTTACTGGTTTTTTCTCCTGTTAATTTCTGTAGTTCTGTTAAATTTTCTACGTTATTATCAAATCTAGCTTTGTTTTGTTTTTGTTGTGCAACTGATGCTTCTAGTTTTTTGTCTACTGCGGCTTTTTCATTTTCAATTGCTTGTTTTAACAAGTTTTCTTTTTCTGCCCCAGTTTTTGTAGTAGATTCTTTTCTTTGCTCATAAGCTTTATTACTTAATTGGTCAGCTTCACTAATTAAGGTACTTGGATTATTACCCGAAGCTAGTTTTATGTTATTTTCTGTTTTTGTAATTAATGCATTTAAATTTTCTTCATTTTGCTTAGATGCTTCAAATTTTTGAGCTGCAGCTTGCTTTAATGTTAATGAAGTTGATTCCTTGTAGTCATTATATGCAAAAATATCTTTAGCTGCATTGGAATTTGCATTTAATCCATTTTTTAAATTCGATAATTCGTTTAAAAATGCTGTATTGTCAGTACTATTTGGGTTTATTGGTTTAATAACTTCATTGTCACTAGCATTATTATTTGTTATTGCTGTTTGATTTTCGGTGTTGTTATTAATATTATTATTGTTATTGGAAATTACATTTGTTGTATTAGACGCAACAGTTGTGTTGTTATTTGTACTTGAATTATTTTCTTGATTTATTACGTTGTTGCTATTGGTAATACTATTCTCATTATTGTTTGTTTTGTTAGATTCATTGTTATTTGTAATAGCATTGGTTGTACTCGAACTGTTTTCATTACTATTATTAATGTTTGTTCCATTTGATGAAGTAGAAACAGAATTAGAATTGATAGCGTTTTTATTACTTGCTTCATTGCTTACATTACTATCTGTAATGTTGTTTCCGTTTGAATTGGTATTTGATGTTTCGTTGTTAGGGGGAATAGTTGTACCATTGTTATTGTTACTTGCCGAGTTGTTGGCGATAGCGTTAGATTCAAGTTGTTTTATAATTGAATTATTTGTTGCTATGATTTTATCATTTTCGGTTTTTTGTTTTTCAAGTTGTTTTATTTCGTCATTCAATTTTTTCTTTTCGTTTGCATCTTTTGTTTTGTTGATTTCGTTTTTATCTAAAGCAATTAAATCATTAATTTCTTTGTTGTATGTTTTGTAAATTTCATTTTGTTGGCTTACGCTTTCTTTATTGTTTTTATCTATTGGTGTTGAATTTACTTTGTCTTTGTATTTGTTTGTAATTCCTTCAACCGATAGCACCGTATTTGCTGAGGCAGCATTGTTAGTAGTTATTAAATTGCTGTTATTTCCATTTACATTTGAATTGTCATTTTTAATTGCAATTCCATCAGTTGATTCGTTCAGGATTTTTGCAGCAACCATAATTTCTTGATTAACTCCATCTACTTCACTCTGAAGGGTTGAGATTTTTTGATTATTGGTAGCTAACTCTTTGTTTTTTAAATCAATTTCATTGTTTAATTCTCTGATTTGAGCTGAAATATTTTCTTTAATAGATTTATCGTTCTCATTCGCTAAATCTTTTTCTAAATTTTCTGCTTCATTTTTAATTGCATTAATTTCGTTTGATATAGCGGTGTTCTTTTTTTCGGTATTACTTAATTCTTGTTTTTTTAATTCTGCTTCAGCTTTTAATGATGTAAATAATTCATCCGATTGGTTTTTTTGTTTTGAGATATTATCAAGTTCTTTCTGGATTTCTTCCAGTTTAGTTAAGGCTTCTTTATTGTTTTTGTTTTTTGTTATAGCTTCTAATTGTGTAACGTATTGATTAGTTAAATCTGCCTCTTTTTGTTGTATACTGGCATCAACTTCCAGTTTTTTTGCCATATTAGTAGCAGTATTAGCTACGTTTGTAGCAATTTTAGCTTCTTCTTTTAATTGATTAGCTTTTGTTAATTCTTCATTTTTCTTAGCAACATCAGTTATTGTATTTGCGTTATTGATAGCTTCTTCTGCGGCTTTTTGTTTTTCAACCGATTCTGCTGTTTTTTGAGTTGCTAAACCAAAAGCATCTTGTGCTTCTTTTTTAAGCTTGGTAGCCTCATCACTCGCTTCTTTAGCATCTGTTTTTGCAATTTCTAATAATTGCTCATTGGTTACATTTTTATTGGTGTTTGTTTTTGTTGTATTATTTCCGTTTTCAGAACTTTGTACTGTTGGATTATTTGTACTAACAGAATTTAAATTATTAGCATTGTTATCTCCACTTGCATTTTGATTTTTGTTGTCTTTGATTAGACTAGTATTATATGGTTCACTTTCGTTGACCTCAAGTTTTGCTTTTTTCTCAATCAAGTCAATCATCATAGAGTAATTTTCATCACTCACGTTGCCATCAAAATAATTGGTTATTTTTAATATTTTGTTGTCATAAGAAATCATTTGTTTGTATGGCTTCAATGTGTATGCTACAGGAACATTTACAGCATCTGATTGAGTGTTAATACCGGGTGTTTCAACAGTAAATAAAAACTTTCCACCATTTGGTAGTTCTAAATTGTAATCCCCATTATCTGCTGCCTGAAAGGTTCCTACTATCTCACCGTTTTCCATATTTTTAACGGTAATTTTTGATTTCAAACTTTGCGTAGCCTCTTCTTTTACAACAGTACCTTTGATGTAAGCAAAGTTCATAGGACGTCTCTCTGTATTAATTTTTAATACATCTATTTTTCCGTATGGGCTATAACGCCCGGTACTAAAGAAAGCTGTTTTCTCTAGTGAGTCTGTTACAAACAAAATATCATCATCTGGAGAAGAGATTGGAAATTCCATATTCTCTGGTTTACTCCAGGTTTGTGTAGCTTCATCATATGTTGTTTTAAAAATATCATAGCCTCCCATACTGTTATGACCTTTTGAACTGAAGTATAATGTTTTTCCATTAGGATGTAAGAATGGATAATCTTCATCAAACTCAGTGTTAATTGTTGAAGGCAACATAGTTGGTTTACTCCAACTACCATTTGGTAATCTGTTTACATAATAAATATCTCTTCCTGTATTTCCATTTTCACCATAACTCGAATAATATAAGCGTTCACCTGTTTTGGGTAAGTAAACAACCGATTTATCTTTTTTCTTTTTGTCATAGGCAGATATATAATCATCCGGTTTAATGAGTAGTTTTCCTCCAATTTCTTTTACATCATAGGCTTTGAAATAATCAATCTCATTTAGTTGTTTTTTTGAGATAATAACAAGGTCAGTAAGATTTGAGAGTAATCGTTTTCCGTTTTTACAAGCCTGTATTTCACGGTCAACTTGTAGTTTTTTGATAGAAGATGCGCTACCAATCTTTTTGTATTCGGTATATAATTTAATAGCCTCATCAAATTTGTAGTTGATGTGATTTGTTTTTGCTAAATAGAATAAAGCATCTTTTGGTGCATCATTAGGATTTTTTGTAGCTATTTGTAAATAGGAATAGGGTTTCTTTTTATCCGGCTCAGTGTATAACATACAAACACCCAGTTTGTAGTTGTAATCAGGATCTTTAGGGTATAATGAAACGAGCTGGGCGTATAGTTTGTAAGCAAGGTTGTAATCTTCATCCTCAAAGTACTTTTCTGCTTGCTTTTTCAATTCATCTTCATTCTTTATTTGGGAATAAGAAGTTGAGCAATTAAAAATTGCAAAAAAAACAATGAAGCAACATAACTGCTTACTATTTATATAGAAAATATGTCTAATATGATTCAGATTCAATACCAAATTTAACTAAAAATCCCTAAATATTTTAGTATTCAGATGCTAGTTAACAAGAATTTACATAAGTTTTTTAGCAAATATTCATTGTGTTTTACAAAAAAAATGTTAATAAGTTTTGTTTCATCAGACAACTCGTTTTTTTGTCTAACAGATTATATATATTTGACCAAACAACTTATTTAAAACAACACTGAGATGAAAAAAATTTACTTAGCATTAGGATTTGGCTTATTAATCCTTGGGGCAAATGCTCAACAAAAAGCAAAAACTGTATTGACTGCAAATCCAGTTAACAAAGCTGTTGTACTTAATGATGGTTCAGTTGCAAAAACTGCCGTTACTTCTACATTAATGCCATCTACATTTAATACTGGTGGTTGTGCTACAAGCACGTCTAATATTGTATACTATTCAAGTTGGAATTTCACTACAACTGCTCAATATACAGTTAATGCAGTAGGGTATTCTTTTGGTACAAACGCAACTACTTATACTTTATCCCCTGCTATTGCAGCGGCTGTTGGAACTCCAACTGTAGTTGATGTTACCAATAAAGCTGCTCAAAAATACAATGTTACTGGTAATGTTAGTGTTACTGATATTATTGTTGCTACTGGTATAGCTGAAGGAACGGGATTAGTTAGTGCAAAAATTTACTCTGAAAACGCTACTACCAAAGCGCCTAGTACTCAAGTTGGAACTACTGCAACTAAAGCTTTAAATACATTTACTGGTTATGATGCAATTACATTTAGTACTCCGGTTGCTTTATCTGCGGGTAATTTTTTTGCAAGTATTGAGGCTCCTGCTATTGGTGGTGCCGGTTTAGATACTTTAGCGATTTTATCTACTGTTGGTGGTTGTTCTTCTACTGATAGTTTATCTTGGATTTCAAATGTTGTTACTCCTGCTGTATTTGCTGGCGGTTGGTCTTCTGTTAATTCTGCATTTGGTCAAAACTTAGATTTATTAATTTTCCCAGTTGTTGATATCACTACTGGTGTTAATAATGGTATATCTAAAGGTAATTTAACTTTATTAGCTGCCTTCCCTAACCCAGCTTCTAACGAGGTTACTGTTAATTTTGGATTAAACCAATCAAGTAAAGTTGAAATTGAAGTTTATGATGTTACAGGTAAAATCGTAAATACGGTTAAATTAGATAATTTAGAAGCAGGAAATCATTCATCTAAATTAAACACTTCTAGTTTAAGTGCTGGTGTTTATATGTACTCTGTGAAATCAGAAAATGCTAAAATGTTCAGTAAATTTACAATTGCTAAATAATTTTTAAGTTTATATTTATCTTAAAAAGTCCTGCACAAAAGCAGGACTTTTTTGTTATATAAAATATATCTTTGTTGCTACTTATGGAAACTTCTCAAGAATTACTATTGCAATCTTCACAATTAACCAGTGAATTAAAAAATATAGCCAATAAGGTATTTAAAGGAGAACGCATTTCTTTTGATGAAGGCGTTTATTTATACGAGCATGCTAATTTATCTTATTTAGGAACTTTGGCTAATTACGTGAGAGAGAAAAAAAACAAAAATTATGTGTTTTTTAATAGGAACTTTCATGTTGAACCTACCAATATCTGTGTTTATACTTGTTCGTTTTGTGCTTATTCCCGTTTAATAAAACAACGCGAAGAAGGCTGGGAATTATCGATTGAGCAAATGATGGATTTGATTAAGAAATACGATGGGCAACATGTAACCGAAGTTCATATTACAGGAGGTGTTATTCCAAAGCAAGATTTAATTTTTTATACTTCTTTATTTAAAGCTATTAAAGCACACCGACCTGATTTACATGTAAAGGCTCTAACTCCTGTTGAATGTCATTATATTTTCAAGAAAGCAAAGGTGACCTATGAAGAAGGGATGAAAATATTGAGAGAATCGGGATTAGATTCTATGCCGGGAGGTGGAGCAGAAATTTTTGATAAAGAAATTAGGGATAAAATTGCAGGTGGAAAATGTAGTGCGGAAGAATGGTTGAGTATTCATGAAATTTGGCATGGAATGGGAATGCAATCTAATGCCACAATGCTTTACGGACATATTGAGACATTTGCTCATAGAGTGGATCATTTAGAAAGATTACGTCAATTGCAAGACAAAACAAAAGGATTTAACGCATTCATTCCATTGAAATTTAGAAATGGGAATAACGATATGTCAAATGTGCCTGAAGTAAGTGTGATTGAAGATTTAAGGAATTATGCAATAAGTAGAATTTATTTGGATAATTTTGACCACATAAAAGCATATTGGGCTATGATAGGAAGAAGTACGGCCCAGTTATCTTTAAATTTTGGAGTAGATGATATGGATGGAACTATTGATGATACAACTAAAATATATAGTATGGCAGGTGCTGAGGAGCAAAATCCTAAATTAACAACACAAGAGTTGGTAGACTTAATAACTCAGGTAAAGCGCACTCCGGTTGAAAGAGATACACTTTATAATATTGTAAAAGATTATTCGATAGTACATAATAGTTAATGGGATATTTTTTTCTAATACTTTTTTTATTGTGTTTATTGGTGCCAATATTCAGCTATGTGATATTTCCGTGGTATATGAAATTATCGGTAATGAGTATAAAGAAAGAAAAAAATAATTACCTGTCAGTTTCTAATTGGCCCCCCATTACGGTTGTTTTCTCGGTATTTAATGAAGAAAAAGTGATAAGGAGAAAATTAGAATCTATTTTAAATTCTGATTATCCAAAAGATAAGTTGCAAATTTTGATAGGTTCTGATAACTCAACAGATCAAACACATCAAATTATTGAAGAGTTTGTTTCCAATTACTCCAATATCACACTAATAAAAAAAGAATCTCGTAACGGAAAATTAAAAATCATTAATGAGCTTGTTGATATGACAACTACGGAGCATTTGGTTTTTACTGATGCTAATGTTTTCTTCGAGCCTTTAACACTTAAAGCCCTGGTATATAATTTAATAGCCAAAGATGCGAAAATGGTATGTGGTAATATCATGAAGTTTTCTCCTAAAAACCAAGGGATTTCCGATCAGGAAATTTTTTACATGAATTTTGAAAATCAATTAAAACATAACGAAAGTTTAAAATATGGTTTTTGTGTTGGAGTCGAAGGCGGCTGTTATGCTATCCTAAAAAGCAGTTTTGTAAAAGTACCTGATGGATTTTTAATGGATGATTTTTTTATAACCTTGGATGTCATAGAGAAAAAAGGTAAAGTATTATTTGAACCCGAAGCTGTTTGTTACGAAGATGTGAATGATGCGCCAATGATAGAGTTTAAACGTAAAATAAGAATTTCATTAGGTAATTTTAGAAATCTAAAATTCTATAAACACTTGTTATTCCCAATACATAAAGGTTTTGGTTTTGCGTTTTTCTCACATAAAGTGCTACGCTGGTTTACACCATTTGCATTGGCATTTTCATTCTTTTTGTCGTATGCGGTTAGTTTTTATTTTTCATTTTTTATACTAGTGAGTTTAGGCTATAGTTTATTGATATTATTACCTGCACTTACCATTTATTTGGAGAAAATTAAATTGAAGTTACCAATGGTAAATTCTTTAGGACATTTTTTATTAATGAATTTTGCTTTATTGATTGGCTACGTGAAATTTATTTCAGCTTCAAACGAAAGTGCTTGGGAGCCTCCTAAACGTAATGTTTGATTTCTTAATTAAAAAAAAGAAAACGATTAAAGTATGCAATTGGCTAATTGCCTAATTATCACTATATTTGCCGCCTTAAAATTTTAATTTATTGCAATGGTATCTGTTAATGGTGTTACGGTTTCGTTTGGAGGGTATAATTTATTCGACAATGTATCTTTTTTAATCAATCCAAAAGATAGAATTGGTTTGGCGGGTAAAAATGGTGCTGGTAAAAGTACTATGCTTAAACTATTAGCAGGTATTCAATCTCCAACTAAAGGTGAAGTTAGTATCCCTAAAGAATGCAAAATTGGTTATTTACCTCAAGATATGACTCATCAGCATGGAAGAACTGTTTTTGAAGAAACTGAATCTGCTTTTGCTGAGATCAAAGAAATGCAAGCTCGTTTGGATGATATCAATCATCAATTAGAAACTCGTACAGATTACGAGAGCGATGCTTACATGAAATTAATTGAGGATTTAACGGAGATTAATACACGTTTAGATATTGTAGGTGCTAATAACACAGATGAAGAAATAGAAAAGGTATTAATAGGTTTAGGTTTTGAGAGAAAGGAGTTTACGCGCCAAACATCAGAGTTTAGTGGGGGATGGAGAATGCGTATAGAGTTAGCTAAACTGTTATTGCAAAAACCAGATGTGTTAATGCTCGATGAACCAACTAACCACTTAGATATTGAAGCTATTCAATGGTTAGAGGAATTTATGGAAACATTTCCTGGTGCTGTTGTATTAATTAGTCACGATAAAACATTTTTAGATACAGTTACTAAACGTACGATTGAAATAGTTAATCAAAAAATTTATGATTATCGTACTAACTATTCTCACTATTTAGTTTTAAGAGCAGAGCGTAAAGAGCAGCAAGAAAATGCAGCTAAGAATCAGCAACGTATCATTAATCAGTACGAAACTTTAATTGATAAGAACCGTGCTAAAGCAAGTAAGGCTGCTTTTGCTCAATCATTAATTAAGAAGTTAGATAAAATGGAACGTGTGGAGGTAGATGATATGGATACATCTGCTGTTCGTTTCCGTTTTCCTGCTCCGGCACATAGCGGTAAAATTGTGATTACAGCAGAACATGCCGGAAAAAAATATGGAGAGAAGCAAATTTTTTCTGATGCAAATTTCATTATCACCAAAGGAGAAAAGATTGGTTTAGTTGGACGTAATGGTGAAGGGAAATCAACCATGATGAAAATGATTGCAAAGAAAATTCAATTTGATGGAACTGTGCAATTAGGACATAGTGTGTTAATGGGATACTTTGAACAAGATCAAGAAGAAAAATTAGATTTAGATAAAACTGTTTTCGATACCATTGATGAATTAGCGGTAGGTGATGTTCGTAAGCAAGTTCGTACATTATTAGGCTCATTCTTATTTGGTGGCGATGACATTGATAAGAAAGTAAAAGTGTTGAGTGGAGGAGAGCGAGGGCGCTTGGCTTTATGTAAATTATTATTAGAGCCATATAACTTATTGTTATTGGATGAGCCTACAAATCACTTAGATATTAAATCAAAAGAAGTTTTGAAAAATGCATTGATGGATTATGAAGGAACGGTTGTGATGGTTAGTCACGACAGGGATTTTATGACCGGTATGTGTAATCGTTTGTTTGAATTTAGAGATGGACGGGTGAAAGAGCATTTATGTGATATCAAAGAATTCATGGAAATTAGAAAGGTTGAGCGTTTAAATCAATTAGATTTAGATAAATCTGGTGTAAAAGCAACTCCTGTTGTGGAGAAAAAACAAGTTTCTACTTCTGATTTTGAAGCAGCTGAAAAGAAAAAGCAACAAACTCAAATTCAATCACAAATAAAAAAGGTTGAAGAAAATATTACTCGTTTGGAATCAGAAATTAAATTACTGGATGATAAATTAGCTATTCCTGAAGCTTATGAATCTTTGACAAAGGACCCTCATTTTTTTAGTTCATACAATACTTTGAAAAAAGAATTGGAGAATGAAATGGCTAAATGGGAAGACTTAAGTTCTAAGTTAGTTTAATAGTATCTATAACACTGTCGATTCGAGAGAAGTCGAGAATTATTTTACAAAAAAACTCCTGCTGAAAAGCAGGTGTTTTTTTTAATGAAAAATCGAATTAATATCCTGATTTTTACTCAGTCCTAATTTTTGACGGATTGTGGATGCTAATATATTTATAGCTACTGTGTTTTCTCCACCCAGGGGAACAATGATGTCTGCATAACGTTTGGTTGGTTCAATAAATTGCTCATGCATGGGTTTTACAGTATCAATGTATCTCTCTAATGTTTGTTCTACATTTCTGCCACGTTCAACAATGTCTCGTTTAATAACACGTAATAAACGTTCATCCGCTGGAGCATCCACAAAAACTTTTACGTTACAAATATCTCGTATGCGTTTGTCTGTAAACAATAGTATACCTTCAACCAAAATAACGTCTTTACTTTCAATATGAATAGTTTCAGATGAACGTGTACATGTTATATATGAATAAATAGGTTTTTCAATACTATGTCCCTTTTTAAGTTCCTTTATGTGATTGTATAGCAAATCAAATTCAATAGAATCGGGGTGATCAAAATTAATGAGTTTTCGTTCTTCTAAAGAAATATTGGAATTGTCTTTGTAATAAGAGTCTTGCGAAAGAATTGCTACATGATTGGCAGGGAGAATATCTAATATTTTATTAACTACGGTTGTTTTACCAGAACCGGTTCCTCCACATATACCAATGATTAACATAATAGAATTGTAAGATATTGCAGTAAAAGTAATAAATTAATCAAAACAACAGTTAGGTAAATGAAGGAAAGAAAACTGATTTTGATTAGTTATAATTACCAATTCTGGATTTATATGTGGTAATGTTTTTATTTTCGTTATCAGATTCAACTTTACCATCTTTTAATCTAACAATTCGGTGAGCGTGGGCAGCAATATCCTCTTCGTGAGTAACCAAAATAATAGTGTTTCCGTTATTATGAATTTCTTCTAATAAACCCATAATTTCAACAGAAGTTTTACTATCTAAGTTACCAGTTGGTTCATCAGCTAAAATTATGGCAGGATTATTTACCAATGCTCTGGCAATAGCTACACGTTGACGTTGTCCGCCGGATAACTCATTTGGTTTGTGACTCATGCGATTTTCAAGACCAACTTGTTTTAAAACTTTGGTTGCCATCTCTTGGCGCTGAGTTTTTTCTATGCCTGCATAAACTAATGGCAACATCACATTTTCTAATGTGGTAGAGCGAGGTAATAAGTTAAAAGTTTGGAAAACAAAGCCTATTTGTTTATTCCTAACTTCAGCTAATTCATTGTCGCTCATTTTGGCTACTGCCAATTTGTTTAAGATATATTCGCCGGATGTTGGAGAATCCAGACATCCCAGCATATTCATAAGAGTAGATTTCCCACTACCACTTGGTCCCATCAACGCAACATATTCATTTTTATAAATATTAAGAGTTACGCCACTAAGCGCATGAATTTCTTCAGTACCAATTTTATACTCTTTTCTGATGTCTTTTAATTCGATAATGGGTTCCATAACATAAAGGTAAGTAATTTACCCGCGATTTTTACCGAATTATTTTATTGGTGTTTATAATAGATTAACGGTTTATAATAAAAAAGGTTCTCGATTGAGAACCTTTTTGTAGTGGATTTTACGTGTTAGTGCTTGATAATTTTATAATTTTTATCTCTTCCATTATTTTGTGTAATTCTTAAAATATACATTCCTTCTTCATAAATTGATAAATCGATTTCATGTATTTCTTTATGTTTCAAAAGTTCTTTACCTGTAATATCGAATAATTGAACTGATATAATACTATTGTTATTTTCTTTGTTTTTAATGTAAATTTTATTTTGGGTTGGATTCGGGAATACATCAAAGTAATTCTGGTTATCCAGCTCATTTACACTAATAACGCCACAGCCTAAATATCCCAATTGCTTTTGCCCTACCTTAGCTGAAGAAGATGTATTTAATGAGTCCATAAAACGCTGTCCTTCATTACATTCGTCTTTTAAGTGATAATTTAAAAATGGCTCCAAATAGTTCATGTAATAGGAAAAAGCTACTGAATTTGAAACTTGATTAGAGCATCCGGAAATAGTTTGTCCTAAATTACAATTTGTATTTGAACCATTACTAAAGTCGCAGTGTGTAAGATCTTTTAATACGATATGAAACTTATTTTGAGATGCTAGATTACTGTAATGTGAATTTTGAATGTTCGTATCTACAACACAATCCTTCTCACCTGAAAAAATTAAAGCGTCAGTTGTTACAGCCGTTGCAGAAGTTATTGAAGAAGGAGTTATATCTGCAGCTGCAAGATTAAAAATACATGAAATAGTATTGTTATTTGCAGCAGCAAAAAATGTGCAGCCTCCACCCATCGAATGTCCTCCTATTGCAGCTTTTTCTGATACTTTCCCGTTAAACTTGGTAAGGGAAGATGGTACGCTCCATGTGTTTAAATTAATCCCGGCTGATGCCAAAAAGTTTAAATCTCTACCATAGTAACCATGATTAGGTGATGTACCTCCTTCAGTTACAGGTAACATTACAATATAACCTTTCGAAACCAAATAGTAGAAGATAGTGTTATAGGAATTATAATCCATCAAAAAACCATGACCAAAAACAATTATTGGAAATTTTCCGTCTGCTACTGGAGTATTATAACCCGTGGCATTTGCCGGATAATATACTTCAGTTCCTATAACTCTTCCGTTTCCTGCTAAGGTTACACCATTTGAAATCGATGTTCCGCCAGCTCTTGAATTATCAATAAAATTAATACTTAAATGCCCAACCGAATAGGTTTGAGCAATAAAATTACTAGTAACAACAATAAAGAATAGAAGTAATTTGTTTTTCATGGTGTGGATTATTATAATTTGCTTGGATAAAAATAACTAAACTTTTATATCCTATTTTGTATACTTTCTGTATTTTATGATTATTGTTTTATGATTTTTACATTCTTTTTAGCCCCATTGTCAAGGTTGATTTGAATGATATATACACCTCTATCAAATTTTTCTAAGTTTATTTCATCTAATGTATTTTGAGAGTTTAATTCGATTAGAAGTTTTCCACTTATGTCAAATAGTTGCAGAAAGGCTATTTTATGATTTGAATTAGTATTTTCAATTTTCACAACATTGTTAGTTGGGTTTGGCGAAACCAAAAACTGATCATAAGAAATTTCAGAATTTAAATTTGTTGTAGTACATGCAATTGTTCCTGTAATTTTTCTGCCAACTCTATCTGTTGATGGATTTTGAATCAAACTCATAAAAGTATTACCAGCATTACAATCATTTTTTAATCTATTTGCTAAAAATGGTTCAATGTAACTCATGTATCTGTTAAATAAAGTAACATTACATGAAGGTGTACTACATGATGCTTGACCAATATTACATGTTGTACTTGTTCCGTTTCCAAAATCACAATGCGTTACATCTTTAATAATGCTATGGAATTTTATGCTTGAACTAGTAGGGTTGTAGTGGCTATTTTGAACCGTTGTATCAGCAACGTTGTCTTTCTCACCTGATATAACTAAAGTAGGAACAGTTACTAAACTGGCACCAGCAACTGAAGAAATACCTGCTGTATTTGAAGTAGCGGCAGCTAAATTAAATAAACAAGTAAGCGTTGTGTTGTTTTGTGCAGCAATAAAAGAACATCCAGCCCCCATGGAGTGTCCTCCAATTGCAGCAGTTTGCATCACCTTTCCGTTAAATGTTGCCAATGCTGTTGGAGTACTGGTCGTGTTTAGTTGTAATCCTTGTGTTGCCAGTAATTTTAAGTCTGCTGCAAAATCCGCATGATTTGGTGTAGGGAAAATAGAGCTTTCGGTGCGTGGTAATAATACGATGTAACCTAAAGAAGCCAATCGATTATAAATATTATCATAACTGTCCCAAGTCATGGCAAAACCATGCCCGAATACCACTACTGGAAATTGACCATTAGCAACACTCGTATTATTTCCTGCTGTAGTTGCAGGGTAATATACTTCGGTACCAATATTTCTACCTGTACCCGACATAGCTATACCTCCTGAAATAGAGTATCCACCAGAGCGAGATGCATCTTTGAAATTTATGCTCATATGACCTACAGGAAATGTTTGAGCATGAATGCCTAATGTTAGGCATGATGAAATTAATAGTAGAAGTTTTTTCATGTTTTTCAGTTTTATTTCTGCTAATTAATAGATATAAAATCATAAAATAAATTCTCTAAATTTAAAAAAACAAGATTAGCAATAGCGCGGAAAACAAAAAAGCCCAACTATTTGTAGTCGGGCTTTTTGTAGGATTTTTGAAGAAATTACTCAGTGATAATTACTAAATATTTTGAACTTGACCAGAAATCTTCAGGATTTAAAATTTCAATTCTCTCAACAGTTTTCTCTCCAATTAACTTATAAGAACTTGTTGGGTGAGTTGTAATAATTTTAGCTTTTTTAGCGCCAATATTAATAGATGTTGTTTTAGATACATCAATTTTTGTGAAGTAGTCTTTATTAAAATCATCTTTTAATTTCGTTGATTTACCCATTCCAATAAATCCACCTTCTTTGGTGATGACATTTTTTTCTTTTAATTCTTTTGAAGTTCCGAATGCGTAAAATGCTGTATTGATTTTTTCGGTTTTAGCAGCACTTTCTTCTTCTACAACTTCTAAGTTCATGACGATGTTGCTTAACTCAATATTTTTAGCTTCTAATTGAGATTTTAAATCAGAAATTTCTCCGTCTTTAGCATCAATTTGAGCTTGTAATGTAGCAATCATTTGCTCTAAGCCCTGAATTTTAGAGTTAGCATTTTTTAATTTTTTGCTTAATGAACCAATACGGTTTTTGTTTTTAGCCATTAAATCATAAATTGCTTGAATATCTTCCTTAATGGTTTCTTCTTTGCTTTTTACATCGCCACTTTGAGAACTTGCAGAAACAATTTTTTCTTTTTCTTTAATAGCATTTAAGTTTTCTTGAATTTCGTTAAATGAATTCACAAACTCTTGTAACGCTCTTTCTTTTTCAGATAATTCTCCATTTAACTCTCCGTTTACGGTTGCTAAACTGTCTGCTAAAGGATTAGCTTCTTTCTCTGAACCACCACAAGAGATGGTAAATAAACTTGATGCAGCTAAAATTGCGGCAACTACTACTAATTTTAATGTTTTCATCTATTATTTAATTTTAAGGTTGCAAATGTAGGTATTAATACCCAAAGCCACCAAAAGTAACCTTAAAATTCACATTTTTTTGTTTTTTAGTTTTAGCTACATTTGTTTCATTATCAAATTAGCCCAAAAACATGAATTTAATTACTAAGCGTGTTCTTTCTGTCGTTTTTGTATTGTTTTTATGTGGGCACTTTATAATGATTCTGGTTTACTGTTTATCTGATAAAACCGGCAAGCAAAAATTTGACTTGATAAGCCGTTTATATGTTAATCCAGTTTTTCATCAAAATTGGAATTTATTTGTCCCTGCTCCTAACGAGGAGAGAAAATTATTTGTAAGGTATACAACCAACGCTAATTTTAGTGATTGGGAGGATGTTTTGGCAAGAGAAAATGCACTTCAAAAAAATAGTAAGGTTTTAGGTAATGAAGCTCGTGTTTTACTTATTTCTAATTCCTTGATTTATGAGTTAAATTCCTTAGATAATGTTGAATCTTGTGTTTATTACAAGAAACCGCAGAGTAATGAATTTAAAGTATTACAATTTGAAATAGAAAAGTATTTACAATCTGTTATTCAAGTAAAGGGTGTATTTCATTATGAGGTATTATTGGTCTCAGAAGGTAAATATCAAACTAAAGCCTATTATTTTAAAAATCTAAAAATTAATTAGGTGTTTAATTTCATTACGACATATTTCTTTGAATCAAGAAGGCAAACTAAAGAAATTGGTTGGTTTAGAAATGCGCTTTATCTTTTTTTGTTATACAAGGTTTTTGTTTATGTATATCAATTTAAGTTTTTGTTTTCTGAGAATCGATTGATTTACCATCATGTAAAACATGTTAATGTGATTATTGATTCGGTTTTTTTTCTGAATAATCACTACTCTGTTTTTTTAGGAGGTTGTTTTATTTTTTTAGTAGCTGTTTTTGCATTACTAGGATTATTGAAGAAGTCAAATTTTTCAACCAATCTATTCTTATGGTTCGTTGTAATGAATTTGACAAATTTTTTATATCCAACGTTAACCGCCGGCGATTATTTACTGAATCAATTACTCTTCTTTAATTGCTTTTTATTTTCAAAATCATCTTTTAATGCTAAATGGAATGATGTAAAAACGGCTTTGCACAACATGGCTTTGTTGGCTCTTAAATTGCAGGTATGTGTTGCCTATTTTTTAGCAGGTTATTTTAAAATTGTGGATGATTCTTGGACCAGTGGAGAGGCGATATATCAAACCTTTCAAATTCCTGAATATTCAAATACTTTGTTTGCTTCTATTCCACATTCTATTTGTGTTGTTTTAACCTATTTAACAATCGCATACCAGCTATCCTTTGCATTTTTAGTATGGTTTAGGCCTTTTAAAATTTATCTTTTCACTTTTGGTATTTTACAGCATTTATTAATTGGATTAGGAATGGGCCTGTTTAGTTTTGGTTTAATCATGGTAATTTGTTACATCTTGTTTTTAAAGTATGATAATAAGTTCTAACTTTGCTTCATGTTTACAACCGATCAACTAAAAGACCTTCACGAACGACATGCCGCTCTGAAGGGGTTTCTTTGACTACGATAAGAAAAGTCACGAGTTAAAGGAACTCGAAGAAAAAACCTTAGACCCAAATTTTTGGGCAGATTCCAAAAAAGCCGAAGCGGTTTTAAAAGAAGTAAAGTCCCGAAAATCGTGGGTGAGTGCTTATGATAAACTCACATCTGCTATAGAGGATTTAGATACCATGTATGAATTTTATAAAAGCGGAGATGCTACAGAGGCTGATGCTGAAGAGTTATATCAGGCTGCTTTAAAAATTTTAGATGATGTAGAATTTAAAAACATGCTTAATTCGCCGGATGATGCTTTGAGTTGTGTGCTACAAATTAATGCAGGAGCCGGTGGTACAGAAAGTTGCGATTGGGCAAGTATGCTGGAGCGTATGTATATAATGTGGGCAGAGAAAAATGGATTTAAATTGACTGAACTTGATAGACAAGATGGTGATGTGGCTGGTATTAAATCTGTATCAATTCAAATTGACGGTGAATATGCTTATGGTAATTTAAAAGGCGAAAATGGAGTACATCGTTTAGTGCGTATAAGTCCGTTTGATAGTAACGCTAAGCGCCACACGTCTTTTGCATCGGTTTATGTGTATCCTGTAGTAGATGATACCATCGAAATAAATATCCATCCAAACGATATAGAAATGAGTACGTCTCGAAGTGGCGGCGCAGGTGGACAAAATGTAAATAAAGTTGAATCCAAAGTACAGTTGTTACACAAACCAACCGGAATTGTGGTAGTTTGTCAGGTAGAACGTTCTCAGTTAGGAAACCGTGAAAAAGCCATGCAAATGTTACGATCTCAGTTGTATGAATTGGAAATGCGTAAACGTAACGAGGCCAGAGATGCAATTGAAGATGGTAAGATGAAAATAGAGTGGGGCTCACAAATACGTAGTTACGTGTTACATCCATATAAAATGGTTAATGATCACAGAACTGAGTTGAAAATTACGGATGCTGAGAGTGTTTTGGATGGGAATATCGACGAACTTTTGAAAACCTTTTTAATGAGTCAGGGAAAGAGAAAATAACGTTGGGATTACGAATCAATACGAATCTGGGTATTTATCTATTCGTATATTCGTAATCACCCGAAATGAAATATGAAAAAAGTACAAATACTACATAATCCTCGTTGTGGAAAGAGTAGGGAAGCCTTAAAAATGCTTCAGGATGAAGGGTGTGATGTTGAAATAATTGAATATTTGAAGCAAATTCCGACTAAAAAGGATTTAAAGAATATTTTAGATAAATTAGGGGTAAAAGCTATTGATATTGTTCGGAAGAAAGAACCGATTTTTATCGAAAAATTTAAAGATAAAACCTTCACAAACGAAGAATGGATTCAGATTTTATTGGAGAACCCTATTTTGATAGAACGTCCCATTGTTATTGATGGTTATAAAGCAGTTATTGGCCGCCCTCCGGAGTTGGTTATTGACTTAGTTAACAGGAAAAAATAAATTGTGAATAATTCTGTCGATTTATTGAATTAAAATCGTGTTTTTGGTTTGTAATTTTAACTTTTAACCCTACATTTGCACCCGAATTTAAAAAATACATATAACATGTCTAACCAAGTTGGTAAAATTGCTCAAGTTATCGGTCCAGTAGTGGACGTTACTTTTGATTTAAATGGTGGGAAACTGCCTGGTATCTTAGATGCATTGGAGATTGTTCGTTCAGGTTCAACTCCATTAATTTTAGAAGTACAAAAACATATAGGTGAAGATATGGTTCGTACAGTAGCGATGGATAGTACTGATGGTTTATGCCGCGGTATGGAAGTAAAAGCTACAGGTTCGGCCATCAAAATGCCAACTGGCGATAAAGTAAAAGGACGTTTATTTAACGTTGTAGGTGATGCTATTGATGGTATCAACACAATGTCAAATGCAGATGGTGTTTCAATTCACCGTGCTGCTCCGAAATTCGAAGATTTATCTACTTCTACAGAAGTATTATTTACAGGTATTAAAGTTATCGACTTAATTGAGCCATACTCAAAAGGTGGTAAAATTGGTTTGTTTGGTGGTGCCGGTGTTGGTAAAACCGTATTAATCATGGAGTTGGTAAATAACATCGCTAAAGCTTATGCTGGTTTATCAGTATTTGCCGGTGTAGGTGAGCGTACTCGTGAAGGAAATGACTTATTACGTGAGTTCATCGAGTCAGACGTTATTAAATATGGTGCTGATTTCAAACACGATATGGAAAAAGGCGGATGGGATTTATCTAAAGTAGATACTAAAGCTTTAGAAGATTCAAAAGCAACATTAGTGTTTGGTCAGATGAATGAGCCTCCTGGAGCGCGTGCTCGTGTGGCTTTATCAGGATTAACAATGGCAGAATATTTCCGTGATGGAGATGGAACTGGTCCGGGTCGTGATATCTTATTCTTCGTTGATAATATCTTCCGTTTTACGCAAGCTGGTGCTGAGGTATCTGCCTTATTAGGTCGTATGCCATCAGCGGTAGGTTACCAACCAACATTAGCTTCAGAAATGGGTGCTATGCAAGAGCGTATTACTTCAACTAAAAAAGGATCTATTACTTCAGTACAAGCGGTTTATGTACCTGCGGATGACTTAACCGATCCGGCTCCTGCAACAACATTTGCTCACTTAGATGCTACAACAGTATTAAGTCGTAAAATTGCTGAGTTAGGTATTTACCCTGCGGTAGATCCATTAGATTCAACTTCTCGTATCTTAACACCTTCAGTTATTGGTGATGCTCACTACAACTGTGCTCAAAGAGTAAAAAATACATTACAACGTTATAAAGAATTACAAGATATCATCGCCATCTTAGGTATGGACGAGTTATCTGAGGAAGATAAATTAACAGTTCACCGCGCACGTCGTGTTCAACGTTTCTTATCTCAACCTTTCCACGTTGCTGAGCAATTTACAGGTTTAAAAGGTGTGTTAGTTCCAATTGAAGATACAATTAAAGGATTTAACATGATCTTAGATGGTAAAGTGGATGAATATCCTGAGGCAGCTTTCAACTTAGTAGGTTCTATTGAAGAAGCTATTGAAAAAGGTAAGAAAATTTTAGCTGACGCTTAATTAAATTCAAAGTTTAAGGTTTAAGATTAAAAATTTTGAACCTTGAATTTTTAATCTTGAATGATATAAAAAATGAACTTAGAAATTATAACACCTGATAAAAAGTTATTCGAAGGACAAGTGAAATCTGCTGTATTTCCTGGTTCTGAGGGATCTTTTGGATTGTTAAATAATCACGCAGCAATGATTGCTACTTTGAAAAAAGGAAACATTGAGCTAGTTGAAGAAAATAACACAGCTCATACTTTTGAAGTAAAAGGTGGAGTAGTGGAAGTATTTAAAAACAAAGTGATTGTTTTAGCAGAGTAATTTCTTATCAGAAAAATATAAAAAAAGCCTTCAAATTAATATTTGAAGGCTTTTTTTATGCTTAAAGCAAAAATTAGTATAAATTTGATACACGTGAGGCTTAATATTTACATAATTTTGATTATCCTACTGTCTACTATTCAACAGTACTCTTTTTCCCAAAATTCAGATTCCTTAAAACAAGTTTTAAAAAATGCGGTACATGATACTACTCGCTTAAAAATATTAGTAGAGTTAAGTGATGTATGTGAGATTGAAGAAATTGATCAGTTTGTTAATCAAGCATTAGAAATTTGTATTAGTAAATTAAAAAATAAGACACTTTCATTAAGAGAACGTTTTCTTGTGTTTAAGTATGGGGGCGCGGCCCTTAACAATAAGGGTTTTATTAGCGATCAAATTGGAAATGCTGATAAAGCGATTGTATATTATGAGTTGGCTTTAAAAATGCAAGAGTTTATTAATGATCAAAAAGGGATGGCTTATTCATTAAACAACATCGCTTTTGTGTACGATAATAAAGGAGATGTCCCTAAATCATTGGAGTATATGCACAGGGCTCTTAAAATTCAAGAGACGATTCATGATAAACTAGGAGTGGCTATTTCATTTATTAATATAGGTAATGTATTGAGAGCTCATGGAGAAGAATCAAGAGCTATCGATTATTTTAATAAGGGGCTTAAGATGAATGAAGAATTAAAGAACAATTCGCATATGGCTGTTGCCTTGTTAAATATAGGAGATGTTTATTATACCAATGGGGATACAGCTAATGCATTAAAACACTTTAATAAAGCAATTGCTTTATACGAAAAAGAGGGAGATGAATACGGTTTAGCTTATGCTTTAGTTAATAGAGGGCATATCTATAAAAAACAACATCAGTACGATATGGCCTTATCCATATTTGAGAGAAGTTTAAATATGCTTGAAAAGCAGGGAGATAAAGCGGGGGTAGCTAAAACATTAGTAAATGTAGTGGAGGTTTTGTTAAAACAAAATAATACAAGTAAGGCATTGGAACTTGCGCAAAAAGGATTGAAAATTTCTCAGGAATTAGGTTATCCATTGGAACTAAAAGCAACAAGTGAATTGTTAAGTAGAATTTATGCACAACAAGGTAATTATTCAAAAGCATATGAAATGCATTGTTTATATAAATTAATGGATGATAGCGTAAACCGACAAGAGAACAGAAAGGCGTCTATCCAAAAAGCATTTCAGTATGAATATGAGAAAAAATCAACAGAAGATAGTTTAAGGGTTGCGGCAGAGAGAAAAGTGTTTAGTGTGAAAATTCAACAAGAGAAAACTCAACGAGTTGCTTTGTATATAGGTATTGTTTTAATTGCTTTATTTTCTGGCTTTATGTATAATCGTTTCAGAGTAACCCGAAAGCAGAAGTATATTATCGAATCACAAAAAGTTGAGGTGGAACAACAGCGAGAGCTAGCTGATAACAGAAGGCTAATTGCAGAAGAACAAAAATATATTATTGAACAAAAACAAAAAGAAATTTTAGATAGCATACATTATGCAAAACGCATACAACAAGCTATGTTGGCTAGTGAGGAATATATAGATCAATATTTTAAAGCAGAAACTTTTATTTTTTATCAACCCAAAGATATTGTAAGTGGAGATTTTTATTGGGCATTATCTCATCATGATAAATTTTATATAGCGGCCGGAGATTGTACTGGGCATGGTGTGCCAGGGGCTTTTATGAGTTTGCTAAATATTAGTTTTTTAAACGGTAATGTGATTGAAAGAGGTTTGAAAAAACCTTCTGATATTTTAAATGAACAGCGTCAAGAAATAATTAAAGCATTAAATCCTAATGGAAATGAAAACTCAAAAGATGGAATGGATTGTGCTTTGTGTGCTTTCGACTTAAACAATAATAAACTAGAATTTGCTTTAGCTAATAATCCTTTGTGGTTAGTGAGAAATAATGAATTAATTGAATATAAAGCAGATAAAATGCCAGTTGGAATGTATGAAGAGGTGCAAAAAGATTTTACTTTACATGCAATCAGTATTCAAAAGGGAGATAGTATTTATATGCTAACGGATGGCTACGCCGATCAGTTTGGCGGAGATAAAGGGAAGAAATTTAAATACAAGCATTTGAAAGATGTTTTGTTGGCCAATGCTCACAAAACAATGGAAGAACAAAAGAAAATGCTGTCAGATACCATCAACACTTGGAAAGGGAATTTAGAGCAGGTTGATGATATTTTGATCATCGGTATTAGAGTTTAGTTATTTTAAAGCCTCTACTAATTTTTCAAAATTAACTTCTTCTTGAGTCCCTGTAGTCATGTTTTTAAGCATCACGGTGTTGTTTGCCATTTCGTTACCACCAACTACACCCACAAAAGGAATTTGTTTTTTATCAGCGTACTCAAATTGTTTAGCAATTTTCTTCACCGCATCAGGATACACTTCAGCATTTATGCCGGCAGCTCTTAGTTTTGATACTAGGCCTACACAGTGCATCAGTTCAGCTTCGCCAAAGTTTGCTAATAAAATTTTTGTAGTAGAAACTTTATTCACTGACTCCGGAAATAAATTGAGTTCTTCCATGACGTCATAAATTCTATCAATCCCAAACGAAATACCAACACCCGATAAACCTTTTAATCCAAAAATACCTGTTAAATCATCATAACGCCCACCACCTAAAATACTTGGGGTAAATGTTCCTGCATTAGCCTTAGCTTCAAAAATGGTTCCTGTATAGTAATTTAAACCACGAGCCAGTGTGATGTCCAATTCGATAGAAATATGCTTGATGCCAAGACTTTTTAAATTATTAAAGATAAACTCCAATTCCTCTATCCCTTTTTGGAATGTTACACTATTCCTATAATCAGAGCCATTTTTTAAAAAATTTAGCCTTGTTTTATTGTGATCATCTTTAAGCGCTTTATCACCATATACAATTTTATTGTTATGCATAAAAAGTGCATCATTTAGGATTGAAATCTGATGATTGCTAAATCCTTTGTCTAGTAATTCTTTTTCTACTCCTTCCAGACCAATTTTATCATATTTATCAATAGCGATGGCTATATCAATCATTCTCTCAGGAGCTCCTATTACTTCAGCTATTCCTGCTAGTATTTTTCTGTTATTTATTTTTACCAATACTGGAATATTTAATTCTGCAAATGATTTATCCATCATTGCAATTAATTCTAATTCGTTAATTAAGGAGTTAGAACCAATCACATCCGCATCGCATTGATAAAATTCGCGGTAACGTCCCTTTTGAGGCTTATCAGCGCGCCAAACTGGTTGTATTTGATAACGTTTAAACGGATAGGTAATCGCATGATTATTCATTACCACGTAACGCGCAAATGGCACCGTTAAGTCGTAACGTAAAGCTTTTTCTGTTAAGTGTTCTGAATTGTATGATTTTTCTAAGGATGTTTCGAATTCTTTTCTGAGTAAATCTTTTTTATCATCCTTGCTTTCGTGAATACGAGAGTTTAATACTTTAAAAATTAATTGATCCCCTTCTTCACCATACTTACCTGTTAAGGTACCAATGTTTTCCATACAAGGGGTTTCAATGGGGGCATAGCCAAATAATTGAAAATTAGCTTTTACGATATTGAAAATATACTGACGTTTCTGCATTTCTGCAGGCCCGAAATCTCTGGTGCCTCTTGGAATGGATGGTTTCATAATGCTTTAAAAATGTAAAAATATACAATTAAAGAGAGCTTTGCAAAGAGAAAAAAGCATAAAAAAAGCCCAACTAGCGGGCTTTATACAAGTTGTCAATAAATTATTTCACGTGCGCTTCTTCTACTTGAAGTACTTCATAGTAAGTTGGACTAGCAGCGTCAGCATCATAAATATAAGCTATAACGTGGCATTTTGCAGGATTATAGCTTGGATTTATAGCAAAGTTTGTGAAAGTTTTTACAATAGAATCATTATTGGCTGCTCCTCCGGCAAATACCGCATCTCCCCACTCGCTATTAAGAGATCCTCTTAATACATGATTAAATGTATAGTTAGGGATGAATTGGCTTCCGGAAGGTAATCTGTAATCAATTTGTTCGGCAATGATACTGTCTTCTGAAAGGAGAACAACTAATTTATAAGATCCAGAGTTAGTTGTTAATGACTTAACAGTAACATCCGTATTTACAGTATTATTACCTGCATTAAACACATTTTTTATTTTTATTTGAAATTTAGCTGCTTGTGTTACAATTTGGGCTACTTCACTTCCCCATAGTGTATATGATTTAATGAATGAACCACTTCCATAGCCTGTTCTGTTGGTTAAGCCGTTTGGATTACCGGCAGCAGAAATACCAAATTGTGTATCATAAGCATTTCCTTCTGTTGTTCTAAAATCTGTAGGATAAGTTGCATTAGTAGTTGCAAAAAAACCGGCATGAATGGCCAAGGGAACAATCTTATCTGAGTATTGTCCCTCAAGTGTTGTTAACATATCAGCAGCAGCAGGGCAGTTTCCGCATTTGTGACCGGTGTAATCCTCAAGAAGAACTTTCCTATAAATCACAGATGAATTACCTGAACCACCTGAGTTTGGTTCAACAGGTGGATTCGCATTTTGAACAAAATCACAACTCGCAATAATAATTATAATGATTACTAATGCTGTTATTTGAAGAATTAATTTTTTCATTTTTCGATGTGTTTAATGTATTAAAAACTAGATGAAATACTGATTGTTAAACCACTTGATGCCGGAACAAAACGACATACACCTCCTGCGCAAAAAATACCCTGACGTTGACGTCCGTAACTTACAGAAACGCGAGTTGGTCCATTAACATAACCAATCATGCCATAATAATAGTGAACACGTTTTGCTTCCACAGGATTGTTGTAATTATACTGATCTGCTAGAGTGATACTCCAGTGTGTTGTAGGAGTCCATTCAATTAATTCAGATACCCATGATCCCGTATTATTTGCAATATTTTTTTCTCCTGTTACATCATCATATGCGTGTTCTTTATAATCATAAGAACCAAAATATCCTTGAGTTTCGAATCGAATGGCTGAACCTGTTTTGTAGCGCCATGTAATATCTAACACTCCTATGTGAGAAGTAATGTCTGGATGTTCTTCTTTGTCAGGGGTATTAAATTGAACAATAGATTGATTTAAGAATTGATTAGCATACATTGCTGTTACTTTTAGTTTTTTGCTAAACTTTTTTGTAATCTCAATATTAAAATCATGATAGTACTCGTTGCCAATATCACTATAGTTAGTAGTGTATTTTAAATGTCTTATTGAGTCTTGAGATGGATTAATACCTATGGTATCTAAACCGTAATACACAGATCCATTGATGGTAATGTCCATGCCGTATTTACCGCCTAGCCATGTTCCTTTTTTTACTTTGTATTGTACTTCTCCGGTTCCTCCAACTTCTCCATTGGCTTGAGTAGCATATGGGTAATAGGCCATTAAAGAGTAGGTGTGAAATTTACTAAAATCAGGTTGATAGTTAATCATATCAATCGTGTTTTGTGCATTTCTATCACTTCTAAAACTCATATTATCTAACATTTTACCTGAGAACATAATAGAGAAACCATCAGTGCCATAGGAAGTGGATGCAATAATTGCTTGACCCTCTTTGTATGAAAAATTATTTTGATAGGATGGATCATTAATTTTGTATGCATATTCTGCATTAAAGTTAAATCCTCCTCTGATAATGGATAGTCTTCCTGCACTTGCTCCTACATTTTCAGGGAGTACTAAGGCAGGATCTTGATCTTGTTGAAATTTACTTACAAAACTTCCGCCTAAAATGACTTTGGTTTTTGATTTTCCTAAAATTGAATCAAATAATTCCATCAAGTTTACTTCACCATCAAAACCTCTTACCACACCAGGAGATAATGAAAAATATGTACGTTGTTTACCTACTAATCCTTTTAGTGTAATGCCATTTTTTGGTGTGAAAATTACACGCATTCCGTCAAAGGCATTATCATATAATAAACCTCTGTTTTCATATGCTCTTAAAGTGATGCCACTACCAAATTGCTCATAGAAATTACCAACAGTAATGTCAATGTCTTTATATTGATATCTTGCAAAACGATATGGAACCCCAGAGCCTTTATAACCAGGTAAATAACCTAGTAATGGCGGGTTGTAACTTTCGTATCTAACGCCTGCGCTGAAGCCACCTTTTTGATAATTGATGTTTCCAAATGCATTATATCTAAATACTTCACTACCCGGATCTGCTCCAATGATGGTGTCTTTTTGATAGTTTGCAGCATCAATTTGAAAATTACCATGTATAGCTCCTAATTCATCTTTTAGCTGTGCAAATGATGTTTTGGTGTAGAAACCTACAGATAATAATATAAGTAAACGTGTAGTGAGTTTTGTTGACATAGTTTTTGGTAGGAGAAATTATAAAATAATAAATTAGTGAGAAAGTTTTTCTCCTTTAGCTAATTTTCTTACGTTTTCAAATAACTTTTCTTCGTCACCTTCAGCATAAGAATTATGACTCCAAACAATTTCACCATTACCATTTACTAAAAATGTATGAGGAACATTGTTAACATTCATCGCACGTTTAAAGTCTTGATTCTCGTCGATGTAAACTTCATAAGTCCATCCTTTTACTTTTACATCAGTTACTACTTTTCCTGAACTACGGGCATCATCAATAGAAATTGCAATTAATTTAACGCCTGTTTCTTTTACTAATTCAGCGTACTCTTCATTAATAGCATCCAATTCTTTTTTACATGGTTTGCACCAAGTTGCCCAAAAACTAATAATCATTGGTTTCCCATCGTTTTTAAAAGTATTTGAATTTGTTGCAGAACCATCTAATTTTTTTACGGTAGCAGAAGGTATTTTGTCTCCATCACCAGTTGTAAATGCTGATAAACTTAGGATAATTGCGGAAGATAGAATCAATAATTTTTTCATAGTGTATAAATTAGTTAAACAAATATAGCTATTTAGCCCTTTAACTAAATCATTAAAAGTGCCATAATTGAGCTTTAAAATTGGATTCTTAAATGGTGATTTTATAAGAAGGAATTATACTTTTCCATTGTATTTCCTTAAAAACCATTCAGTTGACAGGAATACTAAAATGATAAAAAATAACCATTTTAGATTAACTAAGTCAGTTAATTCTTTATGAGAATAAGTGATTGATTTGATAGAGTCGCTGGATAAAATATCGTTTTGTAACTGTTCTAATTGATTTTTATAAAATAATTTTCCGCTACTTTGTTTACTGATTTGATATAACAATTGATGATTAGCAACGGTGTTTATTTTTTCGGAAACAATTTCTTTAATAATAACAACTCCTGATTTTGTATAGAGTTTATCTCCTGATTTTACTTTTGCTTCATAGGTATATTCTCCTGCAGGAAATAATCCTGCTGATAAACTATACATGGTTTGTTTTTTATTGAATGTGTAATTGTAAGTTTTGTTTTTGCTGTCTTTTAATATTAATGTTACGTCAGGTTCTGTAATCAACTCATAACTTTGATTATATACTTCTGCTGTAAAATCAATTGCCTCATTTTCATTAATAATTTTTTTGGTAAATACTCTAAAGAAACTTTTATCGGCCTTTACAGATAAATATTGTACAGTTTTACTGATGAGTTCGTTAAATACATTGTGGTTATTATGTTCTGCATAATCTCTTATGCGCCAACGCCATAAACCATCTCCGGTAAAATAAGCTGTTTTTATGCCGTTTACTTCCATAAAATATAATAGAGGATCTTCAGTTTCTACAACCCCAATTTTTTGAGATAATAATACATTGGCTCCATTTGGAATATTTCCGTTTTTAAATGGACAAAGTACTGCCGGGAAATCTTTAACACCATTTTTAAATTCATCACTTAACGTGAATAACGAAAATTCTTTTCTGTAAACAGGTTCAGCGTCATTCGATTTGTTATTGAATAGCGTTTTTTGAGCGGGGTTATAGTTACCTATATATAATACTGATTGATTATTTGTTTTTAATTCATTGCTAATACGTTGAGGTATATTATTTGCCTGATGAATAATAACCAGCGAATAAGGTTTTAAAGGTTTATTAAATTCGTTGATTAACGCTACTTCCACTTCGTAGGTTTGAGGTGCAGAAATGCTTTGTTCTAATGCTGCAATATCAGGGTGGGGAGCGTTAGCTAAGATTAGCACTTTTTCTCGGTTATCAATCACATCAATAATAAACGATTGCGAATTATTTTGTTTGTTCTTGTCCTCTGTAATGTCGGAAATAGTAACCGAGTATTTTTGTATACCTGGTTTTTCGGCGTCCAATAAAAAATTAAATGTTTGGCTGTATGAATCAGAATTGATGGATATGTTTTCCGATTTTAAAACCTTTCCATTAGCAGAGATAGAAATTGTAGTGTTTTTTGATTTTAAATCAACGGAATTTACAACAACTTCCACAGGGAATGAATTACCTAAATATGCTACCTGATTATGATTGATGGTTTGTATCCAGATATCTTTTGGAGCAATCGTATCTCCTAATGCAATGCTGTATATTGGAGCATTGATTTTTTCGATGCTATATAAGGGGTTGGTGCCTTTATTATAAATCCCATCACTTGCTAAAATTACAGCACCAATATTTTTGTTAGCATAATTATTTTCAATATCGGAAAACAATTTTGAGATGTCAGTTTCTTTTCCTTTAAAATCAAATGTTTCGGAAGGTTTTGACCCGATAGCTATCGGGTCTGAATCAAACTGATACGTTTTTATATCGTATTTATCTTTAACTGCATTTATTAAATTTGATAGTGCTTTTGTATATTCTGTTTTTAATTCGGATGAATCTTTACCTGCAATTATTGAAGATGAGTTATCTTGAGCTAAAATAATAACCGGTTTTTCGGTTTCATTAATTAAACGTTTTACAAAAATATCCAACAGTAAAAGCGCTATTAAACTAACAGATGCAAATCGCAAAATGGCTAAACCATACAATAATGATTTGGAACGTTCTGCATTTTGTTTATCTCTGAAATAAAGCATGGCGGAAAAAACAAACCCTGCTACCAAACATAACAGGGTGTAATACCAAGGATAATTAGAGATGATTTCCATTTTGTATTTTTAGGTGACTGAGGTTCTCGAAGTCACAATAATTAGGTTAACATTCCTCCGCAGATATTAATGCATTGTCCGGTGATGTATGCACTCATATCGCTAGCTAAAAATAAAGTTAAGTTTGCTACATCTTCTGCAGTTCCTCCGCGTTTCAAAGGAATAGAATCTCTCCAAGATTGAACTGTTTTTTCATCTAAAGCCCCTGTCATTTCAGTTTCAATAAATCCCGGAGCAATAGCATTACTTCTAATATTACGAGATCCTAATTCTAATGCAACAGATTTGGTGAAACCAATAATACCTGCTTTTGAAGCAGAGTAGTTTGCTTGTCCTGCATTTCCTTTTACACCAACAACAGAACTCATATTAATGATTGAACCACTGCGAGCCTTTAGCATAGGTTTTTGTACAGCCTTAGTTAAATTAAAAACTGATTTTAAATTTGCATTCATTACTTCGTCCCATTGCTGTTCGCTCATACGCATTAACAAAGTATCACGTGTAATACCTGCATTGTTTACTAAAACATCTACAGTTCCAAACTCAGCAACCACATCGTTTACTAATTTATCTGCAGCCTGAAAATCAGCCGCATCACTTTGATATCCTTTCACTTTTACTCCATATTTGCCGGCTAATTCAGCTTCAAAAGCTTTTGCTTTTTCAACAGATGATAAAAATGTGAAAGCAATGTTACAACCTTGCTCTGCAAATTTTTCTGCAATTCCTTTTCCAATTCCTCTTGATGCACCTGTAATGATGGCAACTTTATTTTGTAATAATTTCATATTTATTTTTGTAATTAAAGGCTAAATATACAAATTATCATATTAAGTATATTTTGATAAAACAGTAAAGTTTTGAACCTCTTAGCGAATTAAAATGTCACTTTTTTTCTTCGGTCGTTTATTTTCCTGCCAGTTAAAATGCTTTAACCTCATGTCCTCATCTTTAACTTCGGCTAGTGGATATACAGTTGATTCGGGTTTGTTTCTGAATGTTGCACGGTCAACTCCCGACGCATTAAACCAAACCGATAAATCACTGCAAATTGTTTTATTGACACCCTTATAGGTGTTTTTTTGTTTCACGTAGTAGATAATTTGTGCATTACCAATGACGTTTAATTTTTTAATATTTTGTTCTCCAAGAGAATCTTTAGCAAAAAAACCTTCGATGCGTTTACCTTCAATTTGATTGAATTTGTATTCATCTAAGCTATCTGCTTTTTGAATAACGATAGCATTATTGAGTAATTCAAAATACTTGATACTGGCTTGCCCCGCAGTGAGTTTAATTAATTTGGCTGTTACCTGCCCGTTGTTTGTCCATAAAATAGGGGAATTATACATACTCATTAACGAGTCATGAATATAGTAAGTTAATGAGTCGCACAAACCTTGTAAGTCTTTCTTATATATTTTGGTGTGATTATAGGTTTTTACAAACGAGTGTGTTGAGTCAGGCTCATTATAAAATAAGGTATCAGCCGATATAAACAATGTATCGTTTTCAATTCTTCTTCCATAAATTGCATGTCCGGTAACAATGGCTCTGTTTCCTTTTTCAAAATGCTCGGCATAATCACCAACTATAAAAGATTTATTAGTGGTGTCAATTATTCTCACATTTTTTGTAGCGCTTCCAAAACCTTTTTTTCTGTTGTAAAAAATACTGTCGCCTAATAGCTTTTGATCTTTAGTAACAATGATGGCATTTTTACTAAACCTCGAAACTTCATTTTCTGTATCATACCAGCCATTTTCACAATAAATATAATTTTGTTTGCTGGTAATAATTGATGGACCAATAAAGTAGGATGTTTTATTAATAGTATTGTATCGAAGAGTATCTCCACGCATTTTGTAATCGGGATTTGTAAGCTCTACATCGTAGTGAAACGTTAACTCTTTATTTGCCGAGTAATAGTGACCATTTTTACTAACTAATGTGTTTTCTTTATTCACAATTTTACCGCCGTCATAGTAGCTGGCAACAGAGTTTCCAATGTCATAAATGAGGGTGTTGGTAGTAAGCGTCATGTCTTTTTCAATACAACGTACATTGCCTTTCATGTTGGCTAATTTAGTATTGGCATCATAGCGTAACGAATCGCCGTAAACAAAAATACTGTCACCTTTAATAATACTGATATGTCCGTAGGCAATTAATTTTTTATCGCTAAATAAATACGCACTATCACAACGCATCACGGCACCTTCATGTTCGCACTCTACGTCGCCAATTAATCGACGGGCATCCACACCAATGTTACTGTCATAGGTTAAGCGTTTAGCATGTCTTATGTTTATGAGCTTTCCTCCTTTATTATCTGATATTGGAGTTGGTTTACTTTGTGAAAAACTACCAAAACACAACAAAAACAACATAACAACCAAAAGTGTTGTTTTGGAAGTTTTTTTAGTGGATGTAAGAATGTGTTTGTTGTTCATTTGCAGCCATAAATTTAAACATATAAATTGTATTTGGCTTAATGTTATGGTTTTTTAAGAAATGTATTCAATTCTTAAATCTACCCCTAAAATCTATTATCTTTGCGCCTTATGAGTAAAATAAAGAAAAATATTTTTGTGGAGAACGCTCCCATAGTTGATATATCCTCAGAAGGTAAATCGGTTGCAAAGGTTGATGGTATGGTAATTTTTGTGGATGGTGGAGTGCCGGGAGATGTGGCGGATGTGATGATTACCCGCAAGAAAAATAATTATGCAGAGGGACATGTGGTTGAATTAAAAACAAAATCGCCCAACAGAACTGAGCCTAAATGTGAACATTTTGGGCATTGCGGTGGCTGCAAATGGCAACACATGAATTATGATACTCAATTGCAATTTAAGCATAAAACAGTTTCAGATGCTCTTACTCGTATTGGGCATTTGGATATTTCTACCATGAAACCTATTTACGGTAATAAAGAAAATTATTTCTATCGCAATAAATTAGAGTTTTCTTTTTCTGACAGAAAATGGTTAACCAACGATGAAATAAAAAGCGGAAAAGAAATCGATAACCGAAATGCTTTGGGATTTCATATTCCCAAAATGTTTGATAAAATATTAGATATTAAGAACTGTTATTTGCAGGAAGAACCATCTAATTCTATTAGAAACGAAATTCGTGATTTTGCCATTAAAAATGGGTTAAGCTTTTTTGCAGTAAGAGATAAAGTAGGCTTATTGAGAACGCTGATGATTAGAACCAGCAGCAATGGCGAGATTATGGTATTGATTCAGTTTTTTGAAAATCAACCTGAAAATATTGAGCTATTGTTAAATCACTTAAAAACTAAATTTCCTCAAATTACCTCTTTGCAATATGTGATTAACCAAAAAGGGAATGATACTTTACAGGATTTGGAAATTATTGCGTTTTATGGCAGAGATCATATTTTTGAAGAGATGGAAGGATTGAAGTTTAAAATTTCGGCCAAATCTTTTTATCAAACCAACTCGCCACAGGCTTATGAACTTTATAAAATCACTCGCGATTTATGTGGTTTAACAGGTAATGAAGTCGTTTATGATTTATACACCGGAACCGGAACCATTGCTAATTTCGTGGCTAAACAAGCTAAGCAGGTAATAGGGGTAGAGTATATTGAAGACGCCGTGGTAGATGCTAGAAATAACTCGGAGTTTAATGGGATAGCTAATACGCTGTTTTATGCCGGTGATATGAAAGATGTATTGAATACAGATTTTGTAACAAAGCATGGTAAACCTGATGTTATTATTACCGACCCACCGCGCGCCGGTATGCACGAGGATGTGATTAGTGTAATTTTAAATGCAGCTCCTAAGCGCATTGTATACGTAAGCTGTAATCCGGCAACACAGGCCAGGGATTTAGCGATGATGGTGGGACATTATGAAATTAAAGCTATACAGCCGGTAGATATGTTTCCACAAACAGCACATGTAGAAAATGTGGTGTTGCTGGAGAAAAGGTAGTTGTTATACATGCTAATGCAAAAACTAGCTGTGAAATTTTTATTCAAATGAAAAGGTAGTTGATTTGTATTGAATGGCATTTTAAAATTTGACTCAAAAATCAAATGTCATCAAAAGTGTTAGCAAGTGTGCAGATTGTTTGGGCTGTTCGCGAAGCGCTTTCAAACAATCAGATTGATGCCATGCAGATTTTAGGCAAATTTTAAGAAGCCTTGAATTTTTTGTCAACTTTTTGTTTCAAGACAAAAAGTCAATATATCAGATAGTCATTAATAACCAGTAACTTAGGCTAAATTGAAATTATTTTTCAGGATTTTTTTAATTTCTTGTAACCATTTGTGGTAAATAAAGGTTTAATGATACAGATACTAACCTTTAATTTTTTACACATATGACAGCTACATTTGAAACCATTGCCAAAGAAAAGATTGAAACATTAAAGTTTCCTAATGATGAGGTTTTGAAAGATAAGGATTTAATAAAAGAAAGAGAGATGGAATTGAATAGAGCCTTAGCATTGGGTAATTTGGAGCACACAAAAATTAAAATTTATTTCGAAGACGATCAATCACGCAAATTAGTAGAAACTACCGTTTGGGGTGTAACTGATAAACGGGTAATTTTAAAACAAGGAGTTGTTATACCAATTAATCGAGTTCATAAAATTTCACTTTAGGGTTTTATAACTTATTAAAAAAATCCCGCTGAGTTTAGGCAGCGGGATTTTTTTTGTTCTTTTGTTCTTCTTAGTATTATTTCACTCTCGATAATAAAGTAACATGTCCGGTTTTAATTACTTTTTCTCCCGACATGGCAGTTATTTCGGCTTGGTAAACATAAACACCTTGTTCACACAATTTTCCGTTTTTAGTTCCATCCCAGCCAATAGTTTCATCATGGCTTTTAAATACGAGGTGTCCCCATCTATCGTAAATGGTTAATTTTATTTCGCTGATGGCATAACCCATCGGAATAAAAATTTCATTTTTGGTATCTCCATTTGGTGTAAAGGCATTTGGTATATACACGTTCCAGTCTTTGGTTACATAAACGCAAACAACATCTGTAGCACGGCAACCAAATTGATTGATACCTTCTAATGTGTAACATGTATTGTTTTGAGGGTTAACAGTAATAGTAGAACAGTAGTTACATTCCAAGGCAGAACCATCTGAAGGGTTAATAAATCCTACTTGTGTATTTCCTGTACCGGCTAATGTTACAGTGTTATCAATATTAATAGTTGTGTCTAATCCGGCATACACAATAGGTAATGGATTAACCGTTACCTGAACTGTTGAACTGGAAGTACAATTATTATTGGTTCCGGTTACCGTATAAATAAACACACCCGAACCAGCTGGATTCACGTAAGTTGTAGAATCGTGGATATCACTTACTCCGGCACTTGGGCTCCAGGTGTAGCTTAGGGCACCATTGGCATATATTAATGTAGATTTTCCTTCGCATATTACCTGCTCAGGAGAAGTAGTAATTGTTGGATTTTGAATTACTAATACCTGAACGGTATTACTAGAGAAACATAAATTTGGAGCAGTACCGTTTGAGCCCAATACGGTGTAAGTAGTTGTAAAAGCAGGGTTAGCATTTGTTACTCCGGAATTTACATTACTAATAGAACCACTTGGAGACCAAGTATAATTTGTAGCACCAATAGCGGTTAGGGTGGATATTTTTCCGGCACAAATAGTTAATGGGTTTGCAATAGCAGACACTGTTGGTGTAGGAACTACAGTTATGGTAGTACTGGTAGTTCCCAAGCAGCCTAAGGTACTGGCCCCTGTAATATTATAAATAGTTGTAGTGTTTGGAGTAGAGCTTACAACTGAACCATTTGGAGATATTGGAGTAACGACAGGCGACCAGGTATATGTGCTGGCTCCACTGGCAGTTAAGCTACTAGTGCTGCCACTGCAAATAACAGATGGAGAGGCAACAACACTCACTACAGGATTGGTAGTTACCGTTACCACCACTTGTGCCGAGTTAGTACAGGTGCCTGTTGCTCCAATCACAGTATACGTTTCCGTTATAGGCGTGCTTGATGTAACTGTTGCACCGTTAGGTGAACTTAAGCTGGCACTAGGAGACCATGTATAAGATGTGGCGCCATTTGCATTTAATGAAGTGGTACTTGCCGGACAAATAGTAGGAGTTGTGGCACTGGCGGTAACCACCACCGTATTGTTTACAGTTATGGTTAAAGAAGTGCTATTTGTACAACCGTCAACAGATGTAGCATCAATGGTATAGCTTGTTGTAACAGAAGGTGTACATATCACACTGGAAGCAGTGTTTGTATTTAAAAAGATATTAGGAGTCCAGGTATATGTATTAGCTCCAGTGGTTGATAAGGTATTTGTAGAGGATGGACACACCGTTGTGTTTGGTGATGTAACCAATGTAGGTAATGGGTTAACTGTTATAGCAGTTACGGTACCATTAATACAACCATTGGTATCCATTCCTGCCACAGTGTATTGTTGTGTAACCGTTGGTGTGCCGGTAACCACAGATCCTGTTGTAGCACTTAATCCAGTTCCCGGAATCCAGGAGTAGGTTGTTGCCCCATTTGCTGTTAAGGTAGCCGTTTGTTGTCCTACACATATGGTAGCACTATTTACTGTTACGGTAGGTAATGGATTAACCGTTATTGCAGTTATAGTGCCATTTATACAACCGTTAATATCCATACCGGCTACCGTGTATTGCTGAGTAGTTGTTGGAGTGCCTGTAACTAAAGATCCGGTTGTTGCACTCAATCCTGTTCCCGGTATCCAAGAGTAAGTACTTGCTCCGGTTGCAGTTAAGGTTGCAGTTTGCTGTCCCACACAAATGGTAGCGCTGTTTGCAGAAATAGTTGGAAGTGGATTAACCGTTATTGTTGTTGTATTACTGTTAAAGCAACCATTAACATCAGTTCCTGTTACCGTGTAGGTTTGTGTAATGCTTGGAGTTCCGGTAACTAATGAGCCTGTTCCTGCACTTAAATCAGAAGTTGGATTCCAGGTGTAAGTATCAGCTCCGTTAGCTGTTAATGTAGCAGTTTGCTGTCCTATACAAATAGATGCACTGTTTACAGTGATAGTAGGTAATGTGTTTACTGTAATGGTTGTTGTGGTATTTCCAATACATCCATTTACATCAGTTCCTGATAAAGTATAGGTTTGAGTTGTTACCGGTGTTCCGGTAACAGCTGTTCCTGTGGTTGCACTTAAACCAGTACCCGGCGACCAAGTGTAGGTATTGGCGCCATTTGCTGTTAAAGTAGCAGTTTGTTGTCCTGCGCAAATAGAAGCTGTATTAGTGGTAATAAATGGTAAAGAATTTACGGTAATGGCAGTTGTTGTAGTGCTATAACAACCATTTATGTCGGTTCCAACTACTGTGTAATTTTGAGAAATTGTAGGGGTTCCTGTTACTAAAGTTCCTGTTGTTGAGCTCAAATTATTTCCGGGTATCCAGCTGTAAGTTTTTGCTCCGCTGGCAATTAATGTAGCGGTTTGCTGTCCTGAACAAATTGTAGAGCTATTTACAGATACAGTGGGTAATGTATTTACAGTAACCGTGGAGGTAATGTTTGCCGTACAACCATTTATATCAGATCCAACTATAGTGTAAATTTGTGTAGCTGATGGATTGCTACTAACTGTAGAACTGAAAGTTGAATTTAAACCTGCTGATGGAGACCAGCTATATGAATTAGCACCATTAACAACTAAAGTAGCAGTTTGTTGTCCTTCACAAATTGTTGCGCTATTTACTGTAATTGTAGGTAGTGGGTTAACAGCGATAGTTGTAATTGTTCCATTCATACAACCATTTGCATCCATTCCAATAACGGTATAATTTTGTGTGCTAGATGGTGTTCCTGTAACAACTGCACCACTCGTTGCGCTTAACCCGGTTCCGGGTATCCACGAATAGGTTGTTGCACCGCTTGCGGTTAATGTAGCTGTTTGTTGTCCTACACAAATGGTTGCGCTATTTGCTGTAATAGTAGGTGTAGCATAAACACTCAAATTAGCAATCGCAAATTGCGGGCAAGAGTATCTGTCTTCCGAATAAACCGTAAATGTATTTGCACCCATTGAAGTTACAGTTATTTGATTGGTATTACCGGGAGCGCTTGTGTTGGTAAAAGTTTCGGTACCTGATTGAACCCATGTATAAGTATATCCGGGTGAACCTAAAAGCGTGCTGGCATTTAGCGTTACATTAGTTCCAGGACAATGTATGGTTGGAGTTGTAACAGTTACTTGAGGACAAATATTTACCTCAATAATAGAAAGTGAATTATAACCTGAACAATTTAAATCATTCCAACTTCCATCTGGATAAATCTGAGTACAATCTTCGTCACCGGCATTGTTTGGCTCTCCGGGCGCCCAGTTGGTGTAACTAACAGAAGAACCGTCATACCAGGTAAATGTTCCTTCATTTGTAGCATCGCTATATCCTATCCAAATTACTTGTCCGGCAAAACCCTGATTGGAAAGTGCCTGAACTAAATCGGCATTTTCGGCAGAAGACTGAACAGAAATTAAATTTGCACCAAAAGACTGAGCATAAGCTTGTGCTTGAGGTCCTGTCATAAATTGAGGATTAATAAAGTATAAGCTACAGGTATTATTCATTCCCAATAGTTCAATATTTCCGGCAGACGTCAAAGCTGATCGAATTGCATTTAAATTACAAGCGCTGCTTACACAAACTCCGATACCAACAGAAATGGTAGCAACACCTGTACATGTTCCAGTTGAACCTAACACTGTATATGTTGTGCCAGCTAGTGGAGATGCAGTAACGTTTGAACCGTTAGCAGAGCTTAATGTAGCAGATGGAAACCAAGTATAAGTTGTTGCTCCGTTAGCATCTAATAATGCTGAACCTCCGGGACAAACAGTTGGTGTGTTTGAACTTAGTGTTAATGTTAAAGCAGCAGACATTGAAATATTTGCCGTCGCAGAACCTGTGCAAGTTCCGCTTGCTCCTATAACGGTATAAGTTGTATTACTAATTGGTGTTGCCGTAACACTGCTTCCGTTAGCAGAACTCAGAGTAGCAGATGGACTCCATGTATAATTAGTTGCACCGCTTGCAGATAAAATAACTGGCGTACCCGCACAAACAGATGTGTTGGTTGGAGTTACTGTAAGAGTTAATGCTCCACCCATAGAAATATTGGCAGTGGTTGAACCGGTACAAGTGCCTGTTGCGCCAACAATGGTATAGGTTGTGTTTGTTGTGGGGCTTGCAACTACACTAATTCCATTTGCCGAACTTAGTGAATTTGATGGACTCCATGTGTAATTGGTTGCGCCACTGGCACTGAGAGTTACAGAACTTCCTACACAAATAGTTGATGTATTTGGGGTAACGGTTAATGTTATAGGAGGATTTATGCCAACTACTAAGGAAGCTGTTGATGTGCCACAAGCATTCACTGCAGAAACCGAAATAGTTCCTGCAGCTGCTCCAAAGTTAACAGTAATTGCATTTGAATTAGTTGGAGTGGATGTAATAGTTGCACTTGGGGGTACTGACCATGTATAGTTAGTGTTTGCTATGTTAGAGACTGAATATGTTATTGATGTGGAATTAGGACAAATGACAGTGGAACCGTTAATAGCTCCAATTACTGGAGGAACTCCATTTACAATAACTTGTACTGTATTTGAATTTATAGACCCACCACATGCAGTAGATGAAACAGTATAAATAGTTGTTAATGTAGGATTTGCTGTAACAGATGAACCATTTGAAGAACTTAATGTAGTTGATGGACTCCAAGTGTATGAGGTACCGCCACTAACTGTTAATGTTGTTGTTTGACCTGGACAAATGGTAGAAGTTGGAGAAACAGTTAAAGCTGCTGCGGCAGGCAAAACAGTTAATGGTACAGATGCAGAGTTACTACATCCATCACATCTTGTAACAGTAACGCTATATGCAGTAGTAACTGTAGGTGTTACGGTTAACGACAGAGTTGTTGCACCTAAGCCAGATGGTAATGAGTTCCAATTATATGAATAGGTTAATGATTCATTAAAAACAACATCATCAATAGAGGCGGCAGGATTAGATACAGTAGGACCACTAATTAAAGCAGCTCCCGTGTTAACCCATTGAAATACAATTCTCGCAGTTTGCCCTACATATGAATTTAAATTATATGTCACACTTTGATAGGTGGTTTGTCCATAATATGGTCCTCCTAAAAGAATGTTACCAGCACCTGCGGTAATAGCTGTTCCTGCAGTTGGAACAAAGGTATTAGGAACTAACCAAACTGTTAATTCTGCCTGGCCGGCTTGACCGCTATTTTTCCATTTAAAAGAAAAGTCAGAAGTACAATAACTACTAATAGTATAATCTTTATAGGCGTGATTTGTCGCTGTTTTAGGAGTAAATGCATTTCCTATGTCGTAGTTATTATTGGTAGCTGCAGTTCCTATGTATATCCCTTTTGTTCCAGATGCAAATGCCGCAGTGCCCCAATACCATTTATTATTAGCTCCATTAACAAATGTAAACCCATTTGCAGATTCAAAATTCTCGGTGATTGTAGCATTTGATCCAGTAGGAGTAGCACTTAATGTTGCTGTATTTCCTATGCAGATTGCAGATGGAGTTGCAGAAGCAACAACAACGGGTAGAGGTCGAACAGGAACCGTAATAACGGCAGTACCTGTACAACCAGCTGTTGTACTTGTTGCTGTATAAGATGTTGTTGAACTAGGAGAAACTGTTAATGGTGCATTAGCAGAAGTTCCTGTACTCCATGAGTAGGCATTCATTCCTGTTGGAAGTGATAATGTTGTGCTTTCTCCTTGACATAAGTATGGTTTACTTGATAATATCCCGAAAGAACCTGCTCCAAATGTAACTTTTATTTGATCTGAAGCTGAACATGCGCCATTAGGACTGGTAACATTAACTTGATAATATGTTGAACCTGTAGACGCATATTGTGTTGGAATTGTTGAATATGTACTACTAGTTGCACCACTAATATTGCCAAAAGTAGGTGTACCTAATAAAAATACTGTACCGGTTTGAACCTGCCACTGATAAGTTCCTCCTCCAGAGGCACTCATTGATAATGGTAAACCAGAACACATTAAAACATCTGGACCTAAATTTACTACAGGTTGATTTTCAACAAATACTGTAACAACATCAGTTGCTGTGCATGCACCTTGAGTAACAGTTAATGTGTAGGTAGTGGTTTGTGTTGGTGCTACACTTGGTGATTGCCCTGTAGATCCATCGCTCCAATTATAAATACTTCCAGCTGCCCCGCCAGAACCATTTAATGTAACACTAGAATAATTATAGCCTATTCCTAATAATCCAGGTGATTTACAATTGTATTTATCTGGACCAGCATTTGCCGTAGGTGTTTGTCCTAATGTTATAACGTAGTTTACGTTCATAGGATTACCACACATATCATTCATAGATGTTCCTGCTCCAGTATTTAATACACTTAATGTATAAGTTGTTGGTGTTCCTGCAACGGCAGTAAGGGCTGGGCTAACAGAAAGTTGAACATGATTAGTTTTGCCCCCATTACAATAATTGTTAAGCATTGTAAACGCATGACCGGGCATACTAAAATCACCTATTTGTAAAGTTGTGCAATTAATCCATTCTGAAAAATACACATCTAAAACAGTTGTATTTGTACAGCCGTTTCCTGTAACATAAGTAATAGTTGGAGGGATATTATCTGTAATGGCTACGGATGATGCTTCATTTTGAAACTGTAAAGTATACCCATCATTTGAACCACCATAAAAATTAATACAAATTGCATATTGTCTGCCAACTGTTACTGTAGGTCTTGTGCATAATAAACTACCAGACGAACCTTCTGATGCAGAAGCACCACCAGAAGCGGCTCCAGTATTACCATGAGTTGCCGAATAATTACATAATACTTGAGTTTTTGAACTACAACCATTTGTAATATCCCATACAACAAAATCATAATCTGTTGAACCTGATGGTATAATTAAAAAATCTAATGGACCAGTAGATTGAGGTGTAAACGTGTACCAAACAGATCCTCCAGATCCTGTTCCTCCATAGCAACTTCCAGAATCATCATTTATTGAACCTATATCAACATATTGAGAAGCACTCACGATAGCTGTATTATTGGCACATAAGGGAATTGCTTGAGGGCAATCACTTTCGGGAGCAGATTGAACGGTTGGATTTTTAACAATATTACTTGTTTTTAATACACCTCGCCAGCCTCTTCCAATTGCATTTGACGAAGATGGAATATATTCAATAGTAATATTTTGAGCTTTAAAATTCCATGGCTTATCTTGAGATCTAAATGATCCAAGTAATGTTCCGTTTATTGAGGTTCCATCATAAATTTTTAAAACAGCATCGTATGGAATATTAAAATCTGTGAAATATAATTCTAAAATTCCATTAGTACCTTTAAATGTTGTAACGTTTGCTGTATTGCTAACATTATGATTTTGACCACCATCATCAAAAATTATACCTTCTGATAAATTAATAGTTTTATTACTATTCATTAAATAAGAGTTTTGTGCCTTTGATTTAATTGTAGAAAGCAACATGCACACAACTAGACATTGAATAAAAAATTTCATCTCAATTTTGTTTGTAGGATTGTAAGTATTGCTTTAAAAATACCAATTAAAATCCAAACTTATGGCAGAATCTGATTAAGATTCTTATTTGAGTATGTAAAGAGGTATTATAAATTAGGGAATAATTATTATTAATTATATAACTTAAAACTAAATCAAATTAGTAATCTGTAAAACCTTTAAAAAACACACTTTTTCTTTTGTTACATTACTATATTTGTTGTTTTATAAGGAAAAATAATATTTTAGATTGATTTATGAATAAATCAATCACAAAAATTAAATTATGAAATTATTGGTCAGGCCCCCACAATTATTAAGAAGCTTTTACAAAGGTTCTTTATGGCGAATGAATAAAACCGAACCCTGTATTTATTTAACTTTTGATGATGGACCCATACCGGAATTAACCCCTTGGGTTTTAGATACATTAAAGCACTACAACGTAAAAGCTACTTTTTTTTGTGTTGGAGATAATATTACCAAAAATCCGGAAATATTTGAAAGAATAAAAAGTGATGGACATCAGGTTGGAAATCACACCTTTAATCATCTGAAAGGATGGAAGGTAAAGCATTCTGAATACATTGAAAATGTTGAAAAATGTGAAGAATTGACCAAATCTAATTTATTTAGACCGCCTTATGGGAGGATAAAAAAAAATCAGTTTAATACACTTGTCAAAAATTATAGAATGGTTTTTTGGGATGTTTTAAGTTATGATTACGATGCTTTGGTTTCATCTAAAAAATGTTTAGATAATAGTATAAAATATACCAGAAACGGAAGTATTATTGTTTTTCATGATAACATAAAAGCCCAAAAAAATTTAAAATTTGCCCTTCCTCATTATATTGAACATTTTTTGAAATTAAATTATAAATTTGCAACGTTATAATTTTATCGAAATGAAGTTTTTATACTATATACTGTTCTTATTTGCAATTGGATTCGTTTCATGTAAAACAAGTACTGCCGAAAAAACAGAAACTTTTAAAGTATGGGGTAATTGTGAAAAATGCAAAGCAACTATCGAAAAAGCTGTTAGTGTTGATGGGGTTATCGAAAAGAACTGGAGCCCTGAGTCTACATTGATGACGGTGAAATTTGATACTACAAAAATTACTTTGGATGGTATTGAACAACTTGTTGCAAAAGCAGGATATGATAATGACGGTTACTATGGTGATGACTACGCTTATGGCAAACTAGAAGCATGTTGCCAATACGAACGCAAGCCATTTGAATTGAAGTAGTATCCCTTCTTTTTTCATTTATTTTCTTTACCTTCATTGAATATGAATTTCCTCAAAATTTTATATTCGTTATTTATAGCTGTCGTTTTAGTAGCTTGTGCTTCTCAAAAGGTAAATCAATCTAGCAACGATCGTCTTTATAAAAAGGGAAATAATGAGTTGAACTCAAAATATACAGTTTATCATATAAATGATAGCGTGAGTCAGTTGTTTTACGAACTATCAAATGATGTTTTGATTTACAAAAAAACAGATACCAGCAATTACTTTTATTGTGATGTGAAATTGCAGTTACAAGTAAAGTTGGAAGATAAATTAGATCAAATTATTAATACAGAGTCTATAAAAATTATAGATAGACAAACAGACGCAATCACAAAATATTTAAACGGTAGTATTTATTTTAAATTAAAAAAAGATCATAATTATTATATCGATATCAATGTAATTGATAATCATAAAAAAACAATTTATCATCATAATTTATACTCTAATAAGGAGAGTGTGAATTCTCGTCAAAATTTTTTAGTTTATAATTCCAGACAAGAGGTATTATTCAATTCTTACTATAAGCCTGACGATGTGGTTTATATTCAATCTTTCAGAAATAAAGAAAAGTTATACGAAGTAGACTTTTTTAAGGCTAACTTCAGATTAGCACTTCCGCCTTTTTCGGTTGAACCAATGCAACATTTTTCATACAAGCCCGATTCAACATTTAGTGTTTACGAAAAAAATGGATTGATTGAATTAGCTCTTCCACAAAAAGGATTTTTTCATTTAAAAACAAATAATGCAACTAAGGAAGGTGTAACGTTTTATGTTTATGAATCTTCTTATCCAAAAATTAAGAACACCGAACAAATGATAATGGCTACACGTTATATCATGGCAAAAAAAGAATTTGATAATTGCATGATTTCCGAAGACAAAAAGGCTGCCATTGATAAATTTTGGGTTGATATTGGAGGTAGCAATGAGAGGGCTAAAGAGTTGATAAAAAAATATTATGGTAGGGTGCAAGAGTCCAATAAACTATTTTCAAGTTTTCAGGAAGGATGGAAGACAGATAGAGGAATGATATATATTGTATTTGGTGCTCCGAATAATGTTTCTAAAAGAAAAAATGGTGAGATATGGACTTACGGAGAAGTTGGGAACCCTAGCTCGTTAGTTTTTATATTTACCAAAGTTATAAATCCATTTACGGATAATGATTATTACCTAGAAAGAAGTGAGGTATTTAAAGCTCCTTGGTATGAAGCAGTAGATATGTGGCGTCAGGGAAGAATTTATTTAGATAACTAGTTATTCTACTTTATCAGTTTCTAAAACTCTTAATTTTACAGTTTCAACAGTTTGTTTTTTCCTTTGTAAAATGGTGATTTCGTAACCGCCATATTGTCTTTTTTCATTTACTCCAGGTATTCTGCCCCATAAAAAATTTATCAGTCCGGATATGGTTTCATATTTCGGACTTTCAGGTAATGCCATAGGTAAAGATTCATTTACATCGCCAATGCTGCTATGAGCATTTACAATATATTCTGTTTCACTTTTCTTTTCTACTGTTGGTTTTTCCTCATCATGTTCATCCTGAATTTCGCCTACCAGTTCTTCAATAATATCTTCCATGGTAACAATGCCGGCGGTTGCACCAAACTCATTGGTAACAATCGCTATTTGCATGTGTAGTTTCTGAAAATCGCGCAGTAAATCGTTAATTTTCATGGTTTCAGGAACAAAATGAGCAGGGCGCATAATGTCTTTAATCGTTCTGAATTTTTTGGAGATTAATTCTTTGAATAAATCTTTTGCATAAATAACTCCTATGATATTATCAATATCGCCCAAATAAATTGGATAACGAGAGAATCCTTCTTCTGATATTTTTTGAACAATTCCTTCTTTATCTAATGCTTCAATATCTATAGCGGTTACACGATTTTGAGGAACCATAATTTGTTTCACAATACGGTCATCAAAATCAAATACATTTTGAATCAACTCATTTTCGCTAGGCTTAATAGCGCCACCTTCCTCACTTTCTGTTAATATTAAGCGTAATTCTTCCTCTGTATGTACTTCTTCTTCTCCAACTTTTTTAATACCCATCATTCTTAAAAACATGTTGGAAGATTGATTTAGTAGCCAAATAAAAGGTGCAAATACAAAATAAAATATGCGCATTGGCCAAGAGATAAACAAAGTCATCTCTAACGGATATTTAATACCAAACATTTTAGGAACTTGTTCTCCTATGGTAATGTGGAAAAAAGTAATTAAAGTAAAGGCAATAGGTATGGTAACAACATGTGGGTTAACATCAATGTTCATTTTTACAAAAAGGTCGCCTACAATTTCACTCATCACGTGTTCACCAAAGGCACCTAAGCCTAAACTCGCCAAAGTAATACCAAGTTGTGTAGCCGATAAATAGGAATCTAATTTTTCTACTAGCTGTTGAGCAACCTTTGCTCTTTTACTTCCTTTTTGAGCCAATAAATCTATTTGAGAGGAACGAACTTTAACAAGAGCAAATTCAGCAGCAACAAAAAAACCGTTTAATAAAACTAATAAAAAAGTAAGAAATAAATCTGTTAACATATATAAGTAATAACCTTACACAAATATAGCAATAGAATCGGAGATAATAAAACTCCTTAAAATACAGCTATTTCAACTTCTTAGCTAATTCAGCTTCCTTAAACGAAATAGCTTGTTTTAAAAGTTCTATTTCTTCCATTAATTTTTGAGGGCTAGACTCTTCACCATCGTTCCATAATTTGTTGGTGAAATAAGGCTTTTCGTTGTAATTGATTTTAATGTTATTGTCTCTAAAGAAACTATATAATGGAACTTTTAAATTTTTGGAAATATCCTCTAGGTAACGTAATTCGAGCGTTTTATTAGCTAAACCTTCTTCTAATTGTTGTTCTGATAAGTTCAAATAATCAGCTAATTGGGTAAAGGTATAATTCTCTTTAACTAATATGTCTTCTATTTTTCTTCTCAAAGAGTTCATAATTCTAAGTTACAAATTTTAATAATATTAAGAGCAGTTACAAAATTGAATTTATTATCAAGCTAACGTAAAATAACTAACCTATTAGCGTCTAATTTTATAAAAATAAAGAGCAAAATTGTAAACGACCAAAGTGATGAACCTCCGTAACTAAAAAATGGCAGAGGAATACCAATTACAGGCATTAAACCAATTGTCATGCCAACATTAATAGCAAGGTGAAAAAATAATACAGAGGCAACACCATATCCATAAATACGACTGAAAGGAGAACGTTGCCTTTCGGCCATAAAAATGACTTTAATAATTAAAAACAATTCAAGTATTATTACAACACTTGTACCTACAAAACCCCACTCTTCTCCAACTGTACAAAAAATAAAATCTGTGTCTTGTTCAGGAACAAAATCATATTTTGTTTGAGTACCTTGTAAATATCCTTTACCCCAAAAGCCACCTGAACCAATAGCAATTTTTGCCTGATTAACATTATATCCTTCTTTTTTTAGGTTTACGGTTCCTCTGCCTAGGAGTACATCAATTCTGGTTTTTTGGTGTTCTTCCAAGTGGTTATATACGTAGTTTGTACCCAACACAACTCCACTGGCCGTTGCAAAAATAAGACTTACAATAATGATGTTTTTTCTGGAACGCTTAATAAATAAAAATGCTATGGCGGCAATAATACCAAGTGCAATAATTAGTGTTTGAGAATCGATAACTAGTGATAATACAAACAATAATGCAGAAAGCAAACCAAAAATCAAAAAGTTAACAGATAAACCTTCCCTATATAGTGTAATAATAAAAGCCACAAATACAATAGCAAGTCCGGTTTCATCTTGTAATACTTTAATAATTAAAAGCGGTAAACCTAATATGATGGCAGCAATAAAAGTGTTTTTATAATTTTTGATTAAGTCTGTAAGCCTGTTTCTTCGAGATGTTTCTACTTCAATATTTACGTTACTCAAGTATTTTGCCAGAGCTAAGTTGGTAGCAAATTTCATAAACTCAGCGGGCTGTATACCAAACGATCCAAATCTAAACCACGAACGGCTTCCTTTCACTTCTCTTCCTAGATAGGGAACGGCAATACATGCTAAAATTAAAAAAGCATAAAATAGGTAGGCAAAAACAGTATAAAATCCGGCATCAATAATCAGTATAAAAGTGGCAATAAAAAATGCACTGCCAATCCATACCAACTGCATTCCGTACTTTTGGCTGGTATCAAAAATATTTTGATGTTCTTCGTTATATACAGCTGCATATATATTAAGCCATCCCATAAAAACGAGAATAACATAAATTAGCACAGCCACTTTATCTATACCGTAGAATAAACTATTTTCTTGCCTTCTCAATGTCCTTTTTTATTTTTGGGTGTAGCACTAGTTTGTTTTCCTAATAAATTTTTTCCAGCAATTAAATCGGCTTCCATCATTCTTTTTTCCATTTCAGGACGAGTTACTTTGCCTGTTAAATATTTTTCAATCATTAAACTTACAATAGGAGCACTCCATGTTCCACCAAATCCGGCGTTCTCAACAAAGCATACCATTGCAATTTTAGGATTGTCTCTTGGCGCAAATGCAGAGAAAACGGCATGATCTTTTCCATGAGGATTTTCGGCAGTACCTGTTTTTCCGCAAGCCACTATTCCCGGGATTTTGGAGGCTGTTGCTGTTCCTGCATCAAAACATTTTTGCATTCCATCTAAAACATTCTGATAAGCTTCTGCACTTTGTACATAAGTATAATGTCTTTCTTTAAATTTTGGGTCTAACTTTTTCTCAATCCCAACCCCTTTGATACAATGAGGAGTGTAAAAATAACCTCTGTTAGCAATTGAGGCTACTACGTTTGCCATTTGTAATGGTACTAATGTTAACTCAGCTTGCCCGATACCTAATGATACAACCGTGTTACTTCTCCAATGGTTTTTACCAAATACTTTATTGTAATATTCTACCGAAGGGACATTTCCCGGTTTATCAAATGGTAAATCTGTTCCCAATTTTGTGTTAGGTCCAAATGAACGAACCGCATCACGCCAATGATTATAGCCATCTTCGAACTTTGGATATTTTTTTTGATCTACAATTTCTCTGAAAACGTAGCTATAATATGAGTTACATGAGGTTGCAATAGAACCGGGTAAATCAGTTGACGGATGAGGATGGCATTTTGGGCGACCACCCATTGGCGGATACCCCCCATGACAAGGAAATACAGTTGAACGGGATATTAATCCATCCTGTTGTGCAATTAACGCATCAATTAATTTGAATGTTGATCCTGGAGGATACATTGCTGTTAAAGCTCTATTAAATAATGGAAGGTTCAAGGAATCATAATATAATCTGGTGTAATTTCTTGAGCGTTCTTTTCCACCTACTAATAAATTTGGGTCGTAAGTGGGGCTGGATATTAAACATAAAATTTCTCCGGTGCTAGGTTCAATTGCTACAATTGCGCCTTTCTTGCCTTTCATTAATTTCTCACCATATTCTTGTAACTCAATATCAATGCTGCTAAATAATGGTTTACCTGCAATTGCTGCTGTGTCATACAAGCCGTTCATATAACGACCTTTGGTTTTATTATGTACGTCAACCATTACAATTTGTTTACCTTTCACCCCACGCAATGCTTCTTCGTATGATTTTTCAATCCCACTAATCCCGATATAATCACCTTCTTTATAATAGCTGTCTTTTTCTGCTTTTTCTTTAGTAACCTCACCTACATAACCTAACAAATGTGCAGCAATTGGTCTAGGATATCTTCTAACTGTTCTTGATTGAACATCAAATCCTTTGAAACGGTAAAGTTTTTCCTGAAGTGCCGCGTAAACTTTATTAGATAATTGTTTTTCGAAGATACTTTCTTTACGAGGAGAGTTAGGGGCTTGGCAAGCTTTTTTCATCTTTCGTAAAAACTCTTCTTTGGTGATTTCAAGAATTTTGCAAAGAGCCATGGTGTCACAGTCCTTAGCCAATTTTGGGGTTACCAATAAGTCATATGACAAAACATTTTGAACTAATAGTTTTCCATTTCTATCATAAATGTATCCACGAAGAGGGTATTCAGTTCGGTTTCTGAATGCATTATTTCTGGCATCTAGTTTATATCGGTCATCAATAATTTGAATGTAAAATAAACGAGAAATATATACTATGGCAACCACAATAAAGAAGCCGCTGATAATATATTTTCTATCTGCCAGATGAGAATTGTTGTTCATTATTTATTTCTTTCAGTTTTATAAAATAAAAATTGAACTATATAAACAAAACAAAATGTGCCAATGGTACTTAATATAACTCTCAAAAAGGTTCTGAAAAATTCATTAAATCTGAATATTTCGAGATAGAAGAAAAATAAGTGGTGAATGAAAATAATCAGTGCAGAATACGTTATAAACCATACTGAGCCCATTGAATCTACGTTTGGGATTAATCCCGGATCGTATCCTTCACGAGGAGATAATAATTTTAAAATGTAATATCTTGAAAAACCAACTAATGCGCATGCAGCTGCGTGCATTCCTGCTGTATCATAAAACATATCAATGGTTAAGCCGGTAATAAACGATAAAAATAGTACCCATAATTTTGGTGTTTCAAAAGGTAACAGAAGTATAAAAAGTATGTATGGAAATAAAATAATGTACGAGCCCAAACGGATGTTTTGAACTATTAGAACTTGAAGAAGAACTAACAGAATAAACCGAATACTTATTTTTAGAATATTATTTATCACTTTGCACTTGAGATTTTGCTTCTAGACTATCTCTTTCAGCTTTATAATTGTATTTAATTACAGATACATGATTTACTTTTTTGAAATCAGCACTTAATCTTACTTTTACTGTATAAAAAGACTCATTTGGTCTTTGCTCATAACTTTCAACAAAACCTACCATGATGCCTTCGGGGAAAATACCCGATAGAGAACTTGTAATAACCGTATCTCCTTTTTTTATTTTAGCATGAGTTGGAATATCGGTCAGATTAGAAAAACGGTAATCGCTACCATCCCAAATTAAAGGACCGTATGTTCCATCCTTTTTTAATTGACAGTTAACTCTCACATCTTTATGAAGAATAGACATCGCTGATGAAAAATTTTCGGAAACGTCTTTTACAATCCCAATAATCCCATCACTGGTTATTACTGCCATATCATGAGCCACACCCTGAGCGGAACCAATATTTAATGTGAGATAGTTGCTTCTTTTGTTTACTGTACTATTTATTGCTTTACCACTCATAAACTCATACTCTTGCTTATAAAGAGTATCATTTTTTTTGTAGACTTTCAATGGAATAGCGGCATAGCCAAGTTTGATACGGTTTAATAAATAAGTATTCATTTTTGCTAAACGCTCGTTCTCTTCTTTTAAAAGTAAGTATTCTTTAGCACTAGCCTCAGCTTCATAAACTTTAGCACTCACTTTGTTTGAAGAGTTTAGTAAACTGGACCCCTGGTAACCATTATTTTTAATCATAAGAAAAAAACAGATAAACTCAATTAATAGAAACACAAAAAAGAAATTGTTTCTATATAAAAAATTTAAAAGGTTTTTCATTTATGAACTTGAAACAATTGGTTTAATTAAAATTTAAGAGCAACTCCTGCTTGAATTGGTGTTGAATTATCCCATCCTAATTCAGAATAAACACCAAAGTTTTTTGTGAAATAATATCTGATACCTACAGTAAATGCGCTATATACACCAGATCTTGCTGATGCATATGCTGTATATCCGTTTGGATTATCTGTTGTTCTGGCTGTTGAATTGATATTAAAACCTAATCCAATACTCGCATAACAGTCAAGTTTTTCTTTTGTGAAAAAGTGATAAGTTCCACGAGCTCCAACTGTAATGGTTCTGAAAGTATGAGTTTCGTTGTATGTTCTGGTGACGTAATAATTTGGGAAACCTACATATTCATTATAAGTGTCAGTAAATTTTACGCTTGTTGTATTATAACCAATAACAATACCGGCACCAACAGAGTGCCCCCATTTAAATTTCACAATACCGTAATCTCCTTTTAAAATTAAAGGACCAAAACCTCTTACTTTTGTAGAATTATAACCATTATAAGCAAGTCTTAAACTTGTGCGATATAAATCAGGAAATCCGTACCCTGCTGTTGCAACTACTGTTCCTTTTTCAAATGCAGTATTGTCTTGAGCTTTTACAGATGTATTAAATAAAAAAATAAATGATGATAATACTAATGTGATTTTTGTTTTCATAGGATGTGTTTTTATTATTTAATTAAGAAAGGGAATTTGTGAACATTTTTTAATGCAATACCGGTTCCACGAGCTACAGCTCTTAGTGGGTCTTCGCAAACGTGCACTGGTAATTTTGTTTTTAAAGAGATTCGTTTATCTAAACCTCTTAATAAAGAACCACCACCTGCCATGTAAATACCGGTACGGTAAATATCTGCTGCTAATTCAGGAGGAGTCATCTCAAGTGCATTTAAAATCGCTTCTTCAATTTTAGAAATTGATTTATCTAAACAATGCGCAATTTCTACATAACTAACAAATACTTCTTTTGGAATACCACTCATTAAGTCACGACCTTGAACAGCAAAATCTGCCGGAGGATTTTCGATTTCAGTCATCGCTGCACCAACCTCAATCTTAACTTGTTCAGCACTTCGTTCACCAATTAAAATATTATGTTGACGACGCATGTATTCTTCAATGTTTGCGTTAAAATCATCACCGGCAATACGAGTTGATTTATCACATACAATACCACCTAAGGCAATAACGGCAATCTCAGAAGTACCTCCACCAATATCAATAATCATATTTCCCATTGGTTCTTCTACATCTATTCCCATACCAATAGCAGCCGCCATAGGTTCATGAATCATGTATACTTCTTTTGCGCCTGCATGTTCAGCACTGTCACGTACCGCACGTTTTTCAACTTCTGTAATACCACTTGGTATACAAATTACCATACGAAGAGATGGTTTAAAAATACGATTACCCGGATTGATCATTTTAATCATCCCTTTAATCATTTCTTCTGCTGCTTGGAAATCCGCAATAACCCCATCGCGTAAAGGACGAATGGTTTTAATGTTTTCGTGCGTTTTTCCATGCATCATTTGTGCTTGTTTTCCAACAGCAATTACTTTTCCTGTTGTTCTATCAACCGCAACAATACTTGGTTGGTCAACTACAACTTTTTCGTTATGAATAATAATTGTGTTAGCTGTTCCTAAGTCAATTGCAATGTCTTGAGTTAAAAAATCGAATAATGCCATATTATTTTTTGAAAATATTTTAGTGTTTGAAATGTCTTGTTCCTGTAAATACCATGCTTACGCCATGCGCATTGCAGTACTCGATACTATCTTTATCTTTAATAGAACCTCCTGGTTGTACTACAGCAGTAATTCCTGCTTTGTCAGCAATTTCAACACAGTCAGGGAATGGGAAAAATGCATCACTTGCCATTACTGCTCCTTTTAAATCAAAACCGAAGCTCAACGCTTTTGATATAGCTTGTTTTAAAGCATCAACACGAGATGTTTGTCCAGTACCGCTTGCAATTAACTGATTGTTTTTTGCCAGAACAATAGTATTTGATTTCGTATGCTTCACTAATTTGTTAGCAAATAATAAATCGTTCACTTCTTTTGCAGATGGTGATGTTTTAGTAACGGTTTGGAAATTTGCGCTGGTTTCAGTTACTAAATCTTTATCTTGTTCAATAATACCGTTTAATAATGTGCGGATTTGTTTTTTTGGTAACTCCACATTTTTTTGAACTAAGATAATACGATTAGGTTTAGATTTTAAAATCTCAACAGCTTTAGCATCATATCCTGGAGCAATAATTACTTCACAAAATAATTTATTTACTTCTTGTGCAGTTTCTTCATCTACTTTTGTGTTTGTAATTAAAATACCTCCAAAAGCAGATACAGGATCGCCGGCTAATGCATCTTTCCATGCATCAATTAATTTAGGACGAGATGCTACGCCACAAGCATTGTTATGTTTTAAAATTGCAAATGTGGGTTCTGTTGTGAAATCAGCAATTAAATTTACAGCAGCATCTACATCCAACAAGTTGTTATAAGATAATTCTTTACCATTTAACTTATCAAACATAGCATCCATGTTGCCGTAGAATACACCTTTTTGATGAGGGTTTTCTCCGTAACGAAGTGTAGAACCATTATTGAAGCTGCTTTTTAAAACAGGTAATTGTTCGGTAGAGTTAAAATAATTGAAGATAGCCGAATCGTAATGACTGCTCATTGCAAATGCTTTAGCCGCAAACGTTTTACGATCAGAAAGATCTGAGAAACCATTTTTCTCATTTAATAAATTTAATAACGAAGAGTAGTCATTTCTTGAAGAAACAATTACTACATCATTATAATTTTTTGCAGCTGCTCTGATTAATGAGATGCCACCAATATCAATTTTCTCAATAATATCTTCTTCTGAAGCACCACTTGCTAATGTTTCTTCAAACGGATATAAATCCACAATTACCAGGTCAATGGTAGGGATTTCATGTTGTTCCATTTGAGCAACATCTGTGTCTAATTCTCTGCGACCTAAGATACCGCCGAATATTTTTGGGTGTAAAGTTTTAACACGTCCTCCTAAAATTTCAGGAAAAGAAGTTAATCCTTCTACTGATTTTACTGGGGCTCCAAGGTTTTCTATAAATGTTTGAGTTCCGCCTGTACTGTAAATCGTAACACCTAACTCATTTAATTTTTTAATTACCGGTTCTAAATTATCCTTATAAAAAACGGATACTAATGCACTGTTTATCTTCTTTAAATTGCTCATAAATTGTAGTAAAACACAAAGATAATGGTTCAAAGGGCTTCTAGATGATTTGTTGAAAAGTGTTTAAAAATCCATATAAATCAATTAATAACAAGTTTTTAACAATTTGTATTTCAAATGAAATTTCTGTGTTTTTAAACTCTTTTTCCTACTTTTAAAGTGATGTTAGATAAACTGGAATTATTAGATAGAGAATTGTTTTTAGCCATTAATGGTTGGCACGCTCCCATGTTTGACAATATCATGTATTATGTGTCGCAAATTTGGGTTTTTGCACCTGTTTTTGTGTACTGGTTGTATATGGTGTTTAATCGTTATGGATTAAAGAAATTGTTGATTTTAATAGGTTTTTTGGGTCTGTTAGTTTTACTAACGGATCAAACATCTAATATTACCAAACACGCTATTAAAAGATATCGGCCCACCCATAACCTTGAAATTCAATCCAAAGTACATACGGTGAATGAGTATAAAGGCGGCTTGTATGGTTTCTTTTCTGGACACTCTACTAATACATTTGGAGTAGCCATGTTGTTATTTTTAATTTTCAGAAAAGAATCTCTTGTATTTAGACTATTGTTTTTTGGTTGGGCGGCACTTACTGCTTACTCTCGCATCTACTTGGGTGTACACTATCCTTCTGATATTTTTGTTGGTTTTGTAGTGGGTATATTTTGGGGTTATGTTGTTTACCGTTTAATACAATTTACCTTTAAACAACAATTTCACGAAACGGTTGAAGTATGATGATGAAAATATTTTTTGTTTGTTTATTATTTAGTTTAACGCTTTCTGCACAAATGCCAGAAACAGATATATGGCTATTTAAAATTGAGAAAAAAGAAGGTAAGTATAACTACTCAAACCCATTAAACATAACTCATCGCATAGGGTATGATAATCAGCCTACATTTAGTTCGGATGGTAAATCTATATTGTACGTTTGCATTGACTCTACTAAACAAGCGGATATTTACCAATATGCTATATCAAAAAAAACATCTGTTAATCTCACTAAATCGCAAGTAAGTGAATACTCACCAACTATTATTCCTGATGGTTCTGGTTTTAGTGCGGTTGTGGTAGAAAAAGATTCTTCGCAACGTGTTTGGTTATTTAACTTAGATGGAACTTTTAAACGAATTGTTCATGAAGGAACTGATTCTATTGGCTATCACACATGGTTAAATAACGACACACTGATGTATTATAAATTAACTGAACCGCATTCGTTAAGAGTATTGGATTTGAAATCAAATAAGGATGTTTGGATTTGTGATCATCCAACAAGAGCATTTAAGCAAATCGGCAAAAGCTCCCGATTTATATATGGGATTAAAGATTCTGTTTCTACTCAGTTCAGAATATACAACCCGGCATTAAAAGAGAGTGTGGTTTATGCCTCGTATGCTTCAATTAACGAAGACTTTATCTGGCATTCTGAATTAGGCTTAATTAAATCAGAAGGAGCCGATTTGTTAAAATATAATGAACAATCTAAAACGTGGGATGTGTTATTCTCTTTTTCTAATCTTGGTATTAAAAAAATTACACGATTTGTTTTTGACTCAAAAAATAAACAATTAGCTATAGTAAGTAACTTATGATAATTGAAAAACAAATAGGAGAGTATTTATATTCAACAGACAAAGCTAAGTTAGATGTTGCTTATGTTCATCATTTTTTGAGTAAAGAAAGTTATTGGGCAAAAAATATCCCTATGGATATTGTTAAAGCTTCTATTGAAGGTAGTTTGTGTTTTGGCGTTTATGAAAATAATAAGCAAATTGGTTTTGCCAGAGTAATAACAGATTATGCCACCTTTGGTTATTTAGCCGATGTGTTTATTGATAAAGATTATCGCGGAAAGGGATTAAGTAAAAATTTGATGACATTTATTATGGAGCAAGATGTGATTAAAAAACTTCGTCGATTTATGTTGGCAACATTAGATGCTCATGGATTGTACGCTCAATTTGGTTTTGAAAGCCAAGAAGGAAATAAGCGATTGATGGGAGTTAAATTTTTTGAGCAATACTAATAGCATTTGATTTTAGCTCTTATATATTTTTTAGCGTTTCTGTTTTTTGTAAACAAATTGTCTTTTTTTAATGACAATGTTCTTTCATTTAAAGTTATTGTTGGAATTTTAGTGATTAAATGTCTTGGCTGTGCAGCTTATTATTGGGTGTATTTTTGTTATTATCCTTCCGGCTATAATGGCGACAGCGTTTCAACCTTACATGATGCCAAAATCATATACGATGCCTTGCCTGAACACCCTATGGATTTTATCAAAATGATTTTTGGCTTACATTCCGAGTTAGACACTGATCCGTTATATGAACCTTATTTTAAACAAATAGAAAAATGGGGTAGGGCAGATATAACAGGAGATTTTTTTTTAAATGATAACAGAACTCCTATTCGAATCAATGCCATTATTATGTTGTTTTCTTTTGGAAGTTATTCGGTTCATGCTTTAGTTATGTTAATGATGTCTTTTATTGGACAGTTTGCTTTTTATAAAACATTTAAGGGTTATTTTTCTAATAAAGAGTTTTTGTTAGCAGTTATTATTTTCATTACTCCATCTATGTTGTTCTGGACATCAGGTGTCTTAAAAGAACCCATCGCTATATGTTTGTTAGGCTTATTTACTTATTCTTACTTTAAGTTATTTGTTCATTACCAAATACAAACTAAATACATTGGATTGTTCTTTTTATCGTGTTTGTTGTTTTTAATTGTAAAGCCCTATATTCTGGTTTTACTTATGGTGCCTCTCATTTTGTTTTCAGTGGTTAAGGGTTATAAGATAAAAAGAATGACTTTGTTTTATGCCTCTTCTCTATTGATTATTTACGGTTCCGGTATCTTAGTATTGAAATTTGTGTTTCAAAAAGATGTATTAAATACTATTGTAGTTCGGCAAAATGATTTTGTAAGTTTAAGTAAAGGAGGACGATTTTTTATTAAGGATGATAAATATGTTCGTTTTGAATATAGTGATACAACTCATTTTCATAAAGTTGATACGGTGAAAAATTTATATCAATTAGACAGACACTCCGCGTTTATGTATTGGGACACTCATAATTTAAGAGATACTATTTATGAGACTAACAATAAAGACACGTCTTATTTTGAGTTAAGAGCGGTATGTGCTCCATCTGGCTCAGCTATTAATATAGATAGGCTGCAGTATTCATTTTCGTCATTTGCTAAATTAATTCCACAATCCTTTTATAATGTATTGTGTAAGCCATTTTTTTACGATAGTCGCTCAGTACTAGAGTTAATGGCTTCTTTCGAAAATCTGTTTTTTTTACTATTTTATATTTTATGTTTTGTTTTTATAACTAAAACCTCCGTTAATAAAAATTTGTTACTCTGTTGCATGATGATTGTTATTACCTCTTTTATTTTAATAGGTATTACTACTACAGTAACAGGTGCTATAGTAAGGTATAAAATTCCTTTTATTCCGTTTTTATTAATGATACCGTTGTTGTGTTTAAAATCAGAGGTTCTTAAAAAGATTCCTTTTGTAAAACATTTAGTTAAATAGTTATATTTGTTTAAAGCATTAATAGTTTAATATGGGTTTATTTTTTGATAATTTATTTCGTAAAAAATCAGTTTCGGCAATTTCAGATGCTGAAGCACATGAGGGAGGATTGCACAGAGTATTAACTGTGCGTGACTTAACTTTTTTTGGTATAGCAGCTATTATTGGTGGAGGAACTTTTAGTGCTATTGGAAATGCTTGTTTTGCTGGTGGTCCGGGAGTGATTTTTTTATACATTATCTGTGCCATTGCCTGTGGGTTCACTGCGATGTGTTATGCTGAATTTGCTTCTCGAGTTCCCGCTTCAGGTAGCGCATACACTTATGCATATGTTACTTTTGGCGAATTGTTTGCTTGGATTATTGGATGGGCTTTATTAATGGAATATTCCATTGGTAATATCTACATTGCTTTTTCATGGAGTGGGTATTTTACAAATTTAGTACCCGGTATTCCAGAATGGCTGACTATTAATTATACAGCTGCTCATCAAGCTTTTTTAGATGCTAAGGAAGGAAGCGAAGGGATGCTGGCTTGGACAAACGCTCCCGAAATTGGTGGATTGAAAATTATATTTGACTTGCCTGCTGTATTGATTAATTTAATAATAACAGCATTGGTATTTGTAGGAACAAAGGAGTCTCGTAATATTAGTAATTTAATGGTGCTAATTAAATTATTAATCATTGTATTAGTAATTATAGTTGGTTGTTTTCATGTTGATATTGACAACTGGACACCCTTTATGCCTAACGGGTTTAATGGAGTAATGGCAGGAGTATCAGCTGTGTTTTTTGCGTACATTGGTTTTGATGCAGTATCTACGTTAGCGGAAGAAAGTAAAAACCCTCAACGCGATTTGCCAAGAGGAATGATTTATTCATTAGTTATTTGTACCGTTATTTATATCATTTTATCGTTAGTGCTTACCGGTATGGTTTCATATGAGTTACTAGGTGTAAGCGATCCATTAGCTGAAATTTTTAAATTAAAAGGTGTAAAATGGATGTTGTTTATTGTTTCTATTGCGGCAGTTGTTGCTATGACAAGTGTACTGTTAGTGTTTCAAATGGGACAACCTCGTATTTGGATGAGTATGAGCCGTGATGGTTTATTGCCAAAGAAATTTTCTTCTATTCATCCTAAATTTAAAACTCCCGGATTTGCGACTATTGTAACCGGCTTAGTAGTTGGTTTACCAATTTTTTTCACTGATGAAAATTTCGTGTTAGATTTTACTAGTATCGGAACTCTATTTGCTTTTGTTTTGGTGTGTGGCGGTGTATTGATTTTACCACGAAATGAAAGTGCTAAAGAAAAAGGAAAGTTTAAGATGCCATACATTAATGCTAAATGGATAATTCCAGTTATTACTGTTTTAAGTTTTGTTGGAATTTATGTTCAGTATCCTAATTCTATATATTCTGATGATGCAAATACTGCTTATAACTTCCCAATGATTATCTTTTATTTATTTTGGATAGTAATTGCATTTATGACGTTTATTAAAAACTATTCATTAATTCCGGTTTTAGGATTGTTGTCTTGCTGTTATCTGCTTACGGGAATGGGTTGGACAAACTGGATGATGTTTTTTGTATGGTTAGTTATTGGTCTTGTAGTTTATCTTCTATATGGTTATAAGAAGAGTAAACTGAATGTTGCCAACTAGTTTTATTCTATGGCTTTTAGCGAAGAGTTAACAGATAAGATAAGAGAGGCATTGGTTGATGTTCCAAATGTTTACGAAAAGTATATGTTTGGCGGCGTTTGCTTTATGGTAAATGATAAAATGTGTGTTGGAGTTGTGAAAGATGAAATGATGTGTCGCATCAATCCAGAGATGGACGAAGTAGTGTTAGAAATGAACGGTTGCAGAGCAATGGATTTTACTGGTAAGCGAATGAAGGGTTATGTGTTTGTGAGTGATGAAGGCATGAAAACCAAAAAGCAATTTAATTACTGGATTGATTTGTGTTTAGAATTTAATGCTATTGCAAAAGCAAGTAAGAAGAAACCCAAGAAAAGAAATTAATACCGTACTAGAAGTTTTTTAATACTCAATCCTTGAACCAAAATTGAAAATAGTACAATACAGTAAGTACTAACAATAAACAAACTACTACCTTCAATTTTATTTGTTAATGATAAAGCTAAAGCAATAGAGATACCACCTCTTAAGCCACCCCATGTAAGTACTGCTAAATTCAAGTTCTTTTTTGTTTCGTTTCTGCTGAATAAAAAGAACACTGGTAATAATGAAATGTATCTACCCGCTAATGCAACTAAAATAAGAATAGAACCAATTATTATATAATTTGCATCGAAGGGGACTAAAAAAATCTCTAAACCCATTAATACAAATAAAATTGTGTTACAAATCTCATCAATTAACTCCCAAAATTTATCAACGTATTCAGCTGTTGTATCAGACATAGCCAATTCTTTTCCTTTATTTCCAATTATTAAACCTGCTACAACCATTGCCAAAGGACCGGATGCATGATAATGTGATGCTATAGTGTAACCACCTGTCACAACTGCCAATGTTATTAAAATTTCGGTTTGATAATGATCAATGGATTTCATTAAAAAGTAGCCCGCATAGCCAATTAATAAACCAATGCCAATGCCTCCAAAAACTTCTACAGCAAAAATTTCAAAGATATTTCCAAAAGTTAAAGCTTCATTACCACCTAAAATAATCGAATAAATTACAGCAAATACAACAACACCAACGCCATCATTAAATAATGATTCACCAATTATTTCAACTTTTAATTTTTGAGGAATTTTGTATTTAGATAGAATACCAATAACTGCAATTGGGTCGGTTGGAGAAATTAAAGCACCAAATAAAAAACATGAAATTAAATCTACGTTAATTCCAAACCACCCAATAACTGCATGGGTTGCCAATCCAATTAATAAAGTAGAAATTAATACGCCTAAAGTTGCATAAGAAAATACAGTAGCTCTAGCACCTTTTAGTTGCCCTATTTTTACATGTAAGGCTCCGGCAAATAATAAAAAACATAAAATAAAATCAAGTACAAAAGCACTAAAATCAAATCCGGTTAAAAAATCTCGTAAAGGTGAAATATAGGTTGGATTATATGATTCAATGGTTTTTAATGAAATACCTAATATTACACTTATTAGCATTACTCCAATAGTGGTAGGTAACTTTAACCATTTATGGTTGATGTAACCAAAAACAGCTGAGATTGAAATAATAATGGAAAAAAAATCTAGCATAGCATATAAAGATAATATATATTTTATGTATTAAATATACTTATCCCATGTAATCATAAATGTCTTTTTGAACACATTCAAAGCAATAGTTTAACTCTTCGTCAATTTCTGGTTTTGTGACTCTTTTAATGCTAAATTTCTTTTTACATTTCCTGCAAACTCTCGAATACCAATTATTGGGATTATAGTGTTGTATGCGTAAATATACTAATCGTTCCTTTTCCATCTTTAGTTTGTTTTCTTGCTATCACGATAAGATATGTAGATGATTAATATTATAGAAAATACTATTAATAAGATTAATAGAAAACCTGGAACTAATGGGAAATTATTAAATAAAACTTGACTAATTAGTATTCCACATAAAATTAATTCAAAAGCAGTTAAAATGAAATCTGTTATTTTTAGTCTAAAACATTTCTTCATGATCATTTTTTAAATAATTCTACTTATCAATAACTATCTAAATTTTGTTTTATTTATTAACTCTAATTCAAGTTGCACTTTAATCATCACTAAAGATTCTGTACTTAATTCTTCAAGCTGTTTCTTTTCTTGATTTGGATTATGTAATAAGATAAATGATATTAAATACGCTCTATCCATTTTTAAATTGAATTATCTGGTTTGGGGAAAATAATTTTTGGCTTGTAAGATTTGGCTTCATCGGGAGTCATCGCTGCATAAGCAATAATAATTACTTTATCGCCAGTGTTTATTTTTAGGGCTGCTGGTCCGTTCATACATATTTCACCGGTGCCACGTTTCCCTGTTATGACGTAAGTAATTAGTCGTTCTCCATTTCTGTGATTAATAACATGCACTTGCTCTCCTTCAATTAAATCAACAGCTTCCATTAAATTTTCATCTATGGTAATACTTCCTATATAATCAATGTTTGCCTCTGTAACAAAAGCATTGTGGATTTTTGATTTTAATATTTGAAGTTGCATATTACATGTTTTCTACCATGTTTAATAAAACACGGTGTTTTAAAATAATTATTTTAGTTCCTTTAGTAGTGATGATTTTTTCATCTTTAAAAATGCGTAACATTCGTACTAATGTTTCTTTAGCTGTTCCAACAAATCCTGCAAAATCATCTCTGTTAATGGATATAAAAATACTTTTGCTTGAATCTTCGTTTCGTTGGTAAACTTTATTTAAAATCAATAAACTCAATGCTACTTTATCTTTTACGCTATGCTGGGAGAATATGGTCATTTTGTTTATCCAAACAGAAAACTCTTTGGATAAGTTAACAATAAGATCTTTTGCTAAAGTTGAAGAAGATTTAAGTATTTCTAAAAATAAATCTTTCGGGACAAACGAAACAATAACATTATCCATAGCAACTGCTGACACAGGATGTGGCTCCTCAGCTAATAAAGGTCTATACCCAAAATAATCCCCTTTTTTATAGATATAAACGATACCTTCCTTGCCATCGCTATTCGTTTGAAATATTTTTACTTTCCCTTTCTTAATTATATATACACCTTTTGAAAAACTGTTTTCTTTAAAAAGACATTCTCCCTTCAAGTATTCTTTTCGTACAATTCCTTTTTTTATTAATAAAGATTCCTCATAGGATAATGAATCAAATAAAGAAGATGATTTTAAATGATATTTTTCTATGTTAAACTCCATGCGGTAAGTATATTAATCTTTAATAAAAACAAAATTGACAATTGTCAATTTTTATTTGTAAACCTTGCTTTACATTTGCATTGATATACTTATATATTCCTGTGTAAAAACCTGTTAGTGTGCAACGCACTAGCGGGTTTTTCGCTTATATATTCAAAACATATGTGTTTAAATATAAAACTGCTTTATGAAATTTACTACGCAACTGATTCGGACGAAATTCATGAATTAGCAATTCGGTTTGAGAACAATTTACCAAAAGATATGATTTTAATATTTAAAAAAATGTTAAATGATGATTTACTAGAGGATGACTTGTCATATCAAAACATTAATAATATAAAGTGTTTTAGAGATTTTTTAGATTAATGTGAAATATTAAATTGACAATTGTCAATGGATTAAAAATAAGATGTGTGTTAATTGAGCCCATATTAACCTCATTCAGCATTAAATATTTATACTTTAATAAATGAATGATTAAACACATTTACTATGAAACTACAGTCTTATTCTTTACACAATTACAAAAATATTCCTCAAATTGCTAAACTATCTCCACAACAAATTGAGGCAATAGTAGTAGTGGGAAATGTTTTGCCATTTAAAACAAATAACTACGTAGTTAACGAGTTAATAAATTGGGATGATATTGACAATGATCCTATGTTTAAACTCACATTTCCACAAAAAGGTATGTTGAGTGAAGAACACTATAATGCTATGAAAATTGTTTTAGATCATTCAAATAATAAGGATGAAATAAAAAAAATGGCTAATATTATTCGTAATGAATTAAATCCACATCCCGCTGGTCAATTAGAACATAATGTTCCTGAAATTAATGGAGAAAAGTTGATGGGGATGCAGCATAAATATAAGGAGACTGTTTTATTTTTTCCAAGTCAAGGGCAAACATGTCATGCTTACTGCACATTTTGTTTCCGATGGCCTCAATTTGTTGGTATGGATGAATTAAAATTTGCAACAAAAGAAGCTTCGCTTTTAAGAGATTATGTTATAGAAAATAAACAAGTAACGGATATTTTATTTACAGGAGGCGACCCTATGATAATGAAAGCAAAAGTTTTTGCTACATATATTGAAGCATTATTATATGCTGATATCCCTAATTTGCAAACTATTCGAATTGGCACAAAAGCATTAGCATATTGGCCTTATAAATTCACAAGTGACGATGATACTGAAGAGTTATTATGTCTGTTTGAATCCATTATAAAAAAAGGAATTAACTTATCCTTTATGGCTCATTTTTCTCATCCTATTGAGTTAGAAACTGAAACTGTAAAATTAGCAATTAAAAAATTAAGAAGTATAGGGGTGCAAATTAGAACACAATCTCCTGTGTTAAAGCATATAAATGATCAGCCTGAAATTTGGGCGGAAATGTGGCGAAAACAAGTCAATTTAAATTGTATCCCGTATTACATGTTCATACCAAGAGATACTGGAGCGCAAGACTATTTTGCAATTACATTAGAAAATTCGTGGCATATATTCCGTAACGCCTATCAAAAAGTAAGTGGAGTTTGCAGAACAGTAAGAGGTCCTAGCATGTCTTGTACTCCCGGTAAAGTTCAAGTATTAGGCATTTCAGAAATAAAGGGAGAAAAAATATTTGTTTTAAGAATGTTGCAAGGTAGAAACCCAGATTGGGTTGCTAAACCCTTTTTTGCCAAATATGATGAAAAAGCAATTTGGATGGATGAATTAAAGCCTGCTTTTGGTGAAGAAAAATTCTTTTTTGAAGACGAATTAGAGTGGCTTTTTAATGAGCACGTAACGGATGACGAAAAAACAAGATTTGAATAATGGAGTACCTTAATTTATTTTGGATTAGTTGTTTGATTGCGATTTCAATTACTTTTGCATCGGTATTTTTTATTTATTGGTTAATTAATAAAAAGAAAAAATAACTTCACTGCTTTTCTAATATTTTATGACAATTATTATAATAATATGTTCGCTATTATTGTTGGCTTATATATTTGATATTAGTTCAACTTTTACAAAAATACCACCTGTTTTTTTGCTGATTCTTTTAGGCTGGATTGTGCGTCAAGGTATTATCTTTTTTAATGTCAATGTTCCTAACTTGGATTCATTATTGCCAGTATTAGGTACTATCGGACTTATACTGATTGTATTAGAAAGCGCTTTAGATCTAGAGTTAAACAAATCAAAATTTCCGATTATTAAAAAGTCATTTTGGTTATCTCTAATACCTATGATTTTTTTAGCATTGGTAATTGCGGCTCTATTTCATTATGTTGGCAGCATTTCAATTAAAAACAGTTTGGTTAATGCAATCCCATTTTGTGTAATTAGCAGTGCAATTGCAATACCTAGTGTAAAAAATCTATCGGAGCAAAACAAAGAGTTTATTATTTACGAAAGCAGTTTGTCGGATATTTTTGGGGTATTATTTTTTAATTTCATTTCATTAAATGAAACAGTTACAACTGGCTCGTTTATAATTTTTTCTTGGCAAATAATACTTATTATAATTATTTCGTTTTTCTCAGTATTATGTCTTTCATTTTTATTGAGTCGGATTAAGCATCATGTAACCTACACTCCTATTATTTTATTAGTTATACTAATTTTTGCTATTTCAAAATTGTATCATTTACCAGGCTTAATTTTTATTTTGGTGTTTGGTTTATTTCTTGGAAATCTGGATGAAATAAAACATTATAAATGGATGGAAAAATTTAGACCAAACAAACTAGATAAAGAGGTTGTAAAATTTAAAGAAATTTCTTTTGAAACATCTTTTTTAATTAGAACCTTATTTTTTATTCTGTTTGGATTTTTAATGAATATGAAGGAGATTTTAGATGTAAATGCATTGCCTTGGTCAATAACAATTGTTTTTTTAATAATACTTATTAGATGGATTTCATTAAAATTCTCGAAATTGCCAATTTACCCTCTTTTATATGTTGCGCCGCGAGGTTTAATTACTATTTTATTATTTCTTAGTATTTTACCATCTCAAAATGCTTATTTTATTAATAAATCCATGATTATTCAAGTTGTATTATTATCTGTTGTAATGATGATGTTTGGTTTAATGTTAAATAATAGACGAGAGGTAGTTGCTGACTAATTTGAAAATGCTAAATTAGCGCGCATCATGAATCTGAAAAAAATAAATTACATAGAAAAAGCAATTAATTGGATTCATGAGAAAACCTCAGAAAAGCAATTTTTGATTTTTTCAAGTATTTTAGTGGGTGTTTCTGCTGGTATTGCAGCTGTAATTTTAAAATTATTTGTGCATGCTATCCGTTTTTATTTAGTAGATGGGTTTTTTCTGAAATACGATTTTAAGTATTTGTATTTAGTGTTACCTTTAATTGGTATTGGTGTCACTATTTTAATTATTAAATATATTTTACACAATCAATTAAGCAAAGGCAATACCGATATTCTTTTTTCAATTGCAAAGAGAAGTAGCTTTTTACCATTTCGCCAAATGTACTCACATGTAATTACCAGTGCATTTACTGTAGGTTTTGGTGGTTCTGCAGGTCTAGAATCACCTATTGTGAGTACAGGTTCTGCTATAGGTTCTAATTTTGCGCGAACTTATAAATTAAGTTATAAAGATCGTACACTTTTATTAGCAGCCGGCGCAGCCGGTGGTATAGCTGGTGCATTTAACGCGCCCATTGCCGGCGTATTATTTGCTTTGGAAGTGATTTTGGTTGATATTAGCATCACGGCATTTATCCCTTTATTAATAGCGGCAGCATCGGGAGCTTTAATTTCGAAAATTATTTTGCATGAGGATAATCTATTGTTTTTTAAATTAAAGCAACCTTTTGATTCTAATAACTTTTTTTTCTACGTGATACTAGGCATGTTGGCTGGTGTTCTTTCCTTGTATTACGTTAATTTTTTTGATAAAACCGAATCTAAGTTTCATCACATTAAATCACGTTTTACTAAATGGCTGATTGGTGGTATAACGCTGGCATTTTTATTTGCATTGTTTCCGAGTTTATTTGGCGAGGGTTATGAAAGTATTAAAGCATTATCGGAATATAGAACTGATGACTTGGTAAAAGATAGTTTGCTGTTGCATTTTATTGACAGCCGCTGGTTGTTGCTTATGTTTATTATTCTTACCTTATTATTTAAAACCATAGCTGCGGCAGTAACTTTAGGGAGTGGGGGTAATGGCGGTAACTTTGCACCATCTTTATTTGTAGGGGCTTATTTAGGATTTGCTTTTTCTTTTTTCTTGAATTTAATTGGATTTAATGATATACCAGTGAGTAATTTTACAATAGTTGCTATGGCTGGTATTTTAAGTGGAGTGTTTCATGCACCGTTAACTGCAATATTTTTAATTGCAGAAATTACAGGTGGTTATGAACTAATTATCCCATTAATGATAGTTTCTTCTATTAGTTATGTTATTGTAAAACATTTTCACCCCCAATCATTAGATATTAGAAGGTTAAAAGATAAAGGCACAATCATTTCAGAAAATAAGGACACAAGTATTTTAAGTAAAATTGAAGTAAAAGAAATGATTGAAACCGATTTTTCTACTATTCATTTTAAAGCACATTTAGGTGATATTGTAGAAACCATAAAACACTCCAAACGAAACACATTTCCGGTGGTTAAGAAAAATAATAAGTTACTTGGCATTATTTATTTGGATCATATTCGAGAAGAAATGTTTAATGCTGAATTATATGATAAGGTAACAGCCAGAGAGGTGATGCGAAAGCCATCTATGGTAATAGATGCTGATGAGGATATTTTCGCAATCATGCGTAAGTTTGAGGAATCAGGGCAATGGAATTTACCGGTAGTTGAAAATGAAATTTACATTGGTTTTTTATCAAAGTCGAGTATACTGGATAAATACCGACACGAGTTATTGGAGACTATTTAAATTCCTCCATCGTAATCACTCTTTCGCAAAAGCCATACTCCTCTTTGATGGAGTTAGAGCAAACAACAATAGTTTTATCCATGGCATAAGAGGCTATCATATTTTTATACCAATCAATTACAGTGGCATCCAAATTGGTTGTTGGCTCATCTAAAAATAGTATAGGCGTATCTGCTAAAATTGCAAGCGTTAATTTTAAGCGTTGACGCATGCCGCTCGAAAATTGTTTGATAAATTTGTCTTTATGAGCTGCTAAGCCCGATAATTCAACAACTTGCGCAATACTTAAATTATTTAAAAACGGTTTATAAATATGCACATGCTCTATTTGTTCCTGCAGGGTAAAATCTTCAATTAGTTCCAAATAAGGGGAAGCTAAACTTATCAATTTGTACTGTTGCTCGTCTTCTATTTTTTGTTGGTTATTAGTATAACTTACAGCACCTTCATTTAAAGATAAATAGCCAGTCATAGACTGAAGTAAGGTAGATTTACCTGAACCATTTAATCCTAAAATCACTATTTTTTCAGCAGGCTTTATTTCTAAATTCACTTTTCTGAAAATCCATTCTCTGCCAAATTTCTTTCCGGCATTAGAAACGTTTATAGTAATAGTGTTTTGCAAAACTGATTGATTTGGTTATAAAAGTAATAAAAAGAATGATTTATTTGTCACTTCGAGTGATTCGAGAAGTTTTTGTAAATCATTCTTTTTGAACTAGTTCTCGACTTCGCTCGAACTGACAATAGGTGGTTACTCATCACTATTTTTTTTGTATCTTTAGGTCCTTGAAAATTATCAAACTCATATTTGCCCCTATATGGAAAACATGGTTTTTTACCGTGTTTGCAATTTCGTTTTTGATATTGTACCCTTTCTTTTTTATTACGATTAAAACACAGCATTTAAACACAACTTTTAAAATCAAACGTATTTGGTCTTACTGTATCGCTTATGGGTCGTTTATTTTTCCAAAATTGATTTATAAAACCAAGACTAAAAAAATGCCACAGCCTTGTGTGTTTGTTGGTAATCATACGTCTTACCTTGATATCGTGCTGAGTACATTCTACATCGACCACTTAGCATTATACATGGGTAAAGTAGAATTATTAAAAGCTCCTTTATTTAAGACCTTTTTTAAAGGAATGGATATTACGGTGAATCGTAAAAGTATAAAAGATTCTCATAGAGCTTTTACAAGGGCGGGTGAACAAATCGATAAAGGGCGCAGTATGGTAATTTACCCCGAAGGAACCATTTCTGTGAACGGGAAATTAAAACCTTTTAAAAATGGCCCTTTTAAATTAGCTATCGAAAAACAAGTACCTATAGTTCCAATTGTTAATTTAAACAACTGGGAATTATTGCAAAATGGCGGCTATTTTAAAAGTAATGGGCGTTTCGGAATAGCAAAATCTGTGATTTTAGAGCCTATCGAAACCAAAGGTATGACTGAAGAAAATTTAGTAGATTTGCGAGAACGCGTTTTCAAATTAATTAACGATACATTACACGAATACAATGGCACAAAAAATTGATATTAAAACAGTAGATGAAGTAGCTCACTTAGCTCGTTTAGAATTTAATGAAGAAGGGAAAGCTGAAATCTTAAACGATATGAATCGTATGTTGGCTTTTGTAGATAAGCTTAACGAAATGGATACTGATGGTATAGAACCATTGATATACATGACGGATGAGAAAAACGTAATGCGTGAAGACGAGCCTCAACAAACCATCACGCAAAAAGAGGCATTGAAAAACGCGCCTAAAAAAGACTCTGATTACTTTAAAGTACCAAAAGTAATTGACAACAATTAAGTTATATTCTCCCGAAACTAAAAACAAATTGCTTGAAATTTTCAGAAGCAATATGCCATTATATTTTGCTGAAGAAGAAGTTGCCCTATTTGATGCTTTCCTAGATAGAGATGCCAGTGTTAGAGGGCCCTATTCTCTGGTTTATAAAAATGATAAAATCGTTGGTTGTGGTGGTATAGCTCTAAATCAACCCACAAAGTTTACTAATGAACCACATGTGATAATGACATGGGGCATGGTTGATAACAAGCATCACAAAGAAGGTTTTGGAAAAATTTTGTTATTGCATCGCATACAACAAGCAAAAGACATGTATCCTGGAATTAAAATTGCCTTAGGCACTACTCAGCATACGTATCAGTTTTTTGAGAAATATGGTTTTAAAACCGTTGCCTTCGAAAAAGATCATTGGGCAAAGGGTTTGGATTTATATCAAATGGAGTTGATTTAAATTTAGAATTTTCCTCCTATACTAATATACAACGTTCTTCCATTTGCAGGCAATAATCCTGGCCCCGGATAACCTCCTGAACGACGTGTGGCATATTTCTCATTAGTTAAATTATTTACTCCTGCCTTAATTGAATATTTCTCTTTTATCAAATACGACAATGATAAATCCATAACGGTATAACCTGATATTTTCCCGACAGTAGATGTTGCATTAGGTTTTTCGGTATTTGCAGCATCCGTGAATACATCGGATACTTTATTGAATTGATACGTAACAGAAAATTGTTTTAAGTAATAGGTAACACCATATCTGCCTATATGCTGTGGTGCATTTTCAACTCTTTTATTTTTGATTGATTTTAATGGGTCATTTTCAATAGCCGGATTATTCCAATGTATATAGCTTGCATCAATTAAAGAATATGAAGCAAATAAATTAGCGGATCCGATTTTTGAATTTGGAGCAATTAAGCTAATTGGGTCAAACTCAATCAGTGCTTCAATACCCTTGCTTAATGAAGTGCCAATGTTTGTTCTGTATGGTAAGTTATCTTTTGTGATAGTACCTATTCTATTTTCATAATGTAAATAATAAGTACCGATATCAAAACTTAAAAAGTTTTTTAGTTTTCCTCTGTATCCCAAGTCTATATTGTAACCACTGGCATCTTTTAAATTTGGGTCTATTACCTCTAGGGTTGATGATGGTGTTAATTCTGAAAACGTTACAGGACGGTATGAGTTACTTACATTGGCATAAACATTAGTAGTTTGTGTGGTTTTAAATTCTAGTCCGCAACCAAACAGAAGAACATTTCTTTCTGATTTTAAATCTTTGATACTTCCGTTAGCGCTTGAGTTTATATAACCTTTTGCTGTTGATTTAATCATCTCGTATCGCACACCTGGCGTAATGCTTAATCTTTTCCCAATCTTAAACATATTTTCCGCAAACACTGCAAAGTTTTCGGTGCCAAAGGTTAATTCTCTTTCCCATTCTTTTCCATTTGAAAGTTTTACAATTGTAAAATCATCTTCGCTATTGCCTGAACCAATGCCTAACTGACGACGAATTGTGTTTCCTGCGTATGCTCTGACACCAACAGCTAAAGCACTTTTTTGATGAAACAATTTATACGATTGCAAAAAACGAATTTCGGATCCAAAGTTTTGATAAATATCTTTATCTATTTGGCGAAGATTGAATGATTTAATAGTCGTATTAAAAGTATCGGCAATATTAATTCCCTTCAGGTAGCCTACAGATTTTCTTTCTGATAGTGTTCCAAATACTTTCACTGTAAGTCTGGAGTCATTACTGATAGCATAGTCTAAATTTACAGAACCAACATTCCATGGTAACACCAACCAGTTGCGTGAACGCAAGGATTGGCGACTATCAGCTACAAACATCGAATCTGTTAAGCCACCCGGTTGCTGACTTTTATACTCCATGTGTGTATAATCAAATCCAATTTTAAGTTTTGAGTTTATAGCATATTCTAATGAAGCATATCCTGTGTTGGTTTCGTATTTACTGTTTTCTCTCCAGCCTTCGGCATTTCTGTGATGGTAATATGTATAGTAGGAGATTTTTTTATACGTACCTCCCAAGGCATTATACGAATTAAATAAACCGTAAGAACCTGTTGTTTGTTGCGTTTCAAACACAATAGGTTTTTTGGTGTCTCCCTTTTTGATTACATAATTTAATAAGCCACCAAATTGTGGACCGTATTGTAAAGATGCTGCCCCTCTTACCACTTCAATTTTACTTAATGCTTCGGAAGGTGGTGTGAAATAAGCTTCAGGATAACCAAAAACTTCGGATGAAATATCATATCCGTTTTGTCTCACATTAAATTCCCAACTTCTGTTTGGGCTTAAACCTCTGGTAGAAATACTGGTTTGAATGCCTGAACCATCACTTTCCCAAATGTTAACGCCCGGCACTTTCGAAAAAAGTTGCCTGTTGTTATTTACAGAAAGATCGGCATCTAAAGCGCTTACATTAATAACTTCGTTCTTTTTACCCGAATAAATTAATGTCCCTTCTACTTCTGAAAGACGTTCTACACTCTTTTTGGTAACCTTCTCAAAAATTTGAATTTCATTCAAATTAACTGTTTTACTGGAATCAGCGTTTTGTGCTGCTAATCCTTGAAATATAAATAAAAAGCTTAGTGAATAGGGTATGTGTTGTAATCTGATCATGGTAATAGTTATTTCGGGTACAAAACAACTATTTAGAATTAGTCTAAACAATACCTAAAAAATGGTATATAGTAAAAAGAGTTTAAATACATTTTTGAAAAAAATGTCAAGTGATTTGACTGAGATGGATTGTATAGAGAAGCGAAAGATAGTTATAGAGATCTTCTCATTAAGTACAACTGATGACCGAAGTTTAATTCCTGATATATTTCAAATCCTAAGTTTTTATAGAAAGGCAAATTTTGTAGCATGGATGTTTCCAAATACATAGGGCGTTTCATTTCATCTGTAAATGCAAGAACTTCTTTTAAAAAAGCTGTACCTAAACCTTTACCTTGTTGTTGTGGGTTTACACCTATAAACCACAAATACGCCAATTCTTTTGTAGGGTAACAACTTTTAATTTTCGAATTTCTGTCCAATACTTTTTTAGCACGACTTAAACCTATGCAATTAAACACGAGTTTTAAATCAAGTAATAATGTTGTTTTTTGTTTATCAGGATATAAAATAAGAGCACAGGCTTTTTTATCATCAGATAAAAAAATATCTCCAAATTGATAACATACATCAAACGAATAATTCATCAATGCAACAATGCGATGAATACGCTTTGCATCTTGTTTTACAACAAAATTAACGCTGTTGTTTTTATCAAAGGCTTTGCTTAAAATATCAATTACAAGCGCTTTGTCGTTTTTTGTTGCTTTAAGCATAGCTGAATTACTTTTGAGCTCCTTCTAATCGTTTCTTAAAAGCTTCCCAATCAAAATTCCAGGGATCAGTTTTGCGCACAGGAGCAATATCGCTGTGACGAAGCACATACTTAATACTATAACGTTTTTTGATATTATTAATTAAATTTAATAAGGCTTTGTTTTGTTCCTCAGTTGGGCTATCTGTATATGAAGTCATTAATTCAATACCTATAGAACATGAGTTAACATTAGTGGTTCCATCAGGTAATGAGCTTTTTCCGGCATGATAAGAATTATCTTTCTCATCAACTAATTGATAAATTTTTCCATCACGTCCAATTACATAATGAGCAGATACACCATAGGTTGAAAATTGTTTAATCACTAAATCAATATCATATTTATCTCCACCGGAGTTATTGAATGTAGAATGAACGATGACAGAATTAACAATACGTCCGGGATTAGACGCAAAACCAAAACTCACTTTTTTGTTGATGATGTTTAGAGAATCGCTAGCAAATGATGATAAGCTAGTGGTGATTAACATAATGAATGTAAAAAAAAGTGATTTCATAATGATGTGTTAAATGTAAATCAAAGATAAGTGGATTTATAAGAATTTAAAGTATTTACTAGTTATATAGTGTTAAAGAAATTGATGGTAGATTGTGTTACCGGAAGATGGCGACATCCAGTTAATTATTGCATTAATTTAATTTTTTCTATGAGGCCATTTTCTTTTTCGTTCTGTTTTATCAGTTACAATAGATGTCCATTTACCATTGGTATTATAAAACGTTTTTACTATTGTAATGTATTTATCATTATCCCAAAATTGTTCATGAATTTTAACTGTGTCATTTGTTACCAACTCTCCATTTGTCGTAACGTATACTTTATTTCTAAAAAACTTATAACATTTCTCACCATTTTCGGCTCTTGTAACGCTATCGATATTGCCTTTCAAATTAATGTGCATTAAGGTGTCAAACGTATCGTCTAATAGAGGTGTTGAAATAAGTATTGTTTTTTTTACATTATTTCTAAATTCGTTGAGATAAATACTTGAGTCCAATAATGGTTTATATATTTTGTCTAATAATTCTTGACTTGGCGGAGGAGAACCACAATACGAATTAGTTGATTTAATCAATATCACAGTGTCAAAATTTGCAAAAGGAATGGTTATTCCTTTTGCAATACTAAGTTCTAATTCATGTCGATTTTCTATATTTTCTAAACGGGTAGGTTTAACACAACTTATAAATAGTATTGTCAAAGTGAACACAAGTATTTTGATTTTGTTTATCATAAAGTTACTGAAAGTAATGTGCATATGATTATTGAAAATATTATTTAGGTCTACGATAAAAACACAAGTATTGAAAAGGTCTCAATGTTTTGTCAAGTTGATAACCTTTAACTTCCAGTATTTTGTTTTTAAGACTGTCTAGTTTATACTTATTTTCTTGAAATTTTACTGAGAAGTATTTTTCTTTTAAAACTGGTACAAGAAATGTTGTCCATGAATATTTATAAATAATAAATGAATATTCCTTTTTACGACTTTGTTTAAGAATAAGATGATTGTTTTTTACAAACCATTTACCTTTAGCTTTTTTCCTCTTTTTAAGAACATCTGTCCACATAGATTCAATAAATGAAGAATCTCTATTTAATATTAGACTGTGACCATGATAACCAGGATATACAATGAAGCTGTAGCGACCGCTTAGAGAGTCTGTCTTTTCTATATTTGTAATTAGATTTGGCGCGTTGCGAATACCATTTGTGTCTAAAGCGCTACTTTCTTTAAATTCAAAATAGTTCTCAATCGATGTTATTCTTTGTAAATCTTTGTTTGGGCTACATTGTATAAAGAAAACAAATGATAGTAAGATAATTACACTACTGTATAGTTTCAATTTTGTCATAACGTGTTGTTTTCATTGTGGAGTTTTACAATTTCATTGAAACTAATTTGTCATGGAAGAAAGTTAATATTAACCGGGTCTTTGCTTCATTTAATATCCATATTTTCCCGTTACCAACCTTTGCTTTAATTTTTTTATTTAGTATTTTGAACACTTCTTTTGATGTTAAACCAACAGCTATGTGATTTAATGTTAAATTTGGAGATGTAATTTCAAAATTTTGTATTAACCATTTACCATTTTCCCTTTTATACCTATAATTAACCTGTGAATTTTCAATAACAAATACACTATCGATTATATTACTTTCATAAATCACGAGAGTCTTTGTAAATGTGCTGTCGTATAACTCGTCCCAATATGTTAATTTATTAACTATACCATTTACATACTCAGCATTTGTAATTATGAAATCTGGATTGTTCGGAGGTATTTCCAAGTCCATTCCTTTAGAACACGCAACTGTCATGTGGATTACTTTGTCATATATAATATTTGATTGAGCTTGCACAATGAAAGTCATAAAAAGCAGAATAGTTGTCAATATGATGTTTTTCATTTTGTCTTATATAAATTATTTTTTATCACCCTGCATTCGAATTGTTCTAAATATTTCTAGTACAAGAGCTTGTTTGTCGGCCGTTAAATCATTTCCTGTTATTCCAAGCCATGCTCCTGTTGAGCAATCATTAATAGAAATATTAGTTATTCCTTTACCAACTTTTGTTGATGTAATAATTGAAGCCACTCTATCCCCAATTGTGTCTACACGTTGGATATGACTAATTCCTGTTTGTTTCTTATATGTCGATAGCATATAAGGTCTTTTTGCTTCATCGACTTCTTTTTGAAAGTCACATTCATGCTTATGCGTAATTTCTTCGCCGCTGTCAAATTTTAAAAAGATACTGTCCAAGGTTGAAAAGATATAGCCAGGGTTAGAATCTATACCTTGGTCGGAAGAGTCTTTGAAATTTTTTGGTGCTTGCAAAGTCCATCCATTTGGTAAATTCAATATAGTCCAATCAGGTTTCTCAGTGATGTCCTTATAAGGTCTTTGTCCACATGAAAGCAGCAAGACTGAAAGGAGAAGAAATATTATTATCTTTTGTGTAGGCATTAATAATATGTGCTAACTTATAATTTATCTAAGAGTTTTAATCTGCCACTTACTGTAGGTTGTGTTATGTATTTGCAGTTATTTGTAGTCCCAAGATACTATTCTATATACAATTCTTCTATTCCTACATTCATACTTTTCTTTATCTTCAGTTGTTTTCGCTTTGTTTATTATATCAGGTTTTATCAACGGTTTCTTATCAAGCCAGATCGTGGTTTTAATTCTCTCACTGTCTATACCAAATTCAGTTAAATTATTTATAATCAGTTGTGCTCTATTCTTTGATAATTTTTCCATATTTTGTTCATTCCATGAATGTACTTGAAGTTCAACTATGATGGTAGGGTTTTCTTTTAGCACTTTTTTCATACAAAGCATAGAAGTGTCTGGGTCGTCAGAGCCACACTTGGAAAAATCAGTAGAATTCTTTTTGAAGGTAAAATAGGGGAACCTAAGTTCTGCTTTTACCTGACTCATCTTGAAATTTAGAATGAACAAACTTGAGTCTGAATTTAATTCTAATTTTCGCCTAAATTGTAGGTGTCCATAATAATTATTAAAGTATGGACATTCCTTATCGGGAGGAAAGATTTTTTTTAGAGTCTTGTTATCTTGAAAAGCAGTTAAATGAATTTTGTATAATTTTATAAAATTTCGTGAAATCTTGAAACTGTAGTTTCCCATACTATCAGGACTTGTCTCTATAGCAAGGGTATCATTAAAAATCAACATAACTCTCAATGCAGGAACATGTTTCAAAGTGTCTTCATCGTCTACAATGTTTCCCTTAATTTCAATTAAGTCACTTTGACCATAAAAGTTAAATGAAATTGAAATTAAAAATATATATAACAATTTAAGTTTCATTCTTTTTGGCTTTTTTCAAAGGTGACATATACCGTATTGCAAATAACAAATGTATGGTTTGTAACCGCAGACTAACGAAAGATTATAACAAATATAAATGATTAATGGACTTTTGCAAAGTGGAAATAAGTTCCGCCGTCAGTTGGCAAAAGTCTTCGCGAAAGCTATGGTGTCCTTTAGCTTTGTAAAAGATTAAAAAGGAAGAATAAATAAGTTTAAATA
>DAORKG010000010.1:0-94743 GCA_035439445.1 Bacteroidia bacterium
GATTTTTATTTTTCTCTTTGCTTAGCAATCTTCTTTTCATTCTTTGCATTTATTCCATTTACCAAAAATATCCAAACCAAAGTTTATGGAGAAAACCACACTACCGTATCAAATACACTGATGTTAAGTATTAGTATTTTGTTATTCTATATCTCCTTGAGTTATATAGCAGCTTTAGATTTTAACCCATTTATTTATTTTAGATTTTAAGAAATGGCAAAAACTAAATCCTATAATTTGTTTGTTATCATCGCATTTGTTGCCTTATGTTATCCTATGCTCATGGGATGGATAAAAAAAGACAACAAGCCAAATTTAACGGGCATTGTCATAAATGATGTAAACCCTGATTCACTTTTAAAGAAAGATAAAAGCATGTGGTTTAGCGGAGAATATCAAAATTTAAAAGATGATTATAATAATGATCACTGGGCTTTTAAAGAAACCTTCGTCAGATTAAATAATCAGTTTTATTACAAGACATTTAATCAGATACGAGTTAACTCATTTGTATTAGGAAAAGATAATTACGTGTATAGCGAGAATTATATATTCTCTGCTTTTGGAGATGACTTTGTAGGAGAAGAAAAAATAGTATCCAAACTTGAAAAAGCAAAAGTAGTTCAAGACTCATTAAAGAAAAAAGGAATTGATCTGTTATTAGTATTTGCTCCCGGAAAAGGCGAGTATTGCATAGAACAAATTGAAGATAAATATAAACATATCCCACACCGAACTAATTACGAAGCCTTTACTCAAAATGCAAAAAGACTAGGCATAAATGTATTGGATTTGAAAGCATATTTCCAAAAACTAAAGCCAACTACACCATATCCTTTATTTCCAAAGTTTGGGCATCACTGGAGTTTTTATGGTGAGTGTTTGGCTGTAGACACCATCATTGGGCATATTGAAAAATTACACCATTGTGATATACCTGATATTGTTTGGAAAAAAATTGATGTGGTAGATACTGCCCGCAGCCGTGATGCGGACGTATTAAAAAGTATGAACCTTTACAAAAATCCTGAACAAAACATGAAACTGGCTTACCCTGATGTGATGTTTGAACAAGATTCTATTAAAAATACGACTCGTGTTCTTACCATCTCTGATAGTTACTGGTACGGCCCAGTTTATATGGGAGTGGGGCAAAATTGTTTTGCCGGCGGTCAGTTTTGGTACTACTATAATAAGGTGATTCCATCTCCAACTCCGGGTCAAAAAGTGGAAGTTTGGCAATTGGATTTAAAACAACAAATTGAAAGTAACCAGGTAGTTATGTTGTTATACTCTGACGGAAATTTACCTAGCTTTGCTAATACATTTATTGAAGATGCATATGAGTTATACACGAATCCAAAAGCTTACTATGCTCGTGTAGAAAAAAACAAAAACATTAAAGAATTTGAAAAACAAATCAGAGAAAAACCTGTATTACTTAAAAAGGCCACTAAAAAATCTCAGGATTTACAAATCCCTCTCGACTCTGCCATTAAGCTAGATGCTATGAAATTAGCAGGAATAAACTAAATGAACAGAAAAGAACTAATCATCCTAATTACGCTGGCATTTGTTCAGTTTTCAAACATTTTAGATGGCATGATATTGATGCCCTTGGCTCCAACAATTAAAGATTCATTTTTAATTGATACACGTCATTTTGGTTGGTTAGTCTCATCGTTTGGAATTGCTGCCGGATGCTCTGCTTTTTTTTCTACTTTTTGGGCAGATAAATTTGATAGAAAAAAAATCTTAATTATTCTTTACATTGGTTTTATTGTGGGTACTTTTCTCTGTGCAATTTCTCCTAATTATAATTTTTTCATCATTGCTCGAATTTTTACCGGACTATTTGGTGGCGTTTGTGGTTCTGTAATTATGGCTATTGTTGGCGATTTAATTCCGAATGAAAGACGAGCACAAGCCATGGGAATCATCATGATGGGATTTGCCCTAGCCTCTGTTATAGGAATACCTATGGGGTTAATTATTGCAAATACCTTTGGTTGGCAAATGCCATTTTTTGTTATATGTGCTTTGGGGTTTATAGTTTTAGTAAGCATTATTATTTTTATTCCTAATGTGAACATACATTTAAACGCTCCTCTAAAACATACAACAAAAGATTTTTATAAAGCAATTTTTTCAAGTCGTTCAACCATGATAGCTTTAAGCTTACCAGCAATTATGGTAATAGCGCATATGGCCATTATTCCTTACATTACAGATTTTAGCGTAAACAACTTACATTTATCTCGAATTCATGATGTGCCTTTAATGTATTTAATTGGAGGTATTTTATCTGTCATCAATTCTCCAATTGTTGGGAAACTATCAGATAAATATGGTAGATACAAATTATTTTTTATTCTAAGTTGTATTGCGATATTTCCAATACTATTTATGACTCATTTACAATCAGCTACATTAGCTGTATTTTTAGTATGTTCTTCTTTCTTTTTTATTGGGTCTGGTGGTCGCCTTATTCCTGTTCAAGCAATGGTAACTTCTGCTGTACCGCCACAATTTAGAGGGAGTTTTATGGCACTTAACTCTGCTCTTCAGCAATTTACCATGGGAATTATTACACTAGTTGGTGGCCTAATTATCACCAATAACGAAAACGGAGAATTACAACATTACAACATTGTTGGTTATATTGCCATTACCGGAACAGTTTTATCTTTATTTATTGCCAAAAAGATAAAAGTAGTGAGTTAATTTTCTGCATTTCTTTTAATTTACAAATCATTAAATTTCGTAACTTGTGAGTGCTTAATATCATCTCATGAAAAAATTATTCATCCTTATTGTATGTGCTTTTAGTTTATTAAGTCAATTTAAAGCACAAACCTACTCTAGTTTAAATATTAGTTTATTAGCACACATCGACCCTGAAACAGACAACACCGGATCTGAAGGTAGAAAGTACTCAGGTTGCTGGGGTTGGTATCAGGCTGCAAAAAATAAAGAGTACGCTCTGGTTGGTACCAGTAAACAAACTTATTTCATAGACGTAACAAATCCGAATGCTCCAGTTGTTGTTGATTCTGTAAGAGCAAGACATACCGGTTGTACTTGGAGAGAAATTAAAACTTACCAAAACTATTGCTACATGGTAAGTGACCAATGCAACCCTAACAGTTTGCAAATTGTTGATATGCAATACTTACCCGATTCGGTTCATGTGGTTTATGATGATAACACGCTTTTTAAAACAAGCCATACCATTTTTGTAGACCAGGATAAATTATACTGTGGATCAGTTACAGAAACTAATGGTAGTTATTCGCCAATGCGAGTATACAGCTTAGCTACTCCAACAGCTCCGGTACTAATTCGTAAACTTGAACAAGATGTAAGTTCATCTATCATTGATGTGGTACATGATATGTTTGTAAGAAATGATACTGTTTATGCATCATGCGGAAATAAAGGTTTTCATATTTTAAAACTAACAGCATCTAATACATTTTCATTAATGCAATCTTTCACAGGTTATGCATTTAGTGGCTATAACCATAGTTCGTGGCAAACTGATGACAGAAAAACCATGGTGTTTTGCGACGAGGTAATCACTCATTTGCCTGCCAAAGTAATTGACGTTTCTAATTTTAATAATATCACCTTGGTTGACACCATTCGTTCAAGTTATACAGCCACAGCTCACAATCCATATATCATAGGAAACCGCTGGTGCTGGATAAGTTCATACCAAGATGGATTGTATTTATATGATATTTCAAATCCTTCAAACACCACTATTTATGGATACTTTGACACACAACCCCTAACCGGCACACCACCCTATAGCGGAAACTGGGGAGCATATCCATATTTGCCAAGTAAAATTATTATTGCCTGTGATATGCAAAACGGCGTATTTATTTTAAAAGGAGATAATACTTACGAATCAACAACCGGAGTCAAAGAAACAAATTCTCCAGCTGTAGCATCAGTGTTTTCTGTATTTCCTAATCCATCGGCTCAACAACTCAATTGTATTATTGCCAACCAAACAGGAAAAACTTTACAATTTACAATTACAGATGCCTTAGGTAGAATTGTTACCGAAGAACTTTGGAATATTAATCGAGTGTTATACAAAAGCCAAATCAACACAAATAACCTAAGTGATGGTTGTTATTTTGTAACTATTAAAGGAGATAACATACACGAAACAAAAAAGATAATCATTCAAAAATAAAATTGCACTAAAAAATTATGTTCAGTAAAGATTCTATCATTGGGGTTGTAGGTTCAGGAGCCATGGGAAGCGGAATAGCTCAGGTAGCTGCAACGGCAGATCATAAAACAATAATTTACGACACTAATGCTACGGCTTTAGAAAAAGCAAAAACCAATTTATCAAATTCATTAAATAAATTAGTTGAAAAACAAAAGCTAACAACTGAAAAAGCTCAAAATATTTTAAGCTTAACTTCTTTTACTTCTACCATTCAGGATTTTAAATCTTGTGATTTAATTATTGAAGCTATTGTAGAGAATATCGACATCAAGCAATCTGTTTTTAAAGAACTGGAAAGTATTACTTCTGATAAATGCGTATTAGCATCAAATACATCTTCACTATCTATAACATCTATTGCTTCAGCTTGCAATAAACCTGAGAAAGTAATTGGTATCCATTTTTTTAATCCGGCTACTTTAATGCCTCTGGTAGAAATTATACCGGGTGTTGCCACCGATTTGGAAATTGCCAAACAATGTCAATTACTTATTGATAGTTGGGAAAAAGTTACAGTAATGGCAAAAGACACCCCGGGTTTTATTGTAAACCGAGTTGCGCGTCCGTTTTATAGCGAAGCGTTGCGCATTTACGATGAGCAACTTGCCGATATGGCAACCATTGATTGGGCAATGCGTGAAATTGGTGGTTTTAAAATGGGGCCTTTTGAGTTGATGGATTTGATTGGACACGATGTAAATTATGTAGTTACTGAAACCGTTTGGAAACAGTTTTATTACGACCCGCGTTTTAAACCCTCATTAACACAAAAACGATTGTTGGAAGCTAAATTTTTAGGTAAAAAAACTGGTCGTGGCTTTTACGATTATAGAGAAGGAGCAACTTTACCTGAACCCAAAAAGGATGAAATTTTAGGCAAATACATTGTAAATCGTGTATTATGTATGTTAATTAACGAGGCCTGTGATACAAAATATTTAGGAATTGCCTCTGCCAACGATATTGATTTGGCTATGACAAAAGGGGTAAATTATCCTAAAGGTTTATTAAAATGGGCAGATGAAATTGGTTTAAATACCATTTTAACTACTTTAAACGAGTTATATAATGATTATCAAGAAGATAGATACAGAGCATGTATTTTATTAAAACAAATGGTAAAACAAGGCAAAACCTTTTATTAACCAGCCAATGTGTTAAACCAATGAGTGTAACTATTTGGAAATAAAGATATAATTGTTAAATTTGACTATCTAAAACTTAAAAAAATGAAAAAACTCATTTTATCTGCATTGTCAGTAATTTTTGTTGGAAGCATTGTGTTTATTTCTTGTAAACCAAAAAATGATAATGATGCAATTACTCCAACTTATAAAGATGAAGCTCCAGGAGGAACAGGGAATAATCCAAATATTACTAATGTAACAACTACTGGTACAATTGCTACCACATCTACTCAACAAAATTCAACTATGACAAATGTTGGAGTTGGTGCAGCTTGGACAAGTACAGGTTGTCAAGCAGGTCAAACTTGCTTAACAAACGTTAATACAAGTACATCTACTACCGTTACTATTTGTTTTTCTACACCTCCAACAGCTGGTTCTTACCAATTGGTAAATTCTAGTTCTTTATTAGGACCAGGAAAAGCATTTATGACCGTTACTAATCCTCCTAGTCAAGATGCAGGAAGCGTTTGGTATTCTTCTGCAGGAACTATTACAGTTACAGTTGGTGGATCAGGTAATCCAATCAAAGCATTCTTTAATAATATTTCATGTTATAAAACACCAGGTTCTTTTTATTCGGTTACAGTTTCCGGAGAAGTTGGTTGCTTATAATTTCAAAGAATTATAAATTTAAGGCTTCACAACATTGTGAAGCCTTTTTTTATTATCTAAACTACATTTCATATAAAAACATTTCAACTCATAGTTTTACGTTTTAAAACATCCTACACATTGGATGTAAGAGCACTCTCGCTCATGCGCATTGGGATTGGAATTATTTTATTATTGGATTTAGCTATTCGTTCTTTATCCATTACTGCTTTTTTTACAGATGAAGGCGTATTACCAATTGATGTTTTAAAACAATATAACTGGAGTCCGGCCTACTTTTCCTTTCATGCTGCAAATGGTGAATTGTGGTGGCAGGTGATATTATTTATTGTAAACGCCATTTGTGTAGTATTTTTATTAGTTGGTTACAGAGCCCGACTTTTCACTTTTATATGCTGGGTGTTTTTAACCTCTATGCAAAATCGTAATCCGTTTATTTTGCAAGGCGGCGACGACTTGTTACGCATCCTATTGTTTTGGGGTATATTTTTACCATGGGGAGAAAGATATTCGGTTCAAAAAACATCACACTACTCCACTTCATATTTTTCGTGGGCAAACATTGGTTATTTGCTTCTACCCTTCTCCATCTTTTTTTTCTCTGCATTTTTAAAAACATCTCCTGAGTGGAGAACAGAAGGCACTGCAATCTATTATGCTTTAAGTTTAGACCAAATACGATTGCCATTTGGCACATTTATCTATCAGTTTCCAACCCTTTTAAAAGCACTTACCTTTTTCGTATTCTACACCGAACTATTTGCCCCACTCCTACTTGTAATACCATTTGTTCCCAATAAAGTGCGACAAATAGGAATTATACTTTACGCATGTGTATTTATTGGTATTTCGATGTCGTTATACGTTGGTTTATTTTACATCATAGGTCTCGTCTCTCTAATAGGATTATTTCCAAGTGGTTGTATGGATTGGTTTGAAAAACAATTCTATAAAAACAAAACCACCATAATTGATTTGACGAGTGAGGAAAAAGATCAATCTATTATTTTTAAAATAATACTTTCATTGAAAAATTATTTCATCATCTTAGTTACCATATTTTGTTTTATGATGAACTTAGGTAGTATCAAAAAATTCCCTTACTATTTAGACCCTAATATTGTTGCTTACGGAAAAGTTTTGCGATTAGAACAAAACTGGGGAATGTTTTCGCCATTTATTTTAAAAGATGATGGATGGTTTGTTTATAGTGCACTGAGTGATAATCATAAATACATTGATATAAAACATGAAAAAGATTTTGTTTCATTTGAGAAACCTGAACCGATGGTTACCGAATTTGAAAGTGACAGATGGCGTAAATTTCAAGAAAATTACACTTTCAATAATAACAACTACATGCGTCCATATTATTGTAAATACCTTCTAAAAAAATGGAACAAAGAACATCCGGATAAACACATTTATGATTTAACTATATTCTTCATGAAAGAAACAAGTTTACCGGAATATAAAACATTGCCCGTTACTAAAACAGCAGTGTGTAATTGTACAGAATAAGCAAATGGATTTAAAGCGGATTTTAAAATATATTAATTATCGACTAACGTCTTATACAGAGCACGATTTACACTCGCCGTTTATGTATAAATTTTATATGGAGTTAATTAAAAATCCACATCCATTTGGTGATTTTGCTTTACTTAATAAGCAAAGGCTTACATTACTAAAAAATACAACTACAATTGAAGTTACTGATTTTGGTGCCGGTTCAAGAAAACTAAAATCAAATAAGCGCGAGGTAAATAAAATAGCAAAACATGGTATTGCACAAACCAAACAAGCCGAATTTTTATACCGTTTTATAAATCAACTAGCACCAAAAACTATTATTGAATTAGGAACGTCTATCGGTTTAACTACATTATATCTAGCTAAAGCAGCACCAAAATCAACCATATATACTATTGAAGGCTGCCCTAACATACAAGCTTTTGCTCAAAAGCAATTCCAATTGCATCAACAACAAAACATTATTTCTATTAATGGTAATTTTAACACAGAATTACCAAAGCTATTATCAGAAATTGAACAAGTAGATTTCTTATATGTAGATGGAAATCATGCATATGAACCAACTATAGATTATTTTAAATTGGCATTAACCAAAAAAAACTCTAACTCAGTTTTTGTTTTTGATGACATCTATTGGAGCGATGGCATGGAAAAAGCCTGGAAAGAAATATCCCAACATCCGGAAGTAACATTGAGCATTGATTTATTTTATTTTGGAATCGTATTCTTCAGATCAGAAAATAAAAACAAAGAACATTTTGTCTTAAAGTTCTAAGCTTTCTTTGCTATCAATATCAAATCAACTGTATCAACATTTTCTTGCATTTGATAAATTTTTCTTTGCTCCTCTATTATTTCAAATCCATATTTTTTCAAAGCAGCTATTAAATAATCAGCTTGATGAAAGTACATATATATTTCATCACCAGTACTGCCTTTCTTATATCCTGATTTAGAGTAATCATCTTCCATGGTGCTGATATAAATAACACCTCCTTGATTTAAAATTTTGGAAGCATCTATAATCATTTTTTCAGCCTCTTCTTTTGACAGGTATGGTAATATAAAACCACACATCAAAGCATCGTACTTTTCTTCTAAACCAACAATTAACCTAGCATCCATTAAAGCGAACTGAGCCTGTGGATTATTTACCATTGCTAATTCAAGCATATTAGGAGCTAAATCTGTACCCAATAATTTAAAATCAGGTCGTTTAGTTAAGAGGTATTTTGTTATATTTCCTGGACCACAAGCCAATTCTAACACCTTAGCATCTTTCTTTTTAATTGCATTACAAAAGACATCAAAAGTATCTTGATAAATTGATACATCCATAAACTTGCTTTGATATAAATCAGCCAGTTTATTAAATACGTCAACTGCTATTTTGTTTTTGTCCATATACATAACAAATATAAAACTTTATGAACAGTAGAATAAAACGAAATAAAAAACTTTAAATACAATTAAACATTTGATTTCCTTTTGTAACTTTACAAACACAAGCATTATGAAATCATTACTATTATCTTTCATATTTTTATTAGTATCTATCTCAACTCAACATTTCAATAAGAGTTTAGATGTTATAATTATAAAAAAAGACGCCAAAAAGCTTTGTGAATATTATCGTCAAAGAGTATTACGAGGAGAAAACATGGCTTCTATTGCAAAATTGTATAGTGAAGATCCCGGCTCTGCACAAAATGGAGGACAGTATAACGGCATTGTAAAGGGTATGATGGTTCCGGAATTTGAAAAAGTTGCATTTAGTTTAAAACCGGGCGAAATTTCAGAAGTATTTGAAACCGAATTTGGCTTTCATTTTATACAACTCATCTCTCGTAAAGGCGATGTTTTAAGTTTAAGGCATGTGTTAATTACAAGAGACTAATTTATTTTTTTATCATCTCGCTTATATCAACCTGATATAGCCTACTAACTCCATTCTCGTATATCGACATTTCTCTCAATACTCCTTCCAGATTTTGTTTTTTATCAAATTGTTTCTTTACTGCATTTCTTTTACTTGTAAAATATAAAACTCCTGTTTTTGTATTTACAAACGGACAATAATCCATAAAAGGCGAATTAATTTGTTTTCCCATGTTTCTTGCTTTAGTCCACTGATTTAAATTGTTTTTAAAACTAATATACAAGTCGCCGCTTCCTAAACCTCCTTCTCTGTTATAACAAGTGTATAACATATAAGATTCGTCAGGAGAGACAAAAGCGTTAAATTCATAGCCTACAGAATTGATAGAATCACCTAATGAAACCGGTACTTCATATTTACCATTTTTGAATTCGCTAAAAAAAATATCGTCTTTTCCTTTCGACATAATACCATCACTAGTGAAATATAAATTATTAGATAATGTGATTGAAGGATAAAATTCATTTTCTTTTGTATTTATAGGATTACCAATGTTAATAGCTCCACTCCATTTATCATTTATTGTTTTTCTTTCTACATACCAAATATCATAATCTTTCAGGTCAGTACTCGAATTATCTATAGGCCTATCTGATGAGAAATACAATCGTAATCCATCAGGTGATAAAAAAGGTTCTAAATCATGATATCTACCTGAAAAACTTGCTACTTCAGGCGTTGAATATTTACCATTATTATAGGATACCTTCAAAATAGTAGATAACTCCCCTTGATAACCTTGCAATGAGAAATAAATTTCTGAACCATCAGTTGAAATAGTAATATCCCTTACGCTTGGGTACTGAGAAATAATATCAGGCAAATATGGTTTAACTGTTTGAGCTATAATGGTATTAATTGCAGTAACAATTAAAAATAAAATCAAATAAAGTGTTTTCATCGTATTTAAAATAGCAAGATAAAAACAATTCATCTTCACTAATGCGAGCTATTGTTTTTTAAATTAAGAAATAGTACGAATGGATAAAATCAAAAATAAATGGAATTACTTACCAATATTTTACTTTTATCTCAACAGCTTTGTTCTCATTTGCGATGGTAAAAGAAAATTTTGCAACCTTAGGTTTTGTTAAACTTGTATGCCAATAGTTTGAAAAACCATAGCCCTCATCGGGCAAAATCCAACCAAAATCCATTTTACCATTGTTATTTTCGTCATCTAACAAAACAATCCCATAGGTGCCGGGTTTTATACCTGTGTAGTTTAGAATTAATACATGATTTACAGTAGATGCTTTTGATTCTATCTTTGTAAACAAGGGGGTTTCATCTTCAAAAGCCTTATCATTATTATAAAATCCCATAATCACAGAACCTTTATTGTTTCGGAGCCCTGTAATAGAGACTTTAAGTGTTTGCGCTGAAGACACTATAGAAAAGAAACACAACAATATAAGAAGTTGCTTTTTCATGCTATACATCAATCTACTAAGAAGTGGGATTATTTTTCTCACCTGCTAATTTAGCACCCAATAATGCCATTGGAATGTACGCCAAAATTAAATCAACTAAAATAAACCATAAAGGTGCGGGAATCATCATTGCTGCCATAATGCCACCAAACAAATTCCAAGCACCAATACCCAAAGCATAACGCATTGGATGTTTTGTTGAAATTTTAACTGCTAAAAACGCTCCAACTAATGTCCCTAAGGCATGTGCTAAAAATGGCATTATAAAATGTTTTGGTTCCAGTAAACTCATGCCTGCTGCTAACCCTTCGGGAGTAGTCATATCTACACCTTCAGGCGGAGGAATAATGTGTCCGCTTATCATAATGATAAACATATTTAAAGCGCCTCCTATAAAAGCTCCTGCAAGAACAGCTAAAATGTTTCTAAGAATTGGATTCATATTATTTTGTTTTTTGATGTTTAAATAAATTAACGAGGTTTATTGTATACTGGTAATATGGTATCCTTAGCAATTAGCATAGCTTTTTCATTCTCTATTCTCGCATTATTGGTATCTCCTTTCATCTGATAGGCTTCTGATCTGTATTTAAAAAACTTGTATGATTGAACATCCGGAGCCATATCAATTACTTTATTATAATCATCAATAGCTCCTTGGTAATCTTTCATCAAGTATTTAGCTCTTCCTCTCATAATATACGCTTCTAAATAATTTGGGTTGATACTGATTGCTTGTGTAAAATCGATAACAGCATCTCTGTATTGATTTAATTGTATTTCAGAAGCTCCCCGATTTGCAAATGCTTTAAAATAATCAGGCTTTAATTTGATAGCAGTTGTTAAATCGGCTACTGCACCTTTATGGTCTTTACTCTCTGATTTTGCATAAGCACGATTTAAATAATGCAACGCTTCTTTTGGCTCTAGTTGAATAGCTTTGTCGAATGATGCTAAAGCTAATTTAGTATTTTTTAAAAACACATAGCACATGCCTTTATTGGTATATGCTGAGGATGCTTTAGGGTTTATCCTAATAACCTGATCCATATCTTTAAGAGATGATGTATAATCTCCTATTTGATAAAACAACTGCGATCTTCTGATGTATGCTTCGGTGTTATTGCTATCTAGTTTAATAAATAAACTTTGATCGCCAATTCTTCTTCTCAGTGAGGGAAAATCAGAAGTATCAGCATATAACTCATACGCTGTTTTTTGCGAATAAGAAATATTAACAAGTAAAATAAGTAATGATGCCCAACATGTTTTCATATATAACAAATATAATAAAAAACACCAGGTATGCAAATTTAAACAGGAACTAGTACCCAATAGGCTATTAAAAGAACCCGCATATTAATTTTGCTCGCTCTTTGCTATTTCTTTCTTTACTTCTTCATCAGTTAAAAACTGTAGTTCGCTCATCATGGCACTAGCATTTCCTCCGGTTACATAACGTAAACCCGCCCACACATAATCTTTAAACTGTACTAACTGAATTACAATCACAACCTCTTTTTGCTTGGTACGTGGATTGGTGAAATACGCTAGTTTAGGTAATTTCATATCAAAAGGCTTAACATCTGCTAATTCAGGTTTTAATTCCTTATCAATATACAATAATGAGGTCCCATTTTGAGCTTCCTCGTATGTTGGCATACGTCCGTTTACTACAGGCACTTTTTCCCAGTCTTTTAATTCAATTCTAGGAAATGCTCTATTGTCCGGACAATCCCATGCCATAAAACCATGTGCATAATTAATGGGAGAATCGTAAGTCTCTTTAGGAGTTTCACTACAAGAAATAATAGTAAGTGCCACTACACTAATTAAAATAGAATTAAAGTATTTCATCATAAACGTATTTATGATGAAGATAGAAAATATGCTTACATCAACTTGTTAATGACCTATTAATTTATGGTATTTTAACTAACAAGATGGTAAGTAGAACCTTGATTTTCAATTTTTATTTAGTACAGCATAACAAACACCATATAGAAATTAATTATCATTAATATTATTATCTGTGTTATTCCTCAAACGTTGTTGTCTTTCTAATTCTTTAATCAATTCCGGATTATTTAATACTTTTTTTGTTTCTGAACAACCTTTATATATAATACCTACGTAAAGTAAAATAGAAACAGGAAGAATAACATACAAAAATATGTGCTTCATTCGTTTACTGGTTGGTAAAGATACAAGTTCTGTTTCAAAAGACTCTCCTGATTCATTCTCCAGTTTTAATTGTAATTCTTTAATTTTTAAATATTCGTCTTCGTGCACAACAAAGGTATCTGACCACCTATCATGCCACCCTCTTTCACTTAAACATGAAAATATTTCAAAAGGCACAAGCCTAATAATATTTCGCAATATATTTGTTCCAATTTCAGGCTTATTTCCATAAATATCTATCACTACTGTTTTGGTCAGAAATTTACCCGGAGTACGTTGAAAAAAATGTTCAAATAAAATGTAGTAAATAGGAAAAGCAAACATGAACATGATGGAAATAAAAAAACCTGTAATAAAACTACTGATGGTGTTGGGTCTAGAAATGTTAATCCACAGATATTCTGCAAAATAATAAAGCACATAATAAACAATACCATCTACAAAGAAATGCGCAAAACGTTTGCCTCCAGATACTACATTCACATTTCTATAACCCTTATACTCCACCTGTCTTGGTATTCTTTTACCAGTAGCATCTTTTTCTCTAACTGTTTTAAATTTGATTTCTGTTAACTCTGTTATCTTTCGCATCTCAATTTGCTTAAATAGGCTAATTCTAAAAAGACAAAATCTTAATGTGTTTGTCCACAAATAATTTTGTTGCCATTAGTACTATTAATAGCGTACTCTTTAATAATAATGCCACCATAACCAATGGTATCAATTTTCATCCAACCATACATGGTTTTATTGTTAAGGGTTCTTTATAAAGGTAAATAAAAATCTCCACCATGTATAGCTTCAGGGCTTGACATTCCCATATAAACATAAAATGAAAAACCCGACTGACTTTGAAATCTATTCGTTCCATCAATGGTATCCCCTAATGAATGGAATAAAGTTTTAAATATGTACATATTAATCGGAGTATAAGGAATAAAACCTAATGAATCTGAAGAGTTTAATGCACTAATAATTGTTGAGCGTAAATAGTTAACACAAGGAGATGAAGCACTATGAAACTCGTAATAGGCTTTCGATAAAAATTGTAAATCTGCTACTCCATTTGAATCTAAATCCAAATCATATGTAGTAACTGTATCATGAGGGTTAAACACATAGCCACAACCACTTGGATGCATAACCAAATTGGTAATAGGATTTAAAATAACATACGGAGATAATACTTTGTGATAAATACTATCCGGTGCCACTGACACCGATTGTGGCTCCTCTGGTGTTGGTTCCATAGGCCCTGTGTCTCTTTTGCAGGAGTATGTAAAAACTATTAAAACAAAAACTATTAATAATGATTTAAATATCGTTTTCATATGCTTGAAATTACACATAAATATAATTAAAAAACTCCCCCTGCTAAACAACAGAGGGAGTTTTATATTTAAATGCTTCTCGACTTCGCTCGAAGTGACAAGCCTTTTTAATTAAGCTTTTACTGAAGCACGGATGATATTTAAAGCACCACCTGCTTTAAACCACTCAATTTGTTGAGCGTTGTAGCTATGGTTTACTTTAAATTCTTCTTTGCTACCATCAGCGTGTGTTAATGCAATAGTTAACTGTACGCCCGGTGCAAAAGAAGTTAATCCTAATACATCAATTTGATCGTCTTCTTTAATTTTATCGTAATCAGCTGCGTTAGCAAACGTTAATGCTAACATACCTTGTTTCTTTAAGTTTGTTTCGTGGATACGAGCAAATGATTTTACTAATACCGCTTTCACACCTAAATGACGAGGCTCCATTGCCGCGTGCTCACGAGATGATCCTTCTCCATAGTTCTCATCACCCACTACAATTGATCCAATGCCTTGAGCTTTGTACTGACGTTGAACAACAGGAACTCCTTCGTATGCACCTGTTAATTGATTTTTAACTGAATCAGTTTTATCGTTAAATGCATTTACTGCACCAATTAACATGTTATTTGAAATATTATCTAAGTGACCACGGAATTTTAACCATGGACCAGCCATTGAGATATGGTCAGTTGTACACTTACCTTTAGCTTTAATTAATAATTTTAAGCCTTTAAAGTCAACACCATTCCATGCTGCAAATGGATCTAATAATTGTAAACGTTTAGAAGTTGGTTCTACTAATACCTGAACTTTGCTTCCATCTGCTGCCGGAGCTTGGTATCCAGCATCTTCTACAGCAAAACCTTTAGTTGGTAATTCATCTCCAACTGGAGCGTCTAATTTTACTTGCTCACCTTTTTCGTTAGTTAAAGTATCTGTTAATGGATTAAATCCTAAATCACCTGCTATAGCTAATGCAGACACAATTTCAGGAGATGCTACGAATGCATACGTATTTGGGTTACCATCAGCACGCTTCGCAAAATTACGATTGAAAGAGTGAACGATGGTATTTTTTTCTTGCTTCTCAGCACCCATACGATCCCACATACCAATACAAGGTCCGCATGCGTTAGTAAACACAACTGCCCCACACTCATCAAACACGTTTAAGAAACCATCACGCTCAATGGTGTAACGAATTTGCTCAGAACCCGGATTAATCATAAAGCCTGCTTTAGATTTTAATCCTTTTGCTTTTACTTGTTTAGCAATAGATACAGCACGTGCAATATCTTCGTAAGATGAGTTTGTACAAGAACCAATTAAACCAGCTTGCACAGTTAAAGGCCATCCGTTTTTAGTAGCTTCTTCTTTTAACTTAGAAATAGGAGTTGCTAAATCCGGTGTGAATGGTCCGTTAACGTGTGGTTCTAAAGTAGATAAATCGATTTCAATAACTTCATCAAAATATTTAGATGGGTTTGCATATACTTCTGCATCACCTGTTAAATGTTCTTTAATACCATCTGCTAAAGCAGCAACGTCTGCACGACCTGTTGCTTTTAAGTAACGGCTCATTGAATCATCGTAACCAAATGTTGAAGTAGTTGCACCAACTTCAGCACCCATGTTACAAATTGTACCTTTACCTGTACAAGATAAACTTACAGCACCTTCACCAAAATATTCAATAATTTTATCAGTACCACCTTTTACAGTTAAAATACCTGCTACTTTTAAGATAACGTCTTTAGCACTTGCCCAACCATTTAATTTACCGGTTAATTTAACACCAATTAATTTAGGCATTTTTAGTTCCCAAGGTAAACCAGCCATTACGTCGCAAGCATCTGCTCCACCAACACCAATAGCAATCATACCTAAACCACCAGCGTTAACTGTGTGAGAATCTGTACCAATCATCATACCTCCTGGGAAAGCGTAGTTTTCTAATACAATTTGGTGAATGATACCAGCACCCGGTTTCCAGAAACCGATACCATATTTATTTGATACAGATGCTAAGAAATTAAATACCTCTTCGCTTTCTGTTTTTGCTCTGTCTAAATCGGCTTTTGCACCTACTTTTGCTTGAATTAAGTGATCGCAGTGAACTGATGAAGGAACAGCTACTTTAGGACGACCAGCTTGCATGAATTGTAATAACGCCATTTGAGCTGTTGCATCTTGCATAGCTACTCTATCCGGATTAAAATCAACGTATGCTTTTCCGCGTTCGTAGTTCTTAGCTTCAAATGATGCATCTAAGTGAGAATACAAGATTTTTTCAGCCAAAGTTAATGGGCGACCTAAGGATTTACGAGCAGCTTCAATACGAGCCGGCATGTTAGCGTAAACCTTCTTAATCATTTCAATGTCAAATGCCATAGTAAAAGATAATTAGAAATTTATAGAATCAGTGAATTGTTAAATTTTGCGTTACGAATTTACGAAATAAATACCGCTTTTAGGGTATTTTAATTGCTTTTTTTTAACTTTTTTGACACTGATTTACCTATTATATGGATATTCGTTTATCCAATGGAATCCACGGTTAATTAGCCTAAAAGAGTTTGTATTAACCCTGTTAAGTGTGAAATCAATAGTGTCTTTCATGAAAACACCATACAAATTAAGCATAGAATCATTTAATTGCTTGTAATATATGTGATATTTATTTACTGTATCTGTCTGTAAATTAAGATCAATTGATTTTTTAAGAGTATCCACTTCAAATTGTAATCGAAAACTTCTATCGTTTAACTGACGAACGGCAGCCATTCCTTGATAATCGATTACAAAATATTTCCACTCCGCCGAATCTGAATATGGACGTAAGGTATCCGAATTTTTAATAAACTGAGTAGGTTTATATAAACCATATAATGGCGGTTTAGGAGCATCAACCCCATATTCTTTTGTCATTTCGTATGTTTGGTATCCGCTTAATATAACCGCAAAAAAAATGGCTACAGATTTCAAAACAAGTCTTGATATTTTTAACCATTTTTTTTCAAAAAGTGGTTTGTAATCAACCGCATCTGTTGCCTTATTTTTAATAAGTACTAATTTTAAATTATGCCCCATAAAATACATAATTACCAAGCATAACAATACCAATTGAGTAGAGTATAATTTTACAGGAATATCGTAACAATAATTCATTAACATCACATTAAGCATCACTACAAAACCTATTAAAGCTCCAAGTAAAGATGTTCTTCTAAACAATAACAAAGCGCCGCCTATAAATTCAGCATACCCAGAAAAAACAGTGTATGCTTTTGAGAAACCTATAAAGGTCCATGCTAAACCCATTGGAGAAGATTCACCTAACGGCTGAACTAATTTCCATAAAGTTGGTGGCTGAAACTGACTATAAAATATTTTGGCATAACCGTAACTAATTAATGAAGAAGCAACATAGTAACGACAAAAAATCAAAAACCAATGCATTAATGTGTCGTAGTTATTTTCTTTCTTATTAAAAAGAGACCAAATACTTGCTCCAATAAATCCTAAAACAAAACAAGTCAATACTTCAACATAATTGTATGTGGTATCGCCACTACCATTAGGAAAAACAGTGATAGGTTTAGATAAATGTAAGATAGCTGAACCCACCCATGGATAAAAATCTTCGCCAATTAAGGATAAAATAGGCAAAATAAGTAAGCCTAAAAAAATGATAGCAAAACGTAATAAAAATTTCTTTGCTGAATTCCAATGCAGATTTGGATAAAATAGTTGAGTTTGCATATAAAGTAAGTTTAATAATTAAAACACAGATAGGTAACAAAATAAAAAAGCAGTTACATAACAAACGTTATATAACTGCTTAAAAGTATTTAGTTACAATATTATTTCCCTAAATCATCAAAATTCACATCGTCAGATGATGAATGTTCTCTTTCAACAATTGCTGGGGCATTTTGCTTAATAATCTCTATCGATTCGTTTAAGCCTTCCATAAATTTCTCAAAGTCTTCTTTATACAAAAAGATTTTGTGCTTTTCGTATGTAAACTTACCATCGGTACCAAAACGCTTCTTACTCTCAGTGATTGTTAAGTAATAATCGTTTCCTCTTGTAGATTTCACGTCAAAAAAGTACGTGCGTTTTCCAGCTTTAACTGCTTTAGAAAATAAATCTTCTCTTTCTGTTCTTTCTATCTCTTCAGACATATATCGTGTTTTTTAGTACATAACAAATATTTATATTTTTTGTTGAAACTTTTCATCGTGTTGAAAATTAGTTGATAAATATCAGGTTTGTTTTAAACACAAAAAAGCCTCTCGATTGAGAGGCTTTTTAAGTTAGACTGCAATTATAACTATTGAATAATTATTTTTTTAGAAACACGTTGATTGTTTACATCAATATTTACAATATAAACACCTGAAGCTAATTTTGAACCGGCATTTACAGTATGACTGATGTGACCGTCATTATCAGATGTTAAAGTAGCGGTTTCTAATGTTCTACCCATTAAATCCACTAAAGTAACTGTTGCTTTTTCATTTGAATTAATTGTAAAATCCAATGTTGAACTAGCTGATGTTGGATTAGGATAAATAGCTAAAGCCATAGATTTTTCTAACTCTGTTAATGAGGTAACCACATTTCCGGTAATATTAATTTGATCAATATATACGTTATTAGCTGTAGTTTTAGATGCATCTACTTTAAAATAGAAACGGAATTTAACGCTTGGTTTATTATTTAAAACATTCAATAGTGTAGAATTAATTGTTTTATTTACCCATTGTGCAGCAGTTGGATTAAATGCTGTTGTTAAAGTTCCTCCGGATGCAGATGCCATTTGTGCAGTTGTTGGAATACTTAACACATTAGACCATGTCCCTCCACAATCTAATGAATACTGTACTTTCATTGAGTCGTTTTGAGTAGTAGAACGCTTGGCATAGGCGTAGTAATAAGATAGAGTGATACCTGTAGTATTTGTGAAATCATAAATAGGAGTTTCAAAAATATCAACATGACCTCCTATATTTGATGCCGTAAAGTTATTCATATAAATACTCTTAGTAGTAGAGTTAGCGCCATTAGCAGTTTTTTGTGCCCAAGCTACAGAACCTGTATTATTGTTAATAACCGTAATATTAGAAGGAAGTGTAGCACCTTCAAAATCGTACATTGTTGGAGCTAAAACACCATTAGAACCATTAACTACGTTGATATAAGAGGTCTTATTCATTGTATTAGAACCTACTGAATTTGTTGCTGTTAAACTAACCGAATAAGTTCCAGGCGTTGCATAAGTAACTACTTGAGAAGTGGCCGTAGAAGTTGCTGGTGTACCGCCTTGAAAAGTCCAACTAACACCTCCTGAAGCACCTATTTGACTTGAACTTGTAAAAGTAAAAGTATTACCAGCACAGTTTGCTAATTTATTAGCTGTAAAATCAGCAACCGGAGAACAAGTGTAACCGGCAGTAATTCCAGTAGCTAGTAAGTTAGCAGGAGTCCATAAATTGCTTCTTCCGCCAGTAGCGCTTGTTAAAGCTGTGCGCATTCTTGTAATTTGTCCTTGAGTAAACATTTTAGGGCAAGAAGCGTAATCCATTATGTTCTCAATATTTGGAGGATTAGAACAGTCGAAAGAGCTTGGTGAGCATATAGAAAAATATCCCCCTGTAGGAGGTGTATCTGCCACATTATCTGTACCACATGATACTGGCGCTGTAGGCATATTTGATGGGTCAAATAATGGATTGTTTGTTGAACCAAAAGTATGAGATAAGTTTAACCAGTGTCCAATCTCATGGCTTAAAGTTCTAGAATCTGTGGGAGAAGCAACAGCAACTTGATTCCTTAACATTACAATAGCATCTCCACTATTTGTATTCGCTGTATAAGGAGTAGAACCTGGTAAATATGTGTATCCTCCAATATATGCCCCTGATGTTACAGGACAAGAATAAGTTGCACTTGAAATACACTCAACAATATAAATATTTAAATATTTATTGGTTGGCCAACGGTTAGTACCCACGCCAGAGTAGTTATAAGCTGGAGAAGATTGACTCCAATACATATTATCAGAAGGATGACGAATAATGCCATTTGTACAATTTCCATTTGGATCTTTTTGAGCTAAAGCAAAACGAATTTCGGCATCAACATACAAAGAGGAAAAATTAGAATTAATAGTTGACACATCAGAACCAGTTGCAGCGTAGTCATTATTTATGTAGCTAACTAAATTTACAAATGCTTGATCCGTAACACTTAAATTTCCCATGATATGGAAAACAACAGGGATTGTATATACGGGAACTGCAACTTTAGCAGAAGCATTAACGCGAGCGTCAATAGCTTTTTGATAATCAATCTCAAACTGTGTTTGCGAAGCCTCAAACTGTGATTTTAACGCTGGATTAGCTTTAAATCCTTCTTCCATCGCCTCAAAAGTATTGCAGGGATGTCTTAAATTTGCAGGTTTTTCTTGAGCTTGCGTTGTTGCAAACAAGCAAAAGATACTTAAAACCGATAATAGTTGTTTTTTCATGTGATAGATATTTGTGTTTGTGTTAGTACTTATTTTATTTAGATTTATTAAAGTTAATAAATGAAACTTTAAAAGTCAATTTTTTTCGAATATAATCGGCAAATCTGTTATTTTTTTGGATTAATGTCCATTTGGTTTAGAGCCATCATCTGTTTCATGGTTTTATCCATTCCTTCCACGCTTCCATCCAAGAAAATAACATTTCCTTTACCTTCTTGAGCAAAATTCTTAACAGCCTCTGTCCACATACTAAATAAAATTAATGATGAATCCAGTTTCGCTTCTTCCATTTCTTTAGCAGCACCTGCCATACCTTTAGCAACTTCCTGACGGAATAACGCAATCCCTTCACCTTTCAATTGAGCTGCTTCTTTCTCAGCTTGAGCAGAAATTTTAATAAAATTACCTTCTGCCTCAGCAGCCTTTGTACGAGTAATTAACAAAGCCTGGCCTTCATTTTCGGCAGCAGCTTTTAAATTATTACTGGCAACTACTTTTGCCATAGAACGCATAACTTCTTCATCAAACGTAATATCATTTAATTGTAAATCTATTAAATGATAACCCCACTCTTCCAACATTGTATCTAATTGATCTTTTACTGCTTCCACAATATCTCTTCTTAACGACAATACTTCTGATTGTTTTTTAGTAGCAACAAAAGCCCTTACTGAACCTTCGATAGAACGTACTAATGCTTGCATTAAGTTTTTATCATCCACAAACTTAAAGGCAACGTTCTTAATTGTTTCTTCATTTTGGTTTACAACAGCATATAAAAGCATTGCTGTAAAATTCACATTTGCCTGATCAATGGTAACTGCCTGAAATCCTAATTCAGCACTACGATTTTGAATAGAAATTTTACGGTATACTTTTTCTATAAACGGTATTTTCATACTTAAACCGGGAGTCAATATTCTTCTGTATTTTCCAAACACAGTAATAACGGCAACCGTACCTTGCTGAACAGTAACGAAGCTCAAAAAAATTAATAGTAATCCAAAGACAAGAATAAAAATAAAGAATGGCATAGTTTTTAATATTTAAATTGTTTACGTAAATTTAATCATCCAAAGCAATAAACAAAATATTATTTTATGAACGGTATTTCTCGTTTACTAATAGCAGTATTATTGTGTTTTGTTGCCAGTTTAGGATTTTCTCAAAAAAAAGACACTTCAAAAACTGCCGAAGTTGATTTATATAAATCAGCCTGTAAATTAATGGATTCGGCCAAATATAAAGATGCCATCGTTTTATTTAAAAAAGCTGTAAAAATCAAGCCGGATTATGTTGAAGCATTCAACAAGATGGCATTAGCAAAATTAAAAACAGAAGATTATAAAGGAGCAGAAAAAGATTTACAAGCAGCATTAAAAATTATTCCAGATAATTATGAGAGCCAAAAAACAATGGGGATTTTATATTACGAAACAAAAAAATATAAAGAAGCAAAAGCAACTTTAGACTCGGCTGCAGCTCTTAACTCGGATGATGCTGAATTATTTTATTACCAAGCTAAATTAATGTATGATGGTAAAGCTTATAAGAATGCCTTAGATGTATGCGCAAGAGCTCTGGATTTAAAACCAAAATACCTCGATGTGATGTTTTTGAAAGGTGAAGTTCGATTTGCAATGAAAGATTATAATTATTGTATTAAAGAACTATCTGAAGCTATCAAATTAATGTCTGCCACAAATCCCAATTACAATGCCTACAAAACAAGAGCAAAAGCACGTTTTGAAGTTGGTGATTATAAAAATGCCGTTAACGACTGGAATGTTTATATAGAATCTTTCCCGGATGAAGAAACAGCATTAGTAGCGAGAGGAGCTTGTAAAATTGAAACAGGGGATAATTCAGGCGCCATCGCTGATTTAGACGCTGCTATCAAATTAAATCCAAAAAACCCAGTAAGTTATAACTACAGGGGTGTTGCTAAAGGCGAAAACAAGCAATTTGTTGAAGCACTAAAAGATTTGGATTACTCAATCAAATTGAAATATGATTATGCTGCTGCATTTGTGAATAGAGCGGCAATTAAATTTGCCAGTAAAGACAAACGTGGTGCATGTGACGATTTAAATAAAGCGGATAGTTTAGGTGATGAAATGGCAATCAAATTAATTGAAACTTATTGTAAACATTAAAATGAATACTAATAATTACGAATATACGAATTAATGCAATCACAGATTCGTATATTCGTACACTATTTGTAATCTAACATTATGAGAACCGCCGTATTTAGAAAAGCTAATTTTAATTCAGCTCACCGATTAAATAATCCATTATTTGATGAAAAAACTAATGCTGAAGTATTTGGTTTATGTAATAATCCAAACTATCATGGGCATAATTATGATTTAATAGTGAAAGTTGTTGGTGATGTAGATCCGGCAACAGGCTATGTTTTTGATTTAAAAATATTGAATGATCTAATAAAAGATGAAATCATTGAGCGTTTTGATCATAAAAACTTGAATTTGGATACAGTTGAGTTTAAAACGTTAAACCCAACTGCCGAAAATATTGCTCGTATTATTTACGAGATATTACGCCCAAAAATTGAATCAAAATTTGATATTGAAATAACCTTGTATGAAACGCCAAGAAACTATGTTGTATATCCTGTGAAATAATGTTTCGTTATTATTTCAAAAAAACAATTTTCATTTCTGCCATATGTTTTATTGCGGCATGCAATAATTCTGGTTCAATTCATACAACTAATCAAAAAGTAATCCATTCAAATCTAACATTAACCAAAGACTCATTTAAAATTAAGGACTCCTGTGATTTGGAAAAACTATTTGTTGCAAAACATTTAGTAAATATAAACTCTTTAGATTCAAATATCAGAGTGGTACTACACTACTCTACTTCTCAAAATTTTTTAAACAAGCCCATTTATAAAGGATTAAACAATTGTTATCTTCCGTGTGAAGTGGCCATAAAACTTTGCAATGCCGAATATTATTTAAATTCTAATTTTCCAAATTATCATATCATTGTATTTGATGCGGTTAGGCCTTTACACATTCAAAAACAAATGTGGGAAGAATTAGAAATGCCTGTGGAAGAAAAAATAAACTACCTAGCTCATCCAAGTGATTTATCTTTACATAATTATGGAGCGGCAGTAGATGTAGGGATTATTGGAACCAATGATGTGCTATTAGACATGGGAACTTCCTTTGACTTTTTTGGTGAATTAAGTGAGCCTAAACGAGAAAAAGAATTTGTTGAAAACGGACAATTATCCAAGGAAGCACATACTAACCGATTGCTTTTAAGAGATGTTATGACAAAAGCCGGATTTACCCCAATTACCTCTGAATGGTGGCATTTTAACGCAACTAATAAAGCAATTGCTGCTGTTAATTATAACTTAATAGAGTAACTTTCATATAAAAATATTATTGCTTAGGTTTATTATTTAAATTATAATAAAATGTGCTAAAAATCCTTTTAACGGTTGTGTAAACATTTAAATTAATATTTAAGTTTGAAAAAAATTAAAAACTCATATTATGAAATTATCTAACTTATTTAAAAAAGTAACAAAGAACAACGCAACTACTTCAGTTCAAAAATTAGAAAAAAATCAATTAAGTAAAATTGTTGGTGGTGATGGGGAATTAGAGCACGCAATCAATCAACCTGGAATATCTGTAAAATCAAAACCAACATCAAAGTAATTATTTGATTCCATAAAAAAAATCCAACATTAATGTTGGATTTTTTTTATGGAAAATTTATCCTTTCTCAAATATTTTCCTACAATAAAATGCCCTAAATAAATTAATGGTATTAATGCTAAAGCCACTAACAATTTAAATGCATACCCCCAACTAGCATTTGTCAAAAAATCACTAAAAGCCCATTTACCAGGCAATACAAAAGCAATAAATTGTACAACAAATGTATCTACCAATTGGCTCACCATAGTGCTGCCTGTTGCTCTTAACCAAATATGTTTGTCTCCGGTTACTTTTTTAAAAGCCCAAAACACATACACATCTATTAATTGAGAAAAAAGGAACGCAACTATACTACCAACTATTATCCATTGCGACTGACCAAACACAGTTCTAAAATTATCGTCGGATACAGGTGAAAACGAAGTTGCTGGAATTTTTAATGCAACAGATAATAAAATAAAAGTAAAAGAAATAAGTCCAACAGTTATATATGTTAGTTTTCTTACGCCATCTTTTCCATAATATTCATTGATTAAATCAGTTAAAAGAAAAATAACTGGCCATAAAATAATACCAATACTTTGTGTAAATAGCCCAAAAAACTGCACCAGCTTACCTCCTATTAATTCGGCTACAATAGCATTAGTAATAAAAAAACCTGCTAACACTAAAAAAACGATATCTTTTCTACTCTTTAAATCCACTGTTTGTTAAATAATACAAGATTATAAAAAATAACTCTTGTTTGCACATTTTTATTAATTTTATACACTTGATATGATTATTAAAAACATCCAAACTCTAAAATGGTTCTTGGGATTACTAATTTATTTTTTAGTAATCCAGTTTGGGTATTCTCAAAACATAAAATTTAAACGTGTCAGTATCGAAGAAGGTCTATCTGCGGTCACAGTCAATACAATTTTCCAGGATTCGCAAGATTTTATTTGGATTGGAACACAAGATGGATTAAACAGATTTGACGGGTATCATTTTAAGGTATTTAAAAATGAACCTTCTAATCCCAAAAGCATTTCAGCGAATGATGTAATTTGTGTTTTAGAAGATAAACAAGGAGATATATATTTTGGAAGTAACGGAGGGGGGTTATCTTTTTACAATAAATATAATGAAAGTTTTACTAATTATAGAACTAGTTTAAGTGCCTCTTCTATTTCTAATAATAATGTAAGAGATATAATTAACTTAAATAATAATGAATTACTTATATCAACCGCAAACGGTATAAACGTCTTTAATAAAATATCCAAAACATTTAAACAAGTATTTTACAAGAATTCAAATCAAGAAATTGGATTTACAAAATTTTTTAAAGACTCCTATGGCACTATTTGGGTAGGTTCTGAAAGCAACTTCATTTTCGAATATGATTTAAAAAAATCTGAACTCATAAACTACGAATTACCTTTAAATTTTTCCGGATCAGATAAATCAATTAATAATAGTGATTTAAGGAGAAAAAATATTTATAGCATTACTCAGCAAAAAAACAATTTAATATGTGGATCTGATGGTGGACTTTTGTTTTTTGATATTTCAAAAAAAACATTTTATAAAATATTTTCTTTTGGTGAGAAAAACAGATATAATGACCGTGTTAAATGCTTTGTGTTCACAAATGATTCAAATAAGATATTGTTTGGAACCTGGCGGGGTTTAGTAAAATTAAATTTAAATGATTTTTCATATACAATAGAAACAAAAAGCGAAACATCAATTAATTCTTTATCAAGCAATAAAATATCATGCATATTAAAAGATAAACAAAATAACTTATGGATTGGAACTGAGGAAAATGGTATTAATATTTATTTTAATTCATTAAATAAATTTCCCCTCTATAATACTAGTAACGGTTTAGGGAATGACTTTGTTTACTCTATCCTTCAATTAAACAATAAAAATATTTTAATTGGAACCGAAAATGGGTTATATAGTCTAAATCCTATAACTAATGAGGTTAGTGATTATAATTTACTTTTAAAAAAACACCAAATATTCACGGTTTTAAGTTTATTGGAAGATACACAAGGTCGAATTTGGATAGGAAGCTATGGTCAAGGTATTATTGTATACGATCCTAAAACAAGAAAAGAAATTAAATTACTCAGTGAAAACAATAAAATAGGTACCATACTTGAATTAATACAAGATAGTAATGGTACTGTCTGGGCTGGCACATTCGAGGCTGGTCTTTTTGCTATAAATCCAAATACTTATCAAGTTAAAAGGTATGGTACTTCTAATGGTTTAACATCAAATGGAATTAATTGTATCTATGAAGACAAAGAAAATAAAACTTTAATGCTAGGGACAGACGGAGGAGGTGTTTGTATTCTAAATTTCATTACGAGTATAGATAAACCATTAGTTACATCTTTTAAACATATTGACAATAAAAATTCAATTAGTTCAAACAGTATCAATAATATTTACAAAGATAAAAATGGCATATTTTGGATTGCAACAAGTAATGGATTAAACAAATTTGATTTTAAAAAGAAAAATTTCACAGTTTATACTGAGAAAGATGGTTTACCTAACAGCTATATTTATGATGTTATTCCTGATAAAGATGGCAATTTGTGGCTGCCAAGCAATGTAGGATTAACTAAATTTAATCCGAAGGACAACAATGAAGATGGTTCAGCCTTTAAAAATTACAATACCCACGAGGGTCTACAAGCAAGAGAATTTAATCAAGGGGCCTCTTTTTTGTGTAAAGACGGAAAAATTTTAGTTGGGGGTGTAGCAGGTCTAAATTACTTCGATCCTTCCCTTATAAAAGAAAATAAAATAGCACCTAACTCATATATTTATTCATATTCACGTCAAGGAAAAGATATTAATACAGACTCTAGTATTATATACAAAAAACATTTAGAGCTCACTTATAAAGAAAACTATTTTACTTTTGAATTGGTTGCTCTTGATTATGTAAATATTGAAAAGACAAAATTTATGTATTATCTGGAAGGCTATGATAAAGATTGGTCATCTCCAACATCAGTGAGGTATGTATCCTATACTGAATTGCCCGGAGGAGAATACACTTTTAAAGTAAAAGCTACCAATAGTGATGGCGTTTGGAACGAAAATGCTACCGAAATAAAAATTAAGGTTATTCCTCCTTGGTGGAAAACCATGTGGTTTTATATTATAGCTATAATTACAACCGTGGCATCAGTAGTTGGCTTTTTCAGGTACAGAACTAATATTATCAAAAAAGAAAATAAAATACTTGAAAATCGCGTAGCGGAAAGAACAAAAGAACTTGCCGAAAAAAACAGAGATATTACAAGTAGCATCGAATATGCTAAACGAATTCAAGAAGCTATTTTACCTTCTAAAGATTTAATTTTCTCAAAACTAAAAAATGCGTTTATTTTATATAAACCAAAGGATATTGTAAGTGGAGATTTTTATTGGTTTGGAGAAAAAGATAATTTTAAAATTGTAGCAGTTGTTGACTGTACAGGTCATGGTGTGCCAGGAGCATTTATGAGTATGATTGGCCATAATTTACTCAACCAAATTGTTTCCGAGAAAGGACTTTCAAATCCCGGATTAATTTTAGAAGAACTTCATAAAGGTGTTCAGTCGGCCTTAAAACAAGGACATAATGATGTTGATACCAATGATGGAATGGATGTTTCTATTTTAGCTATTAATACTGAAACAAGAGAATGTCATTGGGCTGGTGCTTTTAGAAGCCTTGTTATTGTTGACAATAATGGTGATTTAGAAAAAATTGAAGGGAATAAATATCCTGTAGGCGGTGCACAACTCGATTCTGACCGGATTTTCACCACACATACGCTGCACCTCCAAAAAAATGATTGTTTATATATGTTTACCGATGGCTATGCAGACCAATTTGGGGGACAAAAAGGTAAAAAGTTTATGGTAAAACAATTCCATGATAATTTAAAATCTATCCATCAGTACAGTATAGTTGAGCAACAGAAAGAACTTGACCGACAATTTAACGATTGGAAAGGTGGTTTTGAACAGGTTGATGACGTACTGGTAATTGGAATAAAATTGTAAAAAAAATCGACGAAAGTGTTTTTTAAATAAATTTTGTTTTTATATTTGGTTCTGAATTTGGCACTTTTTTTGTCTTTTAAAAAGTCACAAAAATTATTAAAATGAAAAAAAATATCATCCTATCTGTTACATTATTATTTTCAGCGTTAGTTGCATTGAATTCATGTAAGAAAAAAACAGAAGTAGATAACGAAACTCAATCAGTAGTTGATAATGCTATTTGTGAGCAGCAGTTTATGGCTATTACTCCGGTAGTTAATGAAAAAGGAATCAATCAATCCGGTATCAAAAGAACTAGTGCATCTTGTGGTACATGGAGCATTTTGGGGGCTATTAGTGGCACAAATACTCCAAACGTTGCAACAGATACTTTAGATAGTAATGGAGATGGTTTTTATGACAATGGTCCGGTTTCTTTTCAAATTGATTACGGAACAGGATGCTTGAGTTTTGATAACTTATCATTTAAAACAGGTATAATTAAAATTACCTCAGCAAAAAGATGGAGTGCATATAATAACCCTGTAACCATTGATTTACTAAATTACAAGGTAAATAATATTACTTACTCCGGTCAAATTATTATTACCAGAAACGACTCAGTAACATTAACCACTCAAGTTATTAATGGTCATTGTACAGACGGTTCTTGGAATATTGATTACGAAGGCACAAAGGTTATCAAGCAAATTGGAGGTTATTCTACCAAAAATACAGAAGCAGATGATATCATTTCAATTGATGGTAGTTCTTCTGGTAAAAACAGAGAAGGTCGTGCATTTACCACTTCCATCACAAGTTCTTTAATTAAAAAATCTAACTGTAAATATATTACATCAGGAACATTGGAATTAACACCTGAAGGATTTAAAACCAGAACAGTAGATTTTGGAAATGGAACTTGCGATGATGATGCAACTTATACTGTAAACGGTTCAACAGTTTCATTTAAATTAAGATAATATTGAAATTTACACAAGAATCACCCATTATGATTGATGCATTCAACATATACGATAATATGGACAGGAATAACATCCTTTTGTCCTTTAAAGGTGATATTACTTCTGAATTGTTGACGTCAATTCTTCAAATTATGGAGAATAAGATGGACAATATGCAGGAAGAACCTAAAACCAAGAAAAAAGTATACAATGTCTTGGTTGAATGTCTTCAAAACCTATATCATCATATGGATGATGCAACAGATAATAATGGTGATAAAAACAGAAGCGCTATTTTTATGATTGCAAAAAATGAAGGCGCATACAATATTATCACTGGTAACTACATATTAAATGAGAATATCCATGGATTAAAATCTCGTTTGGATGAAGTAAACTCCTTGAGTAAAGAACAATTGAAAGACTACTATAAATCGGTTTTGAATAACGGGGAAATGTCATTAAAAGGTGGTGGTGGATTAGGTATGATTGACATTGCAAGGAAAACTGGTGAAAAATTAGAGTACAATTTTTTGGAAATTGACAATAAAGTTTCTTTCTTTACACTAATAATAAAAGTAACACAACCACAATTAATATAAAATAAGTAACTATGGAAAAATACGCTATCGAAGGTACGCCAAAAACACCAACAATATCATTTGATATTCAAGCTGGTGTATTAGAAATTAAAGGACGTTCAATCCCTGAAAACTCAATTGAATTTTACAAGCCTTTAGTTGATGCATTAGACAAATACTCTACTGCTGCAAAACCTGCTACGACTGTAAATATTCAGTTAGAATATTTCAATACAAGTTCATCTAAGTGTATTTTAGATGTTTTCAAAAAATTAGAATCTATTCATAAAGGTGGTAGTGCTGTTACTATTAACTGGCATTATGAAGAAGATGATGAGGATATGTTAGAAGCTGGTGAAGATTATCAAGCAATTATCAACGTGCCTTTCAAAATGGTTCAAGTTGCAGAGTAATTGTTACTAGATATATGTTTATAAAACCCCGAAATTTCGGGGTTTTTTTATGGAAATTCCGTAATAATTTGCTTAGATTTGTAACCTCAAAAAAAAGAAATTATTTATGTCAAAAATAACCGATTTATTAGGAGCACAAGCTGACAGTTTATTAAACCACACTTGTAAAACAATCTCTAAAGAAAGTATCGTTGCACCAAACGCCAACTTTATTGACCAAACTTTTGTATACAGTAACAGAAACCCTCAAGTTTTGAGAAGTCTGGCTCAATTATATGGAACAGGTCGTTTAGCAAACACAGGTTATATGAGCATATTGCCCGTTGACCAAGGTATTGAACATAGTGCCGGAGCATCTTTTGCACCTAATCCAATTTATTTTGATAGCGAAAATATAGTGAAATTAGCCATTGAAGGAGGCTGTAATGCTGTTGCTTCAACTTATGGAGTATTAGCATCGGTTGCTAGAAAATATGCTCATAAAATTCCATTTGTGGTGAAAATTAATCACAATGAATTTATTTCATATCCTAACAAATTTGATCAAATCATGTTTGGTACTGTTGAAGATGCTTACAATATGGGAGCTGTAGCAGTTGGGGCAACTATTTATTTTGGTTCTCCTGAATCAGGTCGTCAAATTGTTGAAGTAGCCCAAGCATTTGAACGTGCTCACCAGTTGGGTATGGCAACTATTTTATGGTGCTACACTCGTAACAGTGCATTTAAAAAAGACGGTGTTGACTATCATACAGCTGCTGATTTATCGTCTCAAGCAAATCATTTAGGTGTTACAATTCAAGCAGATATTATTAAACAAAAATTATCTGATAAAAATGGTGGTTATAATGCATTAAACTATGGAAAAACACATCCAAAAGTTTATTCTGAATTAACTACTGATCATCCAATTGATTTATGCCGTTACCAAGTTGCAAACTGCTATATGGGTAAAATTGGCTTAATTAATAGTGGTGGAGAAAGTAAAGGTGCTTCTGATTTAGCAGAAGCGGTTACAACTGCTGTTATTAACAAAAGAGCTGGAGGACAAGGATTAATTTCAGGTCGTAAAGCTTTTCAAAAACCAATGAAAGAAGGTGTTGAATTATTAAATACAATTCAAGACGTTTACTTAGATAAAACAATTACAATAGCTTAAGAAATGTTGAATGCTAAATTTTAAATGAAAATTTCAACATTTAAAATTTATAATTTATAATTTATAATTTTCAAAAAATGGGTTGGTTTAAAAGATTAAAAGAAGGGATTACCACTACTACTACCGAGAAAAGAGAAACTCCCGAGGGCTTATGGTATAAGTGTCCATCTTGTAAAAAAATACATACAGCTCAAGAACATAAAGACAATAAACACGTTTGTTCTGATTGTGGATATCATGAAAGAATTGGTAGTGCTGAGTATTTTGAAATCATTTTTGATGACAATCAATTTACAGAACTACATGAAAACTTAGTGAGTGGGGATCCATTAGACTTTAAAGACACTAAAAAATACTCAGACCGTTTAACAGACACTATTAAAAAATCTGGTTTAAAAGACGCTTTAAGAAGCGGATACGGGAAAGTTAATGGGCATGATTTAGTGGTTTGTTGTATGGATTTTGGTTTTATTGGCGGATCAATGGGAAGTGTTGTTGGTGAAAAAATTTCTCGTTCAATTGACTTTTGCTTAAAAACAAACACGCCATTATTAATTATTTCTAAATCAGGTGGAGCGCGTATGATGGAAGCTGCATTCTCGTTAATGCAGATGGCGAAAACCTCAGCAAAGCTTTCATTATTAGCTAAAGCTGGCATTCCCTATATTTCTTTATGTACAGATCCTACAACAGGAGGCGTTACTGCTAGTTATGCCATGTTAGGAGACTTAAATATATCTGAACCCGGAGCATTAATTGGTTTTGCAGGACCACGTGTTGTAAAAGAAACCATAGGAAAAGATTTACCAAAAGGTTTTCAAACAGCAGAGTTTGTATTAGAACATGGTTTCTTAGATAAGATAGTTCCTAGAACAGAATTGAAAGCTAAGCTTGGAACTTTGTTGCATATGTTTAAAAACTAAAACATCTCAATCTTCTCTTTACACAAATCTACTTTCTTGGGATGGTATAAATATTGTGGACTATGGGTTATTAGGTACATCCGTTGAATCAGTTTGGGATATGTGTATTTATAAAAATAAGTTGATTATTACTGGTTTTATGGATGCTCAAGTGCCATTAAGTAATCAACAATTTACAGGGTTTTTGTCATACGATGGAACAGACATGTGCAGTTATGCTCCTTATTATAATAATCTACAAAACTATAGATTAAATCAAGTAGAAGTATTTAATGATACGTTAGTTTTTTTATCTACTAGAGCAATGTCTCCAACAGATACGGTTAATTTCATTACAAAATATGTAGGTGATTTTATTCCTTTATATTGTAGCAATGGTGTTGGTGTAAAAGAAAATCATCAATATAATGATAACATTAAAATTTATCCCAATCCAACTTCATCAATCCTCAACATCACTGATGAAAATATACAATTACAAAACTCAAGCATTCAAATAAAAAATAATTTAGGGCAGCTTGTTTTTTCTTCTCCTTTTACTTCTCAAATTAATTTGTCTAGCATTTCCGCAGGTATGTATTTTTTAACGATACAAGACAAGGAGTGCATAAACCGATTAAGATTATTAAAGAGTAATTTTTTTGGCGAACATACTGAAACAGTTAATTTTTCTAATTACAGTGAAGGTATGTATATTATTAATCTAATTTCTTCTAAAGAAATTTTAAGCACTAAAGTGATTAAAAAATGATACTGAGAATATTCATCTTTATAATTGTAACTAATTTTGCGCCTGTTTTACAGGCGCAAAATTGGCTACCTATGTATGTTAATCAGGATATAAGAAATTTTTATATTGATACAATAGATAATGTAATGTATGCAGGCGGATGGGCAACTGATTTCGGAGGAAAAACCACATATAATGGTATAGGAATCTGGAATGATTCCACTTGGGATACTTTGCCTAATAAATTAAGTGGCAACCCAAGCTCAATTTGTCGTTATAAAAATAAACTATATGTTACTGGATCTTTCAATAAATTACCTTTTAATTGCCCCAGTCATTCATTAATGACATGGGATTTAATCAATCATAAATGGGATAGCGTTGGAATTGGTATATGGAGTGGAGGTAATGACTATGGTAGTGCAAAAATGAAAGTTATAAATAATGAATTATATTTTTATGGCGCATTTGATCATGTTGCAGACATAAATGTACAAGCATTAAATCTTATAAAATTTGATGGAACAAATTGGATGAGCCTAAATTATCCTAGTTATCCTGAAATAATAAATGGAATTGCTATGTATAAGGGAGAATTGTATGTCTATGGTCAGTTTACTAATTTAACAGGCGACCCTAACATGGATTTTTTAGTAAAATACAATGGAACAAATTGGGTAAGTACTGGTGCAAATTTTAATGGAGCACATAGTATTGAATCTATAGTTGTTTATAAAAATGAATTATATATTGTGGGTTATTTTTTAAAATCTGATGGCTGTTCAGGTGATGGAATTATAAAATACGATGGCAATACATGGCAAGAAGTAAATGGAGGTTTTTCACTATTTGGTAATCCAACATCTATTCCTAGACATTTAGAAGTTTACAATGATACTCTATATATAAGTGGTAATTTTGATAAAATAGGAACAATGCCCGCGCATGGGATAGTAAAATATGATGGAAAGCAGTTTTGTGCTATTGATAATGCTATTAATCAATCAGCTGGCGCATTAGCTGTTTACAAAAATAAAATTTATATGGGTGGAGACATGATTGTAAATAACAATCATGATACACTTTCGTTTTTAAATCAACAAAATAAATTTAATATGGATACATGTCAATTATTTGCTGTTGGTGTTAAAGAAAATAGTTTGTCAAAGAATATTAAAATTTACCCTAATCCTACAACCTCAATCATAAATATTGTAGATGAAAACAATCAACTACAAAATGCTACCATTGAAATTAAAGACTATTTAGGGCAAACCGTTTATGTTGCGCCTTTCTCCAATCAAATTAATATTTCCAATCTTGCACTGGGTATGTATTTTTTAACGGTACAGGATAAGGAAAATAGGAGAACGATTAAGGCAGTTAAAGAATAAAATGAATAAGGGCTTGAATCAAAAAAAGCTATATTAACTTCTCTCCCTCTATCTGTTCATCTTTATAATAAACATCAATACAAACCAACATCGCTAAGAAACCCCAAAAAGGAACAGAAGCCTTATCGGTATCTAAAAAGTTATTTAAAAATCCATGAACAAAATAAGTACTCATTCCCATTAAAATAGATATGGTTAATATTTTGATGGATTTATCTTTAACAGTATATACTAATCTATAACCTAAAAACATAACAGCTAATACTAAAGCTACTACTATTAAAGCACCTATTAAACCTTGTTCGGATAATGGCCCTAAATACTCACTGTGTGCATTTCCCTTATCTCCAAAGTTTGTTGAAATAATTGTTTTTTGACTACTTTTTTGAAAAGGTGCATATAAAAACTGGTATGTTCCAGGCCCAAATCCTAATACTGGTTTCTCTTCAAACATTTGAAGAGCGCAACTCCACCTATTTAATCGTTCAAGATTAGATGCATCTGTTGAAATATTTGACATGGATTCAATATTAGCTGTAATATCTCCATCTGAGTCTGTATTATTTCTTCCTAAAATCATTAAAACCTCTGTTTGAAACAACATGAAAATTGCAATACCACCAAATAAAGTAAACAAAATAGTACGGAATTTAATCTTTAATAATAAACTCACTAATACCGCCAATGATACCACTAAGCTTAACCAACCCGCTCTTGCAAATGAAACAATGATAGAAATAAGGAAAATAACCAATAAACTAAAACAAAGTATTTTAACTAAGGTAGAGATGTTTTTCATAAGCATAATTCCCGCCATTACAGGAATATACATTGCCAATGCAGCACCGTAAGCGGTATGATCATTATAAAAGGGAGAAACAATCCAGTCAGCAATTTTTTCGTCAAATGCATAACCAGCATGCTTGTAAGTTGTTATAAGAGCTACAATAGCCAATGCAACAGCATAAAATAATAAATGATAAATAATTGCTTTCTTCTTTTTAAACAACTCTGTAGCTATAAAATAACAAGAGGTTAAAAACCAAATACGAGCTAAGGTAAATTTAATAGAAATAACAGGTAATTCACTTGTAATTGTTGTTATTAAAATCCAAAATAGTTGGATGAAAACTATGATTGTAATTGGATGTTTTAAAATGCGCTTTTCCGTTACTCCGCCACTCAATTCATTTAAAAAATAAATCATGGTAATACCAATCATTAATGGTTCGGCAGGCAAACTTAAATTCACACCTTCGTTATAACCTAATTCTTTTAAACTAATGGCAAGAGGGGTAGAAAAAACCATGAGGTACATGATTTTTTCAATATCAAAAATTGCCAATAATATAACTAAGATAGCTAATGGTAGCATATTGAAAAGATAAAACATATCTTTTGCAAATAGCAATACATAAGCATTTATTAAAATGTAGCTAATGATTACAAAATAAAATACGTAGGTATTTTTAATCTTAACCAATGTTTTGCTTCTTATTATTTAAACATATTATAATTATACAAGCTACCACAAAAGAGGAAGCAGCAATAATAATAGCCATTAATGAGCGAATAGGATAACATTTAGTATCAGGAAATGTAGGCTTTGATACAACATTCGTAAAACTAACTTTATTAGAATAGTCTAACAAATACCCATCTATTTGATTTCTGAAATAATTAAATGATCCAATCTCACTGCCTAAAACATTACCCAACCTATCCAACTCGGTTTTTCTCATTTTTAACCCCTCAGCAGTTTTTGCATTTGATTCTGATAAATTTGGGCTTTTAACTAGTTCTTTTGCGATGTATTTAGCCTGATATTGCACATCCACAATGTTGTACTCTTTACGAATATTATCAATCATATATTTTAGTGAATCCACTTTACCAGAAGCTCTTTTCAATTCATTTTCATTATTAATAATGTATTCATGCAATCTCTCTTTTTTAACAGACATGATTAAATTATTAGTTTCTTCAATAATACCATTTACCAAATCTTTTGCCATAACAGGTGATTCGTCTTTAACCGATATTTCAATAGATTCATAAAGTGTTGCGTTAATACTTACCAATTCTTTATATTTCAAGTTGAAATAAGTCTCCTTTTTAGGTTCCAAGGAATCTATACGATAATGCTTAAATAAATTGAATCTTTTCGCAACAGCATGCTTAACCTCTTCACTATTGAACCATTGCAATAATTGTTCAGTATTACTTTCTTCTGAGCTTGGGCTGAGATTTACAGGATAAACCACAGCATAAGACTTATAAAGTGGTTTGATAAAAAATGTAATTCCATATCCAACTGCTGCTGCAATTAAAGTTATTACCAACAATTTTTTCCATTGAGGTAATAATACTTTAATAATATCTTCTGTTTTAAACTTTTCCATTATAATAGGTTTTGTGAATTTAAATGCTGGTTTATCTTTTTTTTTAGTTCAATAAATCTCTCAGTTAATAATAAATATAATAAGGCAATTAAAAAGGCCGATGTACATGATATTAAAACAATTAACCATCTCATTGGCTTAGCCTTCTTTTCGTTTGGAGTGGCTTTATCAACAACAAACTTTGAAGGCATTGGTTTATTATAATTAACTAAAGCCTCATCGTATTTATTTTTTATAATAGGGTATTTTAATCGGTATTTCTTTAAGTCGGCATACACAGCATCATAAGCAGTACCATATTTTTTTAATAAATCCAGTTTTTCTTGCAATTTTTTTTGTGCCGATTCATTACCTTTTTCAATGGCTTTTGCCATACTTCTAGCGTAAGCTGTAATTTCTTCTTTATTATCTAGTACACCCAACTCTTTGATAGATTGCAAACTATCTTCCAATTCATTAATGCGTTTTATAGTCGCATTATATTCATCTCTTGTGATATCCAGAGCTTGTTTAGCAACTTCTCTGGTCATTCTAAATTTTACAGAATCCGCATAAGCCACTATCGAATTGGCTATATCCGCAGATCGATTAGCTACATAATCATACACATCTATTCTAATGGAAACAAAATTGGTGCGTTTAAACGTTACCATATCTTCCCATTTTAATTTTAAGTAATGTTGTGAATAAACTGTATTTTTTTCAATTTGCCAATTGTTCCATAAATCATATTGATCTGCAATACGGGTTCTGATTTCAGATGAATTTAAAATTTGTAAAAGCTTCTCGGCATCATCCTCATCCCCTAAGTCCATATAATCTTCCTGAGCACCTTGATTTTGCTCAATTAACAATTTAGAAACAGAAAATGTTCTTGATGGAAAAACGATAGCGGTTGACTTGTATTGAGGTGAAATGATAAAAGAAACTGCTATCGAAATAACACCAGCAATTAAAGTAGTAATCAAAAGCTTTTTTCGCCACAAATAGATCTTGGCTAAAAGCTTAACTGATTCATTATTAATATCGGATTGGTTCATCCGCCAAATATACTATTTTCATTAATAAATGATGCTTTTTTTAGATGAAATAGGTGAGTTTATTTAAATTAAGGTGAATGTTAATTTACAGTATAAAAAAAACTTACTTATACTTTACAAATCTAAAAATAGACTTCAGATTTAATAACCCTGAAACAAAGGCCCAGGCACCACAAAATACGCACATAATGGCAAAATTAATCATCCAATTAGCCGTAAATGATCTTGATAAAATATTAAAAACAATAATACCCGTGATGAAAACAAGTAATGCTATAATTAAACGCACATTAACTTTAAATTTAAATATTTTGAAGGCAAAATAAAACTGAATACCCGCTGTGAAAAACTGAGTTATTAAACTAGAAATGGCACTTCCCATTGCTTTATAGTGTGGAATTAAAATAAAATTCAAAATCAAATTGATACAAATTCCTATTAAAGCCATGCTGTTTAATTGTTTTAAATTACCATTAGCCGTTAGCAGTGTACCAAATATGTAAGTGGTTGAAACGGCAGTAAAACATAGCATTAAAATACTAAATTCAACAGAAGAGTCTGTTACTCCATGATTTATCATTCCTGATAATTCGTTTGAATAAAAGAAACATCCTACTGAAACCACTAATGCAGGAGTAACCAATAAAATAAAGGATAATTTTACCAATTGTTCTACATTTTCTTTATGTTTAATCATTCGGCTAAAAACCGGAATTAACTGAACTGAAAACAGATAAGCTATCATATTACCGGCTTCCAACAAACGAAACGCTTTGGCATAAATACCGGCTTGTTCCGACCCTACCCCTTCAGGCAATAACAATCCCAACATCACACTATCCAGACGGTTATAAAATGTCATTAATAAAACTAAAATAGCAAACGGGAAACTTTGTTTTAATATCATTAAACTGAATGGCCAGTTCCATTTTAACTTAAAATGATCTGTCTTGTAATACACTGTTATAAAAGCTATAACAGCCGTTAAAAAATACCCCAAGGTTTGAGAGTAAACAAAAGTCATGATATCGATTTCAATACCAAACCATCGTAACAACAATCCTAAACATAAAAATATCATGATTACCCTATCGGCAACTGATACAAAACTGTCTGTTTTAAACAAATGTAAACCCAATAAACTGGAGCGTAGGTACAATATCATACTAATCAAAAACTGATTAACTGCCAATACTGATAACAATTTCATGTACCTGAAATCGTATCCCATGATAATACCAAGTAGAATAGTAATAACAAAGTATACCAAACCTAAAACTAACTTTAATGAAAATAAACTGCTAAAATGCTTGGTTAACAAATGATTATTTTGTGCAATATTTTTATTATTGAATTGAGTAACACCAAAATCTAAAATAATATTCAATAAAAAAGAGAAATTAAATAAAATAGCATATTCGCCATATGAGGCATTTCCGACAGCATTTTGTACTGCAGGCTCAATACCCAAAGGCCAAAAAGGCTTAATTAATAAATTAAGAACAATTAAAAAGGCAATATTTGTAACAAACTTTTTCTGTTGCATTTGGCGGAAGGCAAATATATTGTTTTTTTAATGTTACTGACTTTATTTTTAGGTATAAACAATTTTATAACGCTAATTCAATACTTGGATCCCAATAATGTTTTTTCAAATCTACAACAGTATCATTTTTAACCTTAATGTTTTCCTTTTCCAAAAGTTCCTGCATCTGAAAAGGTGTTTCAAAATGATGTTTACCGGTTAGTTGTCCGTTTCGGTTAAGCACTCTATGAGCAGGGACATATTCTTTTTGTGAGTGAGCGGCATTCATTGCATATCCTACAACTCTTGAAGAAGATTTTGCCCCTAAATAATTAGCAATTGCACCATAACTGGTAACTCTGCCTTTTGGTATAAAACGAACTACCTGATACACTTGTTCAAAAAAATCGGATTGTGTTTTTGCCATTAACTTACCATTAAATTACACCCTCTAATATCACTGTTATCAAAACGCCCAAGTATCTCAAAATCAAAATCTTGAATCAGTTTTCCTAAGTCTTTAGTTTCGATAAAAGAACAGGAATTAACATTAGCTAAATCTATCACGTTAACTCCACCTCCCTTATTTTTTTTAGCATAAGTAAATGGATCATTAACATCTCTTATTAAAACACGCATCCATGGCGAGCATTTAAAAATGCCATTTTCTCTTGAATAAGCTTGAGATAATAATTCTGTCATTCCATATTCACTATGGATGGATGATACTTTAAATTTTTGCATTAGCTCTTTATGCAACTCCTCTTTCAACATCTCTTTCCGCCTACCCTTCATTCCTCCTGTTTCCATAACAATAAACTGTTCATTTAACTCAACGTCCAATTCAGCCAAATCCAAAAGTGCATAAGTTACACCCAACAGAATTGTTTTTTGGTTTTTCTGTTTTAAAACATCAATTGTCTTAATTAAATCGTTTAAATTATTAAGATAAAATCCACTTAATGAATGAGTTGACCGATTAATTAGGTCATCAAACATATAAACCAAAGATGAGCCTTGACGCTCCAAATAATTAGGTAATAAGGCTAAAATGCAATAATTATCCGGTGCACCATAAAAGAATTCAAAGCCTTTTAAATAAGATGTTTTATATAAACAAATATCGTTTACGTAATGTTTGGAACTTACTTGTCCTGTTGTACCACTACTGGTAAAACAAATGGTATTATCAGTTACTTTATCACAAACTACTTGCTGTGTTTTAAAAAACTCAATCGGCAAAAATGGGATTTGTGTATAATGCTCTATAGTGTTTGCATTAATTTTTAAATTGACAACATAATTATTGTAAATAGCATTATGTTGATACTGATATTGAAATACAGCTAAGGCCAAATCATTAAACTCTTTATCATAATTTAACGAGAGCGGATTTAATTTAAAAATTTGGTCGTGTATTTCTTTTAGGCTTAACAAAAAGTATTATTTAAAAATATTTCGTAAATTTATGCTGAAATATTGATGCAAAAATCTTTTTTTAAATATTTATTATTAGTTATAGTAGGTGCTGCGTTTTTGTTGGCATGTGTAAAGAAAACAACCTACCCTACAGTTCCTGAGATTGATTATAAAGCATTTTTCCCATACGTTGGCGACTCTGCAGATATTCAAATAAAATTTACAGATGGCGACGGTGACATTGGGGTTGAGGAAAGTGATTCAACCCGAACATTTTGGGTAACTTATTATTATCGCGATACAATTACTAACAAATATGTTGGGTATTATCGCCCATTATTTAATGATACGTTAAGAACCGGTTATATAATCAAATCGCCATCTGATGCTTATAAAGGCAAACCTATTAGTGGTGAAATAAGCGTGAGACTTCAACAATTTAGGCACAGTAAAAAAATTAAAAACGTAAAATACGTTATCTATTTATTTGATGCTGCTGGTAACAGAAGTAACATTATAACCTCTCCCGAAATTTCAGTTCCTTAATTTTTATCTGAAATTTTACGAAAATCAGTTTAACTTTTTATTTTTTAGTTTGATTGTATATATTTACATGAAACTATACATCTTACATTTTTAAAACCTAAAATTAAACTATGAAAAAACAACTACTTACTCTTGGTTTAAGTTTGCTTACCATGTGTTTTAGCTTTGCTCAAACTACTAATAAGTGTGCAACTATGCCTGTTTACCAACAGCATATGCAAAACCCGGTGGCCAAAGCTAATTTCATTAATACGGAAAATGCTGCACGCCAATGGTTGGCTAATCCTGTTAATAAGGCTAATGCATTAAAAAAACAAAACTCTATTATTACCATTCCGGTAGTAGTGCATGTTGTTTATAAAAATGCCGCTCAAAATATACCAGATTCGCAAATCGTTCGTCAGATTCAGATTTTAAATACTTGTTATCGTTTACAAAATGCCAACTACCCAACAGGTAGAGCAATTTTTGATAGTATTGCTGCTGATGTTGAAATTCAATTTTGTTTAGCAGCAACAGACCCTTCAGGAAACCCAACTACAGGTATTATTCGTAAATCAGCACCAAGCTCTGCAGCATTTGACCCTTTAACTGGTTTTGATAACGTAAAAAGTTCGGCTACAGATGGAGATGATCCATGGCCAAATGATAAATACTTAAACATTTGGGTATGTGATATGAGTGTATTTGGATTTACTTTTGTTTTAGGATACGCTACCTTTCCAGGAGAAAGCCCTGCCTTGGATGGTGTTGTTATTCAAAGCGAATATTTTGGTTACGGTAATGCAATGGCTCCAAATAATTTAGGCAGAACTACTGTACATGAAGTTGGCCATTATTTAGGAATGCGTCACATTTGGGCTGATGATGACGGTGGTTCAACCGGAATGTGTGATTCAACTGATTTTGTTGATGATACTCCAAATCAAGCGGCTAAATCTCAATCAGATTGTAAAGACACCAACTCATGTGCTAACGAGGCTCCTTATTGGGGAACTATCGATCCTCCGGATTTAGTACAAGATTATATGGATTATTCGGCAGATGGATGTATGGCCATGTTTACCAAAGGGCAAAAAGCTCGTATGTATTCTTTTTTAAATACAGATCCGGCTCGTGTGGCTATTAAAACTTCTCCGGCAGGATGTAATAATGTGGGAGTAAAAGAACTATACGCTAATTTTTCTGATTATTTATTTGTATATCCTAATCCGGTATCCGATAACATACTACATATAAACATTACACAATTAACTCCTGCTAATTTAAAATGTGAGATTTATAGTAGTAACGGACAATTAGTTAAACAAATAAATCTGCTCGAATTTCAAAACACTGTTAATTTATCTGATTTATCAAGCGGTATGTATGTGGTAAAAGTGTTTAACGGCGAACTAACTGCCATTAAAAAAATAACTATTTCTAAATAGTTTAAATCTAGAGAATAAAACTAACTTACTCAATAAGCTCAGACTAAAATCTGGGCTTATTTGTTTTTATTAAGGTATAATTTGACTTAAGTGATGATTAACCGAATACTTCCTTTAATTTTATTAACATTATTAAAGAAAAACGTTGAAATAAATCCCTCTATTTTATTTGATTAGAGGGATTTTATCGTTAAAATTGTGCCTTTATTAAACAATATACATTATGGCAGATATTCATTTATTAGGAATAAAATTTATAGAACAAAATACTCAAGATGGCTTAGAGTTTACTTATAAGCCTGATGTTCCGAAATTAAAAGTAATTGGTACTATATTAATTGCGGCTGAAGAAGAGGAAGATAATGGATGTGTGTTCTTAACTCAAAAACAATTAAATCAAATTTTATTAAACAAAGATGTTGATTTAAAATTAGTGGATGATACCTGGACTCCGGCAAAACCTTTAAGTAAAGAACAAATTAAAAAAATTGGTTTAGTTACTATTGATGCAGAGTATTTAGGAACTGCTGGCGACGTAAGATGTTACGAAGCTATTAAGATTACAGAATAATAATTAAATAACTCAACATCCCTCTCAGTTTTTTTGAGAGGGATTTTTTTATGGCATTAAATTTCAAAACACTTACCACCCGAACGCTAACAGCTGCTGTTTTTGTAGCGGTGCTTTTATCGTGCATTTGTTCAAATTATCTGGCATTTACTGGTTTATTTTATGTGGTATCTATCTGGGGTTTATATGAGTTTTACCTTTTGGCAGAAAAACTAGGAGCTAAACCTTATAAACCAATTGGCTATTTAGCAGGAGTGTGTATGTTTGGTTACAGCATAATTACAAACTCCAATCTGGCCTTATTTTATGCCCCCGAAAATCTTTTAGCTTATGTGTTGATTTTTGTGTTCATGATTTTTGTGATAGCGCTTTTTGATGATCAGAAGCATACCATTCTTAATATGGCCTATACTATAGCCGGATTGGTATATGCAGTATTACCATTTATGGTATTGGTTAGTATTTCATGTATTGATAAAGCTTATACTTTTAATCATCCAACCGGAAACTGGTATGAAGATATGGCTCCATATAACTTTCATTATGTTTTGGGGATTATTTTATTAATATGGGCAAGTGATGTATGTGCTTATTTGGTGGGTAGCCTTATAGGCAAAAACAAATTATATGAACGCATTTCTCCCGGAAAAACCTGGGAAGGCTCAATTGGTTCGGCTATTTTAACCATGGGTTGCTCTTTTTTAATTGCCAATTGGTATCCTGAGTTGCCATTAAAACACTGGATTATGATTTCTGTCATAGTTTGTGTGTTTGGAACCATTGGAGATTTGGTAGAATCGATGCTGAAACGCCAGGCAGGTGTAAAGGATTCAGGAACCATAATGCCCGGACATGGCGGTATACTTGACCGTTTCGACAGTCTATTGTTTGTATCCCCATTCATATATGCTTATCTAACTCTTATACACTAATATTTATTAAACAAATCAGGTTCAAAACTCGGCTCATATTTAGACTAAATCCATTAAATCCAATGTAAATTTTATTAAATTTGTAGCCCTAACTAAAACTTAAAATCTTAAAACAAGAAACATTATGTCGACACAAACTGCAAATGCAACAGCTCACGAATCTATGTTCGAAGCCGTATTAGCTCGCTTAGACGTAGCTGCAAAATTGATGAATATGTCTGATGACGTTGCCACTATATTACGTAGCCCTATCAAACAAGTTAAAGTAAGTTTACCAGTAATGATGGATAACGGAAAAATTCAAGTATTTGAAGGTTACCGTGTTGTTCACTCTACAGTATTAGGTCCATCTAAAGGTGGTATCCGTTATGCAATGGATGTGAACCAAGATGAGGTTATGGCATTAGCAGCTTGGATGAGCTTTAAATGTGCTGTAGCAAACTTACCATACGGTGGTGCTAAAGGTGGTATTAAATGCGACCCTCGTGCCATGAGTGTTGGCGAATTAGAAAGATTATCACGCGCTTATGCTACGAGCATGAAAGATGTATTTGGAGTTAATAAAGATATTCCTGCTCCGGATATGGGAACAAGCGGAAGAGAAATGGCTTGGATTTTAGATGAATTTAATAAAGTAACTGGCGAAGATAGCCCGGGTGTAATTACAGGTAAGCCAATTGTAATTGGTGGATCATTAGGCCGCGATGCTGCAACAGGACGTGGAGTAATGGTAAATACATTAGCTGCTTTAAAGAAAATGGGATTAAACCCTAAAGAAGTTTCTGCAGCTGTTCAAGGTTTTGGTAACGTAGGTTCACACGCAGCTCGTTTATTATCTGAACAAGGAATTAAAATTGTAGCTATTGGTGACCATACAGCTACCTTTTATAATGAAAAAGGAATTGATATTAAAGCAGCATTAGATTATGCAGCTAAAAACAATAGAGTATTAAAAGGATTTACAGGTGGAACTGAAATTGGCGCTAACGACATTTTAACATGCAAATGTGATGTATTAGTACCAGCAGCTTTACAAAATGTAATTTCTGAAGAGATTGCTCACAACATACAAGCTAAGTTAATTGTAGAAGGTGCAAACGGACCTACAATGCCTGAGGCTGATGCTGTATTAAACGACAAAAAAATTATTGTTGTTCCGGATATCTTAGCTAACTCTGGTGGAGTTACTGTATCTTACTTTGAGTGGGTACAAAACAAAGCAGGTTACTACTGGAGCGAGAATGAAGTAAATACTAAACATGATGAGAAAATGGAAATTGCCTTTGCTCATGTGTGGGATAATGCAGCTAAATACAAAACATCAATGCGTATTGCAGCATACATTACAGCATTACAAAAAATTGAACAAGGTGTTCAATTAAAAGGTAACTACTAATAAAGATGGTGACTGAGACACTCGAAGTCACCAAATAACATAAAACAAAAAAACTCCTTTAGTTAAACTAAAGGAGTTTTTTATGACTTGATTTTTGAAATGCTCCAAATTGTTGCACAACACAAAAGTTATTTGCCCTAATTTTATATTAAGGTAAATACAATTGACATAGAATATGTACTTCATCAAGATAAGATGAAGTTATTTTTGAAATTTAAGTTTAATGCGAGAACCATTGAATTGGTAAAAACAATAGCAGATGCCAAATGGATCCAAAGCCATAAAGCATGGTATATAAGCTATTATGATGAAACTTTGGATTTGGCAAAAAAGCACCTTAACCAAAAACAATATCGCTCCAAGGTTATTAAACAGCTATGATGATGCAGAAATACCAAAGCCACAGGTGATACTAAAAGAAAGTGATGACTTAGAGCATTTAAAGAGTGGCTCACTTGAAAAAATAAAACAATTTAATATTGGATGCGCAGCAGAAGATATAGCAACAGTTCAATAAAAACCTATACAGAATCATTAGAAACTTTTTTGAGGTATTTTGGCCATAAACCAATCAGTGAAATAACAAATGAAAATTTAATCAACTTTAATAACCGATACATTTTAGCCAATAGTTTTTCTTCCTCTTACCAAAATCAGGTAGTAAACGGCTTGAAATTATTTTTTAGAAGCATAGAAGATAAAAAGCTAAAGCCTGATTTAATCATACACCAAAAACGTGAAAAGCTTTTACCAAATGTTTTTTAAGTAAGGATGAGATAAAACAAATTTTAAATGAACCAAGTAACATAAAACATAAAGCCATATTAAGTTTGATATACAGTTGCAGATTAAGAAGAAGTGAATTACTTAATTTGAGGCTGAAAGATATAGATTCAAAACGAGGTTTGAGTATTATAAAGCAAGCCAAAGGAAAAAAGGACCGGATTGTTTCTTTATCCATGAAAATATTAGATATGCTAAGAGATTATTATACAGGATATAAACCCAAAGAATGTTTATTTGAAGGGTAAAGTAGCATTGGCCAATATGATGAACGAAGTTTGCAGCAGGTGCTAAAACAAAGTTTAGAAAAATCAAATATAAAAAAGCCTGTAACCTTACATTGGCTGAAACACAGCTATGAAACACATTTATTAGAAAATGGCAACGATTTAAGGTATATTTTATGAAATGAATACTTTTTGATTACTGAAAATTACTTGTTTAAAATAATCTGCTGTTAAGTAACGACGGGATTAATTTATTATATAGAAGAGATAGCATTTTATAAAAACTTAGACCCATTAATATTTTTGAGAACTGATTTATTTTATTTATTCGACATAAAATTCGAATATGATAAAGTAAAGGAGAGGAAAATCGAATTAAAATGGGAAGAATTTGAAATCCCTGACTTTAATGTATAATGCTGTGTGATTTTGGTCTGTACATACACTCATTGATTGTTCTTTTTCCATTATTTGATTGTTTTATGTGACAACCTATTTCAGGACGAAAGACACAAAACAAAAAAGCCCCGACTTAGTCGGGGCTTTTTTGTTTGTTAACTTTGCTAAATATTAGTGTTTTTTTCCACCTTTAGAAGCAGCAGCAACTGAATCAGCCATTCTTGTAGAATCAGCAGTAGCTTTTGCAGCAGCTTCAGCAGCAGCAGCAGCTTCAGCTTCAGCAACTTTAGCTAAAGAATCAGCTTGAGCTTGAGCAACAGCAGCAACTGAATCAGCTTTAGCTTTTTCACGAGCTTCGATTTCTTCTTTAGAAGGACCACAAGATACAAATGCAGCTGATAATGCAGCTACAGCAACGATTGATAATACTTTTTTCATTTTAAGTTTTGTTTAGGTTTTATTAATTTGGATGCAAAAATACACGTTTTTTTGTATCTGCGTTAAAAAAATACAAAAAAAAATGTTTTTTTTCAACATTCGTAATGTTAAAATCGGCAAAAGCATCATAAAACGTACATTTGTAGTGTATGTATAAGCAATTTCTAAAACCCCTTCTATTCAAATTAGACCCTGAAAAGGCTCATTATTTAACATTTGACTTAATGAAATTTAGTCTTGGCAATGCCTTAGGTCGTTCTATAGCCTCATCAATATTTGGTTACAAACATCCAAAATTAAAAAAAACGCTTTTTGGATTGACTTTTGAAAACCCGGTGGGTTTGGCTGCCGGATTAGATAAAGATGCTAAAGTATTTAATGAACTATCATCTTTAGGATTTGGTTTTATAGAAATAGGAACATTAACGCCAAAGGCTCAACCAGGTAATGATAAGCCTCGTTTATTTAGATTACCAAAAGATAATGCCATTATTAATCGAATGGGGTTTAATAACGAAGGTGTAGACGCTGCTGCTATTCGTTTAAAAACAAAAAAATCAAATACAATTATTGGCGGTAATATTGGTAAAAATAAAATTACAGCCAACGAAGATGCAATTAAAGATTATGAATATTGCTTTAATGCCTTGTTTGATGTAGTAGATTATTTTGTAGTTAATGTAAGCTCTCCTAATACTCCTAATTTAAGGGAGTTACAAGACAAAGAACCTTTAACAAATTTATTAAATCATCTACAAAAAATTAATAACGGCAAAGCAAAACGCAAACCATTATTACTAAAAATTGCACCGGATTTAACCGACTCTCAATTAGATGATATTATTGAAATTGTAAAAGTCACAAAAATTGATGGTATTGTAGCTACTAATACTACTATTGCTCGTGAGCCTCTTACATACCCTAAAGCAGAAATTGAAGCTATTGGAATGGGCGGTTTAAGCGGTAAACCTTTAACCAAAAGAAGTACTGAAGTGATTAAATATCTAAAAACAAAATCAAATAATGCTTTCCCGGTTATTGGTGTTGGTGGAATTCACAGTCCTGAAGATGCAATTGAAAAAATAAAGGCGGGAGCCGATTTAATTCAGTTATATACAGGCTTTATTTATGAGGGTCCTGCTTTAATTAAAAAAATAAATAAAGAAATTATTAAACAAAACTTATAACAAATTCAGGACTAAAGTCCTAGAATGTTAAAAAACTCAATAACTCCGACCTTAAGGTCGGAGTTATTAAATGAATAAAATTAACAAGGCTTTAGCCCTGATATATACAACTAAATATGAAAATTATTGAATGTCCTCGTGACGCGATGCAAGGCATCAAAGACATAATTCCGACAGATGTTAAATCAAAATACATCAATTCTTTATTAAACATTGGTTTTGATACCATTGATTTTGGAAGTTTTGTTTCTCCAAAAGCCATTCCTCAAATGCATGATACGGCAGAGGTTTTAAAGCAACTGGATTTAAGCACTACTAAAAGTAAACTATTAGCTATTATTGCCAATAGCAGAGGCGCACAAGATGCTTGCTCGTTTGATGAAATCAGATACTTAGGTTTTCCTTTCTCTATTTCAGAAACGTTTCAGCAACGTAATACAAATTCAAGTATAGCCGAGTCATTACTTCGTGTTGAAGAAATTCAGAATTTGTGTGTACAACACAAAAAAGAATTAGTAGTGTATATTTCAATGGCCTTTGGCAATCCATATGGCGATGAATGGAATAGCGACATTGTGATTAACTGGACAAAAAAACTAAGTGATTTAGGTGTGAAAATCATTGCGCTTTCTGATACCATTGGCGTATCAAACAGAGAGAATATTTCATACTTATTTTCTAATATCATCCCTGAATTTAAGAATGTAGAAATAGGCGCTCACCTTCACTCTACCAAAGAAAAAGCTCAGGAAAAAATTGATGCGGCTTATAAAAGCGGTTGTCAACGTTTTGATGTGGCTATTCATGGATTTGGTGGTTGCCCAATGGCTAAAGACGACTTAACGGGAAATTTGGCTACTGAAGACTTAGAGCAATACTTTAATATCAATAAAATTGATTTAAACCTCAACACGGATTTATTGTATAAAGCTTATACAGGAAGTTGGGATGTGTTTAATAAATACCATTAGAAGGGATTAAAGAGATAGAAGTGACGGAAGGGACTATTTGACTCAAAATATTTTGTCCCTTAAGTCAAATAATCTCTTTTGTCTCTAAAGTCCATTCATCGTAACATTTCCCAAAGCACAATTCCCATGCTTACCGAAACATTGAAGGAGTGTTTAGTGCCAAATTGTGGGATTTCGATACACGCATCGCTTTGATTGATGATTTCTTGTTCTACTCCATAAACCTCATTACCAAAAACTAAAGCCAATGGCTTATTAGGTTTTTGAAATTGATTGAGCATGATGGAATTTTTAGCTTGTTCGATAGAAGCGATGAAATAGCCTTTTGATTTTAAATCGTCAATAGCTTCTTGTGTTGATTTAAAATATTTCCAAGAAACAGTTTCCGTTGCACCTAATGCTGTTTTTTCAATCTCAGGTTTTGGTGGAGTTCCAGTTACACCACACAAATAAATAGCTTCAATTAAAAAAGCATCAGAGGTTCTAAAAGCAGAACCAACATTATTTAAACTTCTAATGTTATCTAATACGAGAATGATGTTATTTTTTTTGGTTGCCTTAAATTCATCCGAACTTAAACGCCCCAAATCATTCATACTCAACTTCTCGTTCACCTTTATTGTAAGTTAAATCTTAAACTAAATCCGGCGTTAGTATTGGCCGTAGGAAATGAATTTGATGTTTGTGGTGTTGTTCTAATCCAATCGTAGAATATACGAAGATTGATTGCCTGAGTTAACTGATAATCCAACGCTGTTTTTAACGTAATAATATTTTGCCCACCGGTTGGAGTACTTATCTCATCAGCAATTCTTCTGATGATAGTCATATTTTTACGATAAGACAAATCAAGTTTAAAATTCAAATCACTCTTCAATGGTTGACCTTTAATTTTAACAGAAGGAATAGTTAAATTAGGGAAACGATACCCAATTCCAACAACATATTCTTGCCCTTTGGTTTCAATTATTTGAGGACCAGTAATATTTAAATTAACCGTTTTATCTTTCTTAATCTCAAAGTTTGCTAACAAGCCAGGTTTATTAAATTTAAAATCAAACTTAATTAAAGGACTAAAAGCTTCTGTAATAGTTGCTCCCTGTATAGTGTATTTAGGGTTAAAATTAGGTGTTTGTCCACTTCCTCCTCCAATTGGAACACGAGTATCTTTACCTTCAACATACAATAAGTTATTAGCATAACCTCCAATTGTATATAAAGAACGGTAAGCATGACGAAGCGTAACAGATTGGAAGAATTTTTTCATCACTTTTAATTTCCCTATTCCATCCCAACTTACTGTCCAGTTAGGCATAGGAATTTGTTTAAACATTTTGTCGGTACCAACCCCTTTTAATTTTCTTCCGGTATAAGTTTGATAGAAAGCACCTAACAATACATCCTGTTGTGTATTACTATAACCATCATATTGCTGAACTCCAAATGCATCTGTATATTCATGAAGTGCTCTATCATCTTTTGAATAAGATAAATCTCTAGCAACATCTTGCCTTATAACTAAAAACTCTTTAAACAATTCAGATGAGCCATCTTTTACATTTCCTTTATCTTTAAAAGACTTACCAAGTGTAAATACGCTTATACTATAGTTACCTGTGTTGTTAGGCGTTTCAAATAAGTACCCTCTATTTCCATTATCAATCAACGAATCGCCTCCATACCTCAAATAAGTTGACTGATTTTGACCAAAGGTTTTAGTTCCGTTTAATTCTATTTTTAAACTACCGTGAGGTTCAACATTGGCTCTGTATGTAATATTTTTTGTAGTAGTAGTAGTGTATGGCAAACTTTGATTCTGATTTTTAACCAGCCAATCATTATTAATGGCCTTACGAACAATACTATCATTTGAACCGCTCACAAAAGCCAATCCTGGCGCCATACCTTTACTAGGATCCATTCCTAAATACTGAGAGCTTGGGAAAAATCCAGGAAGTGCCGTTCCGTTTGTTTGTTGATAGGATAACGAAACTTGCTTAATCATCATAATTCCTCTTGCTAAAAACTCTCCTATATCTTTGGCATATTGCGTATCTGCTTTTTTAGCAGAATCTGCTTTTGTAGTTCCTTTATCACCACCTTTGGTAGCTGTTTTAGGTTTGTTATTAGCTCCTGAATTAATTTTCCTAAAATATGGAATCTTGTTATAAAGCGTGGTCATATTCAAAGTTCCATTTAAGTTTTTGGTGTTGGTATTTTGAATTGTATTACCTATTGATTCCTGTGCAAATGGTCTTCTTGTCCAAGTATACGTAGAACTATACCTAGCACTAGCATTAACAAAATCAAAAATTGGAATTTTATTAATTGGTATTTGATAATTTAAATTAGCCTGTTGTCTGAATCCGGTAGTCGTTCCTAAACCAATAATATTCTTCTGAATTGAATCCTTTTCTTCTTTCGTATCAATTTTTCCAATTGGTTCTAAAATACGTCCATCATTATTGGCTGTATAATCAAACTTCAGATTTTTAGTGAAGTTCCACTGCAAATCATAATTACGTGTTATATTAAATGTTTTGTTAAACTGGGCTTGAGTTAAATTATCAGTGCTTCCAGTATAAAAACTAGTAATATCTCGGTTCAATAATTCACTATAAGATCTATTGATTTCAGAATTAAAGCCTAGCCTGCTAGGTAAAGGAGTTATATTAAATTCCTTAACTAACGCTAACCACTTGTTGTTTATGATTTTATTAGTTGATTTCTTAAACGGAGTCCATGCTTTAGCATTTATGGAGTAATTATAGGATAGAGCTCCTCTATATGACTTAATAATACTACGTTCAATATTTACATTTCGTCTGGTTGTTTCGTTATAAGCATATGTAAGTGAGAAATTACTAACATCCCAAGGCATTGGTTTGGAACCTTCTTTTTTCAGTCCATCAATTCTAACATTAGAAAAATTATAACCTTTGCGAACAGTAACATCCTGTGCATTTTTCTTAATCTCTTTTTGAAGAGTTGGATTAATATTAGGGTTGTCAATTTTAATATCCGGATCATAAGGGCTGTATTGTGGTGTAATAATAGTTTGCCCGTGAGCGTAATAAACCGGTAAATTCACTCTCCATTTTACAGGAAAGAATTTACCTAATTGAAAAGTAGATGCAGCATCCCATTGGAAATTAGTTTCTCTGCTTCGTTCGCTGATTTTCTTTTCTATACTTCCAAAAAACGGCTTACTATAAGTTGCAGCTAAAGACACTTGACCTAAATCTGCTAATTTTGCTTGTACACTTCCAGTAGTTGCCCAGCCTCCTTTATTAACGAAATCTGTTAAGCGCAACTCATTAACCCACACCTCAACGCATTTTGGTAAACCGCCATCATCCTTCGGATTCCTAATACCTATCATTAAACTCTTTACACTAGCTAAATTTGGATTACCAACAACTGTAATTTTATTGTTACCATCCGCTTCTGTATAAGTTTTTTGCATTGAAACTAAATCAATACCAGATGCACCATTTCGATTTATTTTTACGGATGTTATTTTCTCAAAATCAATAATAAATTCATTATCAGATGGCCATACGTTTAATCTATCTGCATCTGAATTAGGGTCATAAAATCCGGGTTGAGTTAATTTTACAGGAATTTCGTATTCATAATAGTTATTGTTGTAATCAGATCCTAAACGAACAAATACAGTAACATCACCATCATTTAAAGGCTCAGTTCCTAATTTCTCGGCATGCATAAATAATTTTAATTTACCAAAAGAACGAACATCTAACTCTGTATTTTTGGTAATTGCTCTACTATCTCCGTCTTTTAAATTACATGCTCTTAACGACAATGCTTGCTCGTTAAGTAAAACCGTATTTGTTGTTTGAATATTTTGCTGTTGGTTAATTCCCGGAGGGATAACATAGTTTACAGGTTTTTTCTCGCCATTTTCTTGAACACTAACTGCCGACACATCAAATGTGGTAGAATTATCATCATTAGCAATGTATTCTCCCGGTTTTTGTAAATCAAAAGCGTAACGTCTCCAATCACTTCTAACTAATTCCATACGAGCAATACGGCATATAACTGGCTTATCAAAACCCTTCATAAAAACACGCATAAAACGTATTGAATTAAATCCTTCAATAGATCCTACTGATTTTTCAAACTCGGTAACAGGAACTTTAAACTGATACCATTTCACATTTTTTTGTGTGTTACCAATTGTTGCACTTCCATCTAATACATTCACAATATAATTTTGTCCAACATTATTCGGATTTAAATCTTGTGGTGAGATTTTAATTTTATATTGATAGTAGTTCTCTGTTTCACTTAAAGTATTATCCTTGTTTACATCTTCAATATTAGGATTATTTGTTGCCGCACTTGGAATACCTGCATCCGGATACTGTGCTTCTGTAGGAGAATTACCCTGTGCGTTATTGTATTTTTTATAACGATTTAATGTATTTGCTCTGGTGTCTGATACGGGGATTGCATCATAATCACTACCTCTAAAGAAATGATAGTTATCTGAGCTAGGGTCATTAATAGCTTCATCAACGTACTGATTTCCCTGATATGCAGATAAAGCAGCCATGTATGCAGGAAATTTTCTAGCTTCAGCCGAATCGACTAAACCATCATAACCTGCATCTTGAAAAGGTCTATCATCCGGATCATTCACGAATGAATTTGAAATTGGACTTATCAGCGGCACCCTTCCGATATTAGATTCTATAGTTGGTAAATTACCATTAGAGCCTGTTGGTTTTCCAGGTAGCCCATTCTCATAACACATTTTACCATCCTTCACAATATCTTCACTAATGTTCCCCAAATTAATATACAACTCACCACTAGGCTTACTATTGGCATCCATGTCCGGATATGTTCCCGAATTATAGTCACCATTAAAAGGATCCATCATCCAAAACTGCACATACTCTATATTTGCAGCCTGAAAATCATTTGTCTCCAATCTTCTCATAATACCTCCCCAGCGAGATTCAGGATTCGCTAACCTTCCGGTATTAGCACCTGTTTTAATCATACCACTGCTGTATGACGTTGAATTAACATCATAATTATACGGTCCTCTCTCACTTGGATAAAAAGCTAAATCTAAAACAGACATCACTACAGGTTGTCCGTTTGGAGGAGTTTTACCAGGAAACAACTCGGTCTCTAAAACCTGACGCATGAAGTTATTTGAGAAAGTAGATTCTGGAATATTACCAGGCTTTATACTAGTGTTTTGTTGTCCGTAAAATAATGGATCAATATGATACCAGTTAAACTGAGCTCTATTTAAACCTGTTTTAATATCATTATTTTCTACTGCCTCAGGGAATAAAGAAGGCTGACCTTGTGGTATACTGGCCATAACCCAAGCACTTGCACTCTTTAAGTCAATTAATGAAATACTACCTTCAAAATCATCAACATAAGAATTCCCGTTTTTACCAATTGCTTTAGCATTACCCGGAATCAATTGAGCAAACTCCCCGCGAGTAACAATACTACTCATTTCTTTAGTATTGATTAAAGGAATTTTATCAATCCATCGGGTTAAGAAAGGGACATCTGTTTTATAGTTATAATCTAATCCCCAAATTGTGTTCGACACAGGTTCATCTCCGATATTAACTTTTTGAGTAACAGGTTTTTCATTTAAATGCAATACCGTGCCCCCTAAAGTTAAATCTTTATTTACCTTAAAGTCTAAACGAGTTCCAAACAAACTTTTTTGCTGAACGTTAAATAATGAATTACTTTCTGTGCTAACTTTTATGTTTGCTCCTGAGTTTAAAATACTTTCATTAATAATTTTAACTCTACCTAAAGTATAATCAACCGTATAATCCACGTTTTCGGTTAATTTTTGTCCATTAGCCGTAACGGAAACAGCTCCTTGTGGAATATTTAAAGCATTTAAAGAAATCTCTGCTCCCGACGCTGACTTATATTGTCCTTTTATTTTAAACCTATTTTTGTTCTGTAATTGTTGAGCAACAGTTCTTGTAGAATCATACAGTTCCTGATATATATATTTGTCAGCAACAGGAAAATCCGAAGCATCAAATTTACTTCTCAAATTATTACCAAACGGTTCTTTTGATGATAAATAAATACGCCCGTTGTTAGGGTTTATCGTATAATCCTTCACAAAATCGTAAACCCCATCAGAATAAGGATCTCCATTCACACTCAACTTATCAAGTCCCATTACCTGAACTAATAATTTTCCATTCACATTACCATAAGGGATGTATGGCACATCAACACCTGTTTCAATATTGTTATAATAAATATCACATTTAAAATCAGCTGCATTTAAGTTATAAGCACCTAACGAATAAACGTTTTTCATCATCAAGTCCCAAGTGCTAAATTTGGGGCTGGTAACCGAACCGCTCTTTAATAATTTTAAATATAAAGGTCCGGTGGTAAACTGATCTGAAAACTCGCCTACCTGATATGTTTTCCCGTTATAGGTATATTGGTAAGCAATAGCAATAGTTTGATCGTTATTAATAGATTGATTAATAGAAATAAAACCTAAGCGACTGTTAAATGTAAATTCTGAAGGATTTAACTTTCTACCATTTTGCACTACCTCGAAATCTCGAGAAGACTGCATAAATTTAAAAGCATCATTACAATTATTAGGCGCAACTCCAGAATTTGACAAAGCCGAATAAATTAGTGACGCATTAGCATTAGAACGAGGAGGCATAATACTTCCAGCTGTTGTATCGGTGATAATATTATATAAGCTATTTGCGCCATTATGTGGGTAAAGATCCAAACTGTCTTCAATCCGGTACCTACTTAATGGTTGACAAAGAGAATTTCTCAAATTAACATTTACATGATTCGTATCACCTTCTCCTAAATCAGTAAAAGCGACGAAGTTTCGGGTTTGCTCAGTACTACCCGTTTGATTCGTAATATAAACCTCGACTTTGGTAATAACAATTGGAGTTGTCACAATAGGTAAGGTAGACATCCACTGGTCATAATTATCACGGAAATAATGTCCCATGAAGTAATGTTTATTAACCTCGTAATTATCTGCGCTTACATTAAAATACATGGTTTGTGCCCCACCTTGCACAGAAACCTCTTGTTTTTTACCACGTTGTTGTGAAAATAAAGCCGTAGCAGTTAACCTACCAAATTGCAATTGCGTTTTTACCCCAAACAAACTCTGGCTACCTTGAATTAATGAGCTATTAAGAGGCATACTAACATTTCCTGCTTCTATTTTCTTGATAATCTCATCCTCATAGCCTGTATACTCCAATTTCATTTGATTTTCCCAATCAAAAGATGCTTCTGTATTGTAGCTGGTTGTGATTTTTAGCTTGTCTCCAATTTTACCAATTAAGTTTAATTGAATACGCATATTAAAATCAAAATTCGTAACCTTTTGCTGACGTTGAGGTATTGCAGGATTTAATGTTTTGTTTCGGTTTAAAGCAAAAATCAATTCGGCTGTTCCTGTAGGTTTAATATCCACTTGATTACCCCCAAAAATCCGGTCAAAGATTTCGCTATTTACTGTTAGTTTAGGAAGCGTACCTTTTTTTGTTTGGTTTTGTAAATCTTCTGCTTTGATTTTAGATCTCCAATGACTCTTTACAGCATCTTTAAACATCTGATCCTGATAATCTTTAAACTCTACATAAGTCTCAGGACGGTAATTCATATCACCTATTTTTTGGGTAATATCGTAGTTACCTGTTTGGGGATTGTAATTCGTTTCAGTTTTAATGTTAGATGGATTCCCAAGATATAAACCACTTTTATCGTCAAAATTTGGTTGACCTCCATTATTATCATTAAACTTATATGGAAGGTCATCCTTTGTTACAACAGGCGAATCGGGCGGTAAATTGTGACTGTAAAGAAAATGAGGTTTGCTTAAGGGAGCGTTCTTGGCCTTTGAACCAACAACAATGCTCATTAAGCCAACCGACACTGAACCTACAACAAGAAATTTTACGACTCCTTTTATCACGCTTTAAATTACATATTTTTTAATGCTGATTTAATCAGCAGTTCAACATTATCTGTAGTAACACCTTGTTGCTTAATCGCTTTCTCAATGGCTTTTTCGGCCGTTAATTTAGGGAAACCTAGTGTAACTAGTGCCATTAACGCCTCATCTTTGTTTTTATTGTATGATGGATTTAAAATTTGAGAGATTCCACCTTCGTGTTTTCCCATTTTACCTTTTAAATCAACCACTATACGCTGTGCTGTTTTTTCACCTATGCCTTTTATACTCTTTAATAAAGCCACATTAGCTGTATTTATAGCTCCTGCAATTTCTGCCGCACTTAACGATGATAGCATAAGAATGGCACTTCCACCACCAACACCCGATACCGAAATGAGTTTTCTGAATAAATCTCTTTCTTCTTCGGAAGCGAAACCAAAGTATCTTGGATTATCATCTCTCACGTAAACACTCTCAACATATAATTTGGCAGAAGTTTTACCCTGAATGTGGCTATAGGTAGTTAACGATATTAGTAATCCATACCCCACTCCATTGGTTTCAATAACTGCCAAAGCAGGATTAAGTTCGGCTATTTGCCCATTAACGTAGCTAATCATAAAGAGGGGTGAAAATAGCAATATTTTTACAATTGATGAAAAATAATTATGCTTTATATTTAAATGATTTCTTTGTTTTAAATAGGTTTAGGTTTTAACAAAAAACTGTTTAAATCTTAGTGAATACTAAACTTTTTAGTATTTTGAAAAGTTTAAATAATTATTACTTTTGTGTAACTAAAACTAAACACAATTGGAAACCACTATAATTATTTCACTATTAGTTGCTGCTTATTTTTTAGGTTCTATACCTACTGCCGTTTGGTGGGGTAAGCGTTATTATGGCATTGATGTTAGAGAATTTGGAAGCGGAAATGCCGGAGCAACAAACACTTTCAGAGTCTTAGGTAAAAAAGCCGGAATTCCTGTTTTAGCTATTGATATTATAAAAGGAAGTTTGGCTGTATTGTTGGCTCATTTTTCGCCCTACACATTTGACAGTAATGAATTTGTGACATTGGAATTAGGCTTGGGAATTGCGGCTTTAGTGGGTCATGTTTTTCCTATTTTTGCTGGATTTAGAGGCGGTAAAGGAGTTGCAACTATTTTAGGAATTGTAATATGTATTACTCCACTTACCAGCTTAATGGTGTTAGGAGTATTTTTAATTGTATTATTAGCAACACGTTATGTTTCTTTATCATCTATGACTGCGGGTTTGAGTTTTCCATTCTTTTTAAATATTGTTTTAAAAAACCAAAACCAAACATTATTGATTTTCTCTTTATTTGTAGCTGCCTTATTGCTTATCACCCACAAGAAAAACATCTCTCGTTTGCTGAAGCATCAAGAAACTAAGGTGAATTTATTTCCTAAAAAAGCATAAGAATTAATATCATATATTTTGTAAAAGCCCTTTTGAAAATTCAAAAGGGCTTTTTATTTAATAAAAAAATCCTCCCAATTTTATATTGAAAGGATTTCACAAAAACTTAAAAACAGGAAAAACTAAATATAAACCTCAACATTCTTTTCTTCCAGCATTTTCTTTAAATTAATTAAAGCATAACGCATCCTTCCTAAAGAAGTATTTATAGATACATTAGTAATTTCTGCAATTTCCTTAAAACTCATATCGTAATAGGTTCTCATAATAACTACTTCTTTTTGATCGGGAGGTAGTTCATTTACAACTAAACGAATGGTTTGTTTAAATAATTTGGATTCTTCGGTATCTTTAGAAGATTCTACTTCTTCGGGTATAATATCAAAAATACTAGTCTCTTCACCTTCATCATTAATAACAGTAGAAATAGAAGGCATCTTCTTAACCTTTCTAAAGTGATCAATAATTAAGTTTTTAGCGATACGCAAAATCCAGGGTAAAAATTTACCCTCCTCATTGTATTGTTGCTTTTTTAAAGTTTGAATGACTTTAAAAAATGTTTCCTGAAAAATATCTTCCGTTAAGGCTTTATTTCGGGTAATTAAATAAATGTAAGAGAAAACACGACGTTTGTGTCTTTTTACGAGAATAGAAAGTGATTCTTCATTACCATTCATGTAGAGCTTTACCAGCTCATTATCTGAAAGAAGTTGCATAGACATAGGACTACAATTAAATTATTGGTTCAATAAAAATTTAAGTAGAAGTCTATGCGATGGTAATTACAGTTTTTAATTAATACTAGTACGAATTTAGCTTTTTTTCACAAACACAAACGTTAATTTGGGTGAAACTACGGTTTCAATTATTAAAAGAATGATCCTAGCACGTGAAGCAACTTGTCTACTTGGCTATTCCATAATAATCTTGCTGAAGCCTCATCTCCTTTATCAGTAGCGAAGTCAGTGATAATCAGCGATATATCGTTCGTTAATTCATCTTTTTGTATTCTGAATTCAAAATAACTTCCGTCATTTTTGTCAAGCCATTGATATCTAATCATTTGAGGAGGAATTTCTTTTACCAATTTAGCTTGTTGAACTTGTCCGTCCCAATCAAATGTAAAAATACCGTCTCTGATATTTACATCGTCACAAAACCATTCTGATAATCCACTTTCTGTACTCACAAATTCAAACACCATATCTTCAGAAGCTCTGATAACAAATTCCATTTCAAACTTACCTGCAGGTTCTTTAACCGGCTTAGTAGGAGCTATATAATCAGGGGTTCTAAATGTTGTTGGAGCTACAATTTGTTTCTTAACAGGTAATTGAGGCTCTTTCTTGGCTTTAACTACTTTTTCGGGTTTAACAACAGGCGCTTTTACAACAACCGGTTTTTCAACCTTAGCAGGCTTTACAGGTGCTACTTTTTTGGGAGCAACTTTCTTAACCACCTTTTTAGCAACAACCTTCTTAGCTGGTTTAGCTGCCTTTTTTGGAGCTGCTTTCTTAGCAGCCACTTTTTTGCTTGCAACTTTCTTTATAGCAACCTTTTTAACTGTTTTTTTAGCAACAGCCTTTTTAATTGGCTTTTTTGCAGTTACTTTTTTTGCAACTACCTTAGGTTTAGCCGACTTTTTAACTGGCTTTGACTTAGCTGCTGGTTTCACAACTTTTTTCTTGGCAACAGGCTTTTTAGCAACTGTTTTTTTAACCACTTTTTTAGATGTTGCTTTTTTATTTTTTGACGAAGCCTTACTTTTTGTCGACATAACCTATTTATTTTTTCGGAAATATATAACAAAAAAAGTTCGGGTAAAAATTTATTGACAACTTTTTTTAAATATTTTCTAAATCAGCTCTCTTTTTTAGGGTAAATCAAGTAAAAAATTACCTTTGCGCCATGCAAAACGTAATTACTCTTTTACCAGAAAGTGTGGCTAATCAAATAGCTGCCGGAGAGGTTGTTCAAAGACCAGCCTCCATTGTAAAAGAATTACTGGAAAATGCTATCGATGCCAAAGCTAATTTTATTAAATTGATAGTAAAAGATGCAGGAAAAACTTTGGTTCAGGTGATAGATAATGGTATGGGAATGAACCCAGTAGATGCTCGAATGGCTTTTGAACGTCATTCAACCTCAAAAATCAAAAAAGCAGAAGATTTATTTCAATTACATACTAAGGGATTTAGAGGAGAAGCATTGGCAAGTATTGCTGCTGTAGCTCAAGTTGAACTTAAAACCAAGCGCGAAGAAGATATTGTTGGACAGTTAATTGAAATTGAGGGAAATAAATTTGTACGTCAGGAAGAATGTCAGGCTCCAACGGGCTCATCTTTTAGCGTTAAAAATCTGTTTTTTAATATTCCTGCTCGTCGTAATTTCTTGAAAGATGATAACGTAGAGTTAAAACATATCATTGATGAATTTGAGCGAGTAGCTCTTCCCCACTCTAACATTCATTTTCAATTATTTAGTAATGGGAATGAGATATATAATTTACCCCCGGCATCTTTAATAGAACGTATTTCGGGTTTGTTCAGTAAAAATCTTCAGGGTAAATTAGTTCAAATTAACGAAGACACGGATGTCGTAAAAATATCAGGGTATGTTGGAAAACCAGAAAGTGCAAAAAAGCGTCGTGGCGACCAATATTTCTTTGTGAACGATCGTTTTATTAAAAGTCCTTACTTACATCACGCTATTGCAGAAGCATACAGAGAATTAATTGCCAACGATGCTCATCCTGCTTATTATTTATTTTTAGAAGTAGATCCTGAAACTATAGATATTAATATTCATCCTACTAAAACAGAAATAAAATTTCAGGATGAAAAAATCATTTACGCTTTACTACATAGTGCTGTAAAAAGAGCCTTAGGAAAAGCAAATCTTGCTCCCAGCCTTGATTTTAATAGCGAAATGAGTTTTGATATTGATTACTCAAAATCTGTATCGGCACCAACGGTTACAGTAAATCCTGATTACAATCCATTTTCAACAGGAACATCAAAATCTTCTTCCGGTGGAGGTTCGTCATACAAACAACCTTTTGACAGTGACTTACAAAAGAACAATAAACAACATTGGGAAAGTTTATATCAAAACTATAACAGCGCTGATTATAAAGGTGAAATAGAAAATCTTCAGATTGAAAAACAAGCTGAACAAACAAAAATTGAACACGATATTTTTTCAGCAAAAGGTTTTCAGTTATATAATAAATATATTATTTCTGCACACGAAAATGGATTGTTAGTGATAGACCAGCAACGTGCGCACGAACGTATTTTATTCGAACATTATATCGCTACAAAAGACAGAAATATTAGTACGCCCTCTCAACGAGTTTTATTTCCGGTTACAATCGAGTTAAGCACAAATGATTATGTGCTTTTAGAAAGTTTAATGCCACATTTTAAACAATTAGGTTTTGAAATTGAACCTTTCGGGAAAAACACAGTTGTAGTTCAGGGAACACCCGCAGAATTAGGAGAATTTAACACTCAGGAGATGATTGAGGGTATACTTGAGACCTATAAATTAAATACCTTTGATACAAAAATTGACCCATTTGAAAACATGTGCAAGAGTATGGCCAAAAGTGCTGGTATAAAATATGGAAAAACACTGGACGAACAAGAGATTTCATTAATGCTGGAACACTTATTTATGTGCGAAAATCCTATGTATAGTCCAAACGGAAAGCCAGTGATGATGGAAATGAGCAAATTGGAGTTAGATTCTTTTTTTAAGAAATAAATCTGTTAAATGAGTTATCAGGAGTTTAAACCTAGACAGTTTCAGCAATTACCAATGGTGGTTAAAAATATTTTAATCATCAACATTGTATTATTTGTCGGGAAATTTTTGTTGTCTGATAAAATAGATTTAGACAGATATCTGGATTTATTTCCAATTGGAGACAGATATTTTAAGCCTCATCAGTTTATCACCTATATGTTCATGCATGCTGACATATCGCATATTTTTTTAAACATGTTGGCGGTGTACATGTTTGGTTCTATTCTTGAAAGTATGTGGGGACCTAAACGTTTTTTAAATTTTTATTTATTATGTGGTTTAGGGGCAGCTGCTCTTCAGTTAGCAATTAGCGCTTTTCATAATGAGTATACTGTTTTATTAGGCGCTTCAGGTGCTGTTTTTGGATTACTAGTTGCTTTTGCTATGATGTTTCCTAATACCGAATTGCAATTATATTTTATTATTCCGGTTAAGGCAAAATATCTGGTTACAGCCTACGCGGCCTTTGAATTATATAATGGATTTTTCACCAACGACAATGTTGCCCATTTTGCTCATCTTGGGGGCTTAGTAATGGGTATTATTATCATGCTTGTATGGAAACGAAATAAAAATTTCTTCTTCTAAGTCAATATGTCCTTTATCCAAAACATTAAATACGAATTACAAAAACACAATACGCTTACTATTTTACTGGTAGTAAACATAGTTGTATTCTTTATAATCAATATCAGTTCAGGAATTTTACAATCTGATTTTATTGTCTTAAATACTGCCTTACCATTAAACTTAAATGAGTTTGTATTCAAACCATGGACTTTGTTTACCTATATGTTTTCACATAAAGATTTAGGGCATGTGTTTTACAATATGCTTTTGCTTTATTTCTCCGCTCATACTTTTTTAAATTTTTTAACTGAAAAAAAATTACTTTATGTTTATATCATGAGTGGTATTATGGGAGGTGTTATTCTATTAATATTATCAGCCATTTTTCCTGCTGCTTTCGAATACTCTATTTTGTTTGGTGCATCTGCAGCTGTTATTGGCATTGTTACCAGCTTAGCGGTTTATATACCAAACCTTCCAGTAAGTTTATTTGGTATTATAGAAATGAAGTATAAGTACTATGCATTATTAATTTTTGCAGTATCAACTATCATAGATTTCAATATTAATACAGGTGGAAAAATCTCGCATTTTGGGGGTGCGTTCTTTGGTTTATTTTTTGGTTATATGTTAAAGAATGGTAAAGACATATCTGATATATCTCTCTTTAAGAGATCAAAAAAAATGAAAGTAATTTATTCTAATCCTTCTGTTAAACCTAACGAAACCAATCAAAACAACCAACAAACAATTGATGCTTTGTTGGATAAAATTTCTAAAAATGGATATGAAAGTTTAAGTAAGTCTGAGAAAGAACTGCTGTTTAAACTTTCTCAGAAAAAATAGGTACAATTATTGAAAATATTTTCTAAATTGTAATCCAATATGTTTAAGTATTTTCTTGTCATCGGCTGTTTTACGTTTTCGGTTGCTTTCTCACAAACTAGCAAAGTGAAAGGAGACATTGCTGATGCAGATGAACATTTTAGTCATCATAATTTTTTAATGGCTCTACCAATTTACAAAGAGCTATTAAGGACCGATAAAAACAACGCTTCCATTCAATATAAAATAGCTGAATGTTATTTAAATACAAACATCAATAAGTCTGAAGCTATTAAGTATCTGGAGTTTTGCGCAAAAGATCCTAAAGTTGAATCAATTGTTTGGTTGAGGCTTGGAGAAGCATATCGCTTATCTAATAAAATTGATGATGCTATTAAGGCATTTGAAAAGTATAAAGAATTAGAGCCAAAAAAGAAAAAACAAGCAGAAAGAGAAATTGAAATTTGCCATAACGCAAAAGCTTTAATGTTAAATCCGGTAAATGTTTCTTTTACAAATTTGGGTAAAGAAATAAATTCTGAGTTTGCCGACTATTATCCATGGGTAACTCAGGATGAAAGCTTTTTAGCCTTCACAACCAGACGCAAAGGACAAACAGCCGGAAGAGTTGAGGTTGACGGATACTACGCCTCTGATATATACACATCAAAAGTTGAAGGCGGAAAATGGTTAAAAGCAGAAAACCCTGGACCTAAAATTAATTCATCATTAGATGAACAGGTTGTTGGTTTAAAAGCAGATGGTTCTGAAATGTTAGTTTATATCGATCATATTGATAAATATGGAGACATCTATTCATCTGTAAAGAAAAATGGAGCTTGGGTTAAATACCTTCCTTTTCCTGAACACATTAATAAAGAAATTGAACATTCAGCTTCAATAAGCGCCGATGGCAACACCTTATTTTTTGTGAGAGGAGAGAACAAAGAAGCACAAACCGACATTTACATTTGTAGAAAATTACCTAATGGTAATTGGAGTATGCCATTAAAAATGGGACCAGAAATAAATTCTGAATATCACGAAGATTTTCCTTATTTATCTACTGATGGTGTGACTCTCTATTTTTCATCTGAAGGGCATAATACTATGGGTGGTTTTGATTTATTTAAAAGCACTTGGAATCCTGAAGAAAATACCTGGACAAAAGCCGAGAATTTAGGTTATCCTGTTAACACCACAGATAATGACCGAAGCATTAGTTTAACACCTGATAACCGAGTTGGCTATATCAGTGCTCTTCGCCCCGGTGGTGTTGGCGATTTAGATATTTACAGAATTAAATTTAATGATGTTGACCAAAAATTAACGCTTTATTTGGGAAATATTACATTAGGCGATTCATTAAATCAACCAAAAGAATACATCGCCAATATTTTAGCTGTAAATTCTACTACCAACGAAGAATTTAGTTTTGTTCCTAACCCTAAAAATGGAAAGTTTGTAATGGCATTGCCTGCCGGAACTTATGATATAACAGTTTCTTCGGATGGCTATGCTGAATTTAAAGATAAGCTAACGGTTTCCGATTTAGGATTACCAATTTCTGAAGAAAAGAAAAACTATAAACTCGCCAAGCAATGAAGTTTAAGCTTATTCTATTTTTTATATTTTTTCTTGCTGTAAATAACTTACTTAAAGCTCAATCTTATCAAATAGGTTTATTAAAGTACAGCGGTGGCGGAGATTGGTATGCTAATCTCGAAACATCTTTACCTAACTTAATCAAATATTGTAATACAAATTTGAAAACCAATATCAACAATGAACAAGCTATTGTAGAAGTTGGTAGTACCGAAATCTTTAATTATCCTTTTATTCACATGACAGGTCATGGTAATGTTGTTTTTTCAAATCAGGAGGCAGATAACTTAAGAAAATATTTAATAAGCGGTGGTTTTCTTCATATATCAGACAACTACGGAATGGATAAATTCATTAGAACTGAACTTAAAAAAGTTTTTCCTGAATTAGATTTAGTTGAACTACCTTACTCTCATCCTATTTACCACCAAGCTTATAATTTTGATAAAGGTTTACCAAAAGTACACGAGCATGATAACAAAGCGCCTCAAGGTTTTGGATTGGTATATAAGGGGAGACTAGTTTGTTTTTACGATTTTGAATGTGATTTAGGGGATGGTTGGGAAAGTTATGACATTCATAAAGATAGCCAAGAAGCCAGAGAAAAAGCCCTAAAAATGGGCGCTAATATTATAAGCTATGTTTTCTTAAATTCTCAAAAATAAAGGCAAAAAAAAAAGCCATCTGCTATGCAGATGGCTTTTAACTTTAATGAGAATTGAATTATAAATGCATACTATCTTTTTTTGCCAAAAGCACTTCTTCTGATTCTACGTGATCTTCGTCTTTTACGCAACAGTCAACAGGACAAACCGCAGCACATTGAGGTTCATCATGAAAACCCGCACACTCTGTACATTTATCTGTAGCAATGTAATAAACATCCATACTATAAGGAGTTTGAGGGGCATTAGCATCAGCAGTAATACCTGTATTTTTACCTGTAAACTCGCCTTTTACTTTTGTTCCGTCTGCAAAGCGCCACTCGGCACCGCCTTCATATATTGCATTATTTGGGCACTCCGGTTCGCAAGCCCCACAATTAATACATTCGTCTGTAATTTTAATAGCCATTTTTCGTTAGTTTTGTATTCTTAAATTTGAGACTGCAAATATAATATTAATTTTTATGACCTTAAAACAACGAGAACAAGCTTTTGTTCAATTAGGACTGTTTATAAACCGACATTTTTCGAACCAATGGTTACCAAAAGAGGAGCGTTTTCATAACGACCTCATAAAATTAACAGCAATTGCATTTTCATATAATGGCTGGTTTACTCCCGAAAACGTTACTCAGGCCCTAAAAGGTATAGCGTTAATGTTAGACGAAAAAAGCATCAGCGAATTCACTAAAACCATAAAAGAACCAGAGAATCCTAAAACTGTAGCTGTGATAATGGCTGGAAATATCCCCGCAGTTGGTTTTCATGATATGTTGTGTGTGCTTTTAAGTGGTCACAATATTTTAATTAAAGTTTCGAGCGATGACCCTGCTTTTATACCTTTTTTAGCAGGTATGTTGATTTATTTTGAAAAAAACTTTGCTCCCAAAATTAACTTCAGCGAAGGAAAACTGGTTGATTTTAATGCCGTAATTGCTACAGGAAGCGATAATACAGCCAAACATTTTGAATACTATTTTGGAAAATACCCAAATATTATCCGTAAAAACAGAACATCTGTTGCCATATTAACCGGTAAAGAAACAAAAGAAGAATTATCTCTTTTAGGAAAAGATATTTTTGATTACTACGGACTAGGGTGCCGAAATGTGAGCAAAGTATATGTGCCGGAAGGTTATAAATTTGACCCGCTTTTTGAAGCTATTTACGATTTTAAATACGTTATTGATAACAAAAAGTATAATAACAATTATGAATACAATAGGGCGATTTATTTATTGGACCTTATTCCCTTTTTGGATAATAACTTTTTAATGATAAAAGAAAGTCAGGATTTACATGCTCCAACATCTGTATTATTTTACGAGACATATACTAATCAAGATTCAGTTGTTGAAAAGATAAAAAGCATGAGTGATAATTTGCAATGCATTGTCACTAACTTTGAAATAGAAGGATTGAAAACGATTGCATTAGGCTATACTCAAGAACCAAGTATTTTTGATTTTGCAGATAATGTAAATACGCTCGATTTTTTAAACACAATATAATTTTGTAAATTAGTTAGGTGAAACGTATTAAACATATTGCACTCTTCGTCTCTTTATTGTTATGTCTTAATAACGTAAAAGCACAGATAGTGATGTTTGATACTAACGATTCAATTTCCAATATTATTTTACCAAATGTGTTTACTCCAAATTTTGATAGCATTAACGATGTGTTCAAACCCTATTTGGATGAAATTACTGAAATGAACTTTAGTATTTTTAATCGTTACGGCAACTTAGTATTCGAAACATCCAGAGTTAATGGATTTTGGGACGGAAGAACTACCAGTGGTGAACCATGCACTGATGGTGTTTACTTTTGTGTATTAACTGCCACAGGTATTGACGGAAAAAAATACAAAGAGAAAACCTTTGTTCAACTATTTACTAATGGATTCTACAAACAATAAAAGTATTTTATCTGTTAGTAAAATAGCATTTAATTACCCCGATTCAACTCAATTTAAAGGTATTTCTAATGTTTCACTTACCGCTGAACCAGGAAAGATTTTAGCGATCATTGGAAAAAGCGGAAGCGGAAAAACTACATTACTTAAATGTATTTATGGTTTAGAAGATTTACATGAAGGGCAAATTACCATTGGTAACAAATTGTTTTTAGGGCCGGCTTATAATTTAATTCCCGGACATCCTGATATGCGTTTTGTGAGTCAGGATTTTTATGTACTAGATAACCATACTGTTGAAGAAAATATCAAAGATAAATTGAGTGGCTATACTGATGAATACAAACAAAAAAGAGCCAATCAATTATTACGTTTACTTGACTTAACCTCATTTAAAAACCTGAAAGCCATTACATTATCTTCAGGACAAAAACAACGTGTGGCCATTGCACGTTCATTAGCTGAGTTTCCAAAAGTATTATTGTTAGACGAACCATTTAGTAATTTGGATTTACCTTTGAGGGACAAAATCTTCACATATATCCGTCAGCAAATTAAAAAAGAAAATTCATCGGTTATTTTAGTAACTCACCAACCCGAAGAAGCTTTGCGTTATGCAGATGAAACAGCCGTGATGGAAAATGGCAAACTCATACAACACGATGCTACATTTAAAGTCTATTATCAGCCAAAAACAAAAAATGTGGCTGCTTTAATGGGACGTTATTTTGTGTTGGAACAAGATGATTTAATTTCTGCTAAGGTTAAACTGTCTAAAAATCAAACCTATATCAGACCTAATCAATTACAGATAGTTGACACCAAAGCCCAGGCACATATACAAGTAACGGTAACCAATGTGTTTTTTAATGGTTATGGTTTTGAATACTTTGCCGAAACCAAACAAGGTAATTCTGTTTATTTTTACGCAAAAGACAATACTATACAAATAGATGATGCTGTGTATTTGAAAGTAAAGTGGTATTAGTTCTTATAATAATTCATAGCAATGATTAGCTATTCAGAAATAATTAAAGTTCCTATTGAAAAAGTGTGGGAACATTTTTTATATAAAATTGAACATCCTGAACATTTTGTGCCTGGCGCCAGTAATGCTGTTATTAGAGAAAAGAGCTCTGACTATGTTATTAGAGAAATGGATATTGCTTTACCAAACGGATTAAATGCCCGAATTAGCGAAAAGATTACATATTCCCCATACAATGTAAAATTTCAAATTATTGACCATCCTATTTATAAAGGGCATGTAGATAATTTAGCTGAAAAAATTTCGGATAATGAAACCCAAATCACTTACTCATTGTATTGGGAAAATAAAAACACAGGAGAAATAGTAAGCAATAATGATATAGTTAAAAATGCCGTTTTAAAAACTGCCGACTATATTTTAAAATCAATTAAAGCCTAGTTCTTAATTACTCTATCCTTAATCTTTACTGCCGGATTACCTTGATACACTCCCCAAGGCTCTAAACGAGAAGTAGCTACGCTATTAACAGTTAGTACGGCATGACTACCAATTTTTACTCCGGGACAAACAATGGCAAAAGCCCCAATCCACGAACCTTCTTCTAAAGTAATATTACCTACAATTAAATCAAAGGCTACTTTTTTGTAATGATGGTTCCCGCATAATAACATAGCTCCTTGTGATATACATGTATTGTCATGCATCACAACAAATCCTAAATTATCAATCCAAACACGTTCGCCAATCCAAACGTTGTTGCCTATACTTAAACGCCAAGGGTATTTTATGTTTACATAAGGTTTTATAACAACCCCCTTGCCTACTTTAGCACCAAATAATCGTAATAAAAAACGTTTAATAGACATTAATGGAAAAGCCGAATTAAAAAACACCGCATTTATCATGTACCAAATAATCCTCTTTACAGGATTACCCGGTTTATACCAGTCGTTATTAAATTTTGATAAATCTGTTTTTAATTGTGTTTCCATTATTGAATGGTGTCGCACTGACATTTACTTGATTCGGGACCTAATAATTTAATATCATTAACAAAAGTAACAGTATCCTTATCTTCAGCTACAAATTCATATCTTGCATCCTTGCTTTCTTTTGCTTGCAAGTAATAAATACCGTAAGGTTTTTTATGCACCTCACTCAAATCATAATTCACCTGAAAATTGCGCATATTTACTTTAAATCCTTTATCAACCATTACCAAACACTTTAATTTACATGAAGCTTTCTTTCCTAATTGTAAATACTGATGTTGTAATTCCAACATTTTTAATTCGTTGGGGCTAGTACAACCTGTTTTATTGATAATGAATAGTAAAATAATACAACCTGGAATAAAACCGATTAAGAAAAGACGAAGACGTTGAGAAAAGTTCATATACAATGTTAGTCAATGAGACTATGAGTCTGTGTGACAATTATTTTTTTTACTATTTTGTTCATTAACTAATTGGCTCATCATCTAATTAACTACATGGCAGCCATTAATAAATTAATATCCTTGTGTGGTAAGTTAAATGTCTCACCTAAAAACTGGTTAGTTAAAATACCATTATAGATATACACCCCATGTCGTACACCTGCATCTTTTCTTACCAATCCATCAAAACCGCCTTCATCGCCCATGTTCATTAATATTTGTTGGAAAATATTACTAAACGCATAAGAAGCTGTACGTGCTACACGTGAAGGGATATTAGGCACACAGTAATGAATAACACCATGTTTACGGAATACCGGTTTTGTGTGATTAGTTACAGATGATGTTTCGAACACGCCGCCTTGGTCTATGCTCACATCAATAATTACTGAACCCGTTTTCATTTCTGCTACCATATTTTCAGAAACGATACATGGCGTTCTGCCTTTTGAAGCACGTAGTGCTCCAATTGCCACATCTGCTGTTTTTAAATGTTTTTCTAACACCTTAGGCACAATAACAGACGTAAAAATACGAGTACCTAATTGGCTTTGTAAACGACGTAAACGAGATGTAGAATTATCAAATACTTTTACAGTAGCTCCTAAACCTAATGCAGCACGTGCGGCAAATTCTCCTACTGTTCCTGCACCAATAATAACTACTTCTGTTGGAGAAATACCACTAATACCTCCTAAAATTGAACCAACACCACTATTAGCATTGCTTAATAACTCTGCTGCCACTAATATGGATGTGCCTCCTGCAATTTCACCCATTGCTCTGATAACCGGAAAAATTCCGGCATCATCTGTGATTAAATCAAAAGCGACACAGTTTAATTTTTTTGCAACTAACTTTTTTAAAAAATCTTCAGGCTGAACTGTAAGCTGTAATGCCGAAAACAAAGTTTGTTTAGCTTTCATGCTTTCAATTTCTTCTAAAGTAGGTGGAGCAATTTTTAAAATGATATCTGCTTTATAAACTTCATCCGTTGAATACACAATTTCTGCACCTGCTTCACTGTAATCCGAATCTTCGAAATGTGCAGCAGCTCCGGCTCCTTGTTCTATAACAATTTTGTGCCCATTGTTTACTAATAATGCTACTGCATCAGGTACTAAAGGCACGCGATTTTCCTGAAAAGCAATTTCCTTAGGAATCCCAATATATAACTTACCTTTTTTACGAGCCACTTCAAGCATTTCTTCTTGAGGAGCATAACCGCCTTTTGTTAAGGACAATAAAACATCTTTAGACATTACCATATTCGTACAATTTTTTTATTAATAATCACTACCATGATATCTTGGTGCGTTACAATCATCTAATGCTTTGCGTGGTCTGTAAATAATACCTAATCTCAATTCCCACATACGCTGCCAAAAAGCTACATTAGCAACAACCATTTTAATTGCATCCGGGTTATAATGCAATTCGGTAAACACATGCCATTTACTAAAAGAAGCAAATTCATATCCTACACCGGCATCAGGGCTTAAATTAATTTTTGGAGCTGCTCCGGCAACAGCACCATAAGCTGTTATACTTCTGGCGAAATTATAATCTAATCTTGCACCCAACATTAAGTAGGGAATCCCTCTATAACCTTCGTTGCCAAATATTTTTATAAAATTATTCCATTCAATATTGGAGTATGTATTCGGAGTTAGCGGGCCTCTGATACCTGTTAATGGAGGTCCCATCTCACTTTCTATGCCACCTTTTTTACAATACTCCAACTCTGTTTGCCAACGAATGTGTTCATATTTTAAAAACTCCCCCAATAATCCGACGCTAAAGTATGGCAACTCTGCTGATCGGTGAGAAGGTGCAGGATAAACATGTGAGTATGTTTCAAACTCTTTCGGATTTAAATTTCTGTATCTATCACTGGAAGTTGTTCCTCCAATAAACAATCCTACTCCTCTAAAAAATTGCGCATTCACTTGTGTTGTCAAATGAAATAAAGCAAAGCAAATGATGATTTTTTTTATCATAGTTTTATGCACTAATTGTTTCTATAGCAGGGTTTACTTTTTTCACTAAACCTTGCAATACTTTACCAGGACCAACTTCTGTAAAATGAGTAGCGCCATCTGCTATCATTTGTGTAACCGTTTGAGTCCATTTTACAGGTGCTGTTAATTGAATATTTAAGTTCTTTTTTATTTCCTCAGGATTTGAAACAGCAGATGCCGTAACATTTTGATAAACCGGACAAATAGGTTGATTAAATGTTGTAGCATTAATTGCCGCTTCCAACTCCACACGAGCCGGTTCCATTAAAGGTGAGTGAAATGCACCACCAACAGGCAATACCAGGGCACGTTTAGCACCGGCAGCTTTCATTTTTTCGCAAGCAATATTAATTCCTTCCACAGAACCTGAAATTACTAATTGTCCCGGGCAATTATAATTAGCAGCAACAACTACATGTCCGCTTTCTGTAATTTCCTTACAAATAGTTTCAATCACATCATCTGCTAAATTTAACACAGCAGCCATGGTTGATGGATTAATTTCGCAGGCTTTTTGCATAGCCATAGCACGTTTAGACACTAACGTTAATGCGCTTTCGAAACTTAATGTTTTATTTGCCACTAAAGCTGAAAACTCTCCTAAAGAGTGGCCAGCTACCATATCAGGAACAAACGATTCACCCATGGTAGCCGCTAAAATAACTGAATGTAAAAAGATAGCCGGTTGAGTAACCTTAGTTTGTTTTAATTCTTCATCAGTTCCTTTGAACATGATATCTGTAATATTAAACCCTAAAATATCATTAGCCTGATGGAACATTTTTTTCGCTAATTCAGAGTTATCGTATAAATCCTTCCCCATTCCGGAAAATTGAGAGCCTTGACCCGGAAATACAAATGCTTTTTTCATTGTGTAAGTTATAGTTTTGGTTAGTTTGAACAGATTATAAAGTTAGCAGAAATTTGCGTAAAAGCAAGGTTAGAAATTCAATTAAAAGCTAACGTTAGAATGTTAATTATCAACTAAAAATATAGTCAAAAGTTAGGACTTTTTTATTGCCGTTACTTCTATTTCCACCTTCATGCGTTTATCTACTAATCCGGCAGATATCATTGTGGCAGCAGGTTTTATATCGCTAAAATATTTACGCAGCACAGGCCACGTTTTTTGAAAATCACTTGCCTCGGGAAAAATATAAAGCACTTTTACCACATCACTTAATCCGGCATTTGCTTTTTTTAGTGCATCTATAATATTAAGCAGACATTGCTCAGTTTGTTCTTCAACCGAATCCGATATAGTCATCGTTGAATAATTAAATCCTGTAGTGCCCGAAACAAATACCCAATTACCATCAACTACAGCTCTCGAATAAGCTATCTCTGTTTCAAATGTTGAACCGGAACTAATTAACTGACGTGACATAAAATATGATTAAATTATTTGGAGGCAGTTTCCAAATTAAAGGTACTGGCTGTAATACGTTGCTTATCTCTGAAATAAGAAATCCCACCCCAATCAAAAATTTTCTTTTCGTAAACCCACGATTCGTTTTCACGAACAACTACTCTTTTAATTATGATAACGCCCGGGCCGGTAACTTTTTCTTCCTTAACCTCTTGTTTGTGTTTAGATACTAAATCAGCTACCTTTTTTTCTATAATTTTTTCTGTAGCATCATTAGTTGCTGCTACGATATTTAAACTAACCTCTGCTTCTTTTTTAGCTGAACCAAATAATGGTTTTTCTTCTTCCTCAATTAACTTAAGCATTAAATTTTCTTTGGCTAGCTTTTCATCTAATGCCTTTTTCTCAGCAGCTAGTTTATCAGCCTCCGCTTTTTTATTGGCAGCGTGAGCCAATTCTTTTTGTTGAGCTTCATTTTTTTGTAAAGCAAGCTGTATGGCTTTTTTCTCTGCTAATTTCAACTGCTTCATTGCTTCCTTTTTTTGTTTTAAATATTCCTTGTCATAATCAAAATTTCCTTTTTTTTGATTAAAGAAAAATTTATTAACCGGCTCATCAAACAAGGAATAATCAACGCCCTCGTAATATTTAAACAAATCCACATCCGCGGTAATTGAAGGGAATTTTATATTCTGTAAATCTGATGGAATACCTTTTGTGCTAATGGTATAAAACTTTTGCACATAATTATTTTTCGAAATTACAATGGTATAATCTCCACCAAGAGGAAGATATACATTATAATTGCCTGTTATATCTGTTTTAAACGTGGTAAGCAACTTACCATCTTGTAAAACCTGAACAATAACTTCTGATAAAATAGCTGTTTCATGAGTTACTCTCCCTTCAACATCCACAGTGATATTGTTCTGTGCAAACCCAATAAGCGAACACAAAAACAAAATAAAAAAACATATTGCTTTTTTAGCAACCAAGCAGGTATTTACAACAAACTTCATTGTCATAAAATTAAAGCTATTGCTTGTTGCAATTCCCGAGCTCTACTGAAATTATAAACACTTTAGTGTTAGGTATTTAAACCTAGCTAACATTACAAATGCCAGCATATGCGCAGTACTCACATTTGTCTTCATCTTCGGTTTGGATAAAAGGCTCTTGAGAAATAATTATCTCTGAAATTTTAATTTTAAGCTGGTCTTCAAACTCTTGTAATAATTCAGTAGTAAACGTTAAAACAGCAGATTCTTTTGAAGATTCTAAAATAAAACGTGGTTTGTCTTCAAATTTCTTAAAAGGTATAATGCAAGGTTGTAGCTCTTCGGGCTTAGCCATTTTATTTTTCACCACTAACCAGGCATAAATAAAAAGCTGAAGCATTTTATTGTAATCACTATCTGTAAATAAATCTTCGAAATTGGTAAACTTAAATTTATCACTTGTTTTTACCGATGACTTGTAATCAATGATGCGTATTTTATTTCCAAGCTTATCAATTCTATCTGCCGAACCTTTAATAAATACCTCTGTATCAATACCTTTTATATTTACACTTAAAGAAGAAGATAAATCTTTTTCCAAATCAATTAAACTTAACAACTCATTAGTTTGATGCGCAGTTTGAATTAATTTTTGATCGTTATGTAAGAGTTTTTTTACATATTCATACAATACTTTACGTTGCAAATAATTTTTACCAAACTGGCTTTCTTTTTGACTAAAGTAATTTTGAAAAATCACATTAACAGTAGATTCAGTATTTGATAAACAATCCTGAATGTTATTCTCAGTTAACACTTTGCCAACAAAAGGTTTATAAAGCATCTCTAAACTCTCGTGCAAAATAGAACCTTGCGTGTTTGCCTCGGCACTTTCTTCCACATCATCCGTTTCTTTAATTCCTGCTCCATATCTAAAAAAGAAACGCAAAGTACAATCTTTGTAAGTTATAAGAGCTGATGGACTTAATCCTCCATATTGATTATTGGAAGTGAGTTTATATATAATTGGTGCCAGATTAAATTCTGTTTTTGAAATACTGATTTTGTTTCGGGAACTTGGCGGTAAGGCATCTCCACTCAACATTTGTTCGGTAATAACATGTGCCGGATTGTATTTTTGCAATTCAAACTGTAGCTGTGTTATAAACCGACTTTTTTCGCCGGAACCTAATACACTATGCTCGGTATTATACGTAATTAAAACATTGCTGGCTCTTTGTAAAATACGATAAAAGTGATACGCATAAATTGCATCTTTATCGCCATACAAAGGCATACCATGATAACGTTTTAAATCATTAGGAATAAACGAATTGGCAGATTTACCTGATGGCAACACGCCCTCATTAACTCCCAATAAAATAATATTTTCAAAATCAAGCGTTCTTGTTTCGAGCACTCCCATAATTTGTAAACCTTGTAAAGGTTCACCTATAAATGGAACGGAAGCCGAACCAATAATTTGCTTATACAAACTTTTCAGAGTAATCAAAGAATCTAAATAATCATGAGTTTGAATAAGCGACTGTAATCGGTTAAAATATTTGGTAAACACATGTAAATATTCGTTTTCGGTAGATGAGAGCTTTAAATCATCCGACTCGGAAGTATTAAATACCTGTATGACATGAGACATAGCTACAATACCTTGAGAAGAATTACTCCAGGTATTAAATAAGTTTTGAATATGTTGATAATTATCTTCAAATAATTCGGCCAATACCTTAGTATTTAACCACACATAATTTTTATCAATTACCTTTTGAATAATTGATTGTAAAGGGATACTCGGATTAAAGGACTTATAGTACTTTTTAAATAAAGCGTTTTGAAGTATTTTGAAAACATCAGCAAAATAATAACTACTGCTTGCTCCTAGCTTTTGTATGGATTGATGTAAGCTAATCAAATTATCCATCAAATCATAAATAGGAGACAAACGTAAAGGATACTCCATGGTGATGTTTACATGCTGTACTTCATCAGGTAATTGATTTAAAATAGGAAACAACAAACTTTCATCTGCTAAAATCACAGCTGTTTTATGGAGAGATTTACCTTGCTGTATCCATTGATGTAATTGATGCGAGACAACCTGTGCCTGACCAATTTGTTTTGGAACAGCCACAATATCAATATGCTTTGGTATTTCTTTAAAATAGTTACCGATGTGGTTTTTAGTATTCAGCCATGTGTTACTGAAGTTTTTCCTCAGAAATAAGCCGGCTTCATAACTTTCATTTTCCAAATAATAGTTATCGGCATCATAAATTATATCGGCTTTTTTCTCTTTTACCAAATCTGAAAAAATAAGTGTTTCGGCTTTGTTAAGGGCATTAAATCCACAAATTAAAATCTTTGAAAATTGTTCAATGTATGATGAGTTCTTATAGTTATCAACCGCTTTTCTATACATCAAGCCTTGATAAGCTTGCTTTTTTTGTAACAACACTTTTGCAAACTCATGGTAGATATCTCCCATTTGATGCATGAAATTGATATAATCTTGTTGTGTGGGTGTTAAACTATCGGCACTTAAACTCCAGTTTTCAATTTCTTTAATTTCTTTCAGATTTTGGTATAAGGCATTGGTATCTACCAAATATCGGTCGGCTTCGTTAAAATCCTGCAGCATTAAAGTGCCCCATTTAGCAAAGGCGTCAAATGGTTCGGCTTTATCCTTTAAAATAGTTTTGTAAACAGCATATAAATCGCATATCAAATCAATACTATCAGCCTGTTGCAAACCAGACAATTCTGCCACTAACTCTTCGGCACTGATAATACGAGGCAACCATATTGTTTTTTGAAAAGCTTTGGCCAAATGCTGTTTTAAATATAAAGCTCCTCGTTTATTTGGCAATACAATACACAAATGCTCGGTATTATCCGCATGATGCTTAAAAACATACTGTGCTATATATTGTAAAAATGGGGTCATTTATATTTTGGTACTATATTTTAAAGATTAGAAAAATAACAAAAAAGAGGGCTTAAATATCTAAAGTTGATAAATTTATGTAGGCATTTTTTACCAGTACCCACCCATTTTTGCCGTTAATGTAGTTGGGTAAAATGGGCGCTTTTTTTAGTTAAATTTACTTCGATTTACAAAAACCTATGAAGACTATCCTTTATACATTTTTCTGTTTGGGTTTAACTACCTTGTTACCTGCTCAATCTTCAGTTTGGGACCTGCAACAATGTGTTGATTATGCACAAAAAAACAATATTAGTTTAAAGCAATCAGAAATTTCTGCCCGCATTAATAAGAATAATGCCAATCAAAGTAAGGCCGCTATACTACCAACTATTAATGCCGGTGCACAGCATACCTATAACTTTGGTAGAACTATTGACCGATACACTAACACTTTCGCTAACACTCAAGTACTATCTCAAAACTTTTACGTTTCATCAAATGTAGTTTTATGGTCGGGATTAGCTCAATACAATAATATTAAAGCCAATCAATATTTATATTTATCAAGTAGCGAATCTTATTTGCAACAGCGCAATGATTTAGCTTTAAATGTGGCAACTGCCTATATTAATGTCATTTTTAGTGATGAGATTTTACAGATTTCAAAATCACAATATAAAATTACCCAAGAGCAATTAGAGCGTACACAAAAATTAGCAGACGCAGGAACATTGGCAAAAAGTGCCGTATTTGATTTAAAAGCTCAGTTGGCAAACGAAGAAGCAAATGTTACAGGTGCTGATAACAATTATCAAATTGCCATGCTAACCTTAAAGCAATTATTGAATTTAGACTCGATGAACAATTTTAATATCAGTAAACCTAATGTAGATATTTTAAATAATGAGTTAGCAAGCTTATCCGTTCAAAATATTTACGAAACAGCTCTAAAAAATCAACATTCCATTAAAAGTGCAAACTACAATGTGATGTCTGCTGAAAAAACATTGGCAGCAGCAAAAGGCAGAGTGAGTCCAACTTTATCTATGACAGGAAGTTTAGGTACAGGTACATCAGGACTAGATAAAAAAGTAGATGCCGTTAACTTTGTTGGATATGAACAAACTCCATATTTTATAGCTGATGATATTAATAATCCAACAATGATTGCTCCGGTTTATCAACCCAAAACAGAAATAATAACATCCGAAAAACCATTTGCCGATCAATTTAAAGACAACGTAAATAAAAGTATCGGTTTCACTTTATCCGTTCCTATTTTTAATGGATTACAAACAGTAACCGGAATTAAAAATGCTCAGTTAAATGCATTAAATGCAAAATATACCCAAGATTTGACTGAACAAAATTTATATAAAACCATTGCACAAGCTTATGCAAATGCCAGAGCTGCATTAAATAAATACAATGCTAATAAAGCATCTGTTGAGGCATCAGAACAATCGTTTTTTTACGCACAACAAAAATATAATGTTGGAGCTATAAGTACGTTTGATTATAATAACGCTAAAACACGTTTACAAAATGCTCAAGGTAATTTAGTGCAAGCCAAATATGATTATGTATTTAAATTAAAAGTATTGGATTATTATCAAGGAAAAGAATTGAAGTTTTAAAAGTATATGAAAAAATTATATTGGATTATTGGAATTTGTATAGCGCTACTTTTTGTAGTGATTATGTTTAAATTTTTTAAAGGTGAAGAGCCTACTGAAGTAACTACCGAAAAAGCTGCTAAACGAAACATTATCGAATCCGTTTCTGCCAACGGAAAAATACAACCCGAAACAGAATTAAAAATCACTTCAGACGTATCGGGCGAAATTGTGGAGATGTTGGTAAAAGAAGGTGATCAGGTAAAAAAAGGTCAATTGCTTTGTCGTATTAAACCTGATATTTACGAAAGTGCTTTAGAACGAGTAAATGCAACCGTTAACAGCTCGAAAGCGAATGTAAAAACAGCAGCAGCGCAATTAGCTCAAGCTCAGGCTAACCTTGCAAATGCCGAAGCTAGTTATGCACGCAGTAAAAAATTATTCGATCAAAATGTTATTTCGCAACAAGAGATGGATGCTGCAAAAGCATCATATGATGCTGCAAAAGCAAATGTAGATGGCTTAATAGAAAGCATCAAAGCATCAGACTATAATGTGAAAAGTGTAGAGGCTTCATTAAAAGAAGCTAATACCAATTTAGATAAAACTTTTATTTATGCACCTGTTGATGGTACTGTTTCTAAATTAAATGTGGAGAAAGGCGAACGTGTGGTTGGTGTGCAAGGTTTACAAGGAACTGAAATTTTACGCTTAGCTAACTTAAACGAAATGGAAGCGAGTGTTGAAGTAAATGAAAATGATATTATTCGTATTCATAAAAACGACACCGCTATTATTGAAGTGGATGCTTACATCGGAAAAAAATTCAAAGGTATTGTAACTGAAGTGGCAAACTCTGCTAACACAACCGGCATATCGGTTGACCAAGTAACAAACTTTGTAGTTAAAATCAGAATTATTCGCGAATCGTATATAGATTTAGTGAGCGACATTAATCCTGCTCCTTTTCGCCCGGGCATGAGTGCCAGTGTTGAAATTCAAACGATGCGTGCAGCTAATATCATTACTATTCCTATTCAGGGTGTAACAACACGTAGTTCGGATACTACCAAAACAAAACAAAAGTTTGAAGGTGAAGAAGATATGGAAGTAGTTGTGAAAGATGAAAAAGAAGAAAAGATGAATACTAAAAAAGAGGAAGAAATTAAAGAGTGTGTATTCATTAACCAAAACGGTGTAGCAAAAATGGTGTATGTAACAACAGGCATTCAGGATAATGATTACATTGAAATTAAGAGTGGCGTTAATGTAGGTGATGAAATTATTTCGGGACCTTACGGAGCTGTGTCTAAACTATTGAAAGACGGCAAAAAAATCAAAGTGGTTGATAAAGACGAACTATTTTCTGAGAAAAAATAATTTGACTTACATTTTACATATTGAAAGTTCCTCTACGGTTTGTTCTGTAGCTGTTTCAAAAGATGCAGATTTAGTAGCTTTAAAAGAACTAAACAATGGATATACGCATGCCGAAAATTTGCATGTGTTTATTGATGATTTATTAAAAGAAAATAAATTAAAGCCAAGTGATTTAAATGCAATTTCTATAAGTTCAGGACCTGGTTCGTACACAGGCTTGCGCATTGGTTTTTCGGCAGCTAAAGGTTTGGCTTACGCTTTACAAATTCCTTTAATCAGTATCGAGACGTTAAAATCATTAAGTGTAGCTGCTATCAAAAAAACAAACACAGACGCTTTATTTTGTCCTATGATGGACGCACGACGAATGGAAGTTTATTGTGCGGTTTATAACGAACAATTAAAAGAAATATCACACTTACAAGCTTTGGTTTTAAACGAAGAAAGCGTTAAAACATTTGATTTAGATAAATCTATTTATTTTTTTGGAGATGGTATGCCTAAGGCTAAGGAATTACTTCAAACTATTCCTCAAGCTTTTTTCATTGATGATATTACAGCAAGTGCATCTAACATGATTGGACTCGCTTTTGAAAAATATCAAGCCAAACAATTTGAAGATGTAGCTTATTCTGAGCCAAACTACTTAAAAGAATTTTTCTTTACCACTGCTAAAAAATAATCATGACGCAAAAAATCGCATTCGTTATTAATCCAAATGCAGGTGTCAAAAAGAAAATTGATATCATTGAGTTTATTAAAACTCACTTTCCAAGACATATCTCTTACGATTTAATTGTTTGGAAAAACAAAGATGATTTTGAATCGGTGAAACAACAAATTCTTTCAGGAAACTATAGTATTATTGTAGCCTGTGGTGGCGATGGTACCGTCAATCAAGTTGCTTCTGTGGTTATGCATACCAATATGGCTTTAGGAATTTTTCCTTTAGGTTCAGGCAATGGTTTAGCCAGAAGCAATCGTATTCCTTTAGATTTAAAAAAAGCATTACAAATTATTGAAAGAGGCACCATGAAACAAATTGATGGTGCGATGATTAATGAACATCCTTTTTTCTGTACAGCCGGCGTAGGGTTTGACGCACATATTGCAGGCGAATTTGCAGCAAGTACTAAACGTGGTTTTGTAACTTATTTTAAAACAACAGTTAAAGAATTTTTTGGATATACACCCAATCACTATAAAATTACTATTGACGGGAACTTAATTGAGACCAAAGCCTTTTTAATTACAGTGGCTAATGCGGGTCAATGGGGAAATGATGTTTATATTGCACCCGAAGCCGAATTAAGTGATGGTGTTTTAAATGTGAGCATTTTAAAACCATTTTCTTTATTTGCCATTCCGATGATTGGCGTGAAATTATTTTCAAAAAAAATACATACCTCTATCCAACTACAATCCGAAAAAGGAAAACAGATTGACATTGAATTTAATGGGGAGTTACCTGTTCATTTTGATGGAGAGCCAATTAAAGTATCCAATAAACTCTCCATTAAAATTATGCCCTTGGCTTTAAATATTGTTTGTTAAGTTATCAATCGGTTTTGTTGCTGTTATAACTTGACCTTTGTATACAGTTAATTATTTAAACAATATGGTCGATTTGAGTTTAGCAGTTTTAGCGATTAGCAAACAACAATTATAGAATTCTGTTAAGCCTCGTTTACTAGTATCATAGTCAGGTGTCCAAATTTTGTATGCAATTGAACTATCAAATGAACCATACATTATTTCGCAGGTATTTCCATCCATACCATTTCTGTCGGTCTCAACGTCTTTTGCTATGTCAACACATGAGATTTTTTTAATTGATGCTATTATGCTCAGAAATTGCTCTTTTGAAATAGCAAAAGTTGTATCCATATTTTTCTTATTCAATTCTTTGTTGTCTCCCAGCGCTTTTGTCTTTACGTGTAAGTTATACTCATCACCTTGTCTCGAAATATCTACATCAACATAGTGATCCGTAATTCTCAAAGAATGCGAATAATGTAATGCAATTTCATAAATTCCGTCCTGACCAAAGCTTACCATAAAGGAGAATGTTACGATTAGAAAATAAATTGTCTTTTTCATTTTATCTGTCAACGGCTAGTTATAAGGATTTTCAAGTTTGCATAGTACGGTTTGAAACCAAACTGTTTTCTACATGCAAAATGTTTTAAACGAAGATAACTATTTTTTAAGCGGAGGCAAAACAAAAAAAGTGTCTGCGAAGCTGAAAGCGAGCAGGCATTAATTCAGCCAGAGCCCTTCCTCGTCCCGCCGCTTGAGCTTGCTTGCTGTTAGGCAGCGTTATTTTTTTACTTTTATTAATTCTAGCCAGTCTTGGTCTTTGAATAGCGTCTCAGTTATTGGTTGTTTAGTTTCTTTAAATAATATTGCAATTTTGTCTTTGTTTATTACATAAGAATAGAAATATGTAAGAGTCTTTTTTGTTGTATCGCCTTTTTCAGTTTTCCAATTGCTAGTTAATATTTCAACTACATTTTTGTCAAAGTAAGTTTTATAATTTGCTGTAAGATTGTACATACCTGCTGTCCAGTCAATGTAGGTCATGCTTATTTTGTTTTTAGTCTGAAAAGTCAATAGAAACATTTCTTCAGTTTTTATTTTCTTTTCGTCCTCTACCGTCCACCCGTTGTTTAAATATATGTTACTAAAAGTCTTTAAGTCTAGTTTGTATGTACTAGTCTGAGCGTAACTTGTTATTGAGAAATATAGAGTTAGTAGAGTAATATATAATTTCTTCATAATGCCGCCTAACTAGCATATAGGCGCTATAACATAGCGCTTATTTATTTTCTATCCTTTTTAGTTTTATCAAACACCGTTTGTAAAATTTGCTTTTCCTCACCACTCATGCTTATGCTTCTTCTAGCATACACACGGTTAGCCGTTTCAATCATTTTATCAAATTGATAATCTTCCATGCCTTCTGCTCCACCCCAACTAAAACTTGGGATGTGTGTTGGCGGAAATCCTCCACCAAAAATATTGGCACCTACTCCAACCACTGTTCCGGTATTAAACATGGTATTAATACCACATTTACTATGGTCGCCCATGGTTAAACCGCAAAATTGCAAACCGGTATCTACCATTTTTTGCTGAGCGTAGTTGTAAAGTTTTACATTACCGTAATTGTTTTTTAAATTAGAGTTATTGGTATCAGCTCCTAAATTGCACCACTCACCTATCACACTATTTCCTAAAAAACCATCGTGTGCTTTATTACTAAATCCAAACACTACTGAGTTATTTATTTCTCCTCCTACTTTACTATGAGGACCAATAGTAGTTGGTCCGTAAACCTTAGTGCTTAATTTTAAAGCAGAATGTTCGCATAATGCAAATGGTCCGCGCACCACAGAGCCTTCCATAATTTCGGCATCTTTGCCAATATATATTGGTCCTGATTTTGTATTTAAAATAGCGGCTTCCACCACAGCACCTTCTTCCAAGAAAATAGCCTTAGCATCTCCAATTACTGTATTAGATGAAGATAATGGTTGTGAAGTTCTTCCTCTGGTTAACAATTCAAAATCTTGTTTAATGGCGTCTCCATTTTTCGAGAAGATATCCCAGGTATTTTCAATAGATAAAAAATTAATATTCGTTTCTACTGAACTTGATAAAGCTTCTTCAATATTTAAGGCAGAAGCCTGGTTGCTTCTATAGGCAATTAAGATGTTTCCTTTTTTAATTCCTTTATTAAACTCCAAATTATTTATTTGAGATAATAACTCAGGCGTTGGGCAAATTTTACCATTTATAAAAACCGCATTATTGGTATAAACTGCTTTATATTTTGCACTCAAATATTCCTGTGTTTGATAAGTAAGTTTACCACTTAAATAGGTTTCCCACTTTTCGGTAATTGTTAATATACCAATACGTATTTCAGAAACAGGTTTTGTAAAGGTTAATGGTAGCAAATTTTGCCAGGTATTATCATCAAATAATATATAGTTCATATTTAGCGAGGTCTTCGTGGTGTATTAATTGGTTGTTTGTTTAATGTATCTGTTGGTTGTTTATTATTTTCAATCTGAATAGGTGTAGTGGAACGTGGCGTTACTTTAATTTGATTAGAATTTTTAGGAGCAGGACACTCGCCTTTTGTATCTCCATGTCCTTCGTGCAAATACCATTGAGAAGGAGAAATCTGAACTGTTTGCGGCGCACTGTTTGCTTCATAATGACAAATAACCATTGTTTTAGAGCCATCTCCATTATTTGGTATATTAGCCGCTCTGCTTGTATCTGATTCGTTAATAATAGGTAATTGCTTATAAATAACCATTTCGCTTTTAGTAACAGAACCATAATTGTTAGTGGCATTTACAACCAAGGTATTAAATACACTATCTAAATTAGCTGTAAAACTTCCTGTATTAGCAACAAAATTAAATTGATTAACCGGTTTACCATTTAATGAAACCGAAATTTGATTTTGTGTAACATATAAAGTTTTAAATTGAAAATTATAACTGGTATTAGTTACCACAGGTGTATCTTTCGGATTTATGATATTAACTTCCGGAGGAGTAGTTAAAACTTTTGGTCTGTGGTTCACGGTTACTGATTTGGCATCAGAACCATCATTGTTAGTAGCAGAGATTGACAATACATTAGCACTGGTGTTTAAATTACCCGTGTATGATAAATTAAATCCATCATACGTGTAATTAGAAATTTGATTACCATTAAATTTCACATCCAACCCATTTGTATTTGGCATATTTGAAATAGTAGCTTTAAATATATAGTTTACATCTTGAGAAGATGAAACCGAAGTAGCCGGACTAACAAATGTAATTACCGGAGGCAACTTAATATCTGCATGAGGTGTATATTCCACATTAATTGTTTTCGAATCAACACCAAAAGCATTTGTTCCTTTTACAGCAACTGTATTCGAACCTACTACCAAATTAGTTTGAAAGAATACTTCTTTGGTATTTACATCATAAGTGAAATTAGTTTGAGGCGCACCGTTAAATAATAATTCAATATCTGATTGACTGTTTACATTTAATACAGATAATTTAAAATTATACAATTGATTGTCGGTGGCATTAATTTGTGAAGGCGGATTAATTAAACTAACAACAGGTGGAACTCCGGCAACTTTCGGACGGTAAGTCACAATTCCTGTTTTCATGTCAGTACCATCGTTGTTGGTAGCGGTTACTTCAAACACGTTACTTCCTGTTACTAAAGTTGAAGGGCAGATAACTGTTGAATTAGTAAATACAAAACCTGTATTCACAACGCCATTTACTTTTACAACCAATTGTGATTTAGATGTAATATTTGTTACGGTAGCTCTAAACACATAGTTTAATGCAGATGATGATGTTGGAGATGTAACAGGATTAGTAATCGTTACTACCGGCGGCAATTTAATATCAGCGTGTGGCGTATACTCTACATTAATTGTTTTTGAATCTGTACCATATGCATTTGTTCCTTTAACCAAAACAGTATTATTCCCTACTACTAAATTGGTTTGAAAAAATACTTCTTTGGTATTAACATCATAAGTAAAACTAGTTTGAGGTGCGCCATTAAATAATAGTTCAATATCCGATTGACTGTTTACGTTTAATACCGATAATTTAAAATTATACAATTGATTATCTGTTGCATTAATTTGAGAAGGCGGATTAATTAAACTTACTACAGGAGGTATACCAACATTTTTAGGTTTAAAATTCACTATACCTGTTTTAAAATCTGTACCATCATTATTTGTTGCCGTTACTTCAAAAATATTATTTCCTGAAATTAATATTGAAGGACAAACAATCATTGAATTGGCAAATGTGTAATTTGTATTTACTATACCATTTACTTTAACCACTAATTGTGATTTAGAAGTAACATTTGTAGCAGTAGCTTTAAATATATAATTAGGAACATTTGTTACTCCCGGAGATACTGCCGGATTGCTAATAGTTACAACCGGAGGCAATTTAACTTTGATAGGTGCAGTGTATGTTACAGAAATTGTTTTGGTATCTGTACCAAAAGCATTAGATGCACTAACAATTAAGGTGTTACTACCTAAATTTAAGTTTGAAGAAAAATCAAGCGTTTTTGTATTTAAATCATAATTAAAAACACTATTGTTTTGTCCGTTAAAATTCAAAACAATATCATTTTTAGAAGTAACATTTAAAACAGATAATTTAAAATTAAAAATAGAATTAGTTGTTGAACTATTATTTGAAGCAGGATTAATTAAACTAATTACCGGTGGCACTCCGGATACTTTAGGAACTATGTATGTGATGTCAGTGGTTTTAGTATCCTCGCCTAGTGCATTATTTCCTGTGATACTAATGGTATTTAAACCTTGGTTTAAATTAGCATTAAAAGACACCTGTTTTGTATTGGCATTATAATTAAATGCAGTTGACATCCCATTTAAATAAACCGAAATTTCATTTTGCCCCGCAACATTTAATACCTGAGCTTTAACCTGATAGTTGGGTGTAGATACAGAACTACCTGCAACAGGAGGATTGATAAATGAAACAACAGGAGGATTACCTGTTGGTTTAGGCAATTCGTAAACCACGGTTGTTGATTTATTATCTGTTCCGGCTTGATTGCTAGCAATAATTTGAACAGCATTTGATCCTACGTTTAAATTGGAGTTATACTCTAAGATATGCGTTTGATTATTAAAAGTAAAATCAGAATGAGGAACTCCATTAAACTTAAATTGAATTTGACCTGCACCACTTACGTTTAAAATTTGCGCAGATATTTTGTAAACTTGATTATTAACCACAAATCCATTAGTTGGTGGTGTAATAAAAGAAATTACAGGTTTTGGAACAGCTGGAGGCAAGGTTGTTGTTGGATTTGTTGTAACAACAGTTGGCGTAGTTGTGCTTACAGTAGCTGTTGGTGTAATTGATGTGGTTGTTGATACAGAATTCGTAGTAGCAGTTGTATTAGTATAAACTGTTTCTGTATTGTTTGTGGTGGTATGAGTTTTCTTTTTACCTCTTAACGTAAATAATAAATTCAATCCGGTGTAATGATAGTAATCATTACTTCTTCCAATAGCATCATTATTAAAGGCTAATTTCCCATCTAATAAATCAGCATTCGCTCCCTGAGGAAATGTAATTTTATATTCCCACAACATTGAGAAACCTGGAGAAAATTGATATCCTAATCCAATCCCACCTGAAGGAGAAAATGTAATTAAATTCCCATTTTTACTTCCATAAGCGTAAGATTCATACTTTTTGTCAATCAACGCGCTATAGGTATTTAGTGTACTGGTTTTATTACCTGTTGAATCCACCATATTAAAATCATAAATTTTTCCATCTGCATCCAACAAATCTGATTTTGTTCTGAAACTAGTTATACCAACTCCACCCCATAAGTTTAATATAACATGTGTACGTTCTCTTAATCGATTAAAACTTAATTGCAGTTCCAATGAACCTTCACCCAATTGCATTTTATAGTTATCATACACATAACCCCTTGCTTTACGGGTTGTATCAGTTAAATAGTTCACAGTAGGATTATAAGTTCCGTTATATGCCGGATTCGAATTCACATAGTAATTACGATGATAATCCATACCATACGTATTAGCTGCTAAATAACGGCCTCTAATAGCAAAAGAAAAGATATTAGTACTATTTTCATGAAAACCTTTTTCTAAGGTAAGTCCTCCTGCCATCCCCCAACAACTTCTATAATCAGCTGTTTGCCAGGCGCCTCCTAAATTTAATCCTAAACGCCATGAATTGTAGTAACGGGAGTAATCCTTTTGAGCAAACAAGGATATTGAAAGAAATGTAATAAATAAAAAATAAAGTTTTCTCATATAAGTGTTTTAAACAATAAAACATAGACAAGCTGCCTATGTTTTAAAATTAACAATAATTATTGTGCCATAATTTATAGTTTTCCAACTTCTACAATCTTAAATTCTGTTCTTCTGTTCTTAGCGTGTTCTTCTTCCGAACAAGGCGCATCATTTTTACAGTTATTTAACAATTTAGTCTCTCCATATCCTACTGCTTTTAATCGTGATTTATTAATTCCTTTAGAGATAATATAATCAACTGCTGCTTTAGCTCTTTTTTGTGATAAAGCAAGGTTAAAGGCATCTGAACTTCTTGAATCGGTATGAGAACTTAATTCAATATTCAAATTTTTATTTGAGTTTAAAACCGTAATCACTTTATCCAAAATATTTTGACCAGCTGCATCAATTTTATAGTCACCGTATGCATAATACAAATTCTCTATAATGGTAATAGCTTGCTGTTTTTCTTTATTCTTCATTTCTAAAACTTCTAGCCATGGGTCATTTACAGAATAATCCCCTAAAGCTGTTTTATCAACCGCCAACAATTCAAATTGAAATTTACCGTTTGAATTACGTTTTAATTCTTTATAAATTCTTCCTTTTGAATCGGCAACAAAAATTTTTGTTACACTTGTAAATCTTGGATCAGAATCATCAATTGCAAATAAATAATTTTTATCTGCACCCAAATTCCTGAAAGAAAATTTCCCTTTATCGTCCGTAATAATATTTTCAATCACTTCGGTTTTATTGAAAATTGTAACTTTGGCATTACTGATAGCTTTTTTATCTTGATCATACAAGTAACCATTCAGCGCCATTACTAAATCTCCATCATCCACACTCAAATCTGAAATAGCTGATTTATCAACCGCCAAAATATTAAACTTAAAATTTCCTTTTGCGTCAGAACGTGCTAACTTCACTTCCTTACCACTCTTATTAGTTAATATAATTTTCGCATCTACAGGCATATCATCATCAACCACTGTTAATGAATAGTTTTGATCAATAGGTAAATTTCTAAACGCAAAAGCACCAAATTCATTAGTAGTTGTTTCTTCTACTATATCTCCAAATTCGTTTCTAATAACAACTTTTTTATTGGCAATAGGTTTACTCGGATTTTCACCATACAATAAATTACCTGCCAAACTTAAGTCGTCATCATTATATAAATCAGGCATTCCGTTAGGATCTACTGGTAAATTTTTAAACACAAACTTTTGCCCGGGACCGTTATCATGTGTAATACGAGAAATTTTAGAATTTTTATCTGCTAAATAATACCTTGATTTATTTTTCAAATTAGCTTCAGTTCCTTCAATTTCGGCCATATAAGTTTTATCAGCATCTAAATCTCTAAAAACAAAATAACCTTTATCATTTGTTTTGGTAGAGTCAATAGCTTTTCCATTTGCGTCCAATAAATAAACCTTCACACCCTTAGCAGGATCATTTGTGTTTTCAGTTAACAAAACGGTACCGTCTATTGAAATATTTTTGTTCGTATATTTAAAATAATAAATATCATCTTCTCCTTTTCCACCTTCTCTATTTGAAGAAAAATAGCCGACAGAATCATTTATAAAAGTAATTCCAAAATCGTCTGCCTTACTGTTTAAATACAATCCTTCATTTCTATTAAGTAACCATTTACCATCAACTTGCTTGGCAGTGAAAATATCCAAATCTCCAAAGCCCGGTAAACCATTTGATGAAAAATACAAAGAACCATCTTTTTTTACAGAAGGGAAAACTTCGTCGCCTGTTGTATTAATATCAAAACCTAAATTTACAGGCTTATCCCAACCATCTCCATTTTTCTTACACATCCAAATATCCTGTCCACCATAAGAACCCGGCATATCTGAAGAAAAGAATAAAATAGTTCCATCTGCACTTAAAGACGGATGGGCGCAAGAATATTCATCACTATTATAAGTAAATGCCTTAGGTTTTGAAAAAGATTTTCCATTAACATCTGTAAAATAAATTTTTGCACGGTTTACAAAGTCTTTATTCTTTTTGTTGACGATATAATTTACCCTTGTAAAAGCAGCCGATTTCCCATCGTTAGAGAAAGTAATTGGACCATCATGAAAACTTGTGTTTACTTTTTTGGAAACTAATTTTTGTTTTTTTATTTCATTGTTTTTTATCTCAGAAGAAAAAATATTTAAATACGGCTGGCCATTAGTAGAAGATGTCTCAAAATCAACAATATCACTAATTTTTTCAGCAACAAAATACAATTTGTTATTTACAACTACGGGACAAAATTCGGAACGTTTGGTATTTATAGCTTCTAAATTTTTAACTTCATATTCTTTGGGTTTAGATTCCCAATATTTTATTTCCTGACATGACTTAATAGCATTTTTAGCTGTTTTACTATTCTCATTTTCTTCTAAAAAAGCATAATATTGATTCAGAGCCTCGCTATATTTATTATTAGATTTTAAAACGTTACCGTAATTATAATTCACTTCAGCTGGCACTTTACCTAGACTAATTGCCTGAGCATAGTAACTTTCTGCTTTAGTATAATTATTTAATATACGATAACAGTCTGCTAGTTTTATCATCGCCAACTGTTTATCCGGAGATTTACTTTTAGCAATTTTCTCATAAACAGGTATAGCTTTAGCATAGTTGTATTTTGAAAAATGCTTATCAGCCTTTTTCATCTGTGCATTAACGGCACACGAAATAAATAACAAAAATATCAGATATATATAATTTTTTCTCATAGATTCAAAAAGAACAATTTTATAAATAACGAGGAGACAACATTTTTGATTTGAATGTATTCATATCAAACCCAATCATAATCTCATGTCCATTTCCTAAACGTTTTTGTACTTTTCCTGGCGAAGTATCGAATGAATATCCAAATTTTATATTATCTGTAATAATAATTTGAGTTAAAATACCTACAGAGCCTCCTGAACGAGCAAAAACACCTAACCATACACGTTGTTTAATTAAAAAATTTAAATTCAAGTCTAAGTTTGCAACTCCTTTTGCAGCCTTAACAATCACTGTAGGATTAATCACCAGGTTCTCACCGGCGGCAAAACCTTTACTTACAATTCCAAAAATATGTGTACTTAATTTATAGGTTAAGTCATATTCAATTTGGCTTCCGGTAGCATTCGTATACGAAATATTATCCTTATAGATATAAGCAGAATTTAAATGTGTTGCACTAAATCCCGCATAAAATGAACTCGATTTTAAAAACAATCCTGCATCAACATCCGGTTTAAATTTATTAGTAGAAATATTAGCTATAGCATTTGTTTCACCAGCATCCTTATAATTCATTTTGTTAAAATCAAACACATAATTTACAACTCCTGCCCTTAATCCAAACGATAATTTCAATTTATTAGTGATTGGCAATATGTAGGAAATATTCCCATACGCAGCGGTAACACGTTTTGGTCCAATAGCATCATTATAAGCACTTAATCCTAAACCTATTCTTTTTTTCTTTAATGGCCCATGAAAACTAAATGACTGAGTAGATGGTGCTCCATCAAATCCACTCCACTGTTTTCTAATATCCAACACAGCACTCAATGCGTCTTTCGATCCAGCATAAGCAGGATTTATAACCATTTGATTAAACTGATATTGACTGTATTGAGGATCTTGCTGCGCATGTATTGAAATCGCAAACAGACATATAAATAATACCAATAATATTTTTCTCATAACCTTTTTTAATTTGTAATCTCTATCCAACCTTTTTGTAATAATTTTTCATTTTCATCTAGTATGATGAAGAAATAAGTTCCAGATGTAATCGTGCTTCCGGAGTTTGTTTTACCATCCCAGCGATTACTAATATTATTATAATTTACAGTATTATAAATTCTATTTCCCCAACGATTAAATATGTGAACTTTATTGTTAGGTATTTTCTCAATATTTTCTATGAACCAAAAATCATTTAATCCATCTCCATTTGGAGTAAAACCATTGTAAACAATTACATCACAATTGGAATTAATGTCAACATTAAACACAATATTCGATACACAACCATTAAAATCAACAGCGCTTAATGTATAACTGGTTGGTGTTGTTGGCGTAACAATGTTTGTATTTGGGATTGTATTTGCACTCCATGTAGGTACTGTACCTCCAATTACAGATAAAACGGAAGAATCACCAACACAAATAGCACTAGGTGTTGAAACAGGTATAACAGAAGAAGTTGTTTGAGCATTAATAAACACAGTACTTAAGAAAGCACAGCCATTGGACCCCTGACCATAGACAGTGTAAGTTACAGGAGCTGTAATTTGAACGTTATGATTTGAACCAAATAAGTTGCCGGGCTGCCATAAATAATTTACAGCATTTCCAGTAGCCGATAAATTTACTGTTTGTCCTAAGCAAACTAAAGTTGAACTTGCAGATGCAGAAACAGATGGTAATGGTAAGACTGTTATACTTAAAAATGCTGTGTCGGCACAAGAACCTCCATTAGTTCCAACAACACTATAGCTAATATTTGAAAAAGGTTGAACAAGAATAGTATTTGTTGTTGCACCATTAGACCAATTGTAACTGGAGGCTCCATTTGCTGTCGCAGTCATCGTATATCCAAAGCAAACACTAGTAGAAGGGCTATTTATACTAACAATAGGCGTATTAACTACATTAACAACTGCTCCTGCCGAATTTTCGCAACCAAAAGTATTTTTTCCAATAACCGAATATGAAGTAGATGCAGATGGTGAAACAGATATAGATGACAAAGTAGAACCTGTTGTCCATGTATATGACCCCGCACCCGTAGCATTCAATGATACAACTTGTCCGGAACAAATAGTTGTTAACGATGGAGAAACAACTACCACCGGTAAACTAAATGTATTAACACTAATAGTCTTAGTATTAATACAACCAAATGGTCCGCTTCCTGATACTGTAAAAATTGTAGTTCCTAAAACCGTAGGAGATACATTAATCACATTACCGGTAAAAGAAGTTGGATTTAGAGTATAGCTCAAACCTCCTGAATTGGAAAATGTTATCGAAGAACCTAAACAAACTGTGTTTGAACTAAC
>DAORKG010000011.1:0-91170 GCA_035439445.1 Bacteroidia bacterium
CCTGAGCCAGATACCACCTCTACTCAACCCACAACCCCTGTGGCTACTTTCAGCTTAAACACATGGAAAGTTGCGCGTAGTGCAGAATATATAAACGCTGTTACAAGCAAAACAGTGTCCATGGGTGGAAGTAATAACACCAGAACGTATAGTTTTAATTCATCTATAAACGACAATGGTCAGATAAAAACAGCATTATTGTATATTACATTTGCTGATAGTTTAAATGCGCCCCAAACAGGAGATTATTCATTAATTGGTTTACCAAACACAATACCCGTTGGAAATCAAGTATACATTATGCATGCAGGAACATCAGCTTCCGGTACATTTTTTAGCAAACAAAACGGAGGAACTATTCATGTAGATAATAACTGGGGCTCAATTACACTAACAGGTAATAACTTGCTTGGCAATAATAGCTCTCCAACCAGCAGTTTATCTATAAATTTAGAGTATTACTAATCTTATACAATTAGATAATTAAAGCATATATATACAATTGAACACTTTATTTAAATGATGAAAAACATAAATACACTTATTGCTACATCTATATTATGTACGATACTTTTTAGTGCCTGTAAGCCAAAAGAGGAAATTAAACCTGAGGAAGAAACACCAACACCCGAAGCAATTGCCGCCATTAATGTATTAAATACTAATAGTGGTTACACTACAATATTTGAATCAGCTCATTCATTAGGAGGTGTGAATAACCAAAATTCAATTGGGATAAATGATTTTACGTTAGAAACAAATAATCGCTTTAACATAGCCTACTATACAGAAGTTGGGACACAACAGTCTCCTCTTAGAACTCAATATAGATACTCAAAAGATATAATTAGTAATCAATTTATGCCAATACCATCTGGAGCTGGTCAATATCCATATAATTTGAACATTAACTACGATAATGTAATCTATCAGTATTTTCCCTACTCAAATATGCTCGCATATAGTGCGTTAAAATACAGTACCGGGTTTGGTTCAAATAATGGAAATACTTTTGGAAATGATGTTTCTGCTGCTGCTGTATCACCAAATCCTATTGGAACTCCTGATTTTAGTTTTAGATACCCTGTAATGAATAGCGGAGCTGGCTTTGGATATTTTTCAAAATTTGCAAGTGTAAATATGTATCCTGTTGTGGGTTCTAATTACCAAATGTTTAATGGAGCTATTGGTTCACAGGCAAATTTAAGTTACTACAAAGGTACTATTCACGAAGTATATACTAACAACGGAACTTACGAGTTTTTTGCAATAGGGATAACATCTGATTCTGTAAAAGTATACAAATTTAATTATACCAGCTATGGTACAAATAGTACTTATCCTGTTTATACAACTACTTTGATTAAAGCAATACCAACTACTATTAGTAATTATGGTTCAATAATTAAACATTATAGTACTGATGGAAATATTTTAAGTTTTATGCTTACTGAAACTGGAACGAATAAAGTAAGTTCTTATATTTATAATTTTCAAACAAATAGTTTAACTCAAAATTTACAACAAGCAACACTAGATTATTCTGGTTCGGGTAGCGATATTGACCTAGATGAAAATGGTGATGTATATTATACTGGATATGCCGGTAATGGTTCTAATACAAATGGTGTATCAGTGTATAAAAAAAGCAGTGGTGGTTCAATATTGGTTGGTAACGATAATATCTTACTATATGGAACTGTTGTAAAATTAAGAATTTTAATGAATAAAATATACTTGGCAGTTACTGGTAAGCAATCCGGAAAAGACGTCTATCAAATATCAATCATAAAACAAAACTAAAATTGAAAAAACAAATTATTCACATAGTATTTCTTTTAAATATTTGTTATATGTATTCACAAAACATAAAAGGTTTCTATGTAAATGGATTTAATACTATCTTAGGAAATACAACAAAAGAAGACAGTTTATTGTTATTTGCTAAAAACAATGGGTTTAATTACTTAACCTTATATGATGTGCATTTAGTAAATAATGCTACGCCTCTTACAAATACTACAACTGCACAAACATTTGCAAATTTTATAAATAAAGCAAAAACGCAGTATAGTATCACAGAAGTTGGAGTTGCAGGCGAATCATACTTGTTTTTTAAAAACATAGTACATGTTTATAATCAACAGTACTCAAACCCAAACCAAAAAGTAGATGTTTATAATTATGAGTTTGAATTTTGGATTCCCTCATCTACAACATCTGGTTCTTACTACTGCACCAACTATTTACAACCTAATGGCTTTAGTTGTGATACATCCGGCGCATTTAAACATTACAAAAATGAATTACATTTAATTGATTCTTTGGCAAATAGTATAGGAAAAAAATCGGAAGCTTATTTTGGTTTTTTTAATAATGGACAAGCTAAACAAATTGTACAAACAGGTTTAGATAGAGTTTTACTAAGCATTTACATTACAAGTGCTAATTACTCACAAACATATCAATATGGTTATGTTAAACCACGCTTACAGGCTTTAGCCACTGCTAGTGCAAATGTTAATGTTATCCCACTTTATAGTTCAGAACCTAGTTTTATGCAAACGTGGGTAAATGCTAATCCATTTTTCACCCCATATACTAACTTAAATTCAAGTTTAACCTCAGAAACAGGGACTTGGAAAAACTACATACAATTAGAAGGCATACAATGGTTTGCTTATAGTTTTTTACCAAAGAAAAACATCACAACCTCTTTAAATGAAAAAAAACAACCAATAAATTTTAGTCTTTATCCAAATCCAACAAAAGAATTTTTAAATATTGAAATAGAAACAATAAATGAATATCCAGCCACAGTATCGATAAAAAATATTTTTGGTGACATTTTATATTCTGACATTATAGAAAGTAATAATATTCCGATTTTTTCATATAATATATCTAATTTAAATAACGGCATATATTTTATAACCATAAGTATTAATAACTATCAATTAACTAAAAAAATAATTATCAATCAATGAAAAAAAAATTTTTAGCAATTTCAGTTTTAGTAATATTAACCTCATGTAAAAAAGACTACGTGTGTGTATGCACTGAAAAAGCAACCGGTGAAAAAAGTTATGGAGATCACTTTAAAGCCGGACCAATTTTAAAGAAAACAGCCGAAGAATCCTGTAAGGCAAATGAAGACGTATTTGAAGATGGACTAGAAAATTGCCATTTAGAGTAACATAAAAAATCCCCTACTTTTTTAGCAGGGGATTTTTAATTTTTACTTATTTAAAAAGATAAACTTATTATCTATAACATCTACCACAATTTCTTTGTCCTTATTAACTGTGTCTGCAAGCAATTGTTTTGATAACTCATTTAAGATTTGTTTTTGCATTACTCTCTTCACGGGTCTCGCGCCATAATGAGGATCATAGCCTAATTGTGCTAACCAATCTATTGCTTCATCAGTAGCAGAAATTGTAATGTGTTGTTCCGCTAATCTATCTGCAATTTGTTTAAATTGAATTTTCACAATATCGTTTACATCTTCTCTGTTCAACGGCTCAAACATAATTACTTCGTCAATTCTGTTTAAAAACTCCGGACGAATAGTTTTCTTTAATAATTCAAATACTTCTGATTTAGTTTTAGCTAATACTTCGTCTTTATTAAACTCATCTAACTTATCAAAGTTATCTTGTATTAAATGAGAACCAATATTAGATGTCATGATCACAATGGTATTTTTAAAGTTCACTGTTCTACCTTTGTTATCAGTCAAACGCCCATCGTCTAATACTTGTAACAAAATATTAAATACATCCGGATGTGCTTTTTCAATCTCATCTAATAAGATAACAGAATATGGTCTTCTTCTCACCGCTTCAGTCAACTGACCACCTTCATCAAAACCAACATATCCCGGAGGCGCACCAATTAAACGACTTACTGCATGACGTTCCTGATACTCACTCATATCTATACGAGTCATGGCATTTTCATTATTAAACAAGTAATCTGCTAAAGCCTTTGCCAACTCAGTTTTACCAACACCAGTTGTTCCTAAGAAGATGAATGAGCCAATTGGTTTTTTAGCATCTTGTAATCCTGCTCTGCTTCTTCTTACTGCATCTGCAATCGACTCAATTGCCTGATGTTGCCCTACAACACGTTTATGCAATTCTTCTTCTAAATGTAATAATTTCTCTCTTTCGCTCTGTAACATACGCGATACCGGAATTCCTGTCCACGCAGCTATTACATCTGCAATATCTTCGCTATCAACTTCCTCTTTCACTAGCTGAGAGCCACTTGCTTTTGCTTCACTTAATTTTGATTCAAGTTCATGTAATAACTTTTCTGATTCTTGAATTTTACCGTAACGAATCTCTGCAACTTTACCAAAATCTCCTTGTTTCTCGAAATTAGAAGCTTGTTGCTTTAAGTCTTCGATTTGCAGTTTTACTTTTTGAACACCTTCAATAGCTTCTTTCTCACTTTGCCACTTAGCTTTTAAAGAAATACGTTTATCATTTAAATCCGCTAACTCTTTGTTTAAAGCCTCAACTTTTGAATCCTCGTTTTCACGCTTCATTGCTTCACGCTCAATTTCCAACTGCATGATTTTACGTTCTAATTCATCTAACTCAATAGGCATTGAATTAATTTGCATACGTAATTTAGAAGCTGCCTCATCCATTAAATCAATTGCCTTATCTGGTAAGAAACGATCGCTAATGTAACGAGTAGATAACTCAACTGCTGCTATGATTGCTTCATCTTTAATTCGCACTTTGTGATGAGTTTCGTATTTTTCTTTGATCCCACGTAAAATCGAAATTGCATCTTCTTCGCTTGGCTCGTCAACCATTACTTTTTGGAAACGACGCTCTAAGGCTTTATCTTTTTCAAAATATTTTTGATACTCATTTAAAGTTGTTGCACCAATAGCTCTTAATTCACCTCTAGCTAATGCAGGTTTTAAAATATTCGCTGCATCCATAGCACCTTCTCCACCTCCACCGGCTCCAACTAAAGTATGAATCTCATCAATAAACAGTACAATGTCTCCATCACTACTAATGACTTCTTTCACAACTGCTTTAAGTCGCTCTTCAAATTCTCCTTTATATTTAGCACCAGCAATTAAAGCTCCCATGTCTAAAGAATAAACTTGCTTTGATTTTAAATTCTCCGGCACATCACCAGCAATAATACGATGTGCCAATCCTTCTGCAATAGCCGTTTTACCAACGCCTGGCTCACCTACTAAAATAGGATTATTCTTTGTACGACGAGATAAAATTTGTAATACTCTTCTGATTTCTTCATCTCTTCCTATAACAGGATCTAACTTGCCATTACGAGCTTGTGTATTTAAATTAATCGCATACTTGTTCAAAGAATTGTAAGTTTCTTCTGCAGACTGACTCGTTACATTAGAACCCTTTCTTAATTCTGTAATAGCTGCTTTTAATTCTTTTTCTTTAATATTATTATCCTTTAGTAACTGCGCTACCGAGTCTCCGCTGGCTAAAATACCTAACAATAAATGTTCAATAGACACATATTCATCTTTAAACTCTTTTAAATAATTAGTTGCTTTAGCTACTGCCTGGTTAGCGCTATTAGATAAATATGGTTGACCTCCTGATACTTTTGGATATGAATTTACGATGGCATCAACCGTTTTAGAGAAAACAGACTGATTAACTCCTAATTTCTTTAAAATAAAAGGAGTTACATTCTCATCAACTTCTAAAATGGCTTTTAAAATATGACCATTTTCAATTGCTTGATTACCATTAACGGTTGCAATTTGCATGGCTTGTTGTATAGCCTCTTGTGATTTAATTGTAAAGTTATTTAAGTTCATAGTTATAATTTTTGCTAAGATTCCTCAAATTAGAGTCCAAGTGAAATTATCTGAAATAAAGTCTGAAAAACATGATTTGAGTAGACGTAATGTCTGATTTTAATCATTAATCATGACGATTTATCCAATTTTTGTTTATATAATGTGGCACCAAAAATTCAAAAGTTTTAGCTAACTTAGTGTATGTTTTTTATACTATCAAAAATTTTAGCATTCCTTATTGCTCCATATACTTGGTTGTTTTTTGGACTTCTTTTCCTTTTAAAAAAATTATGGAATACGCCGCATAAAAAATGGGTTTTGGGCTTTACAATCTTCATGTATGTTATCTCAAATTCCTTTTTAGTTGACGAAGTAGTAAGGGCTTGGGAATATTGTGATGATGATATTTATTTAAAAGACACCAAATATGATTTAGCCATCGTTTTAGGAGGTATGGGACGAATTGATGAACGACAAGAAAGATTTGATTTCAATAATAGCGGAGATAGGCTTTTTCAAACATTAGAATTATATCATAAAAAAAGAATCAAGCAACTTCTGATAACTGGTGGTTCTGGAAGTATCATGAAACCACATCACAGAGAAGCCGGCTATATAAAAAAATATCTTCAAAACATTTCAATACCGGATAGTAGTATTATTATAGAAAATAATTCTAAAAACACCTATGAAAATGCTGTTTTTACCAAACGTATTTTAGACAGCCTTCATTTTAACGGATCCATATTATTGGTAACATCTTCTTTTCACATGCGTCGCTCCTTAGCTATTTTTGAGAAAGCCGGATACAAAAACATAACTCCCTATGTTACAAACAAAATTACCGGAATCAGAAAATTTGAATTCGATTATTGCTTTATTCCAAATATTGAAGCAGTATGGAGTTTAAACCTTATTTTACATGAAATAATTGGATATGTCACATACAAAATGAAGGGATATTTATAATTTTTTGTGGAATATGATTATAATCTGCATCTAAACGTAAAACATCAATTTTATGAAACTAAAAAACATTTCTACTGTTGTTCTTATTTTTTTAGCAACAGGACTTATTTCTTTGGGATTTTTTTCAAATGCTTTTACAAAAAAACGAGAAACTTTATTGAGTTTTAATAAAGGAGAAAGCTACGAGAAACTATGGAAAAGAGTAGATAGTTGCGAGAACAAAGGTTTAACTGAATCTGCCCTAAAAATTGTAAATGGCATTTACAGTAAAGCTAAAACGGAGAATAATGCTCCACAATTTGTGAAAGCTATTTTACACCGCATGAAATTTGAGAGCTATAAAGAAGAATTTTCATTAGAAAAATCCATATTTAAGTTAAGAGACGAAGCGGTAGAAGCTAAATATCCTATAAAACCTGTTTTACAAAGCATTTTAGCGGATGCTTTTTACCAGTATTTTCAAAATAATCGTTGGAAATTTTATGACAGAAGCACTACAGTTAATTTTAAAAATGATGATATAGAAACCTGGGACTTAAAAGCTATTAATTATGCAATTATATCAAACTACAAAGCATCATTAGAAAACACAGATAGTTTAAAACGTACAAAAGTTGATTTGTATGACGCTATCATAAACAAAGGAACAACTGAATGCCGCCAATGGCGACCAACTCTTTACGATTTTTTAGCACACAGAGCCTTAGGCTATTTTATGAACTCAGAGGTGGATGTTTCTCGCCCAGCAAACCAATTTACAGTTAACAATGAAGAATACATAAAGCCTTATGCGGATTTCTTAAATTCTAATATTATAAATCCATCTGATTCATTAGAAACAAAATACTATGCATTAAAATTAATGCAAGACTTAACTCGTTTCCATAAAAACGATGAAAACCCAAGTGCATTAATTGATGTGGAAATACTGCGTTTAGACTACATTCACAATAACTCTCAAAATTCAAAAAAAGACACTCTATATTTTAACTCATTAAAAGCATTACAAGCAAAATTTTCTCAAAATCAAAGGGTAACTGAAATTGACTCAAGAATTGCTAGTTGGTATTTTCAAAAAGGTTCAGAATATAAGCCATTAGAAAGCAACAAATACAAATGGTACAAAAAAACAGCGAAAGAGGTTTGCGAATCTGCCATTAAAAAATTTCCAAATTCATATGGTGCAATAGAATGTAAAAACTTAATCAATAGCATTAATACTAAAACTTATAATGTAACTATTGAAGAAGTTAATGAACCCAATAAACCGTTCAGAGGTTTGGTGACATCTCAAAACGTAAATAAAATCTACTTTAAAATTGTAAAAACGTCCAGCCAAGAATTAAGAGATTTATTTAGAAAAAAATATGGTAAAGATTTATATGAAAAACTAAAAACCTTTTCTCAAGTAACCGCATTTACTCAAGATATTGAAAATGATGGAGACTACCAATCCCACAATACTGAAATTAAACTTCCTGAACTTTCTGCTGGTTACTACATCATTCTGAGTTCTTTAACAGAGGATTTTAAATACAATAACAATTATACGGGCTACAGCACATGCATTGTTTCAGATATCACAAGTATTGAAAGAAGAAATGAAAATGGTTCATATGATTTTTATGCGCTGCATCGTCAAACAGGAGAAGCATTAAAAAACATTACTGCTCAACTTTGGTTCGAAAACTATGATTATAAGGAAAGAGAGTATGTTATTAAAAGGGGGCCTTCCTACAAAACAGACGAAAAAGGTTATTTGAATATCAGCTACAATGAACTGAATGAAAAACAATTTTTTGTTGAATTTATAAATGGTTCAGACTCTTATTTTAACAACAACAGTTATTATACCTACAAGCCCTATGAAAATAACAATACACGGATACAATCATTTATTTATACAGACAGAGCCATTTATAGACCCGGACAAACTGTTTATTTTAAATCAATAGTTTTAGAGTCTGTCAATAATAAAAACCATCAACTCAAAACAAATTATCCTGTAACAGTTACATTTTATGATGTGAATTATCAAAAAGTAAATTCATTAAATCTAACTACCAATGAGTTTGGGACTGTATCCGGTTCATTTATAGCCCCACAAAATGGATTAAACGGACAAATGAGAATAACAGATGGACATGGAAATGTTTATCTATCTGTTGAAGATTATAAGCGTCCGAAATTTGAAACAGAATTTATTCAGGCGAAAGGAAGTTATAAATTAAATGATGAAGTAACAGTTACCGGAACAGCAAAAGCATATGCCGGAAATGTAATTGACGGAGCAAAAGTAAAATATCGTGTAGTACGTAATGTTAATTATCCTAATTGGTATTGGTGGTATAGATCTTATTACGGAGGAACTTCTGAAACAGAAATTACCAATGGAGAAACTGTAACCAATGATACTGGTGCCTATGTTATTAAATTTAAAGCTTTACCGGACGAATCCGTTTCTAAAGAAAGTTATGCGACTTACAATTATCAAATTAGTGCGGATGTAACAGATATTAATGGTGAAACTCATAGCACTCAAACCAATGTTACAGTTGGTTACCAGGCATTGCAATTAAATATTTCGAGTGATGACATTATTGAAATAAACAATTCCAAACCAATTCGTATATCAACTACCAATCTAAATGGAATAGATGAAAACACAAAAGGTGTATTTGTTATTTATAAATTAAAACAACCACAAAAAGTCTTTAGAAATAGACTATGGGCTCAACCGGATAGACATAGTTTAACAAAAGAAGAATATTACAAAACCTTTCCGTATGATTTATATGCTGATGAAACTAATAAGTATAAATGGGAGAAAGACTCAAAAGTATTAGATAAAACATTTGATACAGGAATAAAAAAAGAATACGATTTATCAAACGAATTAAAATCCTTCACGCCTGGAGTGTACGTTATTGAAGCAAATTGCAAAGATAAATTTGGCGAAGAAATTAAAGCATTTGAATACATTACTTTATTTGATAAAAATTCGAATACGATTCCTGAACAAGTTGCAGAGTGGTTTTATTATACAAAAACTAAGGCAGAACCAGGAGAAAAAGTAAGTTATATTTTAGCGTCAGCATACCCAAATGTAAATTACCTATTTGAACAAGAACAAGCCGGAAAAGTTGCAACGGTAAAAACGATAGCAGCTTCTATGAAATCAAATGATATTCAAATAGAAGAAACTCATAGAGGGAATTTTTCATTTCATACAACTTTTATAAAACATAATCGTATTTACACTCACAACAGTATAGTAACTGTTCCTTACACCAATAAAGAACTTGATATTCAATTTGAAATTTTTAGAAATAAATTATTACCAGGCCAGGCAGAAGAATGGAAATTAATTTTAAAAGACAAGAAAGGAGAAAAAGCAGCAGCTGAATTCGTAGCTTCCATGTATGATGCTTCATTAGATGCATTTAGAGCTAACAGCTGGTATTTTAATATATATCAAAGTTATTATTCAAGATTATATTGGACATCAAGTTTAGCACGAGTAGCCAATTCAACTGAATTTAATGAACTATCTAATTACTATCATTCTCTTCCTTCAAGGTATTATGATGCTATAAATTATTTTGGATTAGGATTTTATAATAACTATTACTACAGAGGATATGTAGAAGGTGATGGAAATGGTCCTGGACGAATGAATGATGAAGTGGCTGCTGAAGCATTACCCGCTATGGCAAATCAGGTATCTCAAACAAAAAGTGCCGCTGCTCCAAAAATGATGGCAAACAGAGAAGAAAGTGAAAAAAAGGCAAGTGATAAAGATGTATCAACCGTAAGCGCAGCAACTGGCTTAGCTGAAAATTTTAATAAAAACAGTATTGGTGGTTTAAAAAGTGGAGAGAGTAAAGAGCAAGATTCAAGAGGTGTAGATTTGTCAAATATTAAAGCGCGTTCAAATTTTAATGAAACAGCTTTCTTTTTCCCACAATTACAAACCAATGAAAAAGGAGAAATCATTATCAAATTTACAGTCCCTGAAAGCTTAACGAAATGGAAGGTAATGGGATTAGCTCATACCAAGGATTTAAAAATTGGGCAGTTTGAAAAGGAAGTCATTACTCAAAAAGAATTAATGATTCAACCAAATGCTCCGCGTTTTTTCAGAGAGGGAGATCGTATCACGTTCATAAGTAAAATATCAAACCTATCAGAAAATGAATTAGCTGGTAATGCTGAATTAAAATTATATGATGCATTAACTGATAAAGAAATTTCAAGTAATATGATAGAAGCCTTACATAGTAATTTCCCTACTATTGGCTATAGAGATTTTACTGTAAAAAAAGGACAAAGTACTGCTATTGAATGGAATTTATCAATTCCGGAAGGATATTCCGCTATCAAATATAAAGTAGTAGCAAAAGCTGGGAACTTTACAGATGGAGAAGAAAACGCAGTCCCCGTATTAACTAATCGCATGTTAGTAACCGAAAGTATGCCGATGCCTATTAGAAGTAATCAAACTAAAGAATTTAATTTCACCAAATTCATTAACCAAAACAATAATTCAAACACATTAAAAAACTATTCTTACACATTAGAGTTCACTGCAAATCCAGCATGGTATGCAGTACAAGCACTACCCTATTTAATGGAATACCCTTACGAATGCGCCGAACAAACATTTGCAAGATATTACGCTAATAGTTTAGCGACATATGTGGTAAATTCTAAACCAAAAATCAAAGCCATTTTTGAAGCATGGAAAACATCAAGTCCAGATGCATTTTTATCAAATCTTGAAAAAAATCAAGAACTAAAAGCATTATTATTGGAAGAAACGCCTTGGGTCTTACAAGCAAAAAATGAAAGTGAAAATAAAAAACGTGTTGGACTATTATTTGATTTAAATAAAATGAGTCACGAACAAACCCAAGCCTTTAAAAAACTCCTTAAAAAACAATCCTCAAATGGTGGCTTTGTTTGGTTTGATGGTGGACCTGATGATTGGTATATTACACAACATATCATTACAGGTTTTAGTCATTTAGACAAATTAGGAGTAATTAAAGCCAAAGAAAATAGTGAAGTATGGAATATGATTACTCAAGCTGTCAGATATTGTGATAATAGAATGAGAGAAGAGTATGAATGGATGAAAAAGTATAGTCCAAAATACAAAACTGAAAATCATCTAAGTTACATGGCTATTCAATACTTATATATGAGAAGTAATTTTCAAGATATTGAATTAGACAAACGAAACAAAGAACATTTTGAATATTATAAAAAACAAGAGCAATCATACTGGTTACAAAATAGTCGTTATATGCAAGGCATGATTGCTTTAAGTCTTCATAGATACAAAGATGTAAAATTACCTAAAGAAATTTTAAAATCATTGAAAGAAAACAGTATCAATAGCGAAGAAATGGGCATGTACTGGAAAGAAAATTATGGATACTATTGGTATGAAGCTCCCATTGAAATGCAAGCCTTAATGATTGAAGCTTTTGATGAAATTAATAACGACACTAAATCTGTGGATGATTTAAAAACATGGTTAGTAAAAAGTAAACAAACTCAACATTGGGGAACAACTCGCTCAACAACCGATGCTGTGTATGCTTTATTACTAAAAGGAACCGATTGGTTAGCGACTGAACCTAATGTAGAAATCACAGTTGGCGATATAAAACTAGATCCTAAGAATGAAAAATCATTAAATGTAGAACCTGGAACTGGTTATTTCAAAAAAACATGGACAGGTTCAGATATCAAACCAACTACTATGGGTAAGATAAAAATTGAGAAAAAAGATGTAGGGGTAAGTTATGGCGCCATGTGTTGGCAATACTTTGAACAGTTAGATAAAATAACACCACATGAAACTCCATTAAAGATAAAAAAACAATTGTTCTTGCAAAAAAACACGGCTAGTGGACCGGTAATTGAGCCTATTACATCAAATACTAAATTAAAATTGGGGGATAAAATAAAAGTAAGAATTGAATTAAGAGTAGATAGAGATATGAGCTATGTTCATATGAAAGATATGAGAGCGTCCGGATTTGAGCCAACAAATGTAATGAGTGGCTATAAATACCAAGATGGGTTGGGCTATTACGAAAGTACCAGAGATGCAGCTACAAATTTCTTTTTCTCTTACTTAAATAAAGGAACCTATGTATTTGAATATCCTTTAGTCGTAAATCATTATGGGGATTTCAGTAATGGTATTACAACTATTCAATGTATGTATGCTCCCGAATTTACAAGTCATAGCGAAGGGATAAGGGTGAAAGTGAGTAAATAGTGAATATAAAATTGGCTTTTTAGGCGTCTAAAAAGCCAATTTTAATAGCTTTAATGTATATTTGCTAGTAAACTATTTGCACTATGCCATATTTTATTCAGTTAAAGAAATATTTTATTGTTTTACCCATTTTATTTTTATTTAGCTGTAAAAATAATGGGCTAAATGTAGATGATTTTGATCCTTTATTAAATCTTAAAGGAAATGGTAATGACACGTTGTATCATATGAATATAGATTTATCAGATGCTGTTTTAAATGGAATAGAAATACCTACTAATAAACAAACCAACAGTGGTTATTTTACTTTTCAATTTAAGATAGAAAACACATCATCTGAAATCAAAAAATACTACTATAAATTTTTTTACCAAAATCAGGACTACAAATTTAATGATACTCTTGATTTTGCAACTGAAAATTTCTATGGAAGTTGGAGTGAAGGTAAATTTACATTTAAACCTACTAAATATTTATTTCCTGGAGAGGAAATCGTAATTACTGATAGTTTCAAAATCATGGGTAACCCGAGAAATGAAAAAATATATTTTGGGGCGGCACCGGATAAATACTTAAATATAGACGAAGCTATAATTAATAAAATGAATTATATCAAAACAGTTCCTGAATGGATTGCAAAAATTAATGATAAAGCAAAAAAAGAAGGAACTACTGTGCAAGAACAAATATATCTTAATGCAATCTGGGCTATTAATTTTGAGAAAGGGAACGAACAAAGTGTAAATAACCGATGGAAAAGAAATCCTAGAATGGGCAATTATGAATTCATGTTGGTTGTAACATCCCCTGAAGATATTGGGAAAATTCCTATGGAAGTTAGAGACATACAACTCACAAATAAAAATGGAAAATTCACTAATCCATTTGGATATTTTTTATTAAAAGAAGGAAAAGATTTAAAAAATACAAGCGTTTTAGTTTCAGAAAAAAAATTAAATATTTCAACTAAAATGGATTTATCAGCGGGTATTTATATAGATAAACTAAGTATAAATAAATCAAACTATACTACAGATTGCTTCACCAATAATTGTAATAGTTCAAAGGAATTATATAGTAAAGCCAATTTTCAACAGTACTTCCACAATATCGATAAGGATTATACGGTTTATAATATTCCTGAAATAAAAGATGTTGTTGGAGACAACTTTACCAAAGCCGAATACAATGAATTAAAATCGAAATATGAAAACATTAATAATAGAGTTAAAATGTTCGTTAATACAACTGATTGTCCTTGTAAAACAGTTGTATCTAATTCCAATAAAAATTCCATCACTATGATTAATCCATCTGTTAAGGAAGATAATTTCAAAAAAGAACATGTAGGGATTTCATCAAGAATAGGTTTCACATACGGAAAATTTAGAGCAAAAATTAAATTCCCAAAAATGCTTAGTAAAGATAATGTTTGGAATGGGCTAACAAACGCATTTTGGCTTTTATACCAAAGTGAAAATGACTGGAATAAACGTAGAGAATGCAATGCAGATATAGCGTATATTTCAAAATCTGAGCCTGATAATGACGAAGCCTTAAAACATAGTAAAAAATCAATACCATACTCGGAAATAGACTTCGAAATAGTTAAAGAATCTCAATACTGGCCAAAAACATCTTATAAAAATTCTAACGTAACCTATAAAACAGACAATGCATTTAATAATGATGAAATAATGGTTACTTGTACAAATTGGGACATGGCCTGTCATGAACCAAAAGATTTTAATATTGGTGCTAAAGAATTTAACTTAGATAACAAAAAAACTGTTCTACATAGATGGAATCACTATTCCAAAGCTTTAACAACAAAAATACCCGTAAAACATAGCGAAATTTTTGATGCTCCATATTATTATTTTGAGATAGAGTGGCTTCCTGAAAAAATAGTATGGAAAATTGGACAGGAAAAAGATAAAATGATTACAATATGTACAATGGATAGAAATGTAACTTCTATTCCAAATAATCAAATGATTATTTTATTTACTCAAGAATGGCATAATGAAGAGTGGTGGCCAACAGCGCCATACAAACAAAATTTTATACCTTTTCCTAAAAAAGATATAATTGGAGAAATTTTAGAAATGACAATTGAATAGAGCATGGTATTTAGTAGCATTACGTTTTTAGTATATTTTTTACCGATTTTTTTGATGGTATATTTTTTAACACCTCAAAAATTAAAAAATTTAGTACTGTTAGTTTCTAGCATTTTATTTTATAGTTGGGGAGCCCCAAAATTTATATTTGTGATATTAGCTACTACAACACTAGATTTTTACTTAGTTAAGTTACTTTACAATTCGGTTGACGAAAGGAAACGAAAACTCTTTCTGATTATATCCCTCTGTTTAAATCTAGGACTGCTGTTCTATTTCAAATACTGCAATTTCTTTATTGATAACCTAAACACTATCCTTCATTCTATTGGCATGAGTGAAATTTTATGGATTAAAATTATTTTACCTATTGGAATATCATTTTACACGTTTGAGAGTTTAACTTATGTGGTAGACGTATATAGAAGAGTTCATAAGCCATTAGATAACTTTCTTCAGTATCAAATGTATATTATCATGTTTCCAAAATTAATTGCAGGGCCAATTATTCGTTATCACGAAATACACGATCAAATACCTGATAGAAGTATCAATGATACGGTAGACAATAAACTGACTGGCTTTTATAGATTTTGTATAGGATTAGCAAAAAAAGTATTGATTGCTAATACTATGGCATTTAAAGCAGATGAAATATTCAACATGTCATCTACCGAGCTAACATCAGGTTTAGCATGGATTGGCATGTTAGCTTACACATTTCAAATCTATTTTGATTTTTCTGGTTATTCGGATATGGCAATTGGTTTAGGAAAAATGTTAGGTTTTAAATTTCCCGAAAACTTTGATAACCCTTATACGTCAAAAAGTATAACCGAATTTTGGCGTCGTTGGCATATGACCTTAGGAAATTGGATGAAAAACTACCTGTATATTCCTCTTGGAGGAAATAAAGTAAAAAGTAATGCTCGTTTATATTTAAATCTTTGCATTGTGTTTTTAATCTCTGGATTTTGGCATGGCGCTGCATGGACATTTATTTTTTGGGGAGCTTACCATGGCCTTTGGCTCGTATTAGAAAGAGTATTACTATTAAAAGTATATGAAAAAATTGGAAAACTATTATCAACAATCATCTGCTTCATTTTAATTGCAATAGGCTGGGTATTTTTTAGAGCAGAACATGTTTCTAATGCATTTGAGTTCGTATTAAAATTATTCTCATTCAATTTCTCAATCCCTAATCATTTTATCACTAATGAATTTATTTTCTATTTTTTATTAGCCACTCTATTTTCTTTCTTCACTAGTTTTAAGATTGGACAAAAAATTCAACAAAAAGTATATTTTTCATACTTTGGATTAACAGGTAATTTACTATCTGCGGCTATAGCATGTATATTATTTACATTATCCTTAGCATCTATCACATCGTCTGGTTTTAATCCATTTATTTATTTTAGATTTTAGAAATGACTAGCATTAAAAAATCACCATATCTTTTTATACTTGTAGGGATTCTTATCTTCCTATATATACCCCTTTTACAAAATACATTTCATTTAAAAAATTATATAAAACCTTTAAAAGGTGCATATACAGAAGCTCCTGACACATCCATCTCTACTAAAGCTTGGTTTAGTGGGCGTTATCAAGAAATAAAAGACAAACATTTGACTCAAAACTTTGGATTCAGAAATTATTATGTAATGCTTAATAATCAGATAGATTATCGCTTTTTTAATATTGCAAATGTGGATAAAATGATTGTAGGGAAAGTTGGTTTTTTATATGAGACAAACTACATTGAATCTTATTTTGGGAATAATTTTATTGGAGAAAAAGAATTATCAGAAAAATTCAGTAAAATAAAAATGTTGCAAGATAAACTTGCATATAATGGTATTGATCTAGAGATAATTTTTACTCCAAGTAAAGCATCTTTTTATCCAGAATTCATTCCGGATAGTTGGATATCTGAAAAGAAAATAAGTAATTATGAATACGCGGCCTCATTATGCAAAAAATTAAACATCAATCATATTGATTTTAGCAAATGGTTTATTCAACAAAAAAACATTTCTCCATATGATTTGTATCCTAAAACAGGTATTCATTGGACAAACTATGGCGCATTAATTGCGACAGACTCTCTAAAAAAACATATTGAATATAAAACAAACCTAAACCTAAGAGATTTTGTGATAACCAATATAGCTTTTTCAGATTCGTTGATAAGCCCGGATAATGATATGGGAGAAGCAATGAATCTGTTGTTCCCTATAAAAACATTACCTATGCCTTATGCGAATTATTATTGGACAGATGATAACAATATTATTAAACCAAACGCTTTGTTTATAGGCGATAGTTATTTTTGGAATATTTATTACCAAGGTTTAACCAATAATCTATTTACTGATTGTAAATTTTGGTACTACAATCAAACTGTATATCCTGAAAGCGAATCAATAAGAGAAGTAAACAAACTTAATATTGCTGAAGAAATAAAAAAACAAAAAGTAATTGTTTTAATGGCAACAGAAACAAATATTCATGACATAGGTTGGGGATTTGTTGATAAAGCATTAGAAGCTATAAATAATGCTAATTTAAATTCTAGTTCAAATTCTACAAGGAAAAATATATATGTAAAAAACATTAAAGAACACATAACACAAACACCTGAGTGGATGGAAGATATTAAGAAAAAAGCTGAGAAAAATAAAGTATCAATAGAGGAAATGATAAATTTAGACGCAATTTACATCTATGAAACTGATTATTGTAAACCAGAAGTGGTTGATCTAATAGAAAAAACTAAAGAAAGAATTAAAAAAACAAAAGAATGGATGGATCAAATTAAAGCTAAAGCCAAAGAAAAAAACATATCTGAAGAAGAAATGCTGGAACTAGACGCTAAGTATCTTTACGACACAGAATTAAAAGGTAAATAAACAAAAAAGGAGATACTCTGTATCTCCTTTTTTGTGTAATTAATCAAACTAAATTATACCGAACAAAAAACTTATAAATGTTTTTCTAAATCTTTTAATTCTTGAACCTTTTCAGCGTATCCCATCTTATCAAACGAATAAATTAAATTATTTATAATTCTTTTGATAATATCTAAGTTGGAACAAGGTAAATAGTATTTTGTTTCAGGCTCCACATTTAATTGTTTGATAAAAGCATCAACGTCTCCTTGATTAAATATCAAACCTTTACTGAATGGGTTCACATAAAATAAAATGTTATCCGATAACGTTTTATGTGAAGGATCAAATAAATTCGTAAAATCGTTTACATAAGCCAAAACAAAGTGTTGAGGCAAATTAACTCCATAAATAGGAATTCCAAGTTCTTTACAAACTAAAGCGTAAATAACGCTTAACATTACAGGATTTCCCTTTTTAGTTTCAAGAACAACATTAATAAAAGAGTTTTGAGGAGCATGATAGTTTGTAATGTTTCCACCAAACTGATGCACTTCAAACATAATATGATTAATGATTTTAACTTTTTCAATAGCAGTTAAATCATCGTGTAACTCTAACCAAACGTCTTGTTTTATCTGATGAAGTTGTTTTTTTAGTTTGTTCTCGTCTAAATCAGGATATTGATAACGAGCAATAATAGCACAACCTTTAAATAAATCGTCTTGCTCATGTTCTGCCCAATGTTTTAGGGCATTTTGTAATGCTTTAAATTGAATTGTATGAATAATCCCTTCGATACGCTTTTGCATTAAGGCATCAAAGCTATTTTCCCAAGCAGTTTCTAAATGTGGAATTGCCGGAGGACCCAAAATAATAAATCTATTTTTCACCTCAGAATAAATCCCATCATCCGGGTCATCTAATAGAGTAATTAAAGCAATTACTTCTTTTAGGTTCATTTCGTTTTTCTTAGGTCTCATACAAAACAAAAATAGCCCCGATATGGAGCCATTTTTAACCTAAGTTTTGTTTTTTTTAACAATCAGGCTGTTAATCGTTGTAAACTTTCTTGTATTAATATCTCCACACTCTTGGCGTAATCGTTGGTAAACTCCTTACGGACGCGGTTTGCGATAATAACACAAGCTGTTAAACAATTGTGGTTTAATAACTTTCCTAAACCATAAAGCGCAGAAGTCTCCATTTCGAAATTGGTAATTCTGTGCTCCCCTAATCTAAAATCAGTTAAAAGTTCATTTAAATTGGGCATAGCCGATTTTAAACGAATTTGACGTCCCTGAGGACCATAAAATCCCGGAGCAGTAGCTGTAATTCCTATATGTGTACCCTCTTTAAACTTAGAAATTAACTTATCTGATGCCTTTACGCAGTATGGATAAGGTAAATTAGGCAACCAGCCGGTATGCTTTATAAATGCCTCGCTAATTTCTTTTTCCCCTACACTTTCCCAGTTATTATAAAAATTCAATAATCCATCTAAACCTAAACCATGTGAACTTACCACAATACCATTTACCGGGATATCTGCCTGCAAAGCGCCGCTGGTTCCTAAACGAACTATATTTAATGAACGAAGAATAGGATTTAGCTCTCTGGTCTCTGGATTGATATTAACAGCCGCATCCAATTCATTCACCACAATATCAATATTATCGGTTCCAATACCGGTTGATAAAACCGTTACACGTTTACCATTAAATATTCCAGTATGAGTTACAAACTCTCTGTGGTCTGTTTTAAATTCAATTTTACTGAAGAATTTTGAAATTTGTGCTACTCGGTGTTGGTCGCCAACCACAATTACATCATCTGCAATATCTTCTGCTTTTAAGTTAATATGATATACTCTGTTATCCTTGGTTAGGATTAATTCTGTTTCGGGAAATTGAGACATATATAAAGTTTTTAGTTTAAAGAGTTTAGTTTTTAGTTATATCCAAGTAAAACTAAAATATATTTACCAAATATCATAATCCCAATGAGTGCAGTAATAATTGAAAAAATCAAAACAGCACCTGCTGCTAAATCCTTAATTTTTCCTGCCACAGGATGGTGATTGGGTTCAACTAAATCAACAAACGCTTCAAGAGCTGTATTTAGTATTTCTAGAGCTAAAACAAGCCCTATGCAAATTAAAATAATGCACCACTCCGTAACATTAATTTTTAAAATAAAACCAAATGCAATAGCCAAAATAGCACAACACACATGCACTTTCATATTGCGCTGTTGAAGACTTAGTTTTATGCCGTTAAAAGCGTATGTAAATGATTTTAAAAAGGAATTCATAAAGCATTAATTGAGATTAAAGATAACCAAAAACAATCGATTTCAAATTTAGGAATTAGGCTTTTTCATTTTGATTCAGGCACATAGTGATGTAATACATAAACCACATAAACACACCAAAAATGAGTGTAAAGCCAATAGTATCTTTTTCTAACAAAACATCAAAACTCTGACGCATTAATCGGAAAGGATGATTAACTACATTCCAACTATTAAAACGCAAGTACCTTCCCAAATACAAACCAAAAGCAATTAACCAAAAAATCACAGGGGTTATTAATGTAAATAACATGGGACTAACATACGTTTTTAAAATCGATAACATGTCTTTTAAGGATTTCAAAAAAACAAGCATGCCTATTAAAGCAAAGGATAATACCAAGACCAAATCAAACCATAATGGCAAATACAGACGTGGCTTCAAATGAAACAGATCCGTTAAAATATAAGGCGAATTAGGAATAAATAATAACCAAGTTCCTAATAAAGGGATATTTTTCAATTGCAGCGTTTCTTTTTGTTTTAAATAATCACTTATCCACCAAGGAATTAGTGCCAAAAATAAATTCCATGCTAAGAAAATATAACTTAAGCCATCGCTTTTAATAATACGATAGGTTAATAATGTAACACTAAATAGTGTAAACGAATACACAAGTTGTTTGAAGGTTGGTTTTATCATGTTTTTTGTTTTAAAATGTATTATTCTTCTCATGTCATTTCGAGCTCCTGCCTCGTCGGCAGACAGGAAGTCGAGAACTAGACCAAATGATTTAAATTATGCATCTCGACTATGCTCGATGTGACAATGGTTATCTAATAAATACTCTCTACAATTTCCTTATCTCTTAAATCAAAGCTTCGCCAATCATTGGTATAGTCACTTAAATAATGTGTGATTTTTTGATTTAATAATTGAGTATAGGTTTCAGAGTAATAACGCTCTCTGTAAAAACTACTCGTATAATTTTTCAGTTTAGAATTAAACAAATTAAATTCAGGCTTTTTGGTTATTGCAATTAACTCCGGGATATTAGCATCTGACAAAGAAAACAAATAATAAAAATCAACTTGAACTAAAGATTTGTTTTGAATGTTGTAGTTGGTAATTAATTTATCCCAATTAACTAGTCCACTCAACACCAATACTGTAAACCAAGCTGCCACATTGGTTCTGATTAAATACCAGTTGGATTGCTTTTTATAAATTTTCCAAAACATGATTAATAAACCAAACACTGCCAATACTAACCATACATAAACACCAATACGTTTGTAAGTGAAATTATAATCATGAATATAAATTTGATTTCTAAAGGCTGTAGAAGACAACATCACTACATTTTGAAAAATCCATAAATACACGAAGGCCGACAGTACTTTGTTATTTTTAACTGCTGTAAATTCTTTTCTGTATAAAAACATGATTAAACTGGTAGCAATTATTATCGATAAAATAATAACCCCTACTCCATTATGCACAAAATCTGAATGGGTAACACCTTTTGGCAAACCTCCATTAAAGTATAATGTTTGAATATCACCAATGTTTAAAACCAATAACATGACATTTAATAAAATAAACAATAACATCCCTGCATAACGCTCTGTTTCAAATTGCTTAATGGTTTGCTCTTTTTGTTCGAAAGAGGAATTTGTTAATGGCAAATTGTTTTCCCAGTTTTCAATTGGTTTTATAGTGCGGTGATACAAGAAAGCATACGTTAATATAAAACCACCAATAGTAAAGAAAATCCAACCTACACTAATAAAATCCAAATTAATCCATTTGGTGTTTTCGGCAAATAAAGGGTTGGAGTTTTTATACATGGAGAAAAACAACACACTTAAAACAAGTACAATAATAGTAGCTAGGGTTTTGTAGCCTTTTTTAGTATTCTCTCCTTCTGTTTTTGGTTGATATCGCTTAATGGAATCGATGATGATATACACCACACAAGACAAAACCGAATAACAACTAAATGCAAAAGAAAACAAGCTGCTTGTTGCCACATTAAACGATACTGCTGATAATAGCAGTAAGCTGAAAATATTTCCAATGATACTTAGTGCACTTGAGTGCACAAATACAGCAACAGAACTCAGCACACATAAAACCGCACTCCAAATCCATTTGTTATAAGTAAGCAGTTTCTTGTTTTTAATCACCAAAATGGCAAGTAAAACCATATTAAAAATCAGAAAATTAATTCCTGCATTTTGCTGGTAAAATAAAAAGCTATACGCTCCTGTGGCTGATAGCAATAGATAATCATTTGTTTTCATGGTTGTTATTTTTAAAGTATTTATAATTTTTCTCCCGCAGATACCGCAGATTTTCGCTGACACTGTTCTGCGTTATCTGTGAGATCTGCGGGAACCTTATTTAAGAATGGAACAATGAAGCCTTTATACTCGACACATCATCATATAACAAAGCCTTGTAATTTAATTTAGTAATATCCTTGCAGCGCTTTCCTCGTTCGTAAGCCTCTTTAAGGTATTTCCATTCGGTGGGAAGTAAACACCAAGCTCCAATTCGTGTGCTAAACGAAGCGAATGATTTTTTTCCATTACCATGCAAGAAAAATTGCAAGGCCACTTCATCTTTAAAACTAATGGAGTAACCTAATAACACATGCTGTATATCATGGTACTCAGCGCCCTTCAAAATCTCAACATCATGTTCTTTCAAAAAATCTCCTAGTGCTTTACCTAAAGTACCTTGAGGAAATTTCAATAATTGCTCCGTACTTAAATCCCAGTTTTTGTCGTTAGTGCCATAATTAAACACCATTGGTCCTATCATCCCTGCTACCCAGGATGATGTTTTAACATGTAACCACATCGCATAATCGATGATGCTTTTGGGTTGTTTATAGTTTGTTTTCATTTTATATATTTTTATTTATTGTTGCCCGCGGATTCCGCTGATGTTCGCTAATTTTTAATCTGTGTTATCTGCGAGATTTGCGGGAAAATTATTTTCTAATAATCCAATTTGATATTTGATATAGAGTAAAGGAATCACTCCAAACAAACCAAAACAACAATCAATGATTTGATGATAAAAAGGGATGTCTCGTATTGGTCCACAAATAAACGCTAATGGAAATACAGCAATACAAGCCACAATACCAACGTTGACAATAAATTTATTTCTCACGGGGTTTTGATACACGCCCACAAAAAATAATCCGATAATGATGTGAGCAAATGCTAACCAATCGGTGCCGTATAATACAATTGATGGGGTTTCGTGTACCGACTGATAAACAGTTCTTATCCAATCATGAAAAAATGAAGGAAATGAGTTAATATGCGCTAACATAAAATCAACTTCGGTAACTAATGGAAAAGCGGTGATACCACTTAAGGCTAAAAGAATAATAAATACAATAACGACTCTTCTGATGTTTGTGATGGATGTTGCTGTTTTCATGGTTTCTATTTTTTAGGTTTTCCCGCTGATGTCGCTGATATTCGCGGATTTTTCATCTCTGTTATCTGCGAGATTTGCGGGAGATTTATTTAGTGAATACTCTATTTTTTAATGTTTGCAAATCTTCGTTTAGTAAGGCTTTAAAATTCCAGTCGCGAATTGGTGTAGCTTGCTGCCCTTTTTGGTAAGCGGCTTTAAACTCTTGAAAATGATTAGGAAACAATATGCTTGTAATGATGCAAGTACCAACTGTGAAAAACGAAGGTTTACCATTGCCCCATAAAAAGAACTGCATGCAGGCTTCATCAATCACATTGGTTGAAAAACCAAATAAAACATGAAATACATCATGACGCTCTGCTTTTGGAATAGGTTCAAATCGTTGGGATTTATAAAACTGTCCCAAGGTATTTCCTAAACTACCCGGTTCAAATTTTAAGAAATCATCAGAACTTAAATTCCATGCCTCACGCTGTGCATTTAACTTGGCATGAATAGGAACGCCTTTTTCTAACAACCATAATACGGCTTTGCCTCTGTAGGAGTTTTCGGATTGATAATTGATTTCTATTTTTTTCATCTTGTTTTATTTAAAAGTACTTTGAATTACAAAGTTTAAATTCAAAAAAAAGGGGTTAACGTCCTTTCAATAATTTTTCAAGCGCATCTAAGTGATCGTTAAAAGCTTTCATTCCCACTTTAGTCACAGAATAAGTAGTTAAAGGTTTCTTTCCAACAAACTCCTTCTTTACATGAATGTAGCCTTCTTTTTCGAGAGCGTTGATGTGACTGGCTAAATTCCCATCCGTTAATTCTAATGTTTCTTTCATGGTACTAAAATCCACACTATCGTTCACCATCAACACACTCATAATCCCTAAGCGGATACGATTTTCAAATGCTTTATTTAAATTATGTATATAACTCTTCAATTCCTGTTTTATTCTTTACTTGTGTTGATTACGAATTTGGTTACGAATGTACGAATCTGAGTTTGCTAAGTTCAGCGGTTCGATTCGTATATTCGTATTTATTTCGTAATCACCCCTTCCTTTCGTACTTATACCACATGGTTGCTCCGTATACAATATGCAACACCCCAAAACCAAATGCCCAATACAATAAACCGTTTCCTAAATTAAAGGCGTTAATTAAACCTAGCACCACTTCACAAATACCAAAGTAGCGAATATCATCATACGTATATTTACTGGCATTAATTAAAGCTAAACCATAAAACAATAACATCGCTGGTGCAATATATACAATAGCGCCATGATATAATAAAGCCAAACAAAACACACCACCCGCTACTAAAGGAATAGCTAAATTTATTAATACTCTTATAGCTGTATGATCAAATAAACTGTGACCATCTTTTTTTGCTTTGCGATTTGAGAAAAAATATGCTGTTGAAATAGACAATGCCAAAACAACCGCTGCTATTAAAATAAAGTTTAAATAAATTTCATTTCTATTCAAAGCGCCTTCCCCTCCCCTCATCCATGTATTGTAAAGAGTATTTAAATACAGGTAAGCTACCACGGCTCCGCCTAAAGCAAATATCCCTGCAAATACACCCGATAAACCACTGAGCGATAAAAAGCGAGTTGACTTCTTCATCATTTGGCGAATATCCTGTATTGCCTCTAGGTGTTCTAAGTTTTCTTTTGTCATATTAAAAGCACTTTGTGATACAAAGTTATAATGAATCTTGATATCTGCAATTTATTTTAACGTTTTTTCAAAAAATATTTTGAAGTTTAAAATGATTACCTTTACCCTATGGCAAGAATTATGGCAATAGATTATGGAAGTAAACGCGTTGGTTTAGCGGTTACTGACCCTTTACAAATTATTGCCTCTGGTTTAACTACCGTGCATAGCAAAGATTTAATTGCTTACTTGGAAGATTACTTAAAAAAAGAAAAAGTAGAATGCATTGTAGTTGGTGAACCTAAAACATTACAAAACGAAGCATCAGACAGTGCTCGTTATATTGAACCATTTGTAACTCACTTAACACGCAAATTCCCTCATATTAAAATTGCCCGATACGATGAGCGCTTTACTTCTACCCTTGCTCACCAAGCAATGTTAATGAGTGGTTTAAAAAAGAAAGACCGCGCTAATAAAGACACTGTGGATATGGTGAGTGCTACTATTATTTTGCAGGATTATTTAGCTAGTATAGGGAAGTAAAATACAAGTTTTCTTTTTGCTTCTCGACTTCGCTCGAAGTGACATTCTCTGTATAAAAAATTAAAAAGGCTTTGTTTTCACAAAGCCTTTTATTTTATTTTTCCTTTTCAGTAAATATGATGTTCATGGTTTCTAATTCATGAAGCAATGGTTCGTAAATTTCTTTTACTGTTGGAATTTGCACTCCATATAATTTAAACTTCCCGGTCAAGAAATTCTTAATCGTAATAGCTAGAGGCAAACCTACTGTTTTTGCCATGGCTGTATGGATCTCATCATCACCAATCACTACTAAGGATGATTCCAATTTTTTGTTTGCGCCATTCAATGTATATTCAAATTGATGTTGCATCACAATCATATCTTTATCGCCTGCTTTTAATAACCATTTTTCTTCCAACAAGTTTTGTAATAACTCAGCAGGAGAACCTTCTTTTAAAGTAATTTTACGGTTCGAGAATAATTCTAAGTACTCTAATTTATTTAGCACCTCAGCATCTAGATCAGCTCCCATAAAGGCAACTAATTTTTCTTTTACAGAAGCCGAACCTTTTGGCAAAAAGGATTCTAATAAATCAGTATAAGTTAAGGTATTTGCATTTTTAATTTTATAGGTATCATCTGTTAAACCTAATTTCACAAACACATTCCATGCTTTGCAATATCCTGGAAAACGAAGTGTGCCACGTAGCATCGTTCCTGCTTCATTCAAACCATAGGGTTCTTTATAACCAATACTATCACGATTTGCGTAGGCATCAAACTTTCCGTAACCATCTACCTCTATCGTTTCTATTTGAGTATAAATTCTGTTATAAGGAATGAATTTTAATTTTCCATCTTCAATAAATTGTGCTGTACCCTGACCTGCTAAAATTACGTTACGAGGATTCCAACTAAATTTATAACCCCATGGATTATCGTTACTTTCGGGAGCAACCAAGCCACCACAAAACGATTTGAAACTTGTGATTTTTCCACCTATCTCTTGTATTTCATGAATCACTTTCATTGCCGAAGCATGATCAATACCCGGATCTAAACCACACTCATTTAATAGTATCAAGTTTTTTTGTTTTGCTTCTGCATCCAAGTCTTTCATATCCTGACTTACATAACTTGCCGTAGCGATATGTTTTCCAAACTTCACACAATCTCTTGCTACATCTCCATGCATAAATGCCGGTAACATCGATACCACAAAATCAGATTGTTTAATTAACTCTTCTCTTAAAGAAGCATTATGTACATCAAATTCAACTGCCGTAGCAATATCTTTATATTTACTGATTTTAGATTCAACAGCTGCTTTGTTGGCATCAGCAATGGTAATATGCCAAGCATAAGTTTTGGCATTCGATAACAAATAATCGATTAAACTAGAGGAAGAGCGACCTGCTCCTATTATTAATATTTTGCTCATAAAATAAATTCTGCACAAAAATAACCTTAAATTTGTTATCAAAACAGATAATATGGTTCAAAAGCTAAAAGTCCTATTTTATTTACTTTTTTGTGGACTTTCCATTTATGCTCAAAGCAATGCGCTAGTCATATTTAGTGAATCAGGACATCCATTTTATTTATCTGTCAATCATGAATCTATAAACACTACTGCTCAATCAAATGTTAAGGTATTTGATTTGGCAACGGATTGGAATTTAATTGAAATTAAAATACCGGGAATTATAAAAGAATTACGTTATAAAGATTCTATTTTGCTAAGTAGTAAATCTAAGTTTTTGAATAAAGAATTTACCTATGTATTAATTGAAAAAGGAGAAAAATTAGAATTACAATTCAAATCAGTTTCGGAGTTATCTGGTCCTGCAGTGCCTCCAGTTCCTGAAGCACCGAAAGAAGTAGTGCCATTGGTTGATAATAGTATTTACGGAAACTTATATCAAGCAGTTAAAAACAAACCGGTCTTTTATAACAACTACGATTCTGAAACAAATACATGTAAAGTTGCACTAACAGATAAAGACATTAAATATGCTCTTAATTTATTTAAGAAAGCTAATGACAATGAAGCTGCGTATAGATATTTAAATCAAATTTTAGAAAACAATTGCTATAATACATTGCAATTAAAAGAATTATTAGAGTCAACACCAATTGACATGGACAAATTAAACTCAGCAAAAAAAGCCTATAGCCATATCAGTGACTTGCAAAACATCAATACTTTACTTCCAATATTTAAATACCCTGCTATGAAAGAATCATACATATCTTTCATAAAAGAGCAGGAAAATATTGTGAAACAAAAAAACATGAATTGCCAAACTCCAATTAACGATGCTAAGTTTGAAGAACTATCTGCAAAAATAAAAAAAGCACCATACGAGAACGATAGACTGGTAGTTGCAAAAAAATTACTGGTAGACGTATGTTTGTCGAGCACTCAAACTATTAAGTTATCTGAGTTATTTAGTCACGATAGAGAAAAACTGGAATTACTAAAATCTGCCTATAATGTACTAACTGACAAGGCAAATGCTAGTTCTTTAACTGAAGCATTTCAGTTTAAAGAAACAAAAGATGAATTTTTAAAATACATTTCGAAATAAAATGAATACCAAAAAACTAACTATGATTGGATTATTAGGCGCTATTGCGGTGGCCTTAGGAGCATTGGGAGCTCACTTTTTAAAAAGTAAATTACCAACAGGACTAATTACTCCCGACCAATTAAATGGCTTTGATACAGCTGTGAAATATCAAATGTACCATACCTTGGCTATGTTGGCTTTAGTTTTATTATCAAAAAACACCAGTCATAAATTTATTAACTGGGCTTACAATTGTTTTTTTATTGGCATCATAATGTTCTCAGGTTCATTATATTTTTTATGTACCCGAAATTTATTTGGAGCAGAATGGTTAAAAGTACTTGGACCTATTACACCTATTGGCGGATTATTTTTTATAGCGGGTTGGATATTTTTAGCCTTAGTTGGATTTAACAAAGAATCTAAATAGTGAACTTAAGCGGTGAATTGATTGCCATTCTCACAACTCTATGTTGGAGTTTAGGAATTTTTCCATTTACTGAAGCTGCCAAACGCATAGGTTCTGCGCCATTAAATCAATACCGTTTACTGTTAGCTTGGATTATTATTTCGGTAATTTTAATTTTCTGGAATAACCTCAACCCAATTACATTATTTAACACACCTCAACCCTATCATTATATATTTTTAGGTTTATCTGGAATTATAGGCTTTTCTATTGGCGATTATTGTAGTTTTTCATCATTTAAATTATTGGGGCCAAAATTAGCTAGCTTATATACATCTTTTGCTCCGGGTGCTGCTTTAATTATTGGTTATATCGCTCTAAACGAAAGCATCAATTGGATTGGCATTTCAGGTATTATGATTACTGTTGTCGGAGTTATATGGCTAACACTATCCAAAAAAGATTCAGCAGAAGCATCTAAAATTGGATATAAAAGAGATAAAAAAGGAATTATTTATGGGATTGCAGGCGCTTTGTGTCAGGGTACAGGTTTAGTATTATCTAAGTACGGGATGGATTATTATTCTGAAAAACTACCAACTATGCACGCTGTTTGGATACGTTTATTATTTGCTTTTTCTGCAGCATTTCTTGTTTCTTTATTAGCTGGAAAATTAAAATCTAATAGTAAACCTATTTTCACAAACGAAAAAAACAATTTACCATTTATGTTTTTGGGAACATTATTAGGTCCTGTTATGGGAGTAACATTATCCCTATTAGCAATCCAAAAATTAGAAGTTGCCGTTGCGCAGACAATTTTTGCACTTTTACCTCTTTTTGTGTTACCAATTAGCTTGATAGTTTACAAAGAAAAAATTACTATACAATCCATTTTTGCATGTTTCATAGCCTTTCTGGGCGTTTTACTGTTGATTTGGAGAAATGAGTTTTAACTGATAATTTAACAAAATCATTTCTAAAAAATGCTACTAAAAAAATATCATACTTATAGTATATACGTTTTATTATTTATAACACTCTATTTTATCTTTTTCCAACATTTAGATAGTTTTCATATTAGAAACTGGGACGAAGCAATGTTTGCTGTTAATGCTTATGAAATGAATCAAAATCATCATTTCATTGTTCCTCATTTCAATAATTTTGCAGATATGTGGAATTCAAAACCACCTCTACAAATATGGATTCAAGTACTATTCATAAAACTAATTGGCTATAATGAATTAGCTATTCGCCTACCCTCAGCATTAGCAAGCTCTTCCTCTGCTTTAACATTATTTCTTTTTTTCAAAAAAAGAACATCTTTAGTATTTGCATTCACTGTGTTTTTTGTTTTTGTGACTTCTTTTGGAGTTTCAACCTTTCATACTGGCAGAACCGGAGATTCAGATGCTTTGTTATCGTTTTTTATTTTACTATATATTATTTCATTTTATAAATGGCTATTTGAAAACAATGAAAAAGCTATTTTCTCTTTTTTCATTTACCTAACTCTTGCTATACTTACTAAAAGCATAGCGGCTCTTTTATTTATTCCTGCTATTGCATTTCTCGTTTTTTACTTCAAAAAAATCGAACTACTAATATCTAATAAATGGTTTTATATAGGTTTTTTTCCTTTTATCATGTTATCTCTTGGCTACTTTTATTTAAGAGATTTTTATCAAAATGGATACATCTCATACTTATTAAACAATGATATAGGAAGAATTAATAAAGCGATTGAATCCCACTCAGAACCTTTTGATTTTTATTTAAACAACCTTTTTAACAAAAGGTTTTTATGGTTTATTTTAATATTACCAGGGACTTTTGCATTATGGAAAAATAAAAAAACAAAATCAAATGCGATCTTTTTAGTAAGCTTATTTATTTCTTATTTTTTAATTATAAGCTATTCTACAACAAAACTTGAATGGTATGATTTACCATTATTTCCAATCCTTTCGATTTTAAGCGCATATGTAATTTTCGTATTTATTCGTAAAATTAATATTGCTAATAAATCATTTCATTCTTCAGTTTCTCTAATATCAATTTTTGCTTTGCCGTTTTATTTTTCTTGTCGAAATTCTTACAAAAGCGAGATACCTTCTGAGGAAAAAAAAATTGAAATACTTACAGAATATGCTTTTAAAAACTGTAAAAACACATCTCTTAATAACACTGTATTTTTCACAAATGATTATGACAGACCTTTGTTTTTTTACAAATACAAACTCAATACTAAGGGGATGAATTTCAACATCACACATTCTTTGAATACTATAAATCTAAACGATATAGTAATTGTTTCTGAAGACTCTCTTAAAATATTATTAAATCAAAAATTCAACCTTCAAACAGTCGATTCTTTTAATTCTGTCTTAAAGGTCAAAGTACACAGTCTAAAATAAATTTACCACTCCCAATTGCCTATATTATTTAGCTCTTTCACTCATTTTCATTTTGTTGAAATTTTGTAGTTTTTCATTTTAAAAAGAAAAATACCTATCTTGTAGGGTCTTTAAATAACAAAAAAATGAAATTTCTATATAGTATTACTTTACTCATCTTAAGCCTTAGTTTATTTTCTCAGAGAAGTAAAGATGGAGCTGTAACAATAAGTACTGCTAACACCATTGTAAATATTTATACCCCAGTAACTGCAAATGCGAATGCAGGTTCTACTACCATTAACGTGGGTAGTTCAGCTGGATTTAATGTGGGTGATTTAGTGTTAATCATTCAAATGCAAGGAGCTCGTGTAAATGCTCAATGGGATACTATTTGGGGAGATATAAACAACTCTATGTCGCTTCCTAATTCGAACAATATTGATTTTGGTTCTATAAAAGACTACCGTAATGTAGGCAATAACGAATTTGCGGAGATTAGCTCTATTCCTAATGGAACAAGTATTGTTTTGGATTGTGGTTTAAAAAGCAGTTATACCTATTCTTATACCAACTATCAAGGATGTTTCCCGAATGGTTCAGGCACTGGGCATACAATGTATGGTCATATTCAAGTCATTAAAGTTCCTCGTTATTCTTCATTAATAATAAGCGGTGGAGGCTCTATCACTTGCCCTCAATGGAACGGAAGTACAGGTGGTGTAGCCGTTGTAGAAATTGAAAATAATGCCACTTTATCAAGTACACCATCATTTAACGTAAGTGGAAAAGGATTTAGAGGAGGCATTAAAGATAATGCATCTAGTGTATTTGGTGGAAACAAATGGGGAGCTTTAAACCAAAATCAGGGAGGTTATAAAGGAGAATCCATTATGGGTGACACGACTACAGCAAAAGATTATGCAGCATTAATTGGCAGAGGTGCCATTGCTAATGGTGGCGGTGGTGGAGACGCTCATAATGCCGGAGGAGGAGGAGGCGCTAATGGGGGAAATATTGCAAGTTACAATGGTTATGGCAATCCTGTAACTGGATATACAGCAATATGGAATTTAGAATCAGCTGGATTTGCTACGAATACATCATCAGGAGGAGGTAGAGGCGGCTATACTTTTTCTAATCAGAATAAAAATGTTACAACCACTATTCCAGGTCTTATATCTACAGCATCAAATACTTGGAATGGAGATATGAGAAGAAATGCCGGAGGATTAGGTGGTAGACCATTAGATTATTCATCTAGCAAAATTTATCTAGGCGGCGGTGGCGGTGCAGGAGACGGAAATGATAATCAAGCAGGAGCGGGTGGTAATGGTGGAGGAATTGTTTTCTTAGTTTGTTATGGTAATTTAAGTGGTGCAGGTACAATTGTTGCTGATGGAGCTAATGGTTCCAACTCCACTCCAGGCTGCACAAGTAATGATGGTGCTGGTGGAGGTGGAGGAGGCGGTGCTATAATTTTGAATGTAAATGGCACTATTTCATTGACAGCACCTACTGCTCTAAGTGCAGTAGGTGGAAATGGTGGTAATGTTAACTTCAATTGTGTTACAAATTACGATGGTTATGGTCCTGGCGGCGGAGGCGGTGGTGGATATATAGCAACAACTGGTTCACTCCCATCCAACTCAGTTGCAGGAGGAAATAATGGAATTCAAACAGGAAATGGCACTCTTAGTGCCACTAGTATATCAAGTGCTTTCCCTCCCAATGGAGCTACTAAAGGTGGTTCAGGAGGTACCGGAACATTGACTGCTTATACATTAACCCCATCAGCAAGTCAAACTATTTGTACCAATCAGGTGTTTACGGTTACTGCGACCTCAACTGAACCAGGTACTTCTATCAATTGGTATAATACAAATGTTGGAGGAGCTGCGATTGCAACCGGAACTGCCTACGCAGCTCCTGGTTACACTGCTGCAGGAACTTATACATTGTATGCCGGCGCATGTTCCGGAACATATCGTCAACCTATACAAATAACAGTAACATCAGGTTTAAATATTACTGTTAACAGTCCAACAATTTGTCCTACTCAAACAATAACTTTAACAGCCAGTGGAGCAACTACTTATACATGGAATACTGGACCAACAACCAGCACCATCAATGTTTCCCCTTCGTCAACAACTGTTTATACTATAAACGGAACAAGCGGTTTGTGTACAGGAACAAAAACAACCACTGTAACTGTATCTCCACAACCCACAGTTTCTGTAGCAAATGCAAATATTTGTTCTGGTAATTCAACAACATTAACTGCCAGTGGTGCTACCAGCTATACCTGGGCTAGCGGAGGGCAAACAACATCAAGCATTGTAGTTACCCCTACTATCAATACAACTTATACTATAACCGGTTCTAATGGCGCTTGTACTAATACCACAATAGCTTCCGTTAATGTGTCATCAACTCCTACGTTATCCACAAGTTCTCAAACCATTTGTGCAGGGCAAGTAGCAACATTTACTGTGAGCGGGGCAACCACCTATACATGGAATCCTGGAAGTGCAACCGGTAGCACTTACACTACAAGTCCTGCTTCATCAGGAACTATATCAGTTTTAGGAGCTAACGGAACCTGTACAGCTCAAGTAACAACGTCTATTACAGTTACTCCAAACCCAACTGTTTCTGTTAGTAGTCAAACCATTTGTCCTACTCAATCAGTAACATTAACTGCAAGTGGTGCAACAACTTATTCATGGAATACAGGGGCTACAACTAATACTATTTCCGTTTCTCCATCTTTATTAACAATTTATACAGTTACCGGTACATCTTCTTCTTGTTCAAATACAAAAACTGTAAGTGTCACAGTTGCTTCTCAACCAACTATTGCAGTTGCAAACGCAAGCATTTGTTCAGGTAATTCAACAACATTAACTGCAAGCGGAGCAACAAATTACACTTGGTCACCAGGAAATCAGACGACATCTAGCATTGTAGTAACACCAACAACGAATACAACATATACTATAACAGGTTCAAATGGTTCATGTACAAACACTACAACAGCAAGTGTAAGTATTACCTCTACACCTACATTAGTTGCTAATTCAGCAACTATTTGTCCAGGACAAACAGCAACGTTAACCGTAACTGGAGCTACTAACTACACTTGGAATCCTGGAAGTGTGTCGGGTAATTCATACACCATTACACCCGGAACTAACACTACAGTTTCAATTACCGGCGCCAACGGAACATGTACATCATCTGCAACAGCAAGTGTTACCATAGGTTCCGGAATTTCAATTTCAGTAAACAGTGAAACAATTTGTGCCGGACAAACAACTACGTTAACGGCAATTGGTGCTACATCATACACTTGGGATTCAGGTTCTAACAGTAGTTCCATTACTGTTTCACCAACATCTACAACTATTTATACTATTTCCGGAACTTCAGGTATATGTTCTGGAATAAACACTTCAACTGTTACAGTTGTTAATCAACCTACTATTTCGGTAAGCAGCACATCTATTTGTTTAGGTTCATCAGCAAACCTTACAGTTTCTGGCGCAACTAGTTACACATGGGAACCTGGCTCTTTATCCGGAGCATCAATTAGTGTTTCTCCAACTGTAAGTACAACTTATACAATAACCGGGAGTAATGGAATATGTACTAACACATCAACAGCAATTGTGTCTGTTACTAATTGTGCAAGTTCTTGTTCTTTTAGTTTAGGAAATGATACAGCGTTCTGCTCTCCTTTAAACTATACAATTAATGGACCTGTTGGATATAATACCTATTCATGGACACCAGGAAACTCAACAAATCAAAATTTAACGGTAACTTCAGGGGGTACGTATACATGTACCGCAACCATTTACAGTAATGATTTAATCACAAACGGTAATTTTAGTGCGGGTAACACAGGATTTACTACTTCTTATGCAGTTGGTACAGGTGGCACATGGGGGCCGGTTTCGAATGCGGGAACATACTCAATAACTACTAACCCTAATTTAGCTCATACAAATTTCTTCTCATTTGGAGATCATACCTCCGGAACAGGAAATATGATGGTTATTAATGGGGCTTCAACTGCCAATACAGTTGTCTGGAGTGAAACAATCAGCATTGTTCCAAACACAAACTATAATTTTTCTGCTTGGGTTGCATCTACTGAAAATTTAACAGCGGGTGATGAAGCTCAGTTACAGTTCTCTATTAATGGTTCATTGGTAGGTTCTGTATTTAATGCTCCTTTAACAGGAGGAAATTGGGTGAATTTCTTTACCAATTGGAATTCAGGGGCAAATACATCAGCAACAATTACAATCGTAGATCAAAATACAATTGGAAATAATGATTTTGCATTAGATGATATTTTCTTCCAACAAATCTGTACTCATTCGGATGAAATAACAATTACGGAAAATGTGACACCAACCGTTACGGCAATTGCAAGCAACTCGGTCATCTGTAATGGAAATACAACTTCACTTATAGGAGGAGGAGCCTCTACTTATACCTGGTCAGGCGGTATAACAAATGGTACAGTATTTTCTCCAACTGTTACTTCAACTTATACTGTTATTGGTGCTTCTACAGCCGGATGTACAAATACCGCTGTTCAAACTATTACGGTTAATTCAGTTCCTACATTATCTGTTACTAATGCTTCTATTTGTAGCGGACAAACAGCTACATTATCAGTAACAGGAGCTAATACATACACGTGGTCTAACGGATCAAATGGTAGTAGTATTTCAATTAGCCCTAACACTACAACAATTATTACGGTTTCAGGAACTGATGTAAATGGTTGTATAAATACATCTATAACTTCAGCTACAGTAAGCGTAACATCCACTCCTACTATTAGTGTAAACTCAACATCCGTGTGTTCTGGACAATCAGCTACATTAACTGCAACAGGTGCAACAAACTACACATGGAGTACAACTCAAAATGGAGCATCTATAAATGTAAATCCAACAAACACAACAACATACTCTGTAACAGGAGATAATGGCGGATGTTCTACATCTACAACAGCAGTTGTTACAGTTGATAACACTATCCTTTCAACCTATTCAATTGCCGTATCCACTTGTCCATCTCAAACAGTTGCTTTATTTGGAGCTGGAACAAATTCAGCAACGACAACCTATACCTGGAGTAACGGAGTAAACACATACTCTCAAACAGTGGCTCCAATAAATACAACCACATATGTAGTAAATGGTTCTTCGATAAGTGGATGTCCTGCTTTATCGGGAACTGTGATTGTAAATGTAAATTCTATTTCTGCTAGTTTCTCAGGACTTGATAATTCAGTTATGAATGTAGGAGAAACTCTTAGCCTAACAAACACAAGTACAGGAGCTATATCTGTTTTATGGGATTATTGTGAAGGAACATCAACCAGTAACCAAATTTCAATTCCATTAAGTGATACCGGCACATGTTGTATTAAATTAATTGCTGCAAATGCAACTTGTAGTGACAGTATTACTAAGTGTGTAACGATTATTAAAGAAGCTGTTGTAATTATTCCAAATGTCTTTACTCCAAATGGAGATACAAAAAATGATTTATTCAAAATTCAATCTTCAGGTTTAAAAAATTTAAATTGTATTATTTATGACAGATGGGGATTAAAAATGTATGAATGGGATGGTATTAATGGATATTGGGATGGCTCAACCAAAACTGGTCTTGCGCCAGACGGTACTTATTTTTATATCATAAATTATACGGATTTAAAAGACAAGGCAACAACAGAAAAAGGATATTTGAATTTATTTAGGTGATAAAAATCATTTACTGAAAAGATTTTAAAAAGCTAGTTTAAAAACTAAAATGCCTTTTTATCTTTGCTAAGTTTTAATTTATATTCATGAACGAATTCAGAGAAGAACTTCTTGTATTAATTTCGATACCTGTTTATACTATTGTAATAGGGGTGGAAATTCTATACAGTTATTTTAAACACAAACACTATTACAGCACAAAAGGAGTTTTATCAAACTTATACTTAACCTCACTTAATTTTTCATTAGACATTTTAGTAAGAGGTATTTGCTTAGCTGTACTTTGGTATTTTTATCAATTTAAATTTACAGCCATTGATAAAGCAATTCATCCTATTTTATATTGGGGGGCATTATTAATGGCAGAAGATTTTATGTTTTACTGGATGCACCGAATTGATCATTACTGTCGGTTTTTTTGGGCAGTTCATGTCACACATCATTCCTCGGAAGAATTTAATTTAACGGTAGGCTTCCGCTCTTCTGTATTTCAGCCCCTATATCGTTTTGTGTATTTTATTCCATTATCATTAGTTGGTTTTGATCCTTTAGACGTGATGTTTATGTATGCAGCTACGCAAATTTACGGCATCTTGATTCACACTAAAACAGTAGGTAAACTCGGGCCATTAGAATGGATTCTATCTACACCATCGCACCACCGCGTGCACCATGCCAGCAACATTAAATACCTTGATAAAAACATGGGAATGATTTTTATTATTTGGGATAGAGTGTTCGGAACTTTTGCCAAAGAGGAAGAAGAAGTTGTTTACGGACTAACGACTAATATTAAAACCTACAATCCTATAACCATGGTGTTTCATGAATGGAAAGCTATTCTTGAGGACTTAAAAAAGAAAACTTCTTTAAAGAATAAATTCATGTATGTATTTGGTCCTCCCGGCTGGAGCCACGATGGCAGTAGAAAAACTTCCAACCAATTAAGGGCTGAATTAAAATCAAAATAAGCATATTTTATATCTACTTCAGATTGCTTATATTTACATCATATGGCAAATGTAGTTACACTGTTTAAACGCGTTACGCATTTTTTAACACACAATCTGTGGCGAGTTCGCCTTGATAAACTTGGTAAAAAACAAGGCTTCTTGGTGAGACAGCTACGTGTATTTTCTTTAGCCATAAATGGTTTTAATGAAGATAAATGCTTACTAAAAGCAACCGCCCTCACCTACTATACTTTATTTTCAATTGTTCCAATCATAGCTTTAGCATTTGCGATCGCCAAGGGATTTGGTTTCGAGCAAACCTTACAACAAGATTTATTATTAAAATTTCAGGATCAAAAAGATATTTTAACTCAAGCATTTGTTTATGCCGATAAAATGTTAGCAAATACTAAAGGCGGATTAATTGCCGGTGTGGGGATCGTGTTATTGTTATGGTCTATTATCAGCTTATTAAACAATATTGAAAACAGCTTTAATGAAATTTGGGAAATAAAAAGAGGCAGAACATGGACAAGAAAAATAACTGACTATTTATCTATTATGTTAATTGGCCCTATATTCATTATTCTTTCAGGTGGACTAACTGTGTGGTTAAAAACAGGATTAGACAATGTTGCCTCAAATGTTGAATTAATAAGTCCTGCCACAGCTGTATTTTTAAAAATATTTGCGTTTGCTTTAATATGGGGTATGTTTATTTTTTTATATGTGGCCTTACCCAATACAAAAGTAACCTTTAAAGGAGCAGCAATGGGTTCATTGGTTGCTGCACTACTATTTGAATTTTTACAATGGGCATACGTATCATCTCAAATTGGAGTGGCATCTTATAATAAAATTTATGGTAGTTTCGCTGCTTTACCATTGTTTTTAATTTGGGTACAATACTCCTGGTTTGTTGTTTTGTTTGGAGCAGAGCTAACGTTTGCTCATCAAAATGTTGACCATTATGAATTAGAAAGTGATATTAATAATATCAGTGACAGATATAAGCGTGTAATTGCTCTAATGATTGCAAACCTAGTAGTTAAAAATTTTAATGAAGGTAAAACAGCCCTAACAGCTATTGAGATTGCCGGCAGATTAGATTTACCTGTAAGACTTGCTAGAGTAGTTATTAATGAGTTTACTGATACAGGTGTGTTTAACGAAGTTAAAATGCATAACGACAAAGAAATTGGATATCAGCCTGGCATATCAGATTCTAAATTAACTGTAAAATTTATCATTGATAAATTAGACGAAAGAGGAGTGAATAAATTACCAATTGACGACAGCCGAGAATTGGAAACCGTAAATCGTTTAATGAAAGATATGGACGAGGTGCTAAACACTACTAAAGGAAATATGTTGGTGAAAGATTTAGTTTAACCATGCTATACATTAAACGATTTTTGAAGTGGGTACTTATTTCATTATTGAGTCTATTTTTAATTTTAAGTATCGTTCCCTATTTTTTCTCAAACCATTTAAAAGAAGCTCCTAATAAGCCTTTCGAGAACTCTTATTTTTTCTCCTATAACAATACCAAGTTTCACTTCAGGTTATTTGTTCCTAAACATATTAAACATAAAGCACTGTTAATACATGGTTTTAGTGGCAGTACGTTTTCATTTAGAAATAATATTGATTCATTGATAAACCTACACACCCTTGTAGTGGCCATGGATATGCCTGCCTTTGGTTATAGCGATAAATCAGAGTTTGCAAACTATTCGGATTCTAATAAAATACAAGCCATTCATTTTTTATTAAATCATATTGATGAGCTTAGCAATCATACCAAATGGAATTTAATTGGACATAGTATGGGAGGTATTACTATTGGCGAATACGCCAGTGCTTATCCCCAACAAACTCGATCACTTATTTTTATAGATGGATTACCTTTTAAGCGAGCAGAACATTCTTTTTTGCAGAAATTAATTTTATATCCACCACTATTAAAATGGAGTGATGTAATTTTAGAACACTACTTTTTAAATCCAAGCTCTTTTCAAAAACTATTAACTTCTGCTTATAGTGCAGAGTCTGATTCGTTAAGTTATATCGGTTACATGAATCCATTTAAAATTAAAGGAAGTGGCTCTGCGATTTTTAGAATGGGAGCAAATTACTGCTATCCTTCCATTAATGACTCTATTATTGATGCAACTCCTAAATTAATTATTTGGGGTAACAAAGATCAATGGGTGCCAATCATGAGTGCTTTTGATTATCTTAAAAAACCAAATACCGAATCTTTAGTTATAGAGGATGCAGGACATTGCCCTATGGAAACACACCCACAAGAGGTGAATCGAGCTATTATAAATTTTATTAGTAAATTAGAGTAGTTTTTTATAGCAACTTGTTACGCCTCAAACATCTCATATTATTACTTTCAATTGTAAATTATAACGTATTTGCATCAGACTCCTTATCTGTTATAAAAAAAAGAAAAATTGGATTGGGAGTTTTTTGTTCCAGTTTAACAGCGGGTTCACTCATCTATTTAAATCAGGCATGGTATCAAGAATATAACACTTCTCACTTCCATACTTTTGATGATAATCAGGAATGGTTGCAGATGGATAAATGCGGACACACCCTTAGTAATTTTCAAATAGGCAGCTTGATGATGGATGCCATGGATTGGGCAGGATACAAGAAAAAACAACAAATACTAATTGGAGGATTGAGCGGCTTAGCATACATGAGTGCTATTGAAGTCATGGACGGATACAGTGCCGGATGGGGTTTTAGTTGGGGAGATATGGGGGCAAATGCTTTGGGAACAGGAATTGCAATTGGACAAAAAGCTCTTTGGAATGAACAAAGAATCAAATTAAAATTCTCATTCTATTCTTCTCAATACGCCAAATACAATCCTGACTTATTAGGAAATTCAACTGCTACACAAATCTTAAAAGATTATAATGGTCAAATATATTGGTTAAGCATAAACCCCTCCTGCTTTATGAAAAAAGACACTAAATTTCCAAAATGGTTAAACTTTGCGTTTGGCTATGGTGCAAATGGCATGCTAGGAGCTAATTACAATAATTTTGCAATTGAGGATGAAAGCGGAAACGTAACCACATTTAATCGATACCGTCAGGGTTATTTCTCGTTAGATTTAGACTTAACCCGCATCAAAACAAAATCAAAAGTTTTAAAATCTATTTTTTACGGATTAAACATTGTTAAGATTCCTTTCCCTAACTTAGAACTAAGTGAAGGAAAATTAAAGTTTAATTATTATTAAATCATACACTTTGTCAGTTCGAGTGTTTTTTTGGTGCCTCGTTGCAAAAAACATATCGAGAACTTTTTAAAAACATTCTTCTCGATACAAATTTGCAAAGTACAGGCAAATTTTACTCGAAGTGACAAGCCTTATAAAATTTTGGAACACATATCTTTTCTATATATCTTTAAATCATCAACTCATTAACTATTATGCAATTATACTCTATCAATACCGGACATTTTAAATTAGATGGCGGCGCTATGTTTGGCGTTGTTCCAAAATCCATTTGGCAAAAATCAAATCCTGCAGATGAAAACAATATGTGCAGCTGGGCCATGCGTTGTTTATTAATACAAGATGGTAAACGTTTGATATTAGTGGATAATGGTATGGGTAATAAACAAGACGATAAATTTTTTGGATATTACTATTTGCATGGCAATGATACTTTAGATTCTTCTTTAGCAAAGCATGGTTTTCATAGAGATGACATTACTGATGTGTTTTTAACGCATTTACATTTTGACCATTGTGGAGGAAGTATCTCATATAACTCTGACAGAACTAAATTAACGCCTGCTTTTAAAAACGCTACTTACTGGTGTAACGAAAAACACTGGGAATGGGCAGTAAATCCAAACCCAAGAGAGAAAGCAAGTTTCTTAAAGGATAACATTATGCCTATTAAAGAAAGTGGGCAATTACAATACTTGGATACTACCAAAGATTTTATGCCAGGTTTTAAAATGTATGAAGCCAACGGACATACAGAAGCGATGATGTTACCATTATTAGATTACAAAGGAACAACTGTTGCTTTTATGGCAGATTTAATACCATCCGCTGGGCATTTACCTTTACCTTATGTGATGGGTTATGATGTGAGGCCATTAAATACCCTAAAAGAAAAAGAATACATTTTGAAAACAGCAGCCGAAAATAACTGGACTTTATTTTTTGAGCACGATCCAAGCATTGAATGCTGCACAGTTTCTCAAACCGAAAGAGGAATCAGAATGGATAAGAGTATTGATTTAAGGGAGTTGTAATTTTTAATTTATGAAAAAAATAATACTTGTTTTTTTAAATTTAACTTTTGCTTTCACTATAAAAGGTCAACAACCCAATTTTGATTGGGTAAAACAAATTAACAGCAATTGGCACAGCTTCAGTTATGATATACACTTAGATACACTGGGAAATATATATACCGTAGGTAATTTTTTAGGAACAACTGATTTTGATCCAGGACCAGGAACATATACTTTAACTGCTGCGGGAAGTTGCGACGCTTACGTAGCAAAAATGGACCCATCAGGAAATTTGATCTGGGCTGTTAAAATAGGGGATACGGACAATGATTACGCCTATAAAGTAAGAACGGATAAAAACAATAATGTATACATTGGTGGTGTTTTTAACGACACAGTTGATTTTGATCCGGGCAGTGGCGTATATAAAATGAGTTCACTAAATGATGAATCTTTTATATTAAAGTTAAACTCTAACGGGAATTTTATATGGGCAAAAAAATTAAATGGATATAATTTCTCGATTGATCATCAATCAAACATAATAGTTAGCGAAACTTTTGGAGGAAATTATGATTTTGATCCGGGCCCTGGAATTTATAATATTAACGGTGGCTATACCAGTATTGGCATCTCAAAATTAGACTCTTCCGGAAATTTGTTATGGGCTCAAGCATATGCAACCGGTACTCCACCCTTCTATCCGGAATTTTATACACTTACAACGGATATCTATGGCAATACCTATTCAATTGGTAGATTTGAAGGGTCATTTGATTTCGATCCGGGTGCAGCAGTAGTAACGTTGAGTTGCAGCAATACCAAAGACCTTTTTATTTCGAAATTTAGGGCAAACGGAAATTTTGTTTGGGCAAAACAATTTGCAACTACTTCTAATTACAATGAAATGCATTCCATTACGGTAGACAAAAAATGTAATGTGTATTCAACAGGATACTTTACTCACACGGCCGATTTTGATCCAGGGGCAGGCACTCATTATTTAAATTCAACAACCACTCTGGATCCTGAAATTTTCGTTTCAAAACTTGATTCCTCTGGTAATTTTGTATTAGCAAAAAGTATGGGGGGACCGGATCTTGATTATGCACAATCTATTTCAGTAGATGAATTTGAAAACATGTATATCTCCGGATCTTTTAGAGGAACATCCGATTTTGACCCGGGTGTTGGAATTTATAATTTAACTGCACCTTGGCCGGCAAATATATTTATCTCTAAACTAAATCTGCAGGGCGATTTTTCATGGGCAGTTTCTATGGGTGGCTATAATAGCGATTATGGCTATTCCAATACAGTTGATAAATTTGGAAACATATATACCACCGGTTGGTTTCAAGACTCTGTTGATTTTGATCCAGGAATAACAACCTTCTATTTAAACGCTCCTGGTCACTGGGATGGTTATGTGCAAAAAATGAGTCAATCACAAGTTGGGATAAATGAATTTGAAAAAACAGAAGTCATTAATTTATTTCCTAATCCTACTAATGATATTATATACATTGAAACAACTTTTTTATATAAGAATTTCAAAGTAGAAGTGTATAACAGCTTAGGTTCAAGGGTCATTGAAAAAACATCAGCGGGAAAAATAGCTCAAATTAATCTATCGAGCTTATCTAATGGAATATATTTCATTAAAGCGATAAGTGATGATCAGCTTATAAAAACGCAAAAGGTTATAAAACAATAAAGGGTAAACTAATTCATAATCAACTCCGGCAATCCCATTGGAGCTGAGTCGAAAAAGGCAAGTTCAAAAATATCCACTTTCACATCTTTAATAATTGGAAAAGTTGCTAAAATATCCATTACCGCATTTTGGTCTTTTGCCTGCATGGTTACCCAAAGCTGGCTGCGTTCCATATCTAAAGCATAATTCAGAATGGTTCTTTCTTCCAAAAGCTGGTTCACGCGTTCGCGTTGCTGCGGAATCAAAGCAGCAAAACGACGGGTAAAAACATCGGGTAAAGTTATATGTACTTGAAAGGTATTTAAAGGTTGGAAAAAGCTCATTTTTGTTCTTAATTTGATAGTAAAAGTAGTGAAGCAATTGAGATTTTGGGTTAAATTTGTCGAAATTTAGATAATTTAAGAATTTACAGATTATGGGACGTATTTTTGAAACCAGAAAAGCAACAATGTTTAAACGCTACGCTAAAATGGCGAAGCAGTTTACTAAGATAGGACGTGAAATTGTGATGGCCGTGAAACAAGGCGGACCTCACCCCGATTTAAATCCGAAATTAAGAGCTTGTATTGCCAACGCAAAGGCAGTTAATATGCCTAAAGCAAACGTAGAGGCAGCTATTAAACGTGCTTCCGAAAAAGATTCGTCGAACTTTGATGAGATTGTGTATGAAGGATATGGACCTTTTGGGGTTCCTGTGTTGGTAGAATGTGCCACTGATAATCCAAACAGAACAGTAGCAAACATACGTATGTACTTTACAAGAGCAGAAGGTGCTTTAGGAACTACCGGTTCGGTAAGTTTTATGTTTGAACGTAAAGGTTTATTTAAAATTGATTCTACCGGTTTAAACCATGATGATGTAGAATTAGATATTATTGATTACGGCGCTGAAGATTTAACTTGGGATGATGAAAACAATGAATTAATTGTACAAGTTGCTTTTGCTGATTTTGGTGCGATGCAAGCAGGATTAGAAGAGAAGAAATACATCGTTAAAGAAACGATTAAAACATACATTCCAACAACAACCAAAGAGTTGACAGAAGAACAAGAAGTAGAATTTAAGAAGATGATTGATAAAATGGAAGATGATGATGACATCATGAACGTTTATCATAATATTGCTTAATACTTTTACTTTACAGAAGTTTGTCAGGCTGAGCGGAGTCGAAGTCTAAACCAAATACTCTTCGACTCCGCTCAGGGTGACTATAATTTAGTGTTAGAATTTTAATTTATTTTATTCGTGCAAAAGAAATGGAACATACATCAAATACACAATGTAGAAGAAGTTTCTGCTTTGCAAGCGGCATTAGCAGTTGATGCAACCATTGCCAAACTATTATCATTAAGAGGTGTAAAAACTTTTGATGATGCCAAAACATTTTTTCGTCCGAGTTTAGAGATGCTGCATGATCCTTTTTTAATGAAAGGCATGAGTGTGGCTGTTGACCGTATTGTAAAAGCCATTGCCAATAAAGAAAAGGTGTTGATTTTTGGCGACTATGACGTAGATGGTACAACCTCTGTAGCACTAGTTTATAGTTTCTTTAAGAAATACATTCCCGAAATCAGATACTATATCCCCGACCGTTATGTGGAAGGTTATGGTATTTCTTTTAAGAGCATTGATTACGCTCAGGAAAATAATTACTCATTAATTATTGCATTAGACTGTGGGATTAAAGCCAATGATAAAATTGATTATGCTAATTCGAAAGGTGTTGATTTTATTATTTGCGACCATCACTTACCGGGTGATGACATACCAAAAGCGGTTGCCGTATTAGACCCTAAACAGCACGACTGCCCCTACCCTTACAAAGAGCTGGCAGGATGTGGTATTGGTTTTAAATTAGCGCAAGCTTTTTGCATACAAAATGGTATTGATGAGCAAGAAGTATTTGAATACTTAGATTTAGTAGTAACGAGTATTGCAGCTGACATTGTTCCTATTACAGGCGAGAATCGTGTATTGGCACACTTTGGTTTAAAACAATTAAATGCTAATCCTCGTCCCGGTTTAAAAGCTTTATTAGCATTAAACAAACAACAAGACAGAGAACTTGATATTAATACTTTGGTATTTACCATAGCCCCTCGCATTAATGCTGCCGGGCGTATAGAGCATGGTTCTAAAGCAGTGGAGCTTTTAATTAGCGATACGCATGAAGCCACTGAGTTCTCTAAAAAAATAAACGAAACCAATACTCAACGTCGAGACATTGACATTAGTATAACTGATGAGGCTTTTGAAACTTTAGACTCTGACCCTATTACACCATTTAAAAAATCTACAGTTTTATTTAATCCAAACTGGCATAAAGGAGTAGTTGGTATTGTAGCTTCACGTATGATTGAACGCTACTATAAACCCACTATCATATTAACCGAATCTAATGGTTTAGCAACTGGCTCTGCTCGCAGTGTGAAAGATTTTGATGTGTACACGGCTATTGAAAATTGCTCGCATTTACTTGAACAATTTGGCGGACATAAATTTGCAGCCGGCCTAACATTAAAAAAAGAAAACGTAAAAGCATTTGCCGAAGCCTTTGAAAACGAGGTATCTCGCTCAATAACTGATGATATGCTCATCCCAACAGTAGAAGTTGATTTAGAAATAACACTAGATGATATTAACGATAAATTAGTACGCATCTTAAACCAGTTTGCTCCACATGGTCCTCATAATATGACACCTGTGTTTGTAAGCCGAGGTGTATTAGATACAGGCTTTGCCAAAGTTGTAGGAAATAACCATTTAAAGTTAGAGTTATATCAACCCAACTCACAACTCACCAAAATAGAAGCCATTGCTTTTAATAAAGGTGATTTTTTAAATTTCTTTAAACGCAATATCCCAGTTGACATTGTTTACAAAATAAAAGTAAACGAGTTTAGAGGAACTACTTCTATTCAATTGATGATTGAAGAGATGAAGACAGCGTAATATTCTCTGCAAAAAATGCCAAATCGATCTTTATTTATTTGCAAAAAATACAAATAAGCTCCCATTTATTACTAAAAATTACAAATTGGTGCTATAAATCCTCTGATATAAATACTAATTTGCATGATTAACCAAACTAGCTCAATCTACTGCAAAAGTCAATTACTTTAAGATTTATCTTGTACATACTTTTGATTCGGAATTAACCATCAAACAGTATGAACAAATACATTTTACTATTCAGATTTTTATTAGCTGGTTCTTTAGGTTTTTCGCAAAACTATGTGGATGTTTTAAAAGTAAGCGCAAGCACTAGTCCTAATAACACCTTTGATTCGAGCTCTACTAAAACTAAATTAAACGAATTAATGGTTGACTTAACTGTTCCTGTAAAAATAAACGAAGGCTTTTCGGTTTTAACGGGTGTAATTTACGAAGACATACAAACCAAATTATTTGCGGATGGAATCGTTAAAAATTTCGGCTCAACATCTGTTAAATTAGGCTTTAACAAACAACTGACTGAAAAATGGTCAACAACAGTAGTTGCGCTTCCAAAAATTGCTTCAGATTATAATTCATTCAATAGTCGCGATTTTCAAATGGGTGGTATTGCTTTATTTAAATACAAAAAACGCGATAACTTAAATTTTAAAACAGGCTTATATTATAACTCCGAATTGTTTGGCCCTTTCTTCGTACCTATGTTAGGGATGTATTACCAAAGCCCTAACAAAAAATTTGAAGCAAACATCATGTTGCCATTACATGCAGATATCAATTACCAAGTATTAAAATTTATGAATGTGGGAGTAAATTTTAACGGACAAATACGCAGCTATCATTTAAATAATGTGACAGATGCAAACCCTAATACCTATGTTGCCAAATCAACTAATGAATTATTCGCTTACTTAAAATTCAATATTACTAAAAACATCAGCTTGCAAACAAAAGTTGGTCAGTCATTTGCCCGCAGTTTTAAAGTGTATGACACAAATGATCAGGTAAATTTTGGATTGCCTTTAACCTTTGTTGGCAACAAAAGAGATCAATTAAATTCAAATTTCTCTAATGGATTAATTTTTCAGGCTACTTTGGTTTACAGAATTAGCTTAGAAAAATAAAAACTACTCCCTGTTTTTACTATCAATTAAAATAGTTACAGGCCCATCGTTTACTAAACTCACTTTCATATCGGCACCAAATTGTCCTGTTTTAATGGGTTTACTTAGTAGTTGCGATAATTGCTGAATACAGTACTCGTAAAGTGGTATAGCTAAATCCGGCTTCGCTGATTTAATAAAAGATGGTCGGTTGCCTTTTTTGGTAGAAGCAAATAAAGTGAATTGAGACACCAATAATACATCTCCGTTGATGTCTTGTAATGATAAATTCATTTTATCATCTGCATCTGCAAAAATGCGCATACCTATTAATTTTTGGCACAACCAATCAGCATCTTCTTTGGAGTCTGCTTCTTCAACACCAACTAACACTAAAAAACCTTTTTGTATTTGTGAAAACACTTCACCATCAATTTTCACAGATGCTTCAGAAACTCGTTGAATAACAAAACGCATGATTACAAAAATTATTCAACAACAAGAATACTAAATCCCTGAACATAAGGTTTCTTATCTTTTGTTTTATTAGGACCTGTAGTAATATCAAAATATATTTTACTACCAATGTCTGCATTTTTAAAGATATTATTTACCATGGCGGATATTGTATCCCCTTTACATGCTACTGAAACTAATTTACCATTAGATTTAGCAACTAGTTCCCAAGAAACATAACTCGACCCATTCATTTCATATTTCACAAGTTCACTTAATAAATTTGCTTTACTGAGTTGAGTTCTGCTAAGCTTAAAGGTTTCTTTTTTTTGCGAAAAAATCACTCCTGAAATCAGGAAAAAAACGATAATTAGAAAATTTTTCATTTTTGAAATTAGTAATAATTTGAAAGCATAAAATACATTTACTTTTTGTATTTACTAATGCCTTCTTGTAACCAGTTAATGTATTCAGGAATACTAGGATTGTATCCGCGAATAGGCGCTAACACCTGTTCGTTACCATCTACTAAAACATACAAGGGTTGTGTACTTTGTCCGTAGATTTTTTCTTCCATGTATTTAAACTTATCACCAATGTCGGTAATTTGTCTTTCTTTACCATACCATTGCACCGTCATATAATCTTTAGGATCTAACTCACGTTTATCATCAACATATAATGAAACTAATACTACATCATTATTTAATCGTTTAGTTACCTCAGGATCAGTCCACACATAATCTTCTGTTTTACGACAATTAGCACAAGCATGCCCGGTAAAATCAATTAATAATGGCTTACCAACTTTTTTAGAATAAGCTAAAGCGTGCTCGTAATCATTTTTAAAATGCACAATGCCATTCTTGTTTACTTCCATGTATTTTCCAAACTCTGCATCATGAGGAACAGCTGCTTCAGCAGTTGCTCCGGCACTTGAACCACCAAATCCATGAGGAGACTCAGAATATTCTAAAGGAGGTAAAATACCTGAGAATAATTTTAAAGGAGCACCCCACATTCCCGGAATTAAATAAATCGTAACAAAGAAAGAAGTAATAGCAACAAACAAACGACCAACCGACACATGTTTTAAATCGCTATCGTGAGATGTTTTAAACATACCAACTAAGTACATCGTTAATAAAGCAAATATCACAATCCATAATCCAACAAATACTTCGCGAGTTAAGATACCTGCCTGTACAACTAAATCGGCATTAGAAGCGAATTTTAATGCTAGAGCTAATTCTAAAAATCCTAAAGTCACCTTTACTGCATTTAACCAACCTCCTGATTGTGGCAATGAATTTAACCAACCCGGGAAAGCGGCGAATAAACCAAATGGTAAAGCTAATGCTAAAGCAAAACCAAACATACCCCAAAATGGCCCGGAAATATTACCTGAGGAAGAAGCTTCTACTAATAGTGTTCCAATGATAGGACCCGTACAAGAAAAAGAAACTAAGGCTAAGGTAAATGCCATAAAGAAAATACCAATGTATCCTCCTTTATCTGATTTAGCATCCATTTTATTAACGAAGCCACTTGGTAATGTAATTTCAAAAGCACCTAAAAACGACATTGCAAATACTAATAATAAAACAAAGAATGCTAAGTTAAACCATACATTAGTAGATAATGAGTGAAGGGCACCGGCACCAAATATTAAAGTAACACCTAATCCTAAACCAACATATAATATAATAATAGAAGCTGCATATAGAAAAGCATTTTTAATTCCTTCGGCTTTTGTTTTACTTTGTTTAGTAAAGAAACTCACATTCATCGGAATCATAGGAAATACACAAGGTGTTAGTAAAGCTGCTAAGCCTCCAATAAACCCGGCTAAAAATATCCCCCACCAAGATCTTGCTTCTTGTTTTGGCGCATCTGGCAATCCTTGAGATATAACAGGTTGTTCAGAATTCGCAATTACTGTTGCTTTAGCTGTATCAATTGCTTCTGTAATCGTATCCGAAGGATTAACCGCTGTAGATGACTCAACTATTGCTGTAGTTGTTGTATTTACAGAAGCTGCTGAACCTGCAACACAGACAGCAGTTCCTTGTAATTGAAATTCAAAGGCATCTGCAGGAGGGAAAATACATTTTTCTTCGGTACACGCCTGATACTCATACTTACCTTTAATGGTAATTTTTTTATCTGTTTTTAATTTAACACGTTGTGTAAAAGTGGCAGTATGTTTAAAATACTGCACATTCATTTCAAATACTTTATCAAACTCTTTTACTGGTTTACTTTCTGTTGTTTTACCAACCAATTCATAATCGCCCGACTTTGTAAATGTAAACACTGTAGGATTAGGACCATCATTTACTGGCGTTAAAGAATACATGTGCCAAGGCTCGTCAATTGCTGCTGTAAACTGCAAATCATACTCGCACTCAGAGATTTTTTTGGTAGACATTTTAAAATGCACCGGATTATCTTGTGCTTTTAATAAAGATATGCTAGTTACTAGCGCTAAAAACAGAGGAAATAGTTTCTTTAACATAGGGTAAATTTGTTTGGTAAAGGTAGAGCTATTTTCAAAAAAACAGATTTGAGTTTCCCATTAAACTCATATCATTATATGATTCCTAAAATGCTATTTTTTAGGAGTTGGTTCGGGCACCAAAACCGAAAAGTCAATAATAGCAGGGGGTAAACACTGAACGTCATTACAAGTCATAAATTCAAGGGCTGCTTTTATCGTAGTCCCTTTTTGATTTTTTAACTTTATTTTTTGTTTAAAAACTGCTTTTTCTGAAAACACAAAAACCTTAGCATCAAATGCAGCTACATATTCTTCATGAGCCTCTCCTTCTTCAACATTACCAATTAATTCAAAATCAGCATTGGGAGTAACAGTGAACGAAGTAGGAATTGGGCCCACATCTGTAGGGCGTTGAGAATAAATATGCCATTTTTTTTCGATAGTAGCCGTAAAATGAATTTCACCCTCGGTAGAGTTAGTTGGAACATATACAGCATTCCAAACAACTGGTTTTAATGGGTTTTGAGAAAATCCGGCAAAAGAGATTAAGGATGCTAATATCAAAAATAAATACTTCATATTTTTTATTCTAATTTTCAGTGAAAATAATAATTAAAAACAAGCTTACTTAAAGCTATTTCTTAAAAAATGTTAGTATTATATATACTGCATCTTTGTCACTTCGAGCGAAGTCGAGAAGCGTTCTAATAATTACTTTGTTCTCGACTTCGCTCGAACTGACAGAACTCTTAATAAAAAATAAAGCTCATTTACAAATCGTAAATGAGCTTTAAGTTAAAAAAGATTTACACTATTCTATAATCATCTCGTAAGGTAAACGAGCTTGAACACCTTTTAATTGAAGAACATTTTTAACTTGTTTCACATACTTATATTGCTCACCCAAGTTTGTTTTCATCGCTCTGGTTTCCATTTCGTCTTTAGTATTACCTAATAATTCTTGTAATGGATCTTTTTGTTTAGGCAATAACTGTAATTTATAATCAGATACTTTAGCCTGTTTAGCTGCATAAGCAATCGCATCATTAATACCTCCTAACTCATCTACTAAGTTAATTTTAATAGCGTCTGCCCCGCTCCATACACGCCCCTGTCCAACACTATCAATATTGTTTTTTGTAGTTTTTCTTCCTGCTGCAACTTTAGTAATAAAGATATCATAAATATGCTCTACGCTTTGTTGTACATATTCATACTCATCCGCAGAAACTCCTCTTAAAATAGTTCCAACATCACTATGCTTATTTGTGTTTACTGTATCAATAGTAATTCCTAATTTTTCTGATAATGCTTTTTGAGCATTTGGAATCATACCAAATACACCAATTGAACCGGTAATCGTATTTGGCTGAGCAAAAATTCTATCGGCTGCACAGCTAATATAATATCCTCCGCTGGCAGCTACATCACCCATTGAAACAATAAATGGTTTTGCTTTTTGAGCCAACACTGTCTCTCTCCAAATCACATCAGAAGCCAAAGCGCTACCTCCTGGAGAGTTAACTCTTAACACAATCGCTTTTACGTTTTTATCTAAACGAGCCTCTCTAATTGCTTTAGCAATACGTGCACTACCAATTTTTTCGTCATCACCTTCACCACTCTCAATTTCTCCAACTGCATAAACAACTGCGATTTTATCTTTAGATAATTTAGATTCATTAAATGCACCCGAATAATCTGTTAAGGATACAAAATGAATTTTATCTGACTCAGAAATACCAATATTTTTCTTGATAGCACTAAAAACTTCATCTTCATATTTTAAATCATCTACCAATTTATATTTAACTGCATCCTCTGGACTTCTAACAGATAAATTATTTGCCATCTCATTAATATCATTTGTAGTAATATTTCTGTTTTTTGCAATGCCTGTAATCATGTGGCCCCATAACGATCCTAAATAAGTTTCAACCTGAGTTCTATTTGCATCACTCATTTTATCCAACATAAAGGGTTCAATGGCACTTTTAAATTTACCATGTCTGAAAATCTGAACTTCTACATCTAATTTCTCCAACATTTTTTTAAAGAACATTAACTGCGAACTCAATCCTTTTATTTCCAAAGCACCTTGCGGGTTTAAATATAATTTGTTTGCTGTAGTTGCTAAGTAATACGCTTTTTGAGAAAACACTTCTGAATAAGCATAAATAAATTTACCAGAAGTTCTGAAATCCATTAAAGCATTTCTTACTTCTTCTAATGTAGCAAAACCGGCAACAGGGTCGCTTATTTCTAAATAAATTCCACGGATATTCTTGTCATCCTTTGCTTTCTTCAAGTTATCAATTATATCATTTAATCCTAAAGATGGTTTTGGCATAAATGGGCCTAAATCAATTTCTCCAAAAGGATTTTTAACACCACGTTCCTTAATCTCACCATTCAAATCGATTCGTAATACTGAATTTTCCTTAGGTTTATACGTTTCGTGTTCATTCATTTTTATTGCTTCCGAAAAAACACTCGTAATTGACGCAATGACGATAATCAGCATTACAACTCCCGTTACCAAGATTCCCAAACATGAGCCGAAAAATGCCCCAAAAAATTGTTTCATAGTTATATTTAAAAATTAGTTATTTACAATAAGCCAATTTAGCGCACATTCTTGTATTTTTACAAATAATTATATGAACGTTGCGTATTTATGTTTGGGCGGTAATATGGGGGATAGAGAAAGTGCTCTAAACCATGCATTATTAGAAATAAATAAAAGTATAGGAAAAGTAACTTCTCAATCAGGCATTTACGAAACAGAAGCTTGGGGTGTTGAAAATCAGCAAGCTTACTTGAATCAATGCATCAGGATTGAAACAAATTTAGATGCTTCATCTCTTATAGAATCCTTACTCAATATTGAAAAAAAACTAGGAAGAAAGCGTTCTGACTTGCCTGTATATGAGCCCCGAACCATTGATATTGATATTCTATTCTATAATCATGAAATCATAAATGAATCAACCCTTTTAGTGCCCCACCCCAGATTACACCTAAGAAAATTTGTATTGATTCCGCTTAATGAAATAGCCTCGAATTATTTGCATCCTTTATTAAATAAAACTATCTTTAATTTACTTTCGGAATGTGAAGATACTTCTGAAGTTAATAAAATTAAGAGCTGATAGGATATGTATATTTGTATAGAAGGTAATATAGGTTCAGGAAAGAGCACCTTAGCCAAAGCATTAGCAAAAAAATTAAAAGCAACTTATTTACCCGAACAATTTGAGGACAACACATTATTACCTTTGTTTTATGATGATAATGCCACTTTTGCTTTTCCTACAGAGTATTCTTTCCTTATAGATAGACAAAAACAGCTAACCAATTACTTTAAGAGGGTTAAAAAAGGAACCATTACCGTAAGTGATTTTCATTTTGACAAATGTTTGTGTTTCGCTAAAACAAATTTATCATCCGAAGATTTTTCATTCTTTAAAAAACATTTTAAACCACTAAGAAAAACTTTACCAACACCCAATTTGGTGGTTTATTTAGACACTACTACTGATTTATTGGTGAAAAATATTCATAAACGCGGACGTGAAATAGAAAGAAGTTTAAAACAAGGTTACCTTAGTAGATTAAAAAAGAATTTAGACAAATACTATATGGTAAATGGCAAAGTAAACACTTTGGTATTAATTTTAACCATTAAAGAATATAACGAAACAACACTAGAAAATTGTTGTAAAGAAATTTTAGAAGTCATTGAACAAAACAAAAAATAAATTATATTTATAATATGAGTTTTATAAAATATTTGAGTTTATTATTTCTAACTATTCTAAGTCTTTTGGTTAAGGCCCAAGAATATGATGGTGAATTACAATTTATCGGAAAAAATTTCCTGAATAATAAACCGCTCAACAACACTAAAATAAGAGTTGTAAGTAATAATACGGTTGTTACAGAATTTAATACTAAAGACAATAATAGTTTTAAAGCCAAATTAGATTTTGGTAAAGTATATGACATTTACCTTATACATCCCAGCTGCCAAAGCATGTATATAAAGGTATTTGCTGATGGAGTTCCTGAAAACAAACGCCATTATCGAATGACCTATGCTTTAGACATTCCCTTTTTCATGAAAGACCCTGATCGTATTGATACAACTCAATTTGCTAAACAATTTCACCAAATTGTATTTGACGGGAAATCAAAATTTGTAGATGATACCGTGTACATGAATAAGTTTATAAAAAACATTTACAAAAAAGAAGTAAAAGCCAAAAAAGACACAACGGTTCCTTTTATTAACACAGAAAAATTAAAGGAGTATATACAACTAGCAGGTAAATTAAGTTTAGACAATGACAAGCAAACTCCTTTAAAAAATAAAACAGTATCATTAGTTAACAAAAAAGGAGAAGTAGTTTCTACTTCTCAAACTACCAATCATGGTGTATTTGTGTTTAAAAAAGTAGATACAGAAGATGTTGGAGAATTGTCTGTTTATGTGAGCAGTGCCGATAATCCAAACAAAGACAAGATTAAATTGATGAATTATGACTCTGATAAAATTTCTACATCTTCAACTACCGACAACTTAACCTATACATTTAAAAACACCAAAGAAACAGACTTGGTTAAAGAACTTGCCAACAAAGATTTTGACTTTAACATTGCCGGTAAAATTATTGCAACCAATGGTGAAGAAAAGAAAGTAATGGCTAACAAAACCGTATACCTATTAGGTAATCAAAATAATATCATTCAAAAAACTAAAACTAATGTTTTAGGAACCTTCTTGTTCTCAAATATTAAACCCGACGAAAATTATTCAATTGCTTATGATAGTTTGGATGCGGAAGCAAATTTTGTAATGAACTTATATAGCGTGAAAGATAAATTCATCAAGCGTTTAGATTCTGTTTCCGGAAAAAAATTCATTTATAAATTCTTGTCAGTAACCGGAAGTTCTTTTAATGATTTGGTGATGGACGACTCTGAATTAAAAATGAATATCAAACTTAAGCTTTTTGGTGAAAACAAAAACAACCCAATTTCTGATATGAAAGTATTATTACTGAACGATAAATACCAAACCATAGACTCCGCTTTAACAGACAAAAACGGTGATTTTTCGTTTAAACATTTACCATATACCAAACAAGTACTTTTAACGGTAGATAATGAAAAAGATATCATGGAAGCATTTAATAACATCTTGGTATTTGACAATGAAGAAAATCTAATTAAAATCATTTCTGGTATAAAAGGTAAAAAATTTGAATACCGACCTCTGGAAACTGAAATGTATCGTTTTACCGAAATATATGTTGATGACCCATGGTTATCTATTATCGAACAAGAAAAAGCAGCTAAGAAAAAAGCCGGTGCTAGTGAAACGATTATAGAAAATATTTTATTTGAGTTTAATAAAGCTGAATTACAAGAACAGTCGAAACAAACATTAGATAAAGTAGTTTTAGCTATGTTGAGTAACGATAAGTTTAATATTGAATTAAGCGCTCATAGCGATAGCAAAGGCAGCGACGCCTACAATTTAAAATTAAGTGAACAACGAGCTAATTCGGCAAAAAATTACATCATTAGTAAAGGCATAAGTGCTGCCCGTATTACAGCTAAGGGATACGGTGAATCTAAACTATTAAATAATTGCGGCAATAATGTTGTATGTAGCGAAGATGAACACGCTGTAAATCGCCGTTTAGAATTTAAACTTACTTTTAAATAGTACTCATGTTCTCTCCTCAAGAATTGATTGAAGCTTCTCAAATTATTTATGAAGACAATCATTTAATTATCATTAATAAAAAAGCTTCTGAAATTGTTCAGGGAGATAAAACTGGTGATATTCCTTTATCTGAAAAAGTAAAAAATTATATTAAACAAAGAGACAACAAACCAGGCAATGTATTTTGCGGAGTGGTTCATCGATTAGACAGACCAGTTTCTGGTATTGTAATTTTTGCAAAAACCAGTAAGGCCTTATCTCGGATGAATGAATTATTTAGAGATAAAACTATTCAAAAAACATATTGGGCAGTTGTAAAAAATAAACCACCCAAACAAACAGATAGATTGGTTCATTATCTTATTAAGAACGAAAAAAATAATACTTCCAAAGCATTTCCTACCGACAGACCAGGGGCTTTAAAAGCAGAATTAACTTATACTTTAATCGCTTCGATATCTAATTATCATTTACTGGAAATTAATTTACATACCGGCCGTCATCATCAAATTCGTGCTCAACTATCTGCAATTGGCTGCCCGATAAAGGGAGATTTGAAATATGGCTTTGACAGGTCTAATCAAACACCATTTATTCATTTACATTCTTACAAAACAGAATTCATTCATCCCATTAAACAAGAACCAATCAGTATTACTTGTAAACCCCGAACAGATGATACTGTTTGGAATGAATTAGTAAAACTGATTTAATTTTCTGATAATGAAAATAGGAATCATAATTCTCACATGCTTAATGATAAACATATCTTGCAAAACAAGATCTATAAATCTCCGCTCACTCTCATCAGGAGAATTAATACAAGATTGCCCTGAAGAACTCATTATTGATGGAATGCCAACCGCTGTTCAAACTAATCATTCAAATCAATACTATATATACAAAGGTATCAGAAAAGAAGTTGTTGAATTTGATACTGCTTGGGTAAATAAGAATTGTAGTAGTATGAAAATAACTAGGGTTTACTAAAACAGTAAAAAGATAAATCTAGAATTTGCCTTGTATACCTAAACCAAAATTAACACCTCCTCCATTCAATTGAAGAACATCTGTCAGGTGCGTGTAGGTATTATTAAAATCCATATTGTTATAGGAATAATGAACATAAGCCAAGTTAATAAACATTCCTACATGATCTCCAAAATAGAAACGAGGTTGTAAATGTAAATCATAAACCAAACCTCCACCTGTAGCGGCAGAAATTGCCTGATCTCTTGCTTCCCAGTTTAAATAAGAGTATCCAACATTAAATCCGGCAAACATATCTACTCTCTTAGCACGAACAAAGTGTGCATTAACCAACAAGGTTGCATCTATTGCTTTAATAGATGGTTTAGTATTAGTAACAGTATCTCTAGATGTAAAATAATCGGACAACTGAACTTTAGCACCAACACCTAGCCAGTTTATAACGCCTCTTTCATAATGCAAGCTCAACATTTTATTAGCCGCGGCATCACTACTAGATCTTGGATTTGAAGCAACCTTTGATGTATAATTATAAATACCTAAATCGGCACCAAATGCTACAACATTAGTGTTTTTTTCAAAACTTTTTTGAGCAAATAAACTAACTGAACCTAAAATACTAAACACTAAAAATACTTTCTTCATAATTATAAATTTTATTTAAAGTTAATCTATTTACTGATAATTAAAAATTCAGTACGTCTGTTTTTTGCCTTTCCTTCTTCGGTACTATTCTCTGCAATTGGTTTATTTGGACCATAACCTTTTGCTGTTATACGCTTTCCATCTACACCTTTTTCTTCCAAATATGCTTTTACGGTATATGCTCTATTTGCTGATAAGGCTTCATTTGCTTTAGCAGCACCAACATTATCGGTATGCCCTTGTATCTCTATTTTGATATTGGGGTTTTCATTTAAATATTCTGCAAATGCTTCCAGTACTATAAAAGATTCTTGTTTTAAATCCGCTGAATTAGTATTATAATAGATATTATTGATAACAAATGAACTTCCTTCTTTTGCCTCATTTACCTCAATTTGAACCGGCTTAGGCTGCTTCTCAAAACTGGCATCTTTTACACTTACAACTTTCGAAGAGAAAGCATAATCATCTTTCTTAACAGTTATTAATACATCATCTTTCTTCTTTAAGTTTACCGCTACCATAAATGTTCCCTTGGTTGAATCAACAACAGCCAAAGTTTTTTCTTTAGTAACTGTATTCATAATTTCAACTTTAGCACCTTCCACTTTATTTCCCTCTTTATCTTTCATTTCACCTTTTAAGAAAGTTGTTTCTTGAGGACGTGCCTCTTTATATAATTCAAAAGAATACAAATCATAACGTCCTACACCTTTACCTCTCATCTTACCTTCATCATATGAGAAAAAATAACCTGTTTTACTGTCTGTACTTACAAAAAAACCAACGTCATCTGCTTCGGTATTAATTGGGTATCCAATATTTTCAGGTTCAACCCATTCACCTTTCTCATTTTTCCTAACATAAAAAATATCCATACCTCCAAAACCAAATAAACCATCACTACTAAAATATAAAGTCTCACTATCAGAGTGAATAAATGGTGTTTTCTCGTGACCAGGTGTATTAATTTTTGGTCCTAAATTCTTTGGCACTCCCCAAACTCCTGTTTTTGGATCTTTATAGGTGACATACAAATCAATACCACCATAACCACCCGGACGGTCGCTCGCAAAATACAAAGCATTACCATCAGCACTCAACGTTGGTTGCGAGTCCCAATAAATGGGATGATTAACATTGGCTCCTATTTTTTTGATTTCGCTCCATGAATCTCCTTCATTTGTACTCATGTAAATATCACAATTAGGCTGTGCGCCTCCTTCCTGTCGTTGCATAGCAAAATACAAAAACTTATTATCAATGGATATGGTACAACCACCCTGATTATCATCGGTAGTATTAAATGGTGGCGACATAGGCTCCCCAACATTAAACACACCTGTTTTATCTCGAGTAGCCAACATAAACACTTCCTTTTCTCCATCCAATGCCTTCACTGTATTCATAGACCTCAATGGAACTTTACGAGTAAAAAAACATAATTTATCGTCCGGAGAAATGTATGCTAAATATTCATCTTGCTTGGTTGAAACGCCCGTAACCACTTTAGGTTCAAAAGGAACAATTTTCTTTTTTAGCTCACTTTCTTTCTTGGCATATTTTATCATTTCTTTTGCCTGGTAAATTTGGCCTTCATATTCCTTCCCAAATTTTTTATCATCATCATCCTTAAACTTTAAAAAATATTGCAGATACTTAATAGCCGAATCGTTTTTCATCTCTTCGTAATAATTAAATCCAATATAATAATAAGGCTCTGAATGAATTTTAGGACAAGCAGCAATAGCCTTGTAAAAAAATGGAACCGCAGCAGCAAACGATTTATTTTCTAATTTACTATGTACAACAATCTCACGAGCCATCGCTAAATTGGCTTCAGCGAAATCAGGTTCTTCTGCTAGGCATTCTCTTAAAAAACCTAAACGCTCAGGCTTTTTATATTTCTTTTTATCAATTGCTTTTTCATAAAGCTTCAAAGCTTTTTTATTATCAATCTCAACGCAAAATTTAGAAGAGCCTTCTTCCTCCTCCTGAGCAAAAAATGAAATGGAAAACAGTAATAAAAAAGACAGTAAGATTTTATTCATAGTGCTAAAAATTAGAATCAAGTAAATTTATAAAACCAATACCATTCTAAACTTCCAAACTCACATAACTATTAACCTATTTAGGTTTATAAACAGGAGTTTGCTTGTTTGGTTCTGGTTTTTTAACGTTATCAGTTTTATCACTTTCTTTTCGGATATCAATAGCCGGCTCGTATACCCATTTACCTTTTTTCATTTCCAAAGCATCAAAGCTTCCGTCCGGTCCGTAATATTGAAATTGATTTTCTAAAGTAGGATCTAAACTATTAGGTGCCAGGTGGCTAAAGATAATTTGTTTTCTTTTTGAATTATATTTTAAAGACATGGCTACCTCACTGGCATACTCAAACATAATACGTTTGGCAAATTTACCCGGAAACTTAAATACATCTTTGCCAAAAACGGGTGTACCATCCGGCTTGAAATATAATATATCAATGAACTTGCGCTGAGTTAATTTATCATTTCCATCCCAAGCAATTAAGGTATAAAACTCATCGTCTGATTTAATACAATCTACATACAACATTCCAAACCACTTACTAGGATCTGCTACATAATTTTCGGGAGTTTTAACGGTAGCAGATTTATCTAATAAAGGGAAAACATCATACTGTGTAGTAATTTCCTTTTTAAACAATCCTTTCTTCACGGTTTTGGAATTATTAACTTGAATAAAACCAAAAAACACGTGTGTTTGATCTTCTTTAAGAATATTCCAGGTAATGATTCTGAATTTTTTATCGGGTGACATTAAAAGCGACACATCATTTTTAAGACTATCAAATGGGTATTGCATCGATTTTTCGTCTTTCAGTACTTCATTCCAAATGGCCAAAAATTGCTTATTTGCTTCGAATTTGTTCTTTTCTTTTTTACTTAAGAAAACTCTTTGAGCTATATGTTGAAGAGAATCTTCTAAACCAGCATAATATTTAATATCTGCATCCGACAATTGAGCAAAACTCAATTGAGCCATAAAGAGTGTGACAATAAATAGAAATAGGTTTCGCATTAAATTCTATAACTGAATGTTGAGTGGAAAGTTACAGAAAAAAATTCAGCCAAGACCTTTCAGATTTCAAAAACCCGAAAGGTCTTTTCTAAATAAAAGTTAATTAAGCTAAAGAACCATACAACTTCATACGTTGTTCCTTTACTTGAGGACTTTCCAAGTATTCATCGTAAGTCATTTTCTTGTCAATAAACCCATTTGGTGATAGCTCAATAATACGATTGGCTACTGTTTGCATTAACTCGTGGTCATGACTTGTGAAAAGAATTGTTCCGGTATAATCTTTTAAGGCATCATTATACGCAATAATACTTTCCAAATCCAAGTGGTTCGTTGGTTCATCCAGTACAATAAAGTTTGGATTAAACAACATCAAACGACTAGTCATACAACGCACCTTTTCTCCTCCGGATAACACATTACATTTTTTTAGAACTTCTTCTCCACTAAACAACATTTTACCTAAGAAACCACGAACAAAACTTTCGTCTTTATCAGTTGAGAATTGACGTAACCAATCCATTAAATTATAATCACTTTGGAAGTATTTTGAATTATCATTTGGCAAATAGGCTTTATGAATAGTAGTTCCAAACTTATATTCACCCTTATCTGCTTTGGCTTCTTCATTAATAATATCAAATAAAGCTGTAATCGCTAAATGATTTTTTGCAATAAAAGCAATTTTATCACCCTTGTTTACATTGATATTTAAATCTTTAAATAAAATACCGTCCGCATTTGAGGCTTGTAAATTTTCGATATGCAAAATTTGGTCTCCTGCTTCACGTTCTTGCTTGATAATGATACCAGGATAACGACGAGTGCTTGGTGGTATTTCATCAACCACTAATTTATCTAATAATTTTTTACGAGATGTTGCCTGGCTTGATTTACTGGCATTAGCACTAAATCGACGAACGAATTCTTGTAATTCAGCACGCTTGTCTTCAATCTTTTTATTTTGATCAGCTTTTTGTTTTAACGCCAACTGACTCATTTGATACCAGAAACTATAGTTACCAGTATATGTTTTCAATTTGCCATAATCAATATCACATGTATGTGTACACACCGCATCTAAAAAGTGACGATCGTGACTGATTACGATAACCGTATTTTGAAAATCAGCTAAAAAGTTTTCTAACCAAGAAATAGTCTCTACATCTAAATCGTTGGTAGGCTCATCTAACAACAAAATATCAGGGTTACCAAATAATGCTTGACACAATAAGATTTTCACTTTATCCTTACCGGTCATGTCTTTCATTAATTTATAATGAGCTTCTACCGGAATACCAAGATTAGTTAACAAGCTAGATGCATCGCTCTCCGCATCCCACCCATTCATTTCAGCAAATTCTGCTTCTAGTTCAGCTGCTTTATTTCCATCTGCCTCGCTAAAATCTTCTTTAGCATAGATTGCTTCTTTTTCTTTTATGATGGTATATAAACGTTTATTACCCATCAACACAGTGTCTAAAACAGAAAACTCATCAAACTCAAAGTGATTTTGTTTTAAAACACTCATACGCAAACCAGGTAAAATACTCACCTGACCTTTAGTTGGGTCAATCTCTCCAGATAAGATTTTCATGAAGGTTGATTTACCAGCACCATTAGCGCCAATTAAACCATAACAGTTACCGGGAGTAAATTTTACATTCACCTCATCAAATAAAACACGTTTGCCGTATTGCAAACTCACATTAGAAACAGTAATCATCTCTTAAAAAATTAGGCGGCGAAGATACAAAAAAGATTAAAGATAAATGACTCAAGATTAAAGATAATTCCCCAAAAACTGGAGTATAATTGATTTTGAAAGAAAATTTGATAATGGTTGTTAAATTAAATGCATCTTTCATCTTTAATCTTTCATCTTTAATCTAAAAAAGGCTAATTTCGCTCATCTAAAAATTAACACTATGCCTAAAGGAATTTACAAAGTACCAACAGCGGTAAACGAACCTATAAAAAGCTATGCAGCAGGAAGTGCTGAGCGTAAAGAATTACAAGCTATGCTTAAAGAATTACGCAGCAAAGAAATTGACATACCTATGTATATTGGAGGTAAAGAAGTACGCAGTGAAAACAGAACTCGCTTAGCACCTCCACACGATCATAAACACACTTTAGGATATTTTCACAAAAGTGATAAAACACATGTAACACAAGCTATTGATGCTGCTCTAGCTGCTAAAGAACAATGGGCTAATTTAAGCTGGGAACACAGAGCTTCTATCTTTTTAAAAGCTGCTGAACTAATTGCAGGACCTTACCGCGCTAAATTAAACGCAGCTACGATGTTAGGTCAAAGTAAAAATGCATTCCAAGCTGAAATTGACAGTGCATGCGAAATCGTTGACTTTTTGCGTTTCAATGTTCAGTACATGACCGAGATTTATGCGGAACAACCTATCTCTAGTCCGGGTGTTTGGAATCGTTTAGAGTGGAGACCATTGGAAGGATTTGTTTACGCTTTAACTCCATTTAATTTTACAGCTATTGCTGGTAACTTACCATCAAGCTGTGCTTTAATGGGAAATACCGTAGTTTGGAAACCAAGTAATACTCAGGTTTACAGTGCTAATGTTTTAATGGAAGTATTCCAAAAAGCCGGTGTACCTGATGGTGTCATTAACTTAATTTACCCAAGCGGACCTGATGCTGCTGATGTTATCTTTAATCACAAAGATTTTGCAGGTATTCATTTTACAGGAAGTACAGAGGTTTTCCAAAACATTTGGCAAACTATTGGAAATAATATTCACAAATACCGTTCTTACCCTCGTATTGTTGGTGAAACTGGAGGTAAAGATTTTATCATGGCACACAAATCGGCTGATGTAAAAGCTTTATCTGTGGCAATCTCTCGTGGTGCTTTTGAGTTCCAAGGACAAAAATGCTCAGCAGCTTCAAGAGCATATATCCCTTCAAATATTTGGAGTGAAACCAAAGAATTGATTTTAGCTGATTTGAAAACCATGAAAATGGGCCCAACAGAAGATTTCACAAACTTTATCAATGCCGTAATTGATGAAAAGAGTTTTGATAAATTAGCGAAATACATTGATGCTGCTAAGAAAGATAGCAATGTAGAAGTTATTGCAGGCGGCAATTACGACAAATCAAAAGGTTACTTTATTGAACCTACGATTATTGTTGCCAAAGACCCTAAGTATGTGACAATGTGCGAAGAGTTATTTGGCCCTGTGTTAACTATATTTGTTTATGATGCTGATAAGTTTGAAGAAACGCTTGAATTAGTTGATTCTACTTCTATTTATGCCTTAACTGGTGCTATTTTAGGTCAAGACCGTTACGCATTAGAATTAGCAACTAAAAAATTAAGCAACTCTGCAGGCAATTTCTACATTAATGATAAATGTACAGGTGCAGTTGTTGGTCAGCAACCATTTGGCGGGGCTCGTGGCAGTGGAACAAACGATAAAGCAGGCGCGAAAATTAATTTATTACGTTGGGTTTCTCCTCGTACAATCAAGGAAACATTTACACCTCCTACAGATTATAGATATCCGTTTTTACAAGCCGATTAATTTTTAACTAAATAAACCAAGAATCCCTTATCAAAAATGATGAGGGATTTTTTTTGCACAAAAATTTGTTTTCCATTATCTTAATTTCTATATTTATCTACAATTAAATAACTTATATCGAATATAAAGTTGACTTTATCTAAAAAAATAACATTTAGCAATTTTGAAGTCTGTATTAGTGACTATGGTTATTATTTGGTAACCGTAAATGAAAAAGAAGAATTTAGTGTAGAAGATTTAAAAAAATTGGTTAACGCTCAAAAAGAACTAGGTGCTGAAAAATTGCCAGTTTTAGTTTTATGTTCCGAACACGCTACCACAAATTCCGAACTTTTACAGAGTATTTCAAAAAACGAAAATAATCCACATTCAAAGGCAGATGCCTTTGTAATTCAATCCATGGCACAAAAAATTTTAGCTAACTTTTACATTAAAATAAATAAACCCGAAAGGCCAACTAAATTTTTCAATAACAAAGAGGAGGCCATCAATTGGCTAAAACCTTTCTTATAGTTTAGTTGTTTTAACATTAAAATTTTTGTTTTGACTGAATCAATTTCTGAAAATAAATTCATTCTTTCTTTCAATCACGAAGGCTATTATGATTTGTTTATCAAAGATAATGTCGAAATCTTTATAGATGATATTACAAAGTTACTTGAAGCACAAAAAAAAATCAGTGGTCAAAGATTACCTGTTTTAATTTCCGGAGGTCAATATTCTACTACAAATACAGAAACACTAAAATATATTTCTTCTAACCAAAATATACCTTACTCCAAGTGTGCGGCTTTTGTTGTAAAATCAATTTCTCAAAAATTATTAGGTAATTTTTATCTTAAAATTTATAAACCTCAGCGTCCAACTAAGTTTTTTAATAGTAAAGAAGACGCTATTGCCTGGTTAAAACAATATATTTAGATTTTAGCTATCTTTATACTGTTTTGAAACGCTTAGTACTCATACTTATCTTCATACCATTTTCATTTCTTGCACAAGAAAAAAACAATGCGTTTAATCTTTTGCTTATGGCAGGAGTTTCTCCATCACAAGTTCATGGTGATGCTTATAGCGGATTCCATAAACTTGGCGCAATGGGTGGTGTTGGAGTAGAGAGTGTATTTAACGAAAAAATAAGTGCAAATCTTTCTTTTTTATTTATCCAAAAAGGTGCAAGAAAAAATCAAAATTTAGAAAAAAATGATTTAACGTATTATTATCTAAATCTAAATTATTTGGAAGTTCCCTTATTGTTTACATACTCCCAAAATAAATTTTTATTTGATGTGGGATTATCAGGAGCATATCTTATTAATTACACAGAAGGATACGAGGGAGGAGATATTACAGGAATGTTCCCGTTTCAGAAATTTGATTATTCTGTAAAAGTAGGATTGGGTGTAAATTTGAGTCCGAAATGGTTTGTTAATTTTAGGAGTAGCAATTCATTTATAACAACCAGACCAAACAGAATTAAACAAGCTATTTATTACAACAATATCATTGCAAGAACGTTTAATAAAGGATATTACAATAATATTTTAGAATTTACGGTTGGCTATAAAATAAAACCATCAAAAAGGAAACATGACTAAAAAACATAAAATAGTTATAGCCATTACTGGTGCTAGCGGCAGCATTTACGCTAAAGTACTTTTAGATAAATTATCCAAGTTATCTGAACAAATTGAGCATGTTGGAATTGTAATGAGCGATAATGCAAAAGACGTTTGGAAGACCGAACTTGGTAATGAAGATTATAAAAACTATCCGCAATTTTCCTTTTACGATAAAAATAATTTCTATGCGCCATTTGCATCTGGATCAGCAAAATATGGAACCATGATTATTTGTCCTTGCAGTATGGGAACTATGGCCCGAATTGCAGGTGGAATTAGCAATGACTTAACAACCAGAGCCGCAGATGTGATTTTAAAAGAAAGAAGAAAATTAATTTTGATGGTTAGAGACACGCCTTATAGTTTGATTCATATAAACAATATGCAAACTATAACTCAAGCCGGAGGCATCATTTGTCCGGCTTCACCCTCTTTTTATAGTAATCCTAAAAACTTTGAGGAACTAGCTGCTACCATTGTAGATAGAATCTTAGATTTAGCTGGTTTTGATATAAATTCTTATCGCTGGGCTGAGTAAATGCCTGTTTTTTAACATTTTAGTAATTATTTTGTTAGCAATTCACGATTTTTATCTAATTTATTTGTATAATTTTGATGAAAATTAAATTCATCTAAAATGAAACAACTTTTATCTATTATTTTTATTGCTTTAACGGCAAGTCTTTTTGGGCAAACGCCTATTTCAACGCCTGCAACACAAGCATCGAATGTTACAATAACTAATATCACTACAACTTCTATAAAAGTAGATTGGACTTCAGGTAGTGGCTCATACGAAATTGTTATAGTTCGTCCAGCAAGTTCAACAAATGTATTGCCATCAAGTGCTAATATGCCCGCTTATTCGGCTAGTTCTAATTATGGATCTGGAACTAATCTAGGCTCATCAAATTATGTAGTATATAAATCATCCGGCACTTCGGTTACAGTATCTGGTTTAACACCAGGTGTAAATTACGAAGCGGTTGTATATAGCTACAATTATGGTTGTGGCCAATATGTATTAGGAACCTGTACTCTACCTAATTACTATTTAGTTAAAACAACTTACGGGTCAGGTAATAGCGAACAACACTATACGTTAGCAACAAAGCCAACGGCACTTCCAACAATGAGCTTAATAGGCACACCTGGTGCAACTACAGCAACACTAAGTACAACAGGAGCTGGTGCAAATTGGAGTTTAATTTCTGTTCGTAATCAATCTGTAACAGGCGCAAATCCAGTAGATGGAACATATTATGCAGCATCACCGGTTTTTGGTTCTGGTAATCAATTAGGAGGAACGGGAACAATGAATTATTCTACCTATTTTAATAGCGCCACTGGAACTGTAAACTTAAGTAATCTTCAACCAGCAACAGCCTATTTTGCGAGAGCATATGCTTGCAATGGTACAGGTTCTGCAAGTAATAATAGCTACAACTATTATGGATATCAATTAGTATCATTTTCAACATACAATGCTCCTCCAACCATTAACACCGTTTCTAACTACACTATATGCCAAGATGCACCAACAACTACTGTATCTTTATCAGGTATTGGAGATGGTAGCGCCGCAGAAACACAAACATTATCAATGTATGCGTATTCTAGCAATACAGCTTTAATTCCAAATCCTACTCTTTCATATGCAAGTCCTAACTCTACTGGAACCTTATATTTTAAACCTAACGCAGGTCAATCTGGTACTGCGGTGATTAGTATTTATTTATATGATAATAGTCCAAATAACGATGTGACCATTAAAACATTTACAGTTACTGTTAAAGGAATTCCTTATGCTGCGGGTGCCATTAGCACTGCAACTACCACTTTATGTAAAGTAAAAAACGGAGTTATTTTCTCTGTACCTACTATTTCAAACACTACAACTTATAACTGGTCATTGCCTCCAAATGCTACTGTAACTGCAGGTGCTAATACAAATAGCATCACCGTTAATTTTAGCGTTACCGCAAACTCTTATAATGTATCTGTTTATGGTAGCAACACTAATGGTTGTGGAAATGGAACATCTTCATCAATCTTAGTTAATTTTGATAACGTACCTACTACTTCTAATGCTGGACCGAACCAACAAATCTGTAATAATTTAACGGCATTAGCGGCAAATGTTCCTTCAATAGGAACAGGAGCTTGGACCTTTTGCTCTACAGGTTTAGGAAACTTATCTTCTTCAACAACAGCCAATGCAAATTTACAAGTAGTAAATAATCAAACAGTAACAGCAGCATGGACTATTTCAAATGGTGTTTGTCCTTCAAGCACATCTAGTGTGGTAGTTACTAATATATTTGGATCACCAAGTTGTACTCCTTACGCGGATTTTGTTGCAAACAACACACAAATATGTCAAGGTACAACAGTTACATACAGTAACACTTCAGTAGCAGCTGTAGGGCCAAATACTTACACTTGGACATTTGGTGCAGGTGCAACTCCGGCAACTTCAACATCAACTGCGGCAGCTATCACAGTCACCTACTCAACTGTTGGAACTAAAACAGTAACATTATCGATGAATAGTGGTGCTGGCGCATTAACCATGACAAAAAATGCTTATATCAATGTTATTACAATTCCAACTGCACCTGTAACCATTTTTGGTAACTCTCCTATTTGTCAAGGACAAACCGCCGAAAATTATTTTATTAATACCGTAACTGATGCTACAGGCTACAATTGGACATTCCCTAGCGGTGTATCACAAAATACTGGTGGAAATACAAACGCTATTACTGCAAATTTCTCTACAACTGCAACAAGTGGTAATATAGCAGTTACAGCAACAAATGCCTGTGGTTCAAGTGCTGCCACTACAAAAAGTATAACCGTAAACCCATTACCTACTCAAGCTACATCAATTACAGGAACCAATACAGTTTGTCAAGGTGTTAATGGTGTTACCTATATTGCTAACAACTTAAATAATAGTTTATCATTTACTTGGTCAACTCCAAATGGATGTAACATTGTTAGTGGATTAAATACAAAAACCATTACTGTAAACTATGATAATACTGCTACCTCTGGCATTATTAGCGTATATGGAACAAATGGTTGTGGAGATGGAAATAACAGAAACAAATCTATCACTGTAAATCCATTACCAGATGCAGCTGGAGCAATATCTGGTTCTGCATCAAATAATGTATGCCCTTTATCAACAAATATTAATTATTCGGTAGCTCCAATAGCAAATGCAACTGGTTATACATGGATTTACCCATCAGGTTATTCTGTTGCAAGTGGAGGAAATACAAATTCTATATTCTTAGACGCCACTGTTAATGCTTCTAATGGAGGTATAAAAGTGGTTGGTACAAATGCTTGTGGAGCAGGTGATACATCAAATGTTTTAAGTGTAAATATTTCAGGTTTACCAACTCAACAAATTTGTGTAGTTACGGTAGATAGTTCATCTGTGCATAATGAGATATTTTGGCAAAAAAATGGGGTTTCAAACGTAGATAGCTTTAGAGTTTACCGTGAACAAACAGCGATATTAGATACCTTAATTGGAACTGTTGGTTATAACGACTTAAGTAGACTAGTTGATAGTACTGCTAATCCTAATGTTACTAGTTATATCTATAAAATTGCCGCTGTTGATTTATGTGGTAACGAGGGGCCAAAAAGCAACTATCATAAATCAATACATTTACAAACTAACTATTCGGCGCCAAACATGAATTTAAATTGGAGTTTTTATGAGGGTGCCACTGTAATTAATTATAGAGTATTAAGAGACACTAATAATTCTGGGAATTGGGTTGTATTAATTAATAACCTAGCGCCTAACGCTAACACTTATACAGATTTTGGTATTCCAGCGGGCGCTAATAGTGTGCAATACCGTGTAGATGTTATTTGGTTAAACTCTTGTGATCCAACAGCTAAAGTGGCTCAAAGTATAATCAATACAACAAAGTCAAACACTAAAGATTTTGTAATTAGTATTCCTACAGATATAAAATCTCAAAACGAACTTCTAAACTCAATCTCATTATACCCTAACCCAACAAAAGATGTATTTGATATTGAATTAAAATCCGGAATAGAGAGTTTTGATGTGGAGATCTATAATCAATTAGGAAGTGTTTTAAAATCAACACACTTAACTTACACGGATAAAGCAACAATTGACATCAGTGAATTTAGTTCAGGAATTTATTATGTAGTTATAAAAACAAAAATAGGTTCGGTAACTAAGCGTATTTCTAAATTATAAAATATATTTTTCTAAAAATCAAAGGCTGCCTATACAAGGCAGCCTTTTTTTATTAAATTTATGCTGCAAATGTCAAAGAAACTACTTTTCATATTATTTTGTTTTGTTAATCTTTCTATTTATAGAGCTCAAGATTACAACTTCAAGCATTATGGTCAAAAACAAGGCCTAACGAATGCCAATATAAAATGTATTTTCCAAGACAGCTACGGCTATATATGGTTTGCTACACAAGGCGGAGGTATAAGTAAATTTGACGGGAAATCATTTACTAATTATGATAAGCAAGATGGTTTAGTGGGAAATGATGTGATTTGTATCACAGAAGATGAAAATAAAAACATTTGGATTGGCACCGTAGATGGTGTTTCAAAATATAACAGAAAAAAATTCATAAACTATACAACCGAAAACGGACTAAAAGAAAATAAAGTATTTCATATCCTTTGTGATGGTTCTAAAATATGGATTTCAACATTTGGTGGAGGTATTGCCGTTTTAGAAAACGAAACATTCTCTTACCTCAACACAGCCAACGGATTAAGTTCTGATAAAGTTTTTTCCGTTTTTAAAGATAAAAGCGGAAAGTATTGGATTGGAACCAGTAAAGGAGGAATTAACCTTTACAATGGAAAATCATTTACAGTCATCAAAGAATCTAAAAACTTTAATTCGGCCTCGGCATTTTGCTTTCACGAAAGTAGTGACGGGAAAATATGGATTGGTACGCCCGGGAAAGGAATTTATTATATCGAGAATAATATATTTCATCAAGTAGATATTCCGCAAATCAACACTGATTATATATCTAAAATTGTAGAAGATAAGCAACATAATATTTGGTGCGCTACCGAACATGGTTTATTGAAAATTTATAAAAACCTAAACCACAAACTATTTAATAAAGATAACGGACTGGCAGGTGTTGACATTCCATCTGTTTTATGCGATTATGAAGGTGAAATATGGGTTTCATGTTTCGGTAACGGAATATATAAATTAACAAATGAGGCTATATCAGTTTATACAAAACAACATGGCTTAGATGAAAATAGAGTATTTGCTTTTTGTAACAAAGGAAATGGCTTTTTATTTAGCACAGCTAATGGATTAAATTCATTTTATAATAATGTCATTGAAAATATATCCTTACCAAATGAATTAAGTGGTACGATTATTACATCTCTTTACTATGAAGAAAATTTATTATTTGTTGGAACAGATAGCAAAGGATTATTTATTTTAAATGAAACCAGTAAAAATATCTATAAACTATCAAAGGTTATAAATAAGATTGATTCTATAGATTTAAAAACTATTATCTCATCTATTTTAAGAGAACCAAAAAGTAATACAATCTGGTTTAGTTTATATGGTACTGGAATTGTAAAACTACAAAACTTTCATCCTACATTATTATGCAAAGAGAATGGCTTATTACCAACTAACGACGTAACCTGCGCATACCTGAGTGATTCGAAGCTTTGGATAGGTTCTATTGGAAATGGAGCATTTACATTAAATACGTCTGACAATTCGATTCGCTTCTTAGATAAAAAAGACGGACTTACAAGTTCAAGCATTTTTTCGATTAAAGAGATTAATGGTCATATTCTCATTGGGTCGATAGACGAAGGTTTATTTATTTTCACTAATCATAAATTTATAAATCTTAATAAAAAAACAGGATTATTAAGTAATACTATTAATACAATTCAAAACATAAACAGTAATGAGTTATGGGTAGGTACAGATTTAGGAATTAATAAAATTTCGCTTAATTCAGATTTCTCGCTAAAAAGCATTAAAGCTTACACCGATGAAGATGGGCTAAAGTCTTCGGCAATTGAACAAAACGCCTCTATCGAACAAAATGGATATATTTATTTTGGGACTGGCGAAGGGTTAGTATCATACAACGCCAAAGAAGATATTAATAGTGACGCTAAACCAAAGGTTTTGATTACTGAGTTACTTTTAAAATATAGTAAAATTGATAGTGCTAAAGTAAAATTTGATTCTTTATCAAAATTAAACTTACCAATAAATCCTGTTTTCACATATAAACAAAACGACATTACTTTTAAATTTAAAGCTCTATCTACCCAAACCACTAACTATCAATTTTTATTGGAAGGATACGACAAAGATTGGTCGCCAGTGCAAACCAATAATGAAGCTGTATTTACTAACTTATCTCCGGGTAAATATATTTTCAAACTAAAAGCCATTAATAAATACAATATAGAAAGTGATGTATTGGAGTATTCATTTGAAATTACTCCACCGTTTTATATGCGCTGGTGGTTTTTTGTATTATCAATTATTACGATTATAGCGAGCATTTATTTCTTTATTAAGTACAGAACGCATAAATTAACTAAAGAAAAGCAAGTACTAGAGCAAAAAGTAAATGAACGCACATCTGAATTAAAAAGTGCCAACTTAAATTTAAATATTGCTATTGAGGAAATTAAAGATAGTATTAACTATGCCGAACGTATTCAAAGTGCTATATTACCCAACATATCTGTTATAAAAGATAACTTGCCTAATGGTTTTATTTTATTTAAACCAAGAGATATTGTGAGTGGAGATTTTTACTGGTTTAATAAAAGCGACGATAAACTATTTTTAGCTTGCGTAGATTGTACAGGCCATGGCGTTCCTGGGGCTTTTATGAGTATGATTGGGAACTCATTACTAAATGAAATTATATTAACAAAAAAAATCACCAGCCCTTCAGCAATTCTTTCAAACTTAAATAAAAGTATTTTCAAAGTATTAAAACAAAACACTTCCGAATCGAAAGACGGCATGGACATGGCTTTATGTATGATTGATTTAAAAACCAATACATTAACATATGCAGGTGCCAACAGAGAATTATTACAAATTAGAAATGGGGAATTAATTGAATATAAACCAACTAAAAATGCTATTGGTGGTTTTACAGATTCTTCAACTATATTCAAAGAAACTGTCATTGAAATCAAACCAAATGATTTATTTTACATGACAACAGATGGATATGCCGATCAATTTGGTGGCGAAAAAGGGAAAAAATTGATGACAAAAAACTTTAAAGATTTCTTGTTACAAATTCACACCCAGCCTATGCCTAAACAACAAGAAATGTTGGATAAAAAAATTGTTGACTGGATGGGAACTCATGAACAAGTAGACGATATTTTAGTTGTAGGTATCAAACTTTAATTTTTGGTTTTGAATCGATTATTTGCCATCATACTCGTTGTATTTTGTTATACTAATTCTATTTGGGCTCAAAAGAATAAATCGGATAGTACCTACTATGTAAAATACAAAGACAAATTCATTATTTCTATTTTTCAATCTTACCGAAATTATGAAATGGGTTTAAGTCAACAGTTAGTAAAAGATAGTTTAAAAAAATCAGAACTTGCCTATGTTGCCGAATCTAATTTGGTATCAGGTATCGAATTAAATTATGATAAGTTTAACATATCCATTGGATGGAAAAACCCTTCCAAGTCTGTGAAACAGAAAGGTGATACCAAATACAGAAATTTCAATTTTAATATTGGTGGCAACAGATGGATTTTAGAAAATAGCTACCGAAGCTATAAAGGGTTTTATAATAAAAACACATCGCGTTATGATACAACTTTTTTAAGAACCGGCATCTACGACCAAGACTCAAGAATCATGTCTGAGGCATATAAAACCAAATTTTTATTTTTTACCAACTCTAATAAATTTTCTTTTAAGTCGGGTTACTCATGTAATTATCACCAATTAAAATCCGCCTTTAGCTTCGTATTATCAGGTAATATATATTACAATCGAGTAAATTCAGATAGTTCTTTTTTTCCTGTGCCAGTAAGAAGTTATTACGATACACACCAATCTTTAAACGGATTAAATGTATTTGCTTTTTCAGTTTATGGTGGTGGAAGTTTAAATTTAGTTTTATGGAAACACCTTTTCATGAACTTTACTTTAATTATTGGTCCTGAAGAACAATGGCGTAATTATCATTATCTGGATACACACCGAAGCCAAACATTATTCTATACTTCTGTATCGGGCGATTTTAGAGCATCTATAGGGTATAACCACAAACACTTTTTCATGTTACTTAACACTAATAGCGATTTTAGTTGGTATAACGCCAGTCAAATTACTTATTTGTCAAAATATGGTGCAGTAAACTTTCTGATAGGAGCTCGCATTCCCTCCAAACCAGGCAAGCTATATCGTAAGTTTCAGCAAACTAAATTTTACGGAATATTCTAGAATTTCAGATGCTTGACTGAAATCCCGGCTTTTTGTAACTCTTTTAACGAGTCTATACCAATTCTTAAATGATCAGTTACAAAATCAGTAGTCACTTTTTTATCGCTCTCTTCAGTTTTCACTCCTTCCGGAATCATCGGCTGATCACTCACTAACAATAGGGCACCAACCGGAATTTCGTTATGAAAACCAACACTAAAAATAGTGGCAGTTTCCATATCAATTGCCATCGCTCTTATCTCTCTTAAATAATCTTTAAAATCTTCGTCATGTTCCCAAACTCGACGATTAGTTGTGTATACTGTTCCTGTCCAATAATCTCGTCCACTTAAACGAATTGTATATGAAATTGCTTTTTGCAAATTAAAAGATGGTAATGCTGGAACTTCGCTTGGGAAATAATCATTAGATGTTCCTTCTCCCCTAATTGCTGCAATTGGTAATATTAAGTCACCAATTTGGTTTTTCTTTTTCAAGCCACCACATTTTCCTAAAAATAAAACTGCTTTGGGGTTAACTGCTGTCAATAAATCCATAATAGTTGCGGCCATAGCACTACCCATACTAAAATTAATTATGGTTATTCCTTCGGCTGTTGCAGTTTGCATTGGTCTGTCAAGTCCTTCAACCTCCACTCCATTCCACTCTGCAAACATTTTCACATAACCACCAAAATTGGTAAGCAATATATATTGTCCAAAATCTTCTATCTTTTTTCCTGTATAACGTGGTAACCAGTTATTTACAATTTCTTCTTTCGTCTTCATACTCTATCTGATTTTATAATTAAGCTAAGGTACAAAAATTTAATGATGTTTAATCACCTATCAATTTTACTATATCTTTACCAAATTATTATATCATATGAGCTTGCCTAAATTAAATTTTCCGGATGTGGAATTTCGTTTTCAGAAAAACGAGAAAGGTAATTTACAGTTATTTGATATGATTCGAAAAAAATTTGTGGATGCAACGCCTGAAGAATGGGTTAGACAACATATCATACATTTTTTAATACAATACAAACAAGTTCCTGCCTCTATGATTTCTGTAGAAAAACAATTATTGTTTAATAATACAAAACGCCGAACAGATATCGTTATTTATAATTCTCAATTACAACCACTTTTAATTATAGAATGTAAAGCACCTGAAGTAAGTATAGATCAGTTAACCATTAATCAGGCTTTACGATACAATTTAGAGTTAAAAGTACCTGCTATTTTTTTAAGTAACGGACTGAACCATGTTTGTCTCAAACTCGAAAAAGAAGGGCCAAAAGTGTTAAAAGATCTACCAGACTATAATTCTCTCCTAAATTTTTAGATTTAAGTCGAATTCTGTAACCTTTTTGTAATTAAGGGGTTAAACAATTTAGAAATAGCCAAAATCACCATTTTGTTAATAACTTTAAAGGCATTAACAGCAATTAACACTTGCTTTTATGAAAAAAAACAACATATTTGCAAATCTCAAAAAATAAGGAGAAACGTGAAAACTAAAAACATATCAACTTTTGTGCTGATGATGGGAACATCATTACTACTAAGTTCGTTTTCACCTGCTACTTTAAATGCAAATATTGCGCCAAAATCTATTTTCACGTTTAATGCTGCTAATCCGGATGAAAAACCGATTAAAGATGACGGAAAAAAGAAAATGGTTAAAAGAGATGATACCTCAAAAGTTACTATTAATCCTGCGATTTTAGCAATTTCAGGAGAGGAACATGATGAAACAGAAGAGGTTGACTCTTTGTTAGCCTTTCCATCAAACGATTTATACTCTTCTTGGGATACTACAGTTATTCACCCATACTCTTTTGCTGAAAGCTTTAAACAAGATTCGGCTATTATTACATTAACAGAACCAACTGATTGCGGATTTGTTTTACCATTTACAGGAAATGTAACTTCTGAGTTTGGCTGGAGAAAAAGAAGACCACACTACGGAACAGATATTGACCTTGAAACCGGAGATACAGTAGTAGCTGCATTTGATGGTATGGTTCGTATTGCTAAGCTTAACAGAAGTTATGGTAATGTTGTGATTATTCGTCATAAAAATGGTTTAGAGACAGTATATGCTCACTTATCCAAAATATTAGTTGAGCCAGGACAAGTTTTAGAAGCTGGACAAATTATTGGTTTAGGTGGTAACACTGGCCATTCTTATGGTTCACATTTACATTTTGAAATGCGTTACTTAGGTCAGGCAATTGATGCTGAAGATTTTATTGATTTTGCTGCTGGTACTTTAAAAAAGAATGAAGTATTGTTTACTAAGTCTGATGTTGAAAATAAATACGATTTAAGAGCATTACATTCTCGTCAAAAAAGAGATTTAAACTTAACTCGTGTATCAGGCACTAAATCTAAACATGGTAAAACAATTACTGTAAGAAAAGGAGATACTCTTGGTCGTATTGCTGCTCGTAATCATACTAGCATTAAAGCTATTTGTAAAAAGAATGGCATTAAACAAACCAAGGTTTTAAGACCCGGAATGAAATTAAAAGTTTAAGTTTTCTATTAAGTTTAAAATCCCTCTGCTTAAAACAGGGGGATTTTTTTTCATATACTTTTTGTTGGTTTGGCAGTTCGTTATGTGAAAATCGATTTTTTAAAAAATATATTGAGAATAGTTCGGTTGAGTTTATACCTTAATATAAAAATCACAGAGACAGTTACATTTTATGCATTCTAGCCATTCTTCCAAAAGACTAATCAGCCTTGAAGAATTAATTAGTTTACTGTTGGTGTTTCATTTCCTGCCAGAAAAAATGATTAATGGATTAATTATCTTCGTCTTCTTCTCCACCCAACTCCAACAACTTAATATCGCTAATGGCGTTACCGGCTATACCTTTTACTGAACCATAAAAATTTGTAGTATTCAATAGTACTTTTTCTAATTGTTTCTCTCGCTCTTTCCAGATTTTTGTCATGGCATTTTTTTCGCGTTGAATACCCATTTGCAATTCTGTAAAGCCTTCTACAATGGCTTCTATTTGCTGACGGAATTCAGTACCGGTTAAATAAGTATAAAGCATACTCATTTTATCACCTTTATTTTCCTGACTAGCTTGCGCTGCATAAATTTTAATTAAACTATCACGCAACACAAATGCTAAAGATTTTATTTCGCTAAAATTACAAATCCAAACACCGTCTTTCATTCCAAAGCGATCCATATCTTTGGGCATAGTTTCCGTAACAATCACTGCAATATCTGCCTGAGAAGCACGCATATCATGTTTTAATTTATCAATCCAATCACCTCCAAAAGCTTTGGTATTTTTACTTTCGTAAATTATTTTACCACAAACTTGTCCCAAATTATTACGAACAGTTTGTATCGCATCTGCTCCTTTTACGCCCTTACCTACCTCATCTATCGAATCAAATGGAAATGTACTACGCAGTAATTCTTCTAATGCCAACTCCTGTACTTCACCTTGCATCTGCATTGAACCTTGCTCTGCTTTACGTTGCATGGTTTCTATTAATGTTTTTTGATCGGCTAATTTTTTTTCTAATTCTTTTACTTTGAAATCAGTTTTCTCGGCCTCTTTTTGTTTATAACGTTCCTCAATTGCTTTTTCTCTCTCTAAAATTTGTTTCTCCAATTCTATTGCAAACAATTCCTGTTTCTCTAAAAAGGCTTTTTCTTTTTGCATCAACTCCAATTCTTTCAATTGAGCTTCTTTTATTTTAGCTGTTTTTTCCTGCAATTCTTTCTCCATCAACTTCACGCGGTTATCTACTTCTTCGGCTGCTTTTTTAATAGCCTCTTGCTCCAATACAGCTTTTTGGAGTTTTACTTTTTCGGCAATAATTTTCTCTTGTTCTTCCTGTTGTTTTTTTAATTGTTCTAATTGCAACTCAAATTGCTTTTCTTTCTCAGCTAAATCTTTTTGATCTTTATTAAAGCGCTCCACATAACGTGCTTTAATTTTTGCTTCAATTTCGGAAGATATGGCATCGCCCAACTGAAATTCAGTTTTACAATTAGGGCATTTAACAGTGGATGAATTACTCATTTTATTTTATCGAACATTTGCCAAAGGCAATCATCTATATTAATTCGTTTAATTTCTTTGCTAATATTTTCATGCCCTCAACAGCAGTAGCTTTTATAATACTTAGGTTTTTAACGTAATTTAAGTTAAAATCTCCCGGATCAACTAAAAACTTAGGGATATGTGCAGGCACAACGTGTATTAAATTTGCTGCAGGATACACATTAAGAGAAGTTCCAATAGTTATAAAAATATCTGCTTCTTCGGCTAATTCAATTGCTTTCTCCATTTCAGGGACAGCTTCGCCAAACCACACAATATGTGGGCGAATTTGAGAACCAACCTCACATGTATCGCCTGCTTTTATTTCCCAATGTTTTAGTTCATACACCAAGTCATGTTTTACCGTGCTTCTGCCCTTCATGATTTCGCCATGCAAGTGCAGTACTTTTTGGCTACCAGCTCGCTCATGCAAATCATCAATATTTTGAGTAATAACCTGAACATCAAACTGTTTTTGAAGCTCGGCAACCAGTTTATGTGCCTCATTGGGCTGAGCTTCCATAACCTGTTTGCGACGTTGGTTATAAAAATCTAGAACTAAATCCTGATTTTTTAACCATGCATCAAAGGTAGCAACATCTTCAATTTTATACTCCTCCCATAAACCTCCGGTGTCCCTAAAAGTTTTAATGCCACTTTCAGCGCTCATTCCGGCTCCACTAAATACTACTATTTTCTTTTTGCGCATGATTTGAGGTAAAAATAAACTTTAAACAATCTACAAACAAGTGTAAATTATATTTTAGCTTATCCTAAATTTACAAAAAAAATAAACCACTATGAAATTTTTTATTGATACTGCAAATTTAGCACAAATTAAAGAGGCTCAAGACCTTGGCGTATTAGACGGAGTAACCACTAACCCATCGTTAATGGCTAAAGAAGGCATTAAAGGACAAGATAATATCCTAAAACACTACGTGGATATTTGTAATATTACTACAGGAGATGTAAGCGCTGAAGTAATTTCAACTGATTTTGAAGGGATGATTAGAGAAGGAGAAATGTTAGCGGATTTACACCCACGCATTGTAGTTAAAATCCCTATGATTAAAGAAGGTGTGAAAGCTATTAAATATTTTGCTGATAAAGGCATTAAAACAAATTGTACACTAGTTTTCTCTGCAGGACAAGCATTGTTGGCTGCTAAAGCAGGTGCAACTTTTGTATCTCCGTTTGTTGGTCGTTTGGATGATATTAGCCAAGATGGAATGGATTTAATTGATGATATCAGAACAATTTACGATAACTACGGATTTGAAACGGAGATTTTAGCAGCTTCTGTTCGTCATCCTATGCATATCATTCAATGTGCTAAAATTGGCGCAGATGTTATTACAGCTCCATTAAGCGCTATTGCAGCTTTATTAAACCACCCATTAACGGATAAAGGTTTAGCTCAATTTTTAGCTGATGCTAAGAAGTAATTATATTACATCGACTCTGCTCAGTTTGGTAAAGTAACAAAAAAAGCCTCTACAAACGTAGAGGCTTTTTTATTTTATTTCTGTATTACAAGTTTACGACTTATTAGTTGGTTTGTTAGTTTTAGCTGAAGGGTATAAATACCTGAAGGCAAGTCTTGCACATTCATCTGTACTTGTTTCTCAGAACTACTTAATTGTTTTACTCTTTTTCCTAATTGATCGAAAATTTCAATCTGTTGAATAATAGTTGGTTCAAAATCAAATTTTATAAACAGTATATCAGTTGCTGGGTTATTAAATGAAAAATACTTTTCAGTCTTTTCTAAATTATTTACACCTGTTACATAATCGCAAGCTACACTGGAAAACTGCATACTGATTTGGTAGTCTGAAAAACATCTGAAAGGCATTGGCGTAATATCAGTGGCATCTGAGCAATAACTCCCTGTTATAAATTCCATTTGATGCCGAGTCCCTATACGTTCAAATAAAGTATCCGTGCCGCTTTCAATCCATTGTTGAACTTGACCTTGAAAATAATAGTTTTTATAATAAATTTTTCTCCAGTTTAATGTTTGTCCCTGAATTACTGTTGTTCCTGCATCAGTTATTTCGATATAAGAATGAGAACAGCTTGGGCCGCCTCCTACTCCAGATAATTGACATCTCCACTTAGTGCCAATAGCACCGGTAAAATTATACAATGTGTCATACACAGGAGTGTTTAATGTCCCGTTATTTTTAAACACAATACCATTTTGAGTATAGGTGTAAATATATCCCGAATAATTAATTACAAAGCCCCCCATACCGTGTCCATTGTATTCTGTTTTAATTTTATTGCACATTTGACTTCCGACTAATGTGTCATACAAATAAGTAAATTTTGCATAACCATCTCCTGGTTGTGGCAGTGCATAATACCAAGTGGATCCGACAGTACACCAACTTTGAGAGCGAACTTGAAGAAAAGAGAGGATACACAAAAAATAAAATATCTTTTTCATACCTAAGAACTTTAGAGTTACTCTAAGATACGAATTATAATTTATAATACACGACCTTCTTCGTTTCAAAAAACTCCTCTTCGAAATAGTTTTTTAAATCATAAAATACCGCTTTGTCATAATGATGGCCAAACTCTTCTCTTAAATCTCCTCCTTTTAAGTATAGAATTCCATTTGGTAAATCGTTAAAATTTTCTTTTAATATTTTCTTATTAATCCAATTATAAAATTCAGGAAAAGCTGTTACTGCCCTGCTTACAATAAAATGGTATTTATCATTTATTTTTTCAGCTCTTTCATGTTGAGCAGTTAAGTTTGTTAAACCAATACCGGTGGCGACTTCTGTTACAACTTTAATCTTCTTACCAATAGAGTCTACCAAATGAAATTTTGAATCTGGAAACATAATTGCTAATGGAATACCAGGAAAACCGCCCCCACAACCAACATCTAATATTTTAGTACCAGGTTTAAACTGCATGACTTTTGCAATTCCTAATGAATGTAAAACATGTCGTTCATATAGCTCATCGCTATCTTTACGAGAAATCACATTAATCTGCGCATTCCAATGCATATACAAATCATACAATTGTTCAAATTGTTGTTTTTGATGAGCAGTAATGTTGGGGAAATATTTTAGGATGATATCTGGTTTCACAAAAAATGTAATGTCAGTTCGAGCGAAGTCGAGAACATTTTACATCTCACTGCCCTTCGACTCCGCTCAGGCTGACAGCTAGATAAAATAAAAAAATTACATTTTATTTTCCTGATTTTTCAGAATATTAAACAATAAATCACGCGCTCTGAATAATTGTGCTTTAACAGTCCCTACAGGTAATTCCATTTTAACAGCAATCTCCTCATAACTCATTTCCTCAAAGTAACGCATCTTAACTAGGTCTTTATAATGCGGTTTTAATTTTTCCACCACATCTCTCAACATTTCTACTTTTTGTTTCTTAATAATATTTTCTTCAGGGTCTAGATTTGGAGATTTAATGTTTTTAGAAAATTCTTGTCCTTCATCATTTTCTAACTTAGTATCTAAAGACAAAGCATTGTTCTTCTTTTTATTTCTTAAAAAATCAATGGCATTATTACTAGCTATTTTAAATAACCAAGTACTAAATGCGTAAGTAGGAGTATATTGATCCAAACGTTTAAAGGCACGACCAAAAGCTTCAATAGTTAAATCATCTGCATCATCTTTATTATTACACATTCGTAACATTGTAAAATAAACCGACTCTCGATAGCGCTGCATTAACTCAGCATAAGCCTTTTGGTCGCCTTTATGCAATGCCAGTTGAATGAGCTTATAATCATAAACTGCTTTGGTTGTAAGGTTTTCGCTTGGGTCTAACTCTTCCATTTGTTTGGTTTATGAAATAATTTACTGATATGAAATATTGGATACACTGCTAATAAAATAATTTCGTAAAAAAACGACAAAGCCCACAAATCAGGTTCATTGAGCTTCTTTGATACTTTATTAAAGGTAATCATTTGAATGCAAATTTTCAAAACAAAACCTATTAATGCTGACAAAATGGTTGCTTTAAAAATTAAAACAGATAAAAAGGAAAGGTGAAATAAATATTGAACAGCATACCCAAACGTTATTTTTAACTTACTTCCAGAGTTAAAATGAGGTGCTGTAGTTAAATGACGTTGCTTTTGTCGTTTCCAATCAGAAAAACTTCTTTTCGCTAAGGAGTATGTAATGGCATCATGGGAAACTACCACATTGGTATTTTCTTCGGTGGTTGCCTGATTAATGAATAAATCATCATCTCCTGAAGTAATATGGTAATGTTTAGAAAATCCTTTTTGCTTATAAAATAAATCCTTTTTATAAGCCAAATTTCTTCCTACACCCATATAAGCTTTTCCTTTAATAGCAGCAGATAAATAATTGGTTGCAATTAAAAAGGTATCAAAACGAATTAATTTATTCAGAAAGCCGTCCTCTTTTTTGTAAGCTCCATAACCCAATACGATTTCCTTTTTATTAACAAATCCCGAAGCCATTTCTTTTAACCAATTTTCGTTGGCAGGAAAGCAATCCGCATCCGTAAACAACAAATTATCGTACTTAGTACCTTTAATACCAACCATTACGGCAAACTTTTTACCGTGTTTGTAGTAATCATCCTCTTTAATAGTAACTTTTTTAAGATTAGGGAAAATCTTTGCAAATTCATCAATTACGTTTTCGGTGCTATCAATCGAGCAATCGTTAACTACAACTACTTCAAATTCGGGGTAATCTTGAACCAACACCTTAGGTAAAAATTCCGTTAAGTTATCATCCTCGTTTCGGGCACAAATAATAATAGATATCGGCTCTTGTTTAGAGCTAGATTCAAGAGAATTTGTTTTTAAATTACCTATAGGTAGTACATTAACTACATAGTGAAGCACAATGCCTAACAACGACACAAAAAAAGCAATTAACAAGAGTTCTTCTGCTCCTATTTCAACAAAATCTGGAAAATACATATAGCAAAAATACCATCCCTATAGCTTGATAATTCAGTTATATTTGCAATTATTAAACAAAGAAATTAACAATGTCGTCAGTCTATAATGTTTAATATCTTAGTTATTCTCGACTTATAAATTAGTCATTTACCCAAGTAAACTCCTAATTTAACGTCCTCGAATGCCTCGATCTTAAACATTCTTGACAAGACTTACAATACCAAATTATGTTAACAGGGATAAAAGCCGTTATTTTTGACATGGATGGAGTCATTATTGACTCTGAACCGCTTTGGCGAAGAGCTATGATACAAAGTTTTGAGGAAATTGGCATTCCATTTAGCGATGAACATTGCCGCATTACCACCGGATTAAGATTTAAAGAAGTAGCTGAATTTTGGTTCAAAAAACACGGAATTAAGCACATTAGCATCGATGAGTTTGACGAGTTGGTTATAAATCGCCTTTGCGACTTAATTAAACAGGAAGGAAAAACGATGAAAGGAGTTTTGGAAGCTCTAGTTTTTTTAAAAAGTAAAAACCTAAAAATAGGAATAGGTACTTCATCAAACACCAAGCTCATGAATACGGTGGTGGATGTTTTAAATATCAGACCATATTTTGACGAATTGTGTTCCGCTGAGCATATGCCTTATGGAAAACCTCACCCTATGGTATATTTAACATGTGCCGAAAGATTAGGAATAAATCCATTAAATTGTCTGGTTATTGAAGACTCTGTAAATGGAATTATTGCAGGTAAAGCTGCTCAAATGAAAGTGATAGCTATACCTGAAGAGATTAATAAAAACAATCCGAAATTTAGTATTGCAGATTATAGTATAGAATCTTTGTTAGAATTAACGAAATTCTAATCCATACAATTTCTCAAAAACTGATTTAAAGGCAACATTGCTTTGAATACTTTTGCTGCATATACTGGAAAGTTTTTGCCCAATACATCTGCATCTTTCAAATGATGCATCACTATAAAATGTTTGTTTTGCAATAAACTCAACTCCGGATGGTCTTTTGGGTAGCCTTTAGGCGCTGTTTTTAATTTATCTTCAGGAGATAATTCTTTAAAATAGGTTTTGAAATCCTTAGCATTTAAAATCTTTTTGAAATCGGCGGTATTGTAATCAATCTCCTGACGAATTTTAGCTAATACATCTGGCTGAGGCATATAACAACCGCCAGCTAAAAAGCATTTACCAGGTTCAATATGCATGTAATACCCTGCTCCCATATCTTTTTTTCCGCTAGGATTGATACTCGCTCCCATATTTAATTTGTAAGGAGATTTATCTTTACTGAATCTGATATCTTTATTTATTCGGAATAAACATTTCTTTGCTTCTAACCCGGCAAGCCCTTTATCAAAAGTTGCGCTTTTTTCAATTACTTTTTTTACGACTTCAGTAAATTCTTCTTTTGCAACTTCATAGGTTTTTCTATTAACATCAAACCATTCTTTGTTATTGTTTTTCGCTAATTGTTTCAAAAATTTCAAGCTTGTTTCCATGATTTATTCAGGTATGTTTTCGGTTAATTTTTTAAAAAATTTAAAATGATCTAAGAACTCTTTCGCAATAACTCTTAGTAGTGTATAACAAGGAATAGCCACTACCATTCCTAATACACCTCCAAGGGCACCTGCCATTAATATTACTAAAAATATTTCAAGCGGGTGTGCTTTTACTGTATTTGAAAAAATAAAAGGTTGAATAAATATGGCATCCAACAAATTAGTTCCAATTAAAATCACTAATATTTTGGTGATAGTTGATGTAATTAATTCATATTGATTAAACTCTATACAACCACTAATTCCTAAAAATACAGCAAAGAATAAAGTGATGATAGGTCCGATGTAAGGAATCACATTCATTATCCCTGCTAAACAACCTATTACCAGAGCATTTTTAATTCCGAACAACCACATAAGTGTTGTTACTATAAAACTTACCAATACCATATCTATAAAAAGTCCAGTAAAATATTTGCTTAGCATTTTACGGGAAGTTCTGTAAATATCAAGCATTTCACTTTCGTATTCTGAAGGAGTCATTAATAACAATGCTTTTACCACCATTTTCTCATCTTTTAAAAAGAAAAAAGTTATAAATAATACTGAAAAGATACCACCTAAAATAGAGCCTGTATATGAAATGGTATTATTAAAAACCGAACTAATATTTTGAAAATTTAAAAAATGGTTGACTTGTTCTGTGATACTGGACATAATTTGTTGTTCTGAACCCAATGATGCCAATGTATCCTTTAGAGAAGGATAATATGCGAAAATATTATGCAACACATCATGCAAATTAGATTTTGATAAAAATGTAATTTGTGAAACTAATGGAGGTAAAAACGTAATTGCGATAACATAAACAATCACAAAGAAAAAGCATAAGGTTAACAGAGCTGCTACAGAATTATTTATTTTTAGTTTACCTATTTTAATTTTGCTAAGTAGGTTTACAATAGGCATTCCCAATAAGGCCAATATCAAAGAAATAATTAAATAAACAACTACATTGGTAAATAAATACACAAATAAAATAGTTGCCAATAAAGTAATAATTGGGATACTGTATTTTTTTAAACTCATAGTTTAAAATTACAAAAAAGCTTTAATCTAAAGACTTTCTGCTTTTAAAATATTCCATTAATAACACAGAACTTAATAACATGCTTAAACAGTAAAACACATCTTCTAAGGGAATTGTGAATAGCCTGATAGCCATATTTTCGTTGTTATTATAAGTAACAACAGGTAAAGCAGTTAAAACACCGTTACAAATTAAAAATGGAACTAAAGACACAAAATAGGCTAAATAAAACCTGCCTAAATTTCTGAATTTGTAAACAAAGGTTGCAAATAATACCAAACCTAAACAAATACCTGCATTAACAATGGTATAAGTTTTATCATAAAATAAAATGCAAGTCACTAAACTTAATATCGAAATCAAAATGCTAATACGTGTAGCGCATGTTCCAAGTACATCTCTTTTCACATACGCATTAAACACTTCATAAATAAATACACAAGAGTATGGTACACAAATAAAAAACAGGACTTCTTCGAGCGGAAGATTAACAATGTATACTCCAGTTATATACTCCGCATTAAACCCCCATACTCCTTTTGCCGTGAATAAAATATCCCACAAAATAAAAAACAAGCCACTTATGAGCATTGCAGGAAAAAGGTATTTCCATGTTTTATAAAAAGCAACTTTCTTATCAAAGCTTAATAAAAATGGAAATATAACACTGGCAATGTTGAGTATTAAATACGTATAATGAGAGTTCATCATAATTAATTGCCTAAATATACAATTAACTATTTATTAAACTAGCCGAAGAATGTGGAGCATTGTTTTTAAAATATCGTAAAGGAACGATTAACATTCCAAAGTTCTCGCTATCATTTTTTTCAAGGTGTTTATGATGAATTTTATGCGCACGTTTTATTCCTTTCACATACCAATTATTTGATTTCGAAAACCATTTAAAACGTTGATGAATAATTACATCATGAACTAAAAAATAAGCTATTCCGTAAAACAAAATCCCAAAACCAACATAAAATTTATAATCAAAGCCTTGCATGGCGCCAAACATAATTCCTAACCAACTTGGTATAGCGAAAATCAGAAAGAATATATCATTTTTCTCAAAAAAAGTTACATTGCTATGATCATGATGATCTTTATGAAAATGCCACATAGAGCCATGCATAATATATTTATGAGTAAACCAAGCCATAAATTCCATGCCCAGAAAAGCCATTAATATGATCAATACGTTCAAAATCATACATGTATAACAAGCTAGGTTTTATTTTGTTTAAACAAAGTAAGTTAAAGCAATAAAAAAAGTCAATTCTACCAAATAAAAGGCTTTGGCAGTAATGTTTGATTTTTGGGAAAGGTACTTTTGAACTAAAAGATTTAAAATGAATGATATAACAAACCAGGCAATATAATTTTGCAATGGGATAATATTGTCTTTCCAATACCAAAAATCAAACTTAGAGGCATTTTGCTCGATAAAATAATCTAAAAAAACCATTAAGAAGGCACCGAATAAGGCATTTACCCATTTGTTTTTAAATTTTGAGAATTGAGCTGTACTATATAATAATATTGCCCAATTAACTCCAATTAAAAGGGGGACAGAAAATAATTTATACCCAAACGATTGACCATAATAATATGAGCCGAAAATAAGTTCGGTTTTTACACCGGCTACTTCAACCAAAAAACCTGACACAGCAACTAATACTAATGATGTGTAAAATTGCCACTTGGTTTGCTGAGCCATGAGCAAAACCATAGAAACAGATAACAATAAATTAACAGGGCTTAATGATTTAAAATAAGAAGGACTAACCATAAAGCCAATAAAACCTACCACATGAAAAATGATAATAATCAATAAAGGGATATTTTTCTTTAAAAAAGACAATTTATGGTTGATAGAATTAGTTCAAATGTAACAAAAATCAAAAACAATTACTGCTTATTCCTTATATTTGGTAACACTAAAAACAGGTGAAAGTTTAAGATGAAAAAAAGTAAAATCCCTCACATTAATCGCGAAATAAGTTGGTTATCATTTAATGAAAGAGTATTACAAGAGGCGGCAGATCCATCTACTCCACTTATAGAACGCTTAAAGTTTTTAGGAATTTTCAGTAACAATCGAGACGAGTTTTATCGTGTGCGTGTAGCAACCATTAATCGTTTAACAAAACTTGGAAAAAAAGCTATTGATATTTATGGAGATGACCCAAAAGAGTTGTTGCAAAAATTACAACGCAAGGTTATTGAACAGCAACAACACTTCGAGGAAATTTATCAGGAGTTGCTTCATGAATTAGCTAAAGAAAATGTTTTCATTATTAATGAAAAACAATTAAATAAAAATCAGCAGGAATATGTAAAAGATTATTTCCACAAAGAAGTAGAAAGGACTTTATTCCCAATAATGGTTGATGAGAATAAACCTTTTCCATATATGAAGGATAAATCGGGCTACTTATTTGTGCGATTGATTTCAACTATAGCAAAACAGAAAAATAAATACGCCTTAATTGAAATCCCTTCAAAAATTACCAGTCGTTTTATTATTTTACCTCAAGAAAAAAATAAAAAATACATTATTCTTTTAGATGATGTTATACGTTATAATGTTCATGAAATGTTTTCGGTGTTTGGTTACACAACCAAAGAAGCCATTAACATAAAACTAACACGTGATGCAGAATTGGATATCGACCAAGATGTGAGTAAAAGCATGTTGGAAAAAATATCGAAAAGTGTAAAGGATAGAAAGAAAGGGCAACCTGTGCGTTTTGTTTATGACAGCACCATGAGTAAGGAAATGCTTGCCTTTATCATGAAAAAATTAGGAATGGATAAAAAGGATAATGCTATTCCGGGTGGTCGTTATCACAACTTTAAAGACTTTATAGGTTTCCCAAATATTGGCGAGAAAAAATTAATGTATGAACATCCGGTTCCTCTAGTGCATAAATATTTAGACGGCATTAATACAACCATTTTGAATGTGATAAAACAAAAAGATATCTTACTACATTATCCATATCATACTTACGATCACATTATCACCCTTTTAAGAGAAGCATCGATTGCACCTAATGTAGAATCAATAAAAATTACTTTATACAGAGTTGCTGATTCTTCCAAAATCGCAAATGCTTTGGTTAATGCGATCAAAAATGGGAAAAAAGTAACTGTATTGGTTGAGTTACAAGCTCGCTTTGATGAACAGAACAATATATATTGGGCCAATAAATTACAGGAAGAAGGTGCAACAGTTATTTATGGTGTGCCGGGATTAAAAGTACACAGTAAGTTATTTTTAATTACATCCAGAGAAAGAGGCAAGGAAGTAAAATACGCTCACATCGGAACAGGTAACTTTAATGAGAAAACCGCTCGTATATATACAGATTTTAGTTTACTAACTGCTGATAAAGCAATTACTGATGAAATATCAGCAGTGTTTGATTTTTATGCAAATAATTTTAAAACCGGAACATATAAACATCTGGCAGTTGCTCCATTTTTCATGCGTCAAACATTTGTGAATTTGATTGATAAAGAAATAACAAATGCTAAAGCCGGAAAGCAAGCTTATATGATTTTGAAAATGAATAGTCTGGTTGATAAAGACATGATCGAAAAATTATATGAAGCATCTCAGGCAGGAGTTCAGATCACGTTAATTGTAAGAGGAATTTGCTCTTTAGTAACAGAAATAGCTGGATATAGCGATAATATTAAAGCATATAGTATTGTAGATAAATATTTGGAACATGCCAGAGTGTTTATTTTTGCTAACGGAGGAAACGAGAAAGTTTACATCACCTCTGCCGACTGGATGAGTCGAAACTTAGATAGCAGAAGCGAAGTGGCTGTTCCTGTTTTAGACACAGAAGTAAAAAAACAGATTAAGGATATTATTAATATTCAATTATCAGGAAATACAAAAGTTCGAATATTAGACAGATTACAACAAAACTTGTATAAAAAAGCTAAACCCGGAGAGCGAAAAATTCGAGTGCAAGACGAAATATATAACTATCTGAAAAAAGACAGAGAAGCATATTTGAAAACAAAAATAAAAACCATTACTAAATCTCTTACTACTTTATGATTTTTGCCGCTGTTGATATTGGAAGTAACGCTATGCGTTTGTTATTTTGCAGAGCTTATGATGTAAATGGAAAACCACATTTTAGTAAGGAGGAACTAATTCGATTACCTATTCGTTTAGGGGAAGA
>DAORKG010000012.1:0-6218 GCA_035439445.1 Bacteroidia bacterium
CCATTAGCAGCCGTAACAGTAACAGTATAAGGTCCGGTGGCATTTACAACAGGGTTAGCAGTGGTTCCACCAGAAACGATGCCTGTTCCGCTCCAGCTGTATGTACCACCACCAGTGCCGGTTAAAGCAGCAGTTGTAGTAGAACAAGTTAAAGTTGCAGAGTTAGAAGCACCAGCTGTAGGGGCTGTAGTGTTTTGTGTAACTGTAACGGTTGTCATTGTTGAAGCGCAACCTGCAGCTGAAGTAACAATTAAACTGTATGTTCCGGGAGCATTTACAGATGGTGTTGCGGTCGCAGAACCAGATGTTATACTAGGCCCAGACCACGCATACGTTCCTCCTCCAGTTCCGGTTAATCCAATTGTAGAATTAGAACATGTTAATGTACTAGAAACGCTTGCGTTTGCTGTTGGAATTGGATTAACAGTTACTGTTTTTGTTGTTGAATTAATACAATTATTTGTTCCTGTTGCGGTGGCTGTATATGTTATGCTTCCTGTTGCTGTTGGGGTTGCGCTAACAGTAGATCCAGTTGTCGAACTTAATCCCCCTGATGCTCCAGTAGTCCATGTATATGTGCTGGCTCCACTTCCTGTAAATGTTAATGAACTACCCAGACATAATGTATTAGAAGATGCTATTGCAGGAGTTGGTAATGGTTTCACAAAAACTTGTGTTGTTGCTGTTGTTGCACAACCTTGGCCATCTGTAGCAGTTACAGTATATATTGTTGTTGCGGTAGGAGATGCAACGGGATTTGATATATTAGATGCAGATAAAGAAACCGTAGGTGTCCATGCGTAAGTCACTGTATTTGAAGTTGTATTGAATGTAATATTCCAACTATTTAAAGTCCCTGTACTTCCTCCAGCATCGTCAGCAACATTTAAAGTCCAGTTTCCATTAATATTACATGAATTTAATGCGCTAAAGTTTGTTTCGGCATTATAGTATCCTGAGTTAAATGGAGCAATTGCAGGAGTTATGTTTGCATCAATAGGTGTAGCAATTATTCCGGTAAAACAAGTGTTCGAATAATTTGCACTACCACCACCATTGTCACTAGTTAATATTACAGTGTTTCCGCTTGGGCAAGTTAATGTTATATCAAGATTATCATCTGTAGGGTGCGTAATATTTAAACACACTCTTACCATTTGATTACCACTAATAGTAGATGGTGTAATACCAGATACAGCGATTGTTGAATTTATTCCAGTTGCATTGTTATTAGGAATAGCTGTAGCTGTATTGTTTGAAAAAGTTATTTGAGGGTCATTAGGTGTTGCAGTAGATAATAGTTGAGAGGTTGCACCCGAACAAATAGTATCTAAAGGAGACACTACTAAAGTAGGATTACCTATATTTAAAACATCATTACTAGCTGAGGTACATCCTAGTGCGTCTGTAGTTAAAAGGGATGTCGAATACGTTCCTGCTGCAGTGTATGTATGAGCTACAGAGTAAGTTGAAGTGGATGTTGAGCCGTCTCCAAAATTCCAATTATATGTTGTGTTAGCTGTAGCTGGTCCTCCTGCCAGAGTTGCAGAAGAGCAGGATTTCAGAGTAACAAAGTCAGATACTGGACCTATATGAGCAGTACCTCCAAAAGTAAAATTAAACCCGTTATTGGATATTGAGAAATTATCAATTAGAATGGCATAAGTATGACCAGCTTGAACGGTTAATGGGCCATATGTACTAGTTTGAAAATCAATAAATGAATAAGGTTGACATCCAGCTGTTCCTGCATCATTATCAACTGCTCCAGGCTGACTAGCACAAATAGATGCCGCAGTAGAATAAGTACTTAATCCAGTAGATCCTTCTATATCAGTCGTTGGTGGCATTGTTCCCCACCAGTTACATGCAATTGCATCTGGTGTAGCAGATAAAGTGGATGGACATCCAGCTGTAGTAATATCCCAAATTGCCCAGTCATAATCATCAGTATTAACAACAGGGTCAATAACAAATCCCAAAGTTCCAGATGCACCAACTGTAAATTTATACCAACGAGATTGTCTCTCTCCACCAGAACCCCAACATGAATTTGCTGTATTTACTTCTTGAATTCCAAAACCAGCAGATGAGGTTGGTTGGCCAAACGGAGCATTTGAGCATAATTCAGCGGCGGTAGCACAATCCTGACCAGGGAGAGGTATTGGTGTGCTTGATAGTCCACAAATTGTAAAGGTACCAGCTGCTCCAGACGAAGAAATAGTCAAATAATAAGTTGCTCCAATTGTCAAATTCAAAAAGGTATGAGAAGAAACAGATGGCGCACAATAAGAACCAACAGTTGTAAAAGTTGCTGAACAATTGGGAGCTTCTCCTAATATCATTTCAATATTCCCGCCCATCGTTCCAGCTGTCACGTTAAAAGTAACAGAAGATGAATCTGCAACGAAAGTATACCAAACTTCCGGGTTGTTCCCGGATTGACATCCAACAATTCCTGTCCATCCATCAGTTGCACCAACAGTTGTTTGGTTTGTTAAGCAGGTTCCATTTAGGGGTAAAGTAGTTGCGCATGTACAAAAATCATTTATTGGATTTGATACAGTGGTTATTTTTATACAAAATGTCCCAATATCACCAGCATAACCATCTAGCATAACATAATAAGTTTGGCCAGGGGTTAAACACTCTGCATGAATTAATGCTGAATTTGGTAATGTACCACTTTGATCATCACAATCTAACTCTACTAGTGAACCACAAGTTCCAGAATAAAGTGTTAATTGAGTATCGAAATTTGTTGCAACATCAGAAGTAGTTATATCTACGATCCCACTTGCAGGTGCTACAAATTTAAACCAAACGCCATTCTCAACAGTAAAACAGCTTGCTGTTCCGTCGCCAGTTGAAGTAGCAGTATTATTATTACCGGTAACACAAACACCAGTTGTAGGAACCGTAACAGCAGTTGCACAAGTATTATTTCCTAGGGATTGAGAAAAAAGATTTATTGATACTGAACAAAATAATAAGATAAATATTCTTTGTAAATATTGTTTCATATGCATGATTTATTTTTGTTTTGAATGTTTTTTATTTTGTTTTTCTAAATGAAGGGTTTTTCTTAAACCACAACGCAACAGCCTCTTCATATTCTTTTGCTGACATGGAGTAAGAATTATAAGTTGGAAAATCAGAAGGAATATTGGGTGTGTTAAGCATTGATTTTGCTCTTATTTCTGGATTTGTGCCATCTATTTTTTTTGATTGAACAGGATGGGAGGTAGTAGCTGTTGATGTACTTGTACTAGAAACTTTATTAGCTTCTGCATATTTCCTTTTTGCTTCTATGCCCTTATAATAACTATCTGGTAGCTTAAGATTTGAAGGGATTTCTTGTTGGGGTTTTGTTTGAGAAAAGCTTGCTTTTTCACATAGAATCAAAATCATTATTATTAATAATGATTTAAAAGAAATTAATTGGCTCATTTTTTTATTTTAAATAAAAGGGTTAAAATCTGATTTTTTATTTAAATTATCTGATAATTATCTGATAATTAGCGATAAAAATAGTGATTTTTACGATTAGTTTTTATTTTTTCGCGGAAATAATTTGTTAAAAATGGAGCATAAAAAAGGCCTTCGATACTCCGAAGGCCTTTTTATTTGTTTATGATCTTTTTATCTAAACAAGTTAACCGTTCCATTTTGTTTGATTTCTTTGTTGTCATAGCCTGTTGCTATTACAAAATAGAAATAAGTACCCTCAGGAGCTTTTCCTGCATTCGGAGTTAATCCGTCCCAAGAAGCTTTAGGTCCTGAGAACTCATAAAGTTTTTGACCCCAACGATTAAAAATTTGCAATGTAATTTCTTTTACCCCTGTTGATTTTATCGTAAATACATCATTTGTATTATCTCCGTTTGGAGTAAATACGTTAGGTATTTCTAATGTTAAACCATCATTAACTGTGATAACAATGGTAGCAGTGTCAGAACAAGGGGATGCAGATGCAATTAATGTAACTGTATATGAACCGCCAGCTGTAAAGATGTTGCTTGGATTTACGTTTCCAGCGACATTACCATCGCCAAAATTCCAACTGTAACTTGTTGCTCCCGTACTTCCACTACCATCAAAGTTAACAGTTAGAGGAGAGATTCCATCTGTAGGTGTAGCTGAGATAGATGCAGTAACCGTACTTTGTGTTACATTAACTGTAGCAGTAGAAGAACATCCATTAGATGTATTGGTAACAGTTAATGTGTAAACACCAGACTCCGTAGCTGTTGGATTTTGAATATTTGTAGGACCAGATATACTAGTTGCACTAGGTCCTGACCAGTCGTAGGTAACTACATCCGTAGAAGTTGTAGTACCATTTAATTGAGTAGATAAACTACCACAAGGAATAAATACGTTAGTTCCTGCATTAACACCTTGAGGAGGGTTAGTGTTACCATTAACAGTAAACTGAGCAGTACTTGTACATCCGTTTACAGCATCCATAACTGTTACATCGTATATGCCTGCAGAGTTAATGTCAATAGTTGGAGTAGTAATTCCTCCAGGATTCCAAGTATAAGTTAAATTGTTGCTATTTGCATTTACGTTTGCAGAATATGAAACAATAGGATTAGAGCAACCAATAACTGTATTACCTGAAGTAGCAGTTACATTTACTGTTGGAGTGATTATGTTTTCATAAACAGTAAATGTATTAGCGCTATTAGTTGTTGTATTCACACATCCAGTTAATGTATTTGTAACGGCTAATGTGTATACTCCTTGGGCAGTAAACGTAGCGTTAGCTTGATTAATTGGAGTTGAAATACCAGGGCCTGCTGACCAAGTATAAGTTAAATTACTGTTAGGAGTTACTGTAGGTGTAACATTTATAGATGGTTTGATACAAGTAATAGTGCCATCATTTACCGCTGATGATAAAGAGATAACAGGAATTGTATTATCAGGGACAACATTAACAACATTACTACTTATTGTTGTTGCACATCCTGAAGCAGTATTTGTAACAACTACACTATAAGAACCAGCAGCATTGAAAGAAGGATTAGCAGTTGTTTCTGTACCGGGAACTATACCTGAAGTTGGGGTCCAATTATATGTTACAGGTGAAGCAGTTGTAGTTATCGTAACACTTGGTGTAGGATTAGAACAAGTGATTGATAAAGAATTTGCAGATAATGTAATATTTGGAATACCAGAATCAGCAACCACTTCAACAGTAGCAGGAGATGTTGCAGAAGTGCTACATCCATTTACAGTATTAGTAACGATTACTGAATAAGTTCCAGGATTTGAATTTACAATTGGATTTCCAACAACAGTAGCAGATGTTGGAGTTATCCATGTGTAAATGGAGTTAGGGTCAGCATTACTAGTACCAGATAATGTTGCATTAGGAGCAGCACATGTTGTAGTAACAGATGGAGCTGTTCCTAATGTAAATGTCGGAGTTGTAGTATTAGATGGTACACTTACAGTAAAAGTACCAGAACATCCATTAGTATTATCTGTAATAGTTACAATATAATTTCCTCCTGTATTTACAATAGGGCTATCTGTATTACCATTTGTAATAGTTCCGGGACCAGACCATGAGTATCCATAGTTAGTGCCTGTAGGAGTAGCTGTAATATTTACAGTATTTGTAGAACAAGTAATTGATGCATTAGTTGTTGCATTTGCAGTAACAGGAGTCGTATTTGTTGGAACGGTTACATTAAATATTGATTGACAATTTGAAACTGTATTTGTAATTGTAACACTATATGTTCCCGCAATTGTAGCGGTTGTTGTAGCTGTATTATTTGTTCCGGAAATTCCGGGACCACCCCATGAATAAGAAACAGGGTCAGAATTTGATAGCGTTACACCGATTGCTACCACAGAGTTAGTACAAGTTATTGAGTTTGTGACAGCATTAACGGTAGCTTGAGGTACATTAGTAGATGAATTTACAGACACAGTTGATGTATTTGTACAGCCAGAAACAGGATGTGTAGCAACTAAAGTGTAGGTTCCCGGTGCACATGCTGTGGTTGTGAAGCTTGATGGGCTACCACATACACCACCAAGCCAATTTGCACTTGAACCAACAGGAGTAGCAGAACCAGTTAGAGTTACAGAAGGGACTCCACATACTAAGGTTTGATTTGAACCGGCATTAGAAACAGGTGTTGTTGTATTTTGGTTTGCAGAAGTTACTGCTGTACTAGTACAACCATTTACAGCAC
>DAORKG010000012.1:6318-67806 GCA_035439445.1 Bacteroidia bacterium
TGGCTCCAGCTAAAGTAGAAGTTAAATTAATTGTATTTGTTGTACAAGTAATAGAACCTGTAGATGAAGCAGATGTTACAGGGGCAGTTGTATTTTGGTTTGCAGAAGTTACTGCTGTACTAGTACAACCATTTACAGCACTTTGAACTGTTAATGTATACGTACCTAATCCTTGTCCTACTGCATTTTGAGAGTTAGTTCCGCTTGTGATTGAAGAGCCACCTGGTGCAGTCCAAGTATAGCTGGCTCCAGCTAAAGTAGAAGTTAAATTAATTGTATTTGTTGTACAAGTAATAGATCCTGTAGATGAAGCAGATGTTACAGGGGCAGTTGTATTTTGTGTAACAGATACAGTTGCTGTATTCGTACAAGTACCAACAGTAACCAATAAGGAGTATGTGCCAGCAAGGCTTACAGTTGGAGTAGCTGTATTTGCACCTGAAGAGATACCTCCAGATGGACCAGTCCAACTATACGATCCCCCACCGGAACCTGATAATACAGCACTAGTGTTTGTACAAGTGAGAGCCGCAGTAGATCCCGCATTAGCTGTAGGAATAGCATTTACAGTAATGGTATTTGTTTGAGTTGCCCTACATGTTGAGGATGTACCTATGGTGTATGTTACAGGAAATGATCCTACTCCAGATGTGACAGGACAGAAAGTATTTCCAGAGACTCCAGTTCCTGACCAGGAACCGGTTCCCAAGGTGTATGTATTAGACGGAGTTAATGTTGCACATGAAGCTCCAGCACAGAAAGGACCAGGGGCAACAAATGCAGCATTATATGGATTTGTTACAGTAATAACAATCGATGTAGTAAATGTTGAACATCCAGCAGTCTGTGGATTAAAAGAATAAGTAATAGTATGTGTTCCTACGCTGGCAGCCGCAGGGTTAAATATAGCCGCTCCCCAATCCGAAGTAGCTGCTATACAAGCCCCACATGTGGATGTCCAAGTAGTAATACCTTTCACAGTTCCTGGTGCAATATTAATAGTTTGACAATTGCCATCATCCAGCCATGTAAAAGGAGTTGAAGGCATAGCTGCATTGTTGGTTAAATCTGTTATAGAAACAGACATATTTGATGAAGTAGTATTTGATTCACAGAAGCTAAAGGAATTTGTTGCAGAAGGGCTTAGGTAAGAAAATTGTAAAATCTCATCATAACTAGTTGTTAAACCTTGACATCCACTACAAGAACCAAATCCTCCTACATATGACCCATTTTCATACCATCTAACACTATTTGAAGTGTTGGTATTATTATTAAATTCAATTTTAACCCCCGGAGTAATTGGATTACCAAATGGCGCAAGATTTGTTGCGTACATTGCTAATGTGCCACTATTACAGGCAACTGCACTTGGCATTGGTGTGGCAGGAACATTAGCTAATGGATCTGTTGAAGGATAATTTACAATACCTGGACCAGATAACACTGTAGGGCATGTAATAGAGCAATCGGTTGGAGGGCTTGACGCTGACAACGCTAATGTGATACAACCGGAAACATTTGCATAATTTGTAACTAAAATAATATAATACTGACCGGCTGGAGCGCCATTAACGTCAATTACTTCTGTTGGTGATGGAGAGTAACTACAGTCAACATCATTAGATCCTGTTAAGTTATTACAGTTGTATGGGGTTGTAAATGGTCCCCAACAAATAAAATCAACATCAATATCTCCAGCGCCACAAGTTGTACCTTGACTTAAGTTGAATTGGTAGTTGCCAGCCACTGTGGTTTTGAAGTAGAACCAAGCGGGATTTGGTTCGGATCCCAAACATCCATAGTTAGGCCCTGTTTGTGATGAGTTATTTGTGTTGTTTGGAAAAACAACCCCAGCTCCTCCGGGAGCGTCACAAAATGGAGTAGCAGTTGCGCAGTTTTGGCCTTGCGAAAAAATGTTTGTTGTGTAAAAAAATAACAAGAAGAAAATTATAGATTTTACTTTTTTCATGTTTTTAGATGGGGGGTTACGGTTTAATAATAAAAGTTTGTAAAAATTATTTAGAAAGTAAATCGTCAATTAATTTAATATCTTTATTATATTTAATAAATTGTAAGTTGTTATTTTTAAACAACATCAAGTACCATTTCGTGTCTTTTGGTTCTTTGATTGTGAAATTAAAGAAATAAAAGTCGCCCTCAATTCTCGAAAATGAGAAGTCAGCAATGTTTGCGTCAGAATTTTTGAATTTGATAGCAAAAGATTCTGCCTCAGATTGCGAAGTGAATTGTTTAACAGAACATGTGTAATTGGTTTTTGTCATTGACACAGTTTCAGGAGAACCCTTTTCTTGAAAGCAAATTGTCCCTAAGGGAACAACTACCTCATTCTTAACTTCTAAACGATTGCTTTGGGTTGCCTTGTGGGTCACAGCAGTCGAAGGTTTAGATAATGATTGAGCATTGATGAAACAAGAAAGGATTGTAAAAACAAGTAAGGGTAATCTTTTTTTCATGTGTTTTTTATTTAAATGTATAACATATTTTATTATAATTAACTAAATAATTATTAGATCAATGGTTTTACTGAGTAAATGTGTTCTATTAATGATTAATCTTTTAGGATTTTTGTATAAAACTATAAGACTTTAAAGCGTTTACTATTCAGTGTATCTCCAATTTCTAAATACTTCTTTAACAAAAATTGTGCTAAATTTTGATTTGGGTTCATTTTATATGCTTCCTCATATTTTTCAAGAGCTTTTTTAGTGTTGTTTTTCATCAAATAACAATTTGCTTCTTGTGCGGTTAACTGATAATTGTTAGGAATATTAAATCTTGTAATGTCAATTATTTCCAGACATTTATCGTAGTCTTTAACTTCAAAAAACATTGTAATTGCTGCAATGTATGCAGAGTATTGTTTAGAGTTTATTTCATAAGACTTTTTGTAACACCAAAATGCGGTTTTTATATTTTTTTCTTGTTTAAAACAATTTCCAAGGTTTTCATAAGCCTGAGAATATAGTGCCCTATGTCTTATGGCTAATGTGAATAGTTTTTTTGCAGTTTTAAAGTCATTTAAGTAAGAATAATATATTACACCTGCATTATTGTATGCTGAAAAAAAACTAGAATCATTTGTAACAGCTTGACTATAGTGTTTAATAGCTTTTTGTACAATGATTTGATCAGAATATTTTTTGTTATTGGATCGAAGCATTTCGAAATATTCATTAGCCAACAAACTATTGGCTTTCGCGGATTTTTCGAGCGATGTAATGTCGTGTTCAAATAATGTTATTTTATTGTACCAATTAGTATTTCTGTTCCATGTATATATCATACATACGGCTACAAGAGATACTCCATACACTTTTGGTTTTGAAAACATTTTATTGAGACTAGTAAAATCAATATCTTTTATGTAAGGTGATAAAAACGAAATAACCATAATACTGAATCCTATGGTTGAAATATATGTTAAACGTTCCCCAAAAACACCTGCCACGGGGACTATAAAATTTAGAAATGGAAAAATACTTCCAAGAAAAAGAAGTAAACCAAATAAAAAAAGCTTGTTTCTGGTCTTATAAAAAATAGCTCCCGATCCAATTAAAAAACAAATTCCTATAATGAAATATATATCAGGTTTGCCTAGTAAATCAATTACATTATTTCCATAATAAAATCTCAAAGGAACGGGAAAAAATAGCATTTTTATATAAAAACCCAGTGATTTTATGGCTATGCCTACTTTAGTAAAAAAAGAGACTTTTAAGACATATAATGGGTTTTCAAAATCATAGAAGTGCCTTACATTTTTTTCAGTAATCAAACCGCTTTTTATTTTTATAAATGATAAATATGATATTGTTAAAAATGTTAATGCCCCTGCGATTAATTTAAAACTTATTTCTCTGAAAAAAATAAGTGCCAAAGGAATAATAGCTATAAATACCATCGATGATCTTTTAGATAGTAGCCCCAAAAGCATAAATAAAACAATAAAAACAACATCTTTTGTGTTAGGTTTTTTGTAAAATGATAAGCTAAACCAAAAAGCACAAAGTGGAAAAAACATAGCAAATAACTCATCACGACACTTTATATTGTTAACAACCTCAGTATGTATGGGGTGTATCAAAAAAAATAAACATACTAGGTAGGAGATAGCTAAGTGGGAGTCTATTTTCTCAAATAACACAAGGAGTATGAAGAACAATAAGCAAATTGATATGAAGTAAATAATTATATTCAATAAGTGGCTAATAAATGGGTTTTGTCCGAAAATACCATATTCTATTGCAAATGAGGATGTTGTTACCGGCCTATACTCAAAGGAAGCTTCAGCATCATGGGCATATCTACTTTTCCATATTTTTGGAATTCCTTTGATACCATTTTTTACCAATTCATTATTTGGATAATATGGTTGACCCTTAACAGGGAAATTAGTGACTGTGATATAATCGTCATCTAAAGCATACTTATTTTTTAAGCTATTGCCGTAAAATAAAAATGAGAGTACGAAAAATGAAAGAATTATTTTTTTATGTTCTTTTAAAAGGGCAACCATATATTTGTTTTAAGTTCTACACGAAGTTAAAATAATTATAGAATAAATATGTAAAATAAAAAGAGCGCTGTTAAGCGCTCTTTTTGTGAAACATTTAAAAGTGTTATTTCCCTTCCCTTTTCTCCATCATTATCTGAGAAGGAGTTTTTTTAGTTCCGTTAACCTCGAAATATGCAATCCCTAGTTTTTGAGCTAATCCCACGTAATACATCTTATCATGAGGTTGCTTCATTGTTAATTTAACATCTCCATTACCTTTCGAATCAACATTTGATAAAACAGCTGAAATTACCTCAGGATTAGATTTTAATTTTTCAAAAAACTTATCAGATTCTGTTTTGCTTGTGAAACCATCAAAACTAACATCGAATGTTGTACGCGATTTAAAGTATCCTTTTTGAATATTATCCTTTACTTTCCAAGTGATATTTGATTGAGAATACATCTTCCCGGAAAATATTAGAATTGCCAAACAAGTGATTGATAAAATCTTTTTCATATTTATAATATTTTTAATTTATGTGCTAATATACAACACTTTTTGTTTAAAGACAAAAAATGAGTTGTTAGTTATTGAATTAATAGTTTGATTGAGTGAATTTTCTTGTAAATTTTAGCACTAAAAAATTGTAGAAAATAGGTTGAAATTGATATTCATTGATTAAATTTACACAACTTGTATGTCTGCCAGGATTAATCATATATCAGTTTATTTACCTCATAAAAGGCTGTCGAATACTGAATTAGCAACTGATTTTAACATTCCAGCTGAACAAGTTTTCAAGAATACACATATTAATACTCGTTATATTTCGGCACCGGATGAATTATCATCTGATATGGCTATAAATGCTGGCGAAAAATTATTTAGTGAAACCAATATTAATAAGTCTGAAATAGATTTTTTAATATTTTGTAGCGAAGGATTTGATTATATAGCTCCGGCAAGTTCTTGTATTATTCAGCATAGGCTAGGTTTATCAACTAGTATAGGATGTTTTGATTTGCCTTATGGTTGCTCAGGTTATGTTTATGGTGTTGGTATTGCTTATGGTTTATTGAAGGCCGGTATAGCAAAAAAGATTTTGTTTTTAACAGCAGATATTCCTACAAAAGTGATTGCTAAAGATGATTTGGAACTTCGTTCTATTTTCAGTGACATTGCAACAGCATCTCTTATTACACTTGATAGCTCGAAGACTGATACTTATTTCGTTTATGGCACTGATGGAAATGGTGCTTTAGATTTATACGTTGAAGCTAGTGCGTTTAGACCTCCCCAATCATTAGACTTTAGAGTGCCAGCAAATTTAGTTTGCGGACAAATGAAAATGAATGGAACTAATATATTTTTATTTGCAACAAAAAAAGTTCCTCAGCTGGTAAATGAAATTTTAGAAAAAAATGATTTAAAGATTGAGGATATTGACCTTTTTATATTTCATCAAGCCAGTTATTTCATGCTTGAGATAATAAGAAAAAAACTAAAACTTACTCCTGATAAAGTATTTTTAAACATTCAAGATTTCGGTAATTCAGTTTCATCTACCATACCAGTTGCTCTTTATGATGCGGAAAAGAAAGGGGTGTTAAAAAAAGGAATGAAAATACTTTTAGCTGGCTTTGGAATTGGAAATAGTTGGGGTGCAACTATTATTAATTATTAAAAACATGTATATTTATAAAAAAAGTTTATGGTATCTATAGAAGAATTTACATCCCAATTAGCAGCAGAATTTGAAGACATTGATCCGTCTACAATTACGCCAAATACTAATTACAGAGAAATAAAAAACTGGAGTTCGATGTATGCTCTCATTATTATAGCTTTTGTGGATGCTAATTACGACGTGCAGTTAAATGCCGAAAATTTAAAAAATTCTCAAACGATTAAAGACATCTACGATATTGTAGTTTCAAAACAAGCATAAATTTGGCTCTATTTAGTTTACATAATGTAAGTATTAAAGGTATAGCTGCCTGTGTTCCAAAGAAAAAGGAACTCACAAAGGATTATGCTCTATTTTCTTCTGAGGAGCACGACTTGTTCGTGAAAAGTGTTGGAATTGAAGAACGAAGAGTGGCTCCTTTTGAAATTACAACATCCGATTTATGTTATCATTCTGCTGAGAAATTAATTAAAGATTTAGATTGGAAGAAAGAAGAAATAGATTGTTTGATTTTTGTTTCTCAATCGCCTGATTATTTCTTACCTGCCACATCTATCATTCTACAACATCGTTTAGGTTTGTCAAAGAATGTTATGGCTTTTGATGTGAGTTTAGGATGTTCTGGATATGTTTATGGATTACAGCTAATTTCAAGTATTATTTCCGGAGGACAAATTAAAAAAGGATTATTATTAGTAGGAGATAAATCTACTTTGTCCACATATATTGAGGATAAGAGCACTTATCCATTGTTTGGTGATGCTGGAACTGCAACGGCCATTGAGTTTAATCCGAATGCAACACCAATCTATTTTAATTTGCAAAGCGATGGAGGAGGTGAAGATGCAATAAAGATATTGGATGGTGCAGCACGAAATACAGTAAGAGATGATACTTTTGAAATAAAAGAGATAGAGCCAGGAATAAAAAGAAGCAGAAGACATTTGATTTTAAATGGAATAGATATTTTCAACTTTGCACTTAAAGAAGTTGCTCCCAATATTAATGAGCTACTTAAGTTTACTAATATAGAAAAGGAGAATGTTGATTTCTTCGTTTTTCATCAAGCCAATAAATTGATTAATGAAAGTGTGAGAAAGAAGCTGAAAGTTTTAGATATTTCAAAAGTACCATACTCTATAAAAGAGTTTGGTAATACGAGTTCTGCTTCTATCCCATTAACCATGGTTACTCAAATTAAAGAACAATTGAAAAAACATAATACTTTGTTATTGTCAGGGTTTGGTGTTGGATTTTCATGGGCATCCTGTGTTTTTAAGACAGATGAAATTTATTGTTCAGATTTAATTGAAATATAAATGCAAGATTTTTTATTAACCAATAAAACCATATTAATCACCGGGGCTAGTTCGGGAATAGGAAAAGCAACTGCTATTCTTGCTTCTCATATGGGAGCCAATGTTGTTATACATGGGAGAGATATTGAAAAATTAAATCAAACATTTAGTGAGTTAAACATAAACGGTAAACATCAAATTATTCAGGCTGATTTATCTAAAGCGGATGAGTTAATGGATTTTGTTAAACAATGTCCTTCACTTGATGGTGTTGTTCATTGTGCAGGCATTGTTAAACCTGTTCCGGCAAAATTTATTCAGCCAAAACACATCGAGGAGATGTTTTCTATTAACTACAATGCTGTTGTTTTAATTAATTCATATTTACTGCAACAGAAAAAAATAAACAACGATGCCTCTATCGTTTTGATATCAACTATTAGTACACAGCATAGTTATTTTGGAGGGGCTTTGTATATTAGCTCAAAAGGTGCCTTAGAAGCATACGCTCGTTCATTAGGTTTAGAAGTAGTGAATAGAAGGATTAGAGTAAATACGATTTCTCCTGCAATGGTTCACACCGAAATTTACGAAAATACTTTAAAGTCTACTCTTAATGAAGAGCATGCAAAAAAATATGCAAGCACCTATCCATTAGGAATTGGTGAGCCTAAAGATATAGCCAATAGCATAGTCTTTTTGCTTTCCAGTGCTTCAAAATGGATAACAGGTACTGTTATAAAAATGGATGGCGGATTAACTTTAGGCTATCAAAAAATAGAATCATGACAAAAGAATTGGCAATAATTATTCCAGTTTTTAATGCAGAACATTGCCTTAAGCAAACTGTAGACAGAGTTGTTAATGTTTTGAGAAAAATAAATGTTTCCTATGAAATTATTTTAATTAATGACGCTAGTTATGATAGAAGTTGGAGTATAATTCGTGAATTAAAATCTTCAAATGAAAATATTACAGGTGTAAATTTTAATAAAAATTATGGTCAACATAATGCTCTCCATTGCGGAATAAAAATAGCAAACGCTAATTATATCGTGACAATTGATGATGACTTAGAGCAATCTCCAGAAGATATAATCCTGCTTTACCAAAATATAAAGGCTAGTGGCAATGATTTAGTATATGGCATGCCTACGAATATAAAAAAAGGTTTTTTAAGGATTTTGATTACTAAGATTTACAAGAGAATCTCACAGATAGAGAATAAAAAAGCAGGAGAGGGTAGTTCATTTAGAATATTTAATAAAGGATTAAAAGATAATTTATTGAATCATGATGGCTCTTTGTTTTTTATTGATGAGATTGTTTTGTGGTATACAGATTGTATTGGGTATGAAAAGATAACTTTTAATAAATCATTAAAAAAAGTATCAGGTTATCGTTTGGGGACTTTGTTTACATTATCATTAAGAGTAATGACTCTGAGTTCCACCATGCCATTAAAAATCCTCAGAATAATTGGATTTTATATATACATAATCAGTATTCTTATGGCTATGTATTTTATTTTTAGAAAAATTGTATATAAAACTCCTATGGGTTATACATCGCTTATGGTAACTATACTTTTTAGTACAGGTATTATAACCTTTAGTTTAGGAATAATAGGTGAGTATTTAGGTAATCTAATTTCGTTATCGAATAAAAAACCATCATATAGTATCAAAGAAAAGATATGATAGTAGAGCAGTATGGTTTAAAGTACAAAAGAATTACAGAACAAGACTTAGAGTTAGTTCGCTACTGGAGAAATCAGCCTTTTATAAGAAATATGATGCAATTTAAAGATTATATCACACCTATAATGCAAAAAAAGTGGTATCAAAAAATTAATAATAAGGAAAATTATTATTTTATAATTGAACACGAACATAGAAAAATAGGATTGATTAATTGCAAAGAGTCTTCTGTAACTAGAGTGGCAGAAGGTGGTATCTTTATTTGGGATAAGAGCTATTGGGAATCATCAATTCCAGTATTTGCATCTTTAACTATGTTGCAAGCAATTTTTGATGTTTTTCAATCGGGAGAGGCATCAATAGCAACAGTAGCATGTGACAATAAAAGGGCAATTGATTTTAATTTACATTTGGGTTATGAAATTATTGATAAATTGGAGGATAAGAATTTTTATAAATTATTTTTATCAAAACAAAAATTTCACAATCATTGTCAAAAATTAATAAGAGCCGCTAATATTTTATCAGGCGGAGTTTCAGAATTTAAATTATTTGCAGATGAAAGTAATTTACAAACAGACGAAATAAATAATTATATAAGAAATAATAAAATTACATCGTACTAGGAAAAACATCAAACTCTCCTTTCTCTGAAAAATGCAACCATTTTTCTTTTGGAAAGAGGCTTAACATGAATTTGTCTTCCAAATGATCAATTTTATATTTACAGATATCTTTCGCACTATATTCCCAGTTTGGACTAGCTATATCAAGCATTAATACAAATCTATCCTCATCACTATCATTCCATGCTTCATGGTCAAATGAGTCATCAAAGATGAGCATCTTTCCTTCTTTCCATGTATGTGTTTCTTCACCAACCCTTATAAAACAATTTTCAGGAACAATTAAACCTAAATGGGCTCTTAGCACCATTCTACTGAATCCTTTATGAGGTAATATTTTTGTATGAGCGGGCAAATAGGAAAAATCAGCAGATACCAAACTAGGTATTTGTTGAAGTATAGCATATGTCTTAGGACATGCTTTTGCATTTAATGGATGTTTAATCCCGAAAAATTGAAATGTAAATACTTTCCATTTATTTTTACTATCAGGGTGTAGGTATGTTGGAAATGTATCCAGCCAATATCCATTTTCAGAGTTTTTTCGCAACTGATTCAACTCTTCTAAAATAGTATGATAGTTGTCTTCTAGAATTTTTAACTCAGGAGTTTCTTCGATGCTATAGAACCACTTAGGGTTTTTTTCAGTAAAGCTCATAATAAATGTATTTAGTACAAAATTAATGAACTTTATCATTTTTCTCATATGATAAAAGTTATATATTTGTGTATATGTCAAAAATCATATGTTTATAGACTATACACAGTATCCTTTCTTAAATAAGTTTGTAGATAATATAAATACTATTTCAGATGAGTTTGAGCAAGCAAATACATCGTTAAAAGATTTACATTTATTTGTTAATGATGTAAATCCTACAATCTTCAACCACGTTGATTATTGGATTAAGGATAATAGATTTCATCCCGACGATATCGGATATGAAGCAAGAGAAGGGATTTGGGGGGCATTCCCTTTGTACAAGATGGGTTACCCGATAAATTGGTATAATGTAAAAGAACATTTTCCTAAAACATATGAATTATTAAAAACAGTCCCCAATCTTAATTTTGCTTCCTTTATGAGGCTTGATTCTCAAGCTAAAACAATGCCACATAAACATCAAATGAAAAACAACATATTTCATTTATTACTTAATGATTTAGATAAGCCTTGTTTTTTTAATGTGAATGGGCAAGAAACGTCTTTACAATTTAAAGGTGACGCTTTGTTATTTGATTATTCACTAGAGCATTCTAGTTTTAATGCCTCATCAGATACACGTATTACTTTTACTATTGATTTTGATCCATTTTTTTTAATTAATTAGATTGATTAAAAAATATTATGATATTGTTATTGTAGGTGCTGGTCCTGCGGGATGCACGGCAGCTTTATATGCTCACAAATATAATTTAAGTTGTTTGGTAATTGATAAAGCATCATTTCCGAGAGATAAAATATGTGGAGATGCTTTTATGCCAGTATGTGAAACCATTTTGAATGAACTAAATTTAAGTTTTAATGACATTCACAGTAGTGATTATTGTTTGGTTACAAAAGTAAATTTTTACTCTGAAGAAGAAAAATTAGAAGTCCCCACATCTGTGTTTAATTGCAAAAGAAGTGTATTTGATAATTACTTATATACTAAAACTAACAAAGCTGTTCTCGTATTGCAAAATGCTAAACCAATTTCTTTAATAAAAACCAATTTGGAGATTTCAGGATTGTTTTTTGAATGGCAAAATGAGGTGTACGAAGTTAATTGTAAATACGTTGTTGGAGCCGATGGAGCGTCATCAAAAATTAGAAGATTAGCTGATTTTCCAAAAATGAATGACTATGCTATTGCTTGTAGAAGTTATTTACCAATTCATAAAGAATTACCAATGTTTAGTATTAAATATTTAAAGGATGTTACTCCTGGATATTTTTGGATTTTTAAGGTAAATAAAGATGAAGTGAATGTTGGCACAATATTATTTGATAGACATGATGAAAATTTGAAAATTAGACATAAGCAATATGTTATGCGCTTTCTAGAAGTTGATATTCAGGATAAGCAAATTAACTTTTGGCAGTTACCTTTTACTAAAACGGCCTCCAGTATCAGCAGAGATGGTTGCTTTTTAATAGGAGATGCCGCAGGACTAATTGATCCATTGATAGGGCACGGTATAGATACAGCCATGATTAGCGCTAAGGTTTGTATTGAATCTATTGCTACAGGAAACACCAAATCCAATGTTTCAATGAAATATCAAGAAGAAATTACCAGAAAAATATTGGACGTTGGCAATATAAATAGATGCATTAAGGATAAGCTAACAATGTTTCAAAGCAATTCAAATCAACTATTATTAGATGAATATTTAACACATTTAAACAAAGGGCACTTAAATTATAATATCTAAACATTATCTGAAATAAAGGATTTAACTCCATCAAACGGAATAAAATCATTTGAACAATTTTTATCAATAAAGTAAATAGAACAAACTTCTCCATTGGAGTCTATTCCTGGCGAATACATCAGGAAATTTGATTTTTTAGCAAATTCTAAAAAATATTGTTTAATGCTATTTGTGGTTGTTTGTTTCAAAAACTCTTCAATGAAATGTTGATCCGTGGTTATTAAGTCTATTTTTTGTTTATTTAAGGTTTCTACACATTCAATTTCATCAATTTTGTTGACGTCAAACATTGAATTCGAAAGTTTAAATTTTTTCGATAGATCATTAATGCAATCTTTGTCACTGTAGTAAAAATAATTTTTAATGTAAATCTGGTCTCTTTTATACTCATAACAGATCCCTGAATTTTTTATAGGTTTTGTAATTATTTTATTGAAGTAATTTGAATTTATATTATTAAATTTATTAGAGCGTAAATGAAAGTAATGGGTGAGGATTAAATTAGGTTCAATTTTTAAAGCAAATGTAGCTCCTTGATGTAACGACTCGTATTTTTTACTTTCCTGCCAGATATTATAAAAATCTTTAAATTTTGACAGATTTTTTACAGGAAGTGCTTTTTGAATCTCTTGATCATTTAGACGATTAAAAAATGAAAAATAAAATTTGTAGTTTAAAATACTATTTCTATTAAAGTTAATGCCAACATAACTTAAGAAAGGATATCCTTTAGTATCAATAGAGTAAATATCATTGATATAATTTTTAAAACTAGTATCTTTTAAAATTTCATCTAAATTCATGTTATGTAAATATACTATTTTGTAAATAGAATTTAAATCTGTTTTTATTATTTGATATTAATCAGCTTGTTATTTTAGCTTGTTATTATTTTGTTTCTATTAATTTTTTTACTTTCACTCTTATTATTATTTATCTTTTTTGACATGGAAAAACTTTGGTTTAGTATTTATGACAGGACAAATTACAATGGATCCGAACCAGCATTCTTCAATCCTAGTGATTATGATTTTAGTAAGATTATCTTAAATAATTATTCGGTAATAAAAGATGAGTTGTTAATGTATTTAAAATCTCATCAATTAGAAAGTTATTTTAACGAATCCATGGTTGCATCAAAAAACAGTTGGAAAACTATTTCTTTAAAAACATGGAATATTGAAATTTATGAAAACCATAAATATTTCCCTCAAACATTAAAAATTATTCAATCTATACCGTCTTTAGTATCTGCATCATTTAACTTATTAGAGCCCAAAGGCCATATTATCCCACATTGTGGCGACACAAATGGTATTTTTAGATGTCATTTAGGTTTAAGTATTCCTGCAAAAATGCCACTTTGTGGTTTTAGGGTAAAAGAGGAATGGAGGAGTTGGGAAGATGGTGAGTTAATTGTATTTACGGATGCTCTTAATCATGAGGCAATTAATTTATCGGATGAAAACAGATTTATTTTTTTATTTGATATAGTTAGAGAGGAATATACAGAAAGGAAAAAAAAGATTTGTGCAACTGTTATTACCTCTCTATTTTTACAAAGGTGGTCACAAAACATTCCCATACTTGCAAAATCACCTCTTTGGGTTCAGATTTCTGCAGCTAAAATGCTTTATCCATTTGCTTATATTGCTATTCCTATTAGAAATACTATTTATAGGTATATTAAGAAATAATTTTTTATTGTCTTATTTTGTTCTCGAATTTCGCTTTTCGAACTTCATTTAAGTAGTGATGTATTTTGGGTGAATTTAATAGATAAAAAATAAATACTCTTATATATCCAGGTAAACTAATTGTTTTGTAGTATAATCTTGAGATAATGTTTGGGTTTGTGCTTGGGAAGTAATCAAAAAGAATTCCTCTACTTCCTGAAAGTGTTTCAATGCACTGTATTTCTGAGTTACTAAACTCTTTTTTCCATGCAGCAACTCTATCACTGTTAACGGGTTTCATTAAATCAGTATTTGTTTTGATTGCCCTTGCATGGATTTTATCAGGAATTTTAGTATTGGCTATTTTCTCCTTTAATTTTTCATTAAATTTAAAGGCCTCGTTATCATATGGTATATTCAAAAAGTTTAAAACTTTTTGCATTTGCTCCTCTTTATTTAAAACGAAGTCTTCATATTTTATTATGAAGATTTCATTATTCATTTTTTGTTTAATCTCTAATAATTTATCAATGTGAAAATTCCATGCTGCGCAATAATAACCAAGAGATTTAACACTTATAAAAGGGTTTTGACTTTGACGATTAGATAAGACATATGATCGATAGTCGCGAAGTATGGTTACAAATTTTGCGTCAGGAAAAATAGTTTTGATTTTTTCTGTGTGAAAAGTATAGAAAGGGTTTTTATCAATAATAAATGATATGGAATCTAAATCTCTTTTTGATTGATAAAGGCTTATATATAAAAATTTCGTTAGTTGAGAGTAGGTAATATTATCTCCAACTTTAATATCTTTAAGTATATTGTTACAATTTGTGTCGAAGTAATTGTTGTTTTTTGAAGAATCAATTATTTTGAAGTATTTTATGAGGTCATTAATTAATTCCTGGGATATAGTTGTAACATTTCTATATTTATTATAGAAGTATATAAAGTGTTTTATTTCTGGTGCAGAAATACAATCCTTATGATTATTAAAAATCATTGCCAATAAAGTTGTACCACTTCTTCCAGGACCAATAATAAAATGAATCTTTATTTTATCAAGTTTTGAAAAATCCATGTAATAAATATACTGTTAAAAATTCAAATTTACTAGTCTAATTGTTATCCAGGTAAATCACTGACTTTATTTATAGGTTTCAAAAATGAAAATGCCTTGTAAATAATTAATAAGTTGTAAATTTTAGTTAATATGTTTTTTTTATTCAAAAAAAACATAGCTCTTATATAGCTTTTATTAAATCGGATTGAATTAGTAGTTTTTGTTTCGTAGCCATATTTATAGGCAACTTCACCACATATATTCGTCACTATCTCGGCCTGTGTTTCACTGAGATCTTTTTCCCAAATTCCTACCTTATTAGCATTTACTTTTGTTTTTAAACTCGAATGAATTTTGTCGAAAAGTTGCTTGCTAGATTCAGTGAATTTTAAATATTCACTATTTATTCCTTCATTAAAATTTAATGTATTTGAATCGTAGTCAATATTTAAAAATTCACTTATTTTTTTTAATTCTTCTTCTGTATTTATTACCAAATTTTCATATTTAACATAGTGTATTTTATCCTTGGGTACTTTTTTTGTATCTTGTATAATTGTTTTAAAAACATAATTCCAATTTACACTGGCGGAATATACATCTTGCCTAGTTTTAGCCTTTCTGGCCCTGTTTAATTTAATGGCTACCGTATCTCTGGGATCTCTGACTAAAACAATAAATTTCGCCGCTGGAAATTGTAGTTGCAAATCTTTTAATATATAATGATGTCTAATTTGCTTATCTATTATTGTAGTTACATTGTCTTTATTTTTTTGAGGAAAAAAATTTAAATATGTAAGTTTGATAGCTTTCTCGACATTTAATTTAGGAAAGGCTAATAGAGAATTTAATAATTGATCCTTTGTGCCAAATTGTTCATTGAATTTATTTTCCCAAAAAAAATAAAAGTCATCTACATACCTCAAAACAATTGTTTTATCCCAATTTTTATATTTTTTATATTTTTTGTATAAGAAGTATGCAAATGGTTCTTCATTCGCAGTTATAATGTTTGGGTGTGCATTAAGCATTGAAGACAATAATGTACTGCCCGATCTTTCAAATGACAAAATATATACATGGGATATTTTATCTAGATCTTGCATTATTTTCTGCCTCTACCAATACTAATATTGTAGCGAACGCAATCCCAGTATTCTTTGGTATAGCTAACAAAAATTTCTTCTCCTGCTTTTATGTCTTTGGTACTTAAAATCCAGCATCTATTACCTTCGGTTTCATATACACAGTTATTCTTTAATCCTTTTACTCTGCCTAATCCAGCAGCATCATTTGCATATCTGGCCTTGTGCTGAGGAGTGTTCCATGCATCAATACAATGTTTTTTATTTATGAAAAATAAATAGCCATCCTCATCTCTTTCAACACGTTTTTCATATTCTTTCCAGTCGATAATTTCGCCTAGATACTCAATAATACGTGTGCCTTTTTTTATTGCCGTTGTGGTAAATAAACCTTTGCCCGAATTTGGTAGTTGTGATGTTTTTACGATTAATGCCATAGTTGGGTAAAGATAATATCTACATCTGATTTACGAAAAAAATCTTACCTTTATTTATACTTTTTCTTATTATCTCATGAGAATTTTTCTTTTTATCCTAATCCCATTTTCTATATCTGTATCAGCACAAACATTAAACCTTCCTCCTCGTCAGGTAAACGCTATGAATGGCACTCAATTTATTGCTGCTATTACACCTTTGTCATTTACATTACGTGAAAATTTAATATTACAAGAGGTGATTAATGGAAACGTGCCCAATTTTTATAGAATATTATCTCCAGTAACATCAACTGCGGTTATCAGTGGCACTAATCAAAGCGTTACGTATTATGTTATTCCTGATTATTTAGCTATTGGCTGCGATACAAATTATTTTCTGTGTCCTATGTCGCCAATTGTTGCTACTAAGATTGCTGATTCAATAGGTTGTACTTTACCTACTCGTAAAATGGTAAATGATATTTATGCTCAATCTGCATTAAAACTGTCCCCACTTACTATCCCGGCTAGTGGAACCATGACCACAGTTCAAGCTTTCGATCAGCACAATGGCATGGTTAAAACACAACGAAATAGTTTTTTAGGCACTTATCCATTAGGCACTCTAACCGGAGGCGACAAAAAAGATGTGGTGATTTCAAATCAAATTTATACTACGGCTAATCGTGTGGTTATTTATGGTTGGCACACAAGTGTTGGTAATCCGATACAACCTTTAAGTAATGTTCATGCTGATACTTATATGGATTATAGTCATGGAATACGATTAGTACAAAACGATGTTATGTACAATGGAACACCAACAACTGTTAAAGCGATTTTGCAATCATCTACTTTAAATTCTTTGTTAAGTGATGAAGGTGTTATTAATCCTCCGGAATACCCATATGGAAATCCTATTACCTCTTTAGCCACTCCAAAATCTTTTGCTGTGATTAATAAAGCCAATAATACTTTGGAAGTAAAAGTAAAGAATGATGGAAATGCAACGCATTACAAAATATATACAAGCACAAATGGTATTACTTTTAGTGCTCCTGTAATCTTAAACAAAAGCAATTTATTATTAACGGGATTAACTCCAAATCAAGTTTACTATATTAAGATAGCGGCATACAATTCAACCTATTCTATTACATCATCTACCAGCGAATTACTTGGGGCTGTGCCTTGCAATTATCAAGATAGTATGTTAGTGGTAAATGGTTTTGACAGAGCGGTTACCGGAAATACACTTGATTTTATAAGACAACACGGTAGTTCTTTATATGCCGGTGGCCATAATTTTTCGACGGCTACTAATGAAGCGCTTCAAGATGCTTTAATTAATTTATCTACTTACAAAAGCGTAGATTGGATATTAGGAAAAGAAAGTACAGTAAATGAAACATTCAGTTCAACCGAACAAACTTTAGTAAGCAATTATTTAAAACAAGGAGGTAAACTATTAGTAAGTGGTTCCGAAATAGCATGGGATTTGGATAATAGTGGAACTGTGACTGACAAAGCTTTTATTTCTAATTATTTGAAAGCAACATATGCGTTTGATGCTCCTAATAGTCAAGCCTCTACTTGGTATAAAAGTATTAACGAAACAAGTAACAGTATTTTTAATTTAGCAGACACCATTTATTTTGACAATGGAAATCATGGTACTTACAATGTTGATTATCCGGATGTGATTGTCCCTTTTAATGGTGGAGTTTCTGCTCTCAGGTATACAAATAATACCACTAGCACTTCGGCCGTTTATTTTTCAGGAATGTTTCCTTCAGGAACAGTTAACGGAAAATTAGTTTATTTTGGATTTCCTTTAGAAACAGTATACGACGTTCCTAAACGAAACAATTTATTTGCTGATTGCTGGACGTTCTTTTTCTCAAATGTGGTTACTGGAATAGAAAATTTAGAAGATACTTTTTTTACTATTTACCCAAACCCATCAAAAGGGCTTGTAACAATTTATTGTATTGAACCAATTTCCAAAATTGAAGTTTTGAATATACAAGCACAAGTTTTAAAAACTCAAATTGGAGAGCCTTCTGTTGAATCTGTAGATCTATCAGAGTTAAATGATGGCATTTATTTTTTAAGATTTAAAACAGAAAAGAATTTAATCACTCAGAAAGTGATAAAACAAAGCAATTAAGAATTTATTTTTCAGAAACAGCTTTCTCAAGCATTTCATAAGTCATTTTACCCTCATGAAAGACAGTTTTTAATTTGTTTTTTCTGGTAATTAATGTTGCAGGAATAGCACCGCTCCATTGTTCGGATATTTTATTGATAAAATCATTCCCATTTATTTCATCCAGTAAAACCACTTCGGCAGTATATTTATTTTTACTTAAAAAGTCTTTTAGTTTCTTATCAAGCTCTTCTTTAAAATCCATGCTCACTAAAAGTACTTTTACTTTTAGGTCTTTAGACTCCTTATGTATTTTTTCAAACTCAGGTAATTCTGCTACACATGGTTTGCACCATGTTGCCCAAAAGTTGACAATATAGGTGGTGTCACTGTTATTATGAATACGTTTTAGTAGGTCATTTATTTTATATACTGCCACAGTTTGACTTTTTGAGGAAAGTGACATAAAGAAGACGGCTATTAACAATAATTTATTGATGTTTAGCTTTATACGCATATTCTTCTAATAATAAGTTTATATCTGTAATTAATCTTGATACTTCTAAACTATCTGTTCCATCATAAAATCCTCTTAAATGCCTTTCTTTATCTACTAGTGCAAAGTTTTGAGTATGTATAAAATCATTTTCATCACCATTTCCTTCCTCTGCATTTAATAAATAACTAGTTCGTGCCATATCATACAAATGCTTTTTTTCACCAGTTAAAAACAGCCATTTTTTATCTTTCACTCCATGTAATTTGGCATATTCCATTAACACATTTACTGAATCTTCTTCAGGAGAAACAGTATGTGAGAGAATTAAAATATCTTCCCTGTTTGAAAATTGTTTGTACACTCTTTCTAATTCACCGCTCATGATAGGGCAAATTGACTGGCATGTAGTAAAGAAAAAGTCAGTGACATAAATTTTTCCTTTCACGGTTTCTTCAGTTACTTTTTCATTGTACTGGTTAGTAAACATAAAAGGTTTAACGGTATGATATGAAGTGTCTCCATCTTTCATACTGTTTTTTTGACCATAATATGGAAGAAGTCGTAGTGGCTTTTGTTCGATTTTGTTAAAAAAATACCAGCCAACAAAAATGGTAGGTATAATTAATAATGCCCAATAATAATTACCTTTAGATTTCATTATGCAAAGGTATGATTAAAGAAGCTTTTAACAAAAATAAAAGAGAAAGTGCAGAAATTGGTTTTGGTACCAAAAACTACAATGAATCTGTACGTTTTTTAAATCAAGATGGCACCGTTAATGTTAAACGAAAGGTCTCTGATAAGCACATTGGTTTTGATTTATACCATTGGTTACTGGGTATTACATGGACGCAATTTTTTGTGCTTGTTTTTGTGAGTTATGTAGTTGTAAATACATTATTTGCAATTGTTTATTTTTTAATTGGAGCCGATACGTTTGGAGGCATGGATGTAGGTTCCGGTTCTGAAAAATTTTATCAATTGTTTTTCTTTAGCGCTCAAACTCTAACCACAGTAGGTTATGGTCATATATATCCTAATAGTGTTTTTACTAGTACAGTATCTTCTATTGAGTCGATGCTGGGTTTAATGGGATTTGCACTTGTTACCGGTATTTTATATGGTCGTTTTTCTAAACCTAAAGCAGACTTGCAATATAGTAATGGAGCGGTAGTTGCTCCTTATAGAGATATTACAGGTTTTATGTTTAGGGTAGCAAATAAAAAACAAAACGAATTAATAGAAACCGAATGTCAAGTTATTTTAGCGATTAATAATCCTGATACTCAACGTCGTGATTTTCATTTTTTAGAGCTTGAAAGAAGTAAATTAAATTTATTACCTTTTACTTGGACAGTGGTTCATCCAATAGATGATAAAAGTCCTTTGCAAGGCTTGACCGAACATGATTTAAAGCATAGAGATGCTGAGTTCATTATTTTAATTAAATCAATTACGGATACCTATTTTCAAACAGTATATTCCCGAATGTCATACAAGGCTTCTGAAATAATTTGGAACGCAAAATTTGTTCCAATGAAACAAATGCCCCATAAAGATGGAAGTATATCCATTAATTTACAGGATATTCATTCTTATGATAAATTATAATAAGATAAATTATTTTTAAAGTTTTCTGTATGCTTCGGCATCTCCATACTCCAAAAAGTCTTTATGGTGTGCCGGAGCATGAAAGTTTGGATCTTGTTGATGTTTTATGCCGCACCAATATTTTTCGGTTTCTCCGGCAATGGTTGAAACATAATGCAATAAACCATTTACATAGCCACAATACATACAGTTAAGTTTTTCAAAAGCATCCAAGTAGGATAATTTATGTCGGTCTATTTTTATGTATTCGCTTCTTTTTACATATGGTATACCGTAAGCCCAAAAGCAAATGCGGTGATAAATTTCAACCCAAATATCTAAAACAACAATTGGAATGATTAAACTGTAAATAACTGGCATTACAGGTATTTGAAAGATGATACGATTTTTATGTTGCTTTGATTTCATAATTGAAAAATAATTTACCGTTATGATAAATTTTAAAATATAAATCCCCTCCAATTTTTTGAAGGGGATTTAGTTTGTTGTTATAAATTATTAGTCTCTCTTCTTTAACCAATTGGTTACAGCAGGGGCTAATTCTTTTTGAGATTTGCTTCCCACAAACACTCCAATGTGCCCGCCTTTAAAACTGTACAGCTCTTTATCTTTACTTCCTACGTAATCGTTCAAAGGAATAGTAGCTGCAGGAGGTACTAAGTGGTCTTCAGTAGCATATATGTTTAATAAGTTGCTGGTTAAGTTTTTTAAGTTTACTTTTTTACCACCAACTTCTAATTCTCCTTTAATCAATTTGTTTTCTTGATATAAATCTTTCATAAACTCTTTAAAACATTGTCCTGCTTGGTCTGGGCTCTCGCTAATCCATTTTTCCATGCGTAAAAAATTCATCAGCTTATCTTTATCGTCTAATGAGTTGGTTAAAGTTTGCTGTTTTTGTAACTTCATCATAGGTTTCAACATATCAAAACCTTGATTTAAAAAGTCTCCAGGAATTAAACCACCAAAACCTTCCACAATTTTATCAAAGTCCATGTCCTTACTCCAACGGAATAATAAACCATCGTTAGTGCTAAAATCAATAGGTGTAACATGTGTTACTAAATTTTTCACCTTGTTTGGATATAGTGAACTATAGATAACACTTAATGTACCTCCTTGGCAAATACTTAAGATATTGATTTTTTCAATTCTGTTTTTCTTTCTAATAAAATCAACACAGTTATTAATGTATGTATTTACATAATCATCAATGCTTAAATATTTATCAACCTTTGTAGGATTTCCCCAGTCAATTAAATACACATCTAATCCTGCGTCAAGTAAGTTTCTGATGTAACTTCTGTCAGGTTGTATATCTAGCATTTTATAGGTGTTTACTAAGGCGTATACAATTAATACAGGCGTTTTGTAGCTCGGCTCAGTCGCTCTGTCATATCTGTAAAGCGTTAGCTTATCTTCACTATATACAGCTGTTTTAGGAGAAGTAGCAATATCTACTTCTTTTATTTCACTAAAAGTTTCATAGCTCTTCATTAATTTCGAGCTCATATTTTGCATTTCTTCAACTAACTTTTTTTCCATAGAACTTTTTTATATTCCGTTAAGATACAATGTTTTTATTTTATAAAAAATCAAATTAAAAAAAGGCTGCCCACAAACACATTGGCAGCCCTTCCTATTATTGTGCTATGAACACAAGTGATTTATTTCTTTTTTGCTTTAGCTCCGGCTCCCTCTTCAAATAACTCTACTGAAGCAGCATTTTGCATAGCTAATTTAGTTTGTAAATCTTTTACTGTTTTTTTAAGATCGTGCATAGTTTTGTAAATTTCTTCTAGCTCGCTCTTAAATGCAATTGGATATTGCTCAAATACATTTTCAAATTGTTTCTCGAAATGTTTTTTTACATCCATGCTTAAGTTTAATGCTTCAGCTTTTACCTTGCTAAACTCGTCAGTAGCAAATAATTCAGAAAACATTTTTTCGTTAGTTTTAACCCACTCGTTATATAATTCGGTTGGAGTTGGCATTGTAAAGTTGCCAGCTTGCATGTTTTTATATTTTTCTTGAGTTTCTTTTGCTAACTCTTCCATTGAAGTTTGCATTGTTTTATACAATTGAGATTGTAACTCAGCTTGTTTAATGCTATATTCAGTTACTTTATCTAATAAAGCAATCGTAGCTTCAACGTTTTCTTTCTCTTTTCCTGGATTAGCTAATTTTAATAATGGTTCAAATGTTTTACCAAATACATTATTCATTTTAGCATATAAATCTTTCATATGCTCAGAGTCACCAGAAAATAATTCAGGGAATTGAGCAGACATATTTTTCATTTGCTCGTAATATTCTTTTCCTAATCCGTTTTGATTAACAAAGAAATTATGCATTTGCTTAGTAGCATTATCAAATACCTCTTTTAAAGAAGCATTATTAAAAAATGAACCGAAAATTTGTTCAGTCATTTTTTTGTAATTTTCTTGAGAGTAAATGTTTTTCCAAGTCTCTGCGCTAAAATCAGAGTTTTTAATAGCAGTCATCATTGGTTGAAACATTTCTTGCACTTTCATATACATTTGTCCACCCTCAAACATGTTTTTAAACATGTCTGCATTAAATGGATTTTTAATATTTTGAGAGAATGTATCGTATGAAGTATTAATTGTGTTCATCCAGCTGTTGTAAATGTTTGTCCACGCATTATTCATAGTAGCAAAGCTATTATTGTAATCATTTACATTTTTACCGTAGTTAACCATTGAGTTGTAAATGCTTTGGTTGAAATCTGTCATTTGTTTCATAGCATTCATTTGTTGGTTATACCAGTTTTTTAAGAATTCCTCAGGTTTTGAGTTATTATTCATAAATGGATTTGATCCAAAAGGGTTATTGTTATTAGCATTCATACCGCTAAACATAGCAGCTTGTTTTTCCATCATATCTTTATAGATGGATTGACTCTCAGTCATAAAGTTGCCATTAGCAAATGCTGATTGAAATTTCTTTGCAGAATCCATCCAAGTGTTCATTGCATTAGCCTGAGCATCCATCATGTTGTCGATAATTGGGTTGTTTGTTTTCATTTTTTGAACTTATTTGATATATATAATTTAGTAAATTCGTCTTAAAGCCTGAAAATCAATATTTTAAGGACTTGTTTTAAATTTCGCTGCAAATGTCGTCATTTTTTCCGATACGTGTCAAGTAAATTCGTATTATTTTTGTGTTAAATTGTCGTAAAATTTATTTAGTTGGTCTAAATCGAAATAAGTTTTATAAAACTTGACATTGTGATATTTTTTTTTGAAAATTACTAAAAACTAAGCCCTATGATAGAAACTGGACAAACCTACACACATGACTTTAAATTTACACAAGACGAAGTAAATCGTTTTGCAGAAGTAACAGGAGATAAAAATCCTGTACATATTGATGCTGATTTTGCAGCAAAAACAATGTTCAAAAAACCAATTATGCACGGTATGCTAGGTGCAGCGTTATTTAGCAAAGTATTTGGTGTATTATTTCCGGGCGAAGGAACAATATATTTAAAACAATCCTTGAGTTTCCTAAAACCCATGTATGTGGAAGTAGAATATGAAGCTGTTTTTACGGTAAGAGAAGTTTTAAAAGATAAGCATCGTGCCGTTATCGAAACTTTAATTAAGGATAAAACAACAGGAAATGTTTGTACTAGTGGCGAAGCTACAGTTATGAATGTTGAGAAAATATAGTTTACCATATTTTAATAATTACATAACATTTACCGAATTGAAATTCCTTAATTCTGCACTTTAATAAAACTAGTCTCATGGAAAAATCAAATAAACGAACCGTATTAATTACTGGAGCAACAGGTGGTTTAGGAACTGCTATGTGTAAAGAATTATATAAAGATGGTTACACAGTTGTTGGTAATTATCACACCAAAGAAAAAGCTGATAAGTGGATGGCTCAGATGAAATCTGAGGGATTTGATATCGAATTGTTTTATGGAGATGTAAGTGATTATGAAAGTACAGGTAAAATGATTTCTGCCATCGAAGCAAAATACGGGCATATTGATACATTAGTTAACAATGCCGGCATTACTCGTGATGGGCGATTAATAAACATGAAACCGGAAGACTGGCATGCGGTTATTAATACAAATTTAAACTCAGTATTTAATTGCACCCGACAAGTTATTCAAGGAATGATTGATCGAAATTTTGGAAGAATTATTAATATTTCATCTGTTAACGGTCAACGTGGACAATTTGGTCAAACTAATTATTCGGCAGCTAAAGCAGGTATGCATGGTTTTACAAAGTCACTAGCAATGGAAGTTGCAAAGTATGGCATTACAGTTAATACTATTTCTCCGGGTTATATTGGTACAGATATGGTAATGGCAGTTCCCGAAAAAGTGCTTAATCAAATTGTAGCTCAAGTACCAATGGGACGTTTGGGAGGGACTCATGAAGTTGCTCATTTAGTGTCCTTTTTGGCAAGCGAAGAAACAAGTTTTATAACAGGAGCCAATTATAGTATTAACGGAGGTCAGCACGTATATTAAACATAATCGGGCGCTTTGATGAAGAAAATAGAAGATATAAAAACTTTAAAGAAGCGCATAAAAGAGTTGGAGAAAGAAAACGCTCTTCTGAAAAAAAAGAAGGATATTTTCTATACTTCAAAAAAAACGGTTAAAACTCCCTCAGAAATTGCACCACTTTTTGATAAGGTTTCTGAAATTGTAAAAAGTTATTTCCAAACATTTAATGCTGATCCAAGTCTATCTAAAATAGAAGTGAATGGGCAGCGTTATGTGTTAATGAGAGCCGAATCGTTAGCGAACGATTTTTTCAAAAATATTTTAAATTTATATTCAGACAGACCTAAAGAGGAGGCGGTTAAAATTGGACGCAATTTATTGTTTGATTTTGCGCACTTAATTGGAATAGAGGATGGTAAAAACTTTCATAAAAAAATGAAGTTAAAAGACCCTCTTTCAAAACTATCTGCAGGACCAATTCATTTTGCTTATACAGGTTGGGCTTTTGTAGAGATTTTACCCGAAAGTAGACCAAGTCCGGATGAGAATTTTTATTTAAAGTATAATCATCCCTTTTCTTTCGAAGCTGATTCATGGATTAAATCAAATGAGCGAACTAATTTCCCTGTGTGTTCAATGAATGCAGGATATTCATCTGGTTGGTGTGAAGAAAGTTTTGGTATTGAATTAACTGCTGTTGAAATTTCATGTCGGGCAAAAGGAGATAAACATTGCACTTTTGTAATGGCGCCTCCACATAAAATTGGAGAATACTTAAGTAAAGAGGAACAAAAAATAAAACAAAAAACCAAGTACGACGTTCCATTGTTTTTTGAGAGAAAAAAAACGGAAGAAAAAATAAGCAATACGCTAAAAGAAAAAGAAACACTTTTAAGAGAAATACATCATCGCGTAAAAAATAATTTGCAGATTATTTCGAGTTTACTAAAACTGCACGCTGATAAATCTAACGATAGTAAATTTTTGAATTTAGTTGAAGAAAGTCAAAATCGAATAGTGTCAATGGCTTTAATACATGAGATGTTATATGCCAATTCTGATTTAAGTAAGATAAATTTTGCTCATTATGCCAAATCATTATTTGAAAAATTACAAAACTCTTATAGCAAGCAGGGTGTAAAATTGAAACTTAAAGTTCCTAAGGATTTTTATTTCGAGATCGATAAAATGATTCCTGTTGGCTTAATCATGAATGAATTGTTTAGTAATTCATTTAAGTATGCCTTCAAAAATAATAAGGGAGAAATAACGATAGCGTATTCAAAAAACATTTTAACTATTTCTGATGACGGAGTTGGTATTTACAAAAGTTCTAGCAAAAAAAATACTGCTAGTTTTGGATTGCAATTAATTGATTTATTAGCAGAGCAAATTGATGCGAGTGTTGATATAAATGGCTATAAAGGAACTACATTTGAGTTTAAGTTTAAATAAGTTACATGAAATTATTTTCTTCTTTATAAGCCAGTTTCATAAACTTTAAAACTTCGTCATTCAAATCTTGTATTTGTAGCATTCTAAAATGATGGTTATACTGATTTTGCCCGGGAACCTGTCCTATTTTCTGAAAACATAAATTGTCTTCATATAATTGTTTAAAAGGGAATACCACATGTATAAAATTTTTTCCTAATTGTGTTATCCAGGCAATTCGTTTGTTGTTATTGCTAATACCAATCATGGTTTTAGTAGCTTCTATTTTTATTTCTCCAATTTTCGAAAATTCATTTACAAAATGGTTAAGTAACAGTAAAGTATGTTCAGACTTTCCTGCTAAAAATTTTGTAACTTCTTTGTTGTATACAATAGAATAAGCCATCATATAAAGGTAAGGTTTAAACTTTGTAAATAAAAAAAAGCCCTGATGTTATTTCAGGGCTTTTTTGTAATTGATTTATTTAACATCAGAACTGTCAGTATTAAAAAACATCAATTTGTCTTTTAAGAAAACAGCAATCCAAACAATGGTTAAAAAAATTGCAGCAGATGGAGGTTGCGCTGTAGCAAGCTCAATTGATAGTGCTCCTCCGAGATAAGAACAGATAAGTAAAAAACCTATTTTATAAGTTTTTGGAAATAGAAATAATGCAACAGATAATAATTCAATAACTCCTAAAAAGCTGATGTAAGATCCTAGGCCGGCTTTTGTTAATCCTGTTACTATTGGTTCTGCTCCTATTAATTTCATTACTGCACTCATAATAAGCATTAGCGAAGGAATAATCATTAGAGCAATGGAAATGATACGTTTTGTTTTTGTTGACATATAATTTTGTTTTTAAGTTAATAACGCAAAGCTATGGTAATTAGGTATGCTTTTGATACTACTTTCCTAAATGATATCGGTATACTTTTGGATACTACTATGAAAAAGAAAGCAATGCTAGTTGTATATTTGTGACATAAAACTGTATACATGGAGTCTTGCGAACACGATAAAAGAAAATGCCCATCGCATTTATCAACTACTGAATGCACTAAACAATTACTACCTGTAAAAGATGCCTTAGATATTTTAAGTGGAAAGTGGAAACTGCAAATTATTTTGTCGCTTACCTTTGGTAAAAAAAGGTTCAAACAAATTCAGAGAGAAATACCGGGTTTAACACCTAAAATGTTATCTAAAGAATTAAAGGAGTTAGAAATAAACGAATTAGCAAGTCGACATGTTTATGATACCTTGCCTGTTACTGTTGAGTACGAATTAACGCCTTATGGTAAAACTTTAAAACCATTAATTGGAGAACTTCATAAGTGGGGAACGAAACATAGGAAGAGGATTATTGCAAGGGGGTAATTAGGTGTATAATATTACTATATCTAGAAAAAAAGTATTTTTGTCCAAAATAGAATTAAATAAAAATGAAAAAAATATTATTTGTTATCATATTATTTGCTTTCACATCGTTAAACGCTCAATATACCCCACTCCATAGTTTTAACTCGGGTGGTTTTACTCACACTTTGAATGGACTTTATTTCGATGGTACATATCTATACGGTACAAATAAGCAAGGTGGTACAAACAATAATGGGACTATATTTAAAATTAAGCCTGATGGAACTGGTTTTACTACTATTTTTAATTTTGATACACAAAATCATGACAGTCCTATTGGCAGGTTAGTATCAGATGGTATATACCTTTATGGAATGGCTACCGATTTTAATTCAGGAGGTAATGGGTTCATATATAAAATTAAGCCTGATGGCTCTGGTTTTTTGGATATTTTTGATTTTTCTATTGTTAACGATGGAGCTCAGCCAAGCCCAAGTTTATTTTTTGATGGCACCTATCTTTATGGGGCGACAGATTTGGGTGGTTTGTATGGAGATGGTATTATTTTTAGAATCAAACCAGATGGAACTTCATACACAACTTTAAAAGATTTAGACGAAAGTGTTACTGGATTGGGTGTCAATAATCTAATTTCTGATGGTACTTATTTATACGGTACAATTCAGTTTGGAGGTCTGAATTCTTATGGGACTTTTTTTAGAATGAAACTTGACGGTACCTCTTTTACTATTCTTTTGAATTTTGATAAATTTACAAATGGGAGTTATCCATCAGGATTAATATCATATGGAGGCTTCTTATATGGGACTACAGTAGGAGGGGGTACTAACAATAAAGGTACCATATTCAAAATTATGTCAGATGGTTCTGGTTATCAAAAAATATTTGATTTTAATGGTATTAATGGATGTTGGCCTAGTGCGAGTTCACTTCTTTTAGTAGGATCAAATTTTTATGGAACAACTTCAGCCGGAGGACCTGATGATCATGGAACTGTATTTAAAATTCAAAATAATGGAACTGGTTTTGTAAATGTTTTTAATTTTTTGAATTCAACAAATGCATATATTCCTTTTGGTCAAATTGTTTCAGATGGCATATCAATTTACGGCCTAACTGCTGAAAATTTTGATTCTAACAACAGTACGTATGGAGAAGGGGATTTGTATAAGTTAGGGCTTACAACAGGTATAAATGAAGATTTATTTAAACTAAATAGAGTTCTTGTGTATCCAAATCCTTGCGATGGATTATTGAATATAAGCTACGTAAATACATTAAAGGAGATTGAAGTATTTGATAATTTAGGAAGTCTGGTATTTATAACAAAAATTGATGATAACGATCAAATAAATCTATCTAGTTTATCAAAAGGTATGTATTTTTTGAGAATATTTACAGGAGAACAATATCATATGGAAAAAGTTATTGTAAAATAATGTGTTATAAAAAACTTATATTAACTAACAGTAAATTGAAATATTGTTTATTTATTAACAATTATAAGTTTTTACAACACGGTAATTTTTTAAAAAAAGTATTTATAGTTATTAATTTTCCTTAAAATTTTCTAACCAATACATTCTTCAAAATTATTTGCTTACTCTCTAATACTTTTGACTTTCATCTATAAATAATCTATTAACTCATAATGTATTATTTTATTTAAACCTCTGAAAGAATGCTTTTTACTTTTTCTCAAAATAAAAAAAGCGCCACAAGGGCGCTTTTTACATTTATCAGCGGAGAAATAGGGATTCGAACCCCAGGAACCTTTCGGTTCAACAGTTTTCAAGACTGCCGCAATCGACCACTCTGCCATTTCTCCTGAGACGGCAAAAATAGTAATTTTTTTTATTCTGCAAGTAATTTTTATAAAATATTTTTTATGATTAACTTTATCAAAATTTACATCCCCCCAGTAATTTGTAAATCAATATTATGCGACAATTTCTTTTTTTTATAGCCTTATTTTTTTTAAGTCCTGTTTTTTCAAATATTACGGTTTATTTTAACTATGGGGTTTTTAATACCGGTAATAATAAACCTTATCTGGAAACCTATTTAACTATTACGGGTAATTCAGTAAAATTTTTGCCGGTAAATGGTACTTTTCAGGCTAATATTAATATTTCATGGAAAATCTTGAATGGAAAAGAAATTGTAAAAGAATCAAAATACAATTTGATGAGTCCGTTGGCTTCCGACACGCTTCACTTACCTTCTTTTATAGATAATCAACGTTTCTCTTTAGATAACGGTGCTTACACTCTTGAATTAGTAGTAACAGATAATGCAAATCCATCTTCAAAATCAGTGCATTCCGAAAAAATTAATATTAATCTCAAAAGAGAGAAAAAAGCTTACAACTCTGATATTCAAATATTGGAATCGTTTTCAAAATCTAACAGTCAATCTACTTTAACTAAAAGCGGTTATGATTTAATACCTTATAACATTAATTATTTTCCTAAAAACCAAAATGCACTTAAGTTTTATATGGAAACATATAATTTGGATACCTTATTAGGAAAAGGTACCAAGTTTGTGTATTCTTACTATGTTGAGAATAGTGATAATCTTCAAAAACAAATCGGCCTTTCAGGTTTCCAAAAACAAAATGCTGCCAGAATTAACCCATTGTTGGCACAATTTGATATCTCTTTGTTACCTACCGGGAATTACAATTTAGTTATAGAAACTAGAGACTCAACAAGTGTGTTGCAATCTCAAAAAAAATGGTTTTTCCAGCGTCAAAGTGATGCAAAGCCTCAGTTGTCTTATGAAGATACAAAATATAAAACAGTAGAGGAGTTTTTTAACTCGGTTCAAAGTTCAGATTCTTTAAAACAATTTATTGAATGCTTGTGGCCTGTTTCATCTTATAAAGACAGAGAATGGCAAGGTGTTCAAATAAATAGAAAAGATCCTAATTTAATGAGAGGTTATTTGGTTACCTATTGGAAAACACAAGCTGCTGATACAACAGATGCGCTTCAATTGTGGTATACTTATTACAAAAGAGTTTTGGAAACAAATGCTTTATTGAAGTGTGGTAAACAAAAAGGATATTATACCGATAGAGGCAGAGTTTATTTGCAATACGGAAAACCTGATCAACGTAATCAGGTAAATAGCGAACCCGAAACGTATCCTTATGAAATATGGCAGTATTACAGAATTTACGATAAGGCAACAAAGCGTTTTTTTACAAATAAAAAATTTGTGTTTGCTAATTTTGCTATTGCCGATGATTGTTATAAGCTGATTCATAGTGATGTAAAGGGCGAAGTGTATGATGAACGATGGAGATTTAGGTTGGTAAACAGAACTCAGCAGACTATCAATTTTGATGAGACAAAACCAAAAAGTTTTTATGGTAATAACACCGAAGACAACTTTAATAACCCGCGCTAATTTATGTTGAGCAGTCAGGTAGCGGTAGTTATTTTAAATTGGAATGGGAAATCTTTTTTAGAAAAGTTTCTTCCAAACATTATAAAGTATTCGCAAGGAGCTCAAATTGTTGTTGCTGATAATCAGTCATCAGACAACAGCGTTGCGTTTTTAAAAGAGAATTTTCCTGAAGTAAACATTATTATTAATCCTTCTAATGATGGTTTTGCCAAAGGTTATAATTTGGCATTAAAACAAGTGCAGGCAGAATTTTATGTTTTACTGAATTCGGATGTGGAGGTAACTCAAAATTGGATTGAACCAATTATTGATCTTATGCAATCTGATTCTAAAATTGCGGCATGTCAGCCAAAAATTTTAGCCTACAACCAACCTTCAAAATTTGAGTATGCTGGTGCTTCAGGCGGTTTTATTGATAAATACGGCTATCCATTTTGCAGAGGAAGAATATTTAATGTGTTAGAGGAAGATAAAGGGCAGTATGATACCACTAAAGAAGTATTTTGGGCAACAGGCGCTTGTATGTTTGTTCGCGCAGAGGCGTTTTGGAAAGTAGGAGGTTTTGATGATGATTATTTTGCACACATGGAAGAAATTGATGTGTGTTGGCGTATGAAAAATATTGGCTATCAAATTTTCATCGAACCTAAATCAAAAGTGTATCATGTGGGAGGTGGAACATTAAATAAATTAAGTCCGCGAAAAACTTTTTTAAATTTTAGAAATAATTTAATCACGCTCACTAAAAACGCATCACCACGTTTTTTATTTTTTAAAATAATTTATCGCATGATTTTGGATGGTGTAGCTGCCTTTAAATTTTTATTGGAAGGAAACGGCTCTCATTTTTTTGCAGTTATTAAAGCACACTTTTCGTTTTATAAACTTTTACCATCTACATTAAAAAAACGCGATGATATGCGTTTAATGGGTGAGTTTAAAGATGCAACGTCAGGTGTTTACGAGAAAAATATTGTATATACTCATTTTGTAAAAGGAGTGAAACATTATAGCGAATTAGAATAATGCTTCTCGATTCCGCTCGAAGCTACATGTCAGTTCGAGCGAAGTCGAGAACAAATGTTACTTCAATCCCCAATTTGAATTTTTTCCCTTCTGGGGATCAAAATCCATCTTATTTTTTTTGCAAATTAAACTCGCTACATCTCTCGCCTGGATTAAAGAAATAGGAATTCCACCACCGGCTCGTCCCCAATGACTTGCGTAATAAAAGTTTTTTAAGTTAGGTAAATTGAATTTCACAGGAGATGAAGCTGCCATATCTTTACCCGGTAACCAACCCTGCGCACTACCTTGCCAATTATTAGTGTAGCGTAATACAGTTGCAGGAGTAGCAAAATCTATGACTTCAATGTCATCTTTAATACCAGGGAATTTTACTTCTAATAATTCCACTAAAGCATCTGTAAATTTCTTTTTTTCGGTACGGTATTTTGGTCGATCGTTTTTGCGTAAGTCAATCCAGTATTTTCCGTTAGTTGTATAAAAGCTACAAGCCATTACTGTTTTTCCTTCTGGAGCTAGAGTAGGGTCGTAGTTATAAAAATGTGCTTCTAATCTATCCCACGATTTGCCGCATGGCGATTCTAATTTTACTTCTGTTGGAAAACGAGAAAAATGTGGGTACTCTTTATAAGATTTTTTTAATCCGAATGATACTAACAAAATAGAATAATATACATCTAAAATTTTTCCGTCGCGCAATTTTAAAATCGTATCGTCAATATATTTACCATCCAGATATTCAAACACTGTTTTATACCAATCAGCGGTAGATAAAACCATATCGCTTTTATGAATCACATCATTACGAACCAATAAACCTTTGGCTTCATTATTTTCCACCAATATTTTTTTTACGGGAGTATTGTAATGGATTTTTCCGCCCATAGCGATATAATTATCTGCTATGCGTTGTGCCCAACTCAGTGAGCCTCCAATGGGATAACCGGCACTTTGTTTATCAAAAAACGACATTGGAAAATTGAGTACCATCATTTTTACTTCTTCGCCATCAAATAATAACTCAAAGCTTTCTTTTAAAAACGGACTCTTAAATTTTTTAGCAATATCAAAATTGGTGATTTTTTTTTGCTTACTAACATACACCAAAAACTTTAAGTACTTGGCCATTTTAACGCTTCTGATTATGGAAGGGACTAAAGGCAGCTTATACATCACCGGAGGTAACTCAAATTGTTGTAGGTTTCGGATGTCTTGTATTACCTCGTTAATCACCTCTTTATCTTCCGGAGATAAATCGAGCATATATGCTTTCAATTTATCCAAATTAGTATAAAGCTTAAAGGTTTTGTTACCGTATTTATCTACATTATTTTTTAAATCCACATGTAAACGAATATCATGGTTATGAAAAGGCACTTTTTTCATATCAATTAATTCCGACCACATTTTATGAAAACCACTGCCTTCTTTTGAACCTAAAATCCAATGGATAGATCCATCAATAGTGTATTCACCATTTTGCCAACTAGTACATAAACCACCCGGAATAGAATGTTTTTCGAAAATTTGCGTTTCAAAACCATTCATTTGCAGGTAGCATCCGGCTGATAAACCGGAAATACCTGCTCCAATTATATTAATGGTTGGTTTTTGTAGCATATTCAAATATATCAAAAAGATTGAGATTTTGTAGGATCTACGATATTTCGTGTTTTTTCAAAAACTTAATTATTTTGATAAAAAAAAGCCACTCATTGAGCAGCTCTTTTTTTATTTTCGAGATAATTTAAAATTTATAAATCATCCATATTTACTCTTGCTCCTGCTTGCTTTTCTTTATGTTTTTTAATTTGAGATTTCAAAGCTTCACAAGCTAAATCAATAGATTCTTCAAATGACGCTGATTGTTTTTTAGAAAATAACTCTTGTCCTTTAGCCAATATTTTAATTTCGGCAACTTTGTTTTCGCTGTTAGATGATTTATCTAAACGCATAATTACCTCACCATTTATTAAACCATCATGAAAGGTTTTTAATTTGTTCATTTTTTCGTTAGCAAATGCAATTAACTTTTTGTCTGCATCAAAGTGCACTGATTGAATGTTCGTTGTCATAATTAATCCTCCTCTTTTTTGTGTTTTATCCGCTATAGCTTTAACGAAAGCGGGTTTGGTTTATACTCTGTTAATTGTAATTTTAATTAATCACCTCTTGGGTGGGCTTGTTTGTAAGACTTCTTTAATTTTTCGATAGTGTTATGTGTGTATACTTGCGTGGCACTTAAATTAGCATGTCCCAGTAAATCTTTCACTGCATTAATATCAGCACCATTATTTAACAGGTGTGTGGCAAATGTGTGGCGTAAAACATGCGGACTTTTCTTTTGTATGGTGGTAACTTGCGAGAGGTATTTTTTTACAATAGTGTAAACTTTTTGCTCTGATAGTGTATGTCCTTTCTCGCTAACCAACAACATAGGATTTGATAAGTTTTGTTCCTTTTTTACTTGTAAATAGCTTTCAAGGTTACGTTTTAAGTCTAAAGAAATCGGGATAATTCGTTCTTTATTTCTTTTACCCAAAACTTTGATGGTTGAGTTAAATAAATCTACGTCAACTTCTTTTAAATGAGTGAGTTCTGAGCGTCGAATACCAGTTTGGTAAAATAAATCCAGAATTAAGCGGTCTCTTATGCCATCAAAACCTTCCTCAAATTGAACTTCAGAGAATAAATCTTCCATTTGATGCTCATCTACAAAAACAGGTAAACGTTTTGGCGTTTTTGGACCCGAAATTTTTGACATAGGGTTAATATCAATAATTTGCTGACGTTGCAGATACTTAAAAAATGATTTAAGAGAAGATAGCTTTCGGTTAACGGAGCGGGAAGCAATCTTCTCTTTTATTAAGGAGGCAACCCAGGCTCTTATTTGCTGGTAATTAATCTCTGAGATAGAAATGGAATCCTGTTGATGATTAATAAACTCTAAAAACTGGTTTATATCATTTTTGTAGGAGTTTATGGTATGGGCAGAATACTTTTTTTCGTACGTTAAGTAGTCAAAAAATGAATCTATGTGCCTATGTAACATAAAAAACCTAAGGTTACTACGAATTTACTTTAAAATATCGCAATAACCTTAGGTTATAAATATAATTTTTGTGAAAAAGGAGCTTATTCAGCAGCTAAACCTAATTGCATTTTTTGCTTGTAAACAGCTTTAATGCGTGTTTGTCTGTTAGTTACAGATGGTTTCTCGAAATTTTTACGAGCACGTAATTGTTTCACAACACCTGTTTTTTCAAATTTCTTTTTGAACTTTTTTAAAGCTTTTTCAATGCTTTCGCCTTCTTTTACTGCTACTATTAACATTATATAATTTTTATTAATTTTTAATTTGGGCTGCAAATATATAGGCTTATTCACTAAAATCCAAATTTTATTAGCAATTAATTGTTTATTTTAGCGTTATAAACCTATGAAAATGAAAATAATACAGTTTAGTGTACTTTTTTTGATGTTTTTACTTGTTTCTTGCAAAAAAGAAAGAACCTGTGAGTGTAAAAATGCTACAGCAACTTATGATGCAGGAACTTTAGATGCGACTAAGAGTTATGCTAAAAAATACTGTAGTGATATGTCAAATGGTGAAACCACTTGTTCTTTAAAAGAATAGTTATTTAAACCATCCACTATACATTAGGTAATTATTGGCAATACGGTTTATTTCGCCATTAATTAACTCTTCCGAAATATCTTTTACTTTTTTTGCTGGAACTCCTGCGAAAATACAGCCGCTTGGCACTTTTGTGCCTTCGGTTAAAACAGCACCGGCCGCAATAATAGAATTAGAACCAATTTCGCAATTATCCATCACAATGGCCCCCATGCCAATTAAAACATTATCATGAACCAAACTGCCATGCACAATAGCATTGTGCCCAACGGATACATTGTTGCCTAAAATGGTTTTTGTTTTTTGGTAAGTACAATGAATAACGGCTCCATCCTGAATGTTTACTTTATTCCCCATTCTAATAGAATTAACATCACCTCTTACTACAGCATTAAACCAAAAACTGCAATCATCACCGCAAATTACATCGCCAACAATGGTTGCATTGGGAGCTACAAAGGTGTTTTTTCCGAGCTGAGGCTCAATTCCATTAACAGGTAAAATAAAAGACATCTTATTTATTGGAAATAATTTTGGTTCTTAACTCTGTAATCTTAGAGTCTAAATTTTTCATTGCATCAAGTGTAAATACTTTATCGGATTTCTCATCCATGATTTTTTTGATTTCCAATAAATCTTTCACCACATAGTCTGCTTCGGATGTTACTTTAGATACTTCAATTAGTTCTACCAAATTAGCCAAGGATTCTTTTTGATTAAAAATCTCTTTAATAATTGGTTCGTTTTTAGTTTCTTTTGCTGTTTGGCAAGCCACATACATGCCTTCGATCCAAGCTCCTGCTACTAGTAAAGATGATGTGCCCGGGCGACCATTGCTGCGTAATGTATTATCCGCACTTTTAAATGCTTGAGTAATGATGCTTAATGTAGAATCTCTGTTTGATTGATTAGCAGTCATTCTATCTCCCATATTTTCGTCAAAAGAATTACTTACACCAATACTTTTAGCAATGATACTCACACATTTAAAGTATAACATAGATTCCTGAGTTTGCTCATAAACACTTGCTACATTTAAATCGGCACCATACACACCAAGATTAAGTGCTCTGCTGCTTTCTAATGAGTATTTGCTTACATCATCCGGATTATTTAAATATTGAACATTGTATTCGGAACCGGCTTTTTGAGTAAGTTCTAAAATAGTTGCTCTTGCCGGAATTGTGTTAAATACATTTTGTGCAGATATTTTTTGGGAATCAACACCCACTACCGCAGTATCTTCAGCAGAAGCATCTACTTCTTCTTGCTTAGCACCTCCGCAAGCATTTAAGATTAAGGCTGTTGAACCAAGCAATAAAAGAGTTTTAAGATTTAAAAGCATAAAATGTGTTTTATTTAGTAAAGATAATTTTTTATTAAAAATAATCATATTATTTCTTTGCTTACTTTTTCACACCGTTTTTATATGTAATTCGACTGATTTCTTTTCCTGATTTGTCATAAAAAATCCAATCGCCATTTGCAACGCTTTGTTTTTTTCCTTTGCGTTTTTCGCTAATTACTTTATAGCTGCACTCCGATTGTATTTTATTATTGGAGTAGTAACTTACTGATTTTCCTGATAAACGACCATCCTTGAAATTCTGTGTTTTCATGATACCACCAGTTTCGTAGTAGTATGTCCATAAGCCATGTTGTTTACCTTTACTATAATTCCCTTCACTATCTACAAAATTTCCTTTTTCGAAATAACTAACCCAATGTCCATGTTTTATTCCGCTTACATAAGAACCCTTTTCTCTGTATTGCCCGGTTTCAAACCAATATTCCCATAACCCTTGTTTTTTACCTTTTTCATTATACAATCCTTTATAATTTGGTTTACCGTTTATGTACCATCCTTCCCATAATCCAATAATTTCTCCGTCTTTAAAGCTTCCCTGATCTTTTAATTGTCCGTTGTTATACCAGCTTTGCCATTGACCGTTTTCTTTACCTGCAACATAAGGCCCCTCTTGCAGTTTTTTACCATTTTCAAACCAGGTTGTCCAAATTCCGGTTTTCACATCGTTATCAAAATTTCCTTGTTTCCATTTTTCGGCGGTGGGATAAAAGTATTCCCAGGTTCCGGTTTGTTTATCGTTTGTGAAATACCCCTCAGATTCTTTAGCGCCGTTACTGTGGTAGTATGTCCATTTTCCATCTCTTAAGCCATCTTTCAGAGTTCCCTCCATTTCTTTTTCACCTTTGTCGGTATAAAATTTCCACATACCGTTTTTCTTTCCATTTACAAAAGGACCTTCGCTTTTTACTTTGTGGTTTGGATAGTATGATGAATAGTAGCCATTTAAAATTCCTTTCTCATAGTTAGCTTCATAATCCAACTCTCCGTTTGGATGAAAATAGCGCCATAAACCATCCATATAGCCGTCTTTGTATGCGCCTTGCGCTCGAATAATTCCACTGCTATATTGCGCGGTTAATGTTCCATTTCCATTTGAAATAACAGGTTTTCCTTTTTCATCCCACATATTGTGAATTAAAAAAGTAACGGAATCGATGTATTCTTTTTCAAATTTTTGCTGACCGTTTTCGTAATACTCTATGTTTTTACCGCAAGGCTTGTTCTTGCAATAATTTGAAATCCCTGCCGGTTTACCATTTTTATAAAATGTTTTTACTTCACCAACTTTTTGATCGTTTTCAAATTTTCCGGAACTTTCTAATTGACCATTATCGAAGTAGTAAATCCAATCGCCATGTTTTTTACCTTTCAAAAAAGACTCGCGACTTTTTACCGTTTTGTTTTCGTGATAAGATGTCCAAGTGCTATCAGCTAAATTATCTTTAAAAACTGTTTCCTGAGCAAGGTCACCTGTTTTAAAATAGTAAAAATTGTGACCGTTTTTTTTGCCGCGATTGTATTGCTCTGTAGCTTTTAAAGTTTTATTTTCATAATAAAAGTACCAGGTACTATCTTCTTTTCCATTGTAAAATGAACCTTTTCGTGAGATATTACCATTTTTGTAATACTCAACATGGCGGCCATGCGGCATGCCTTTTACAATATTTGTTTCTGATTTAAGTTTGGTTTGTTCGCTATCGTAATATTCTTTTTTGGGTTGCGCTATCGATACAAAAGTTAATAGCAAAAAAGATATGAAGAGGTAATAGAATTGTTTTGTCATAGCAGTAAAATTACAGCTATAACGATTTTTAAGGGCCGAGATACAGAAAAATTGTAAACAATAAGAGGTTTAATAAACTGTTGTAAAAACAAACCCCTTCCAGAGTTTATAACTTTGGAAGGGGGCACTTAAAAAGACAATTATTTTCCTTTAAACTCGGGTTTACGTTTTTCTAAAAAGGCATTTACTCCTTCCGAATAATCGTAAGTATTGGCTGCATCGACCTGTATGATACCTTCACGTGTCAACTGTTTTTCGTGCGTATTGAACAAGCTTTCGTTTAAAAGGCGTTTGGTTAATCCTAGTCCTTTAGTAGGCATATTAGCCAAGTTATTTGCAAAAGCCAAAACATCATTCATGAAAGTGTCATCTGCAAAAACTTTATAAATCATGCCCATTTGTTGAGCTTCTGTTGCAGATACTTTATCTCCAGTCATCATTAAAGCTGTGGCTGTTTGAAAACCAACTAAACGAGGTAAAAAGAATGTTCCGCCACTATCGGGTATTAAACCAATTTTACTGAACGCCTGAATAAATGAAGCTGAATTTGTTGCTGTAACAATATCGCAAGCTAAAGCAATGTTTGCGCCGGCACCTGCAGCAACGCCGTTTACAGCAGCTATGATTGGTTTTTCTATTTTACGAATTTTTAAAATAATAGGGTTGTAGTGCTCGTCTACAATTTTTGCAATACCAGGTCCGTTTGGGTCAATTGCTTCTGCTAAATCTTGACCTGCACAAAAAGCTTTTCCAATACCTGTTAGTACAATAGCTCTCACTTGTTCACCTGTTTCTGCTTTATCTAAAACACCTTGAAGTTCAAGTGCCATTTCACGATTGAAACTGTTGAATTTATCTGCACGGTTAAGTGTAATAACCATGACTTTATCTTTTAATTCAGAAAGTATGTAGCTCATAATTAGATTATTTAATGAGCTAAAATTGGGATTTATTTTTTGGAAAACGAAATTTTATATACTGTTCCTTTTTCGTCACTTGTTAAATTACATTTCCCTTCAATTTGTTCTATTAATCCAGCAAGAATATCCATCCCAATGGAGTTTTTTGGAATAACCGTTTTATCAAATCCTTCACCGTTATCCTTGATAGTTAAAAATACTTGCTTGTTATTTTCTAAAAGAGAAATTTCAATAATGCCATCTTTTTTATTTTTAAAGGCATGTTTGTAGGCGTTTGTGATTAGCTCATTTACAATTAAGGCTAAAGGAATTGCAGATGATAAGTCTACATGAACGTCCGTTATGCCTTTCACTATTTTTATGTGGCTAAAAGATTGGTATGAGCTTGAAATGTGTTCGATAATTTGATTGAGGTATTCTTTGAAATTAATGTGGGAGTACGTTTTAGCTCTATAGATTAATTCATGAACAGAGGCAATAGAATCCAGTCTGTTGCGGCACTCCATAAATAATTGTTTATGATAATTATCTTGTGATTTCTCACTCTGTAAATTCATTAAACTGGAGACGATACTTAAATTATTTTTTACACGATGATTAACTTCTTGCAGTAAAATGGTTTGCTCCTCCAGAGCTATTTCTAATGCTTTTTTTGCCTGTTGTTTATTATGGGATTCAATTGTTAATGAAAGCATTTGAGCGGCAACTAGACCATATTTTTGTTCCTGTAACGACCATTCTCTTGGAGCACCAACATTCTCGAAACAAATCACACCAATCATTTCCCCTTCAATACGAACAGGTACATCCATCAGAGATTGAATATCATGAGGTTTTAGGTAAAAGTCATACAACTCAGCTGTTTTTGTTTCAGTAAAGGCATCTCTGGTAATAATAATTTTTTCTGTTTCAAATAAATTGAAATACAAAGGCATAGCAATTCTTGGTAATGCCGTTTGTGGAACTAATTTATTTTCTCTTGCATCAAAATTTCCTATACATTGTATTTGTGTTCTTTCATTGTCAAATTGCCAAGCGTTTACTCGGGTAACCTGCATGGCTCTTGAAGATGATTCTAAAATTTCATAAATAGCCTCATCAATTCTTCCATCTCTAATTTTTCTGGATTTAGAAAGGTTTTCGATTGTTAAACTTTTTTTTATTATATCTTTCCTTACTAAATTTTGTTGAGTGTTGTCTCTCAGATAAAAAACAAATAAATGTTCTTTGGATGCGGCGTCTTCCTGATATAAAATTCTATATGCTATGTTAATGTACTTTTTTGTTTTATGTTGGAAGTTTTCAGTGCCAAAAAATTCACCGTATTTTTTTGCTTTTTCTAAAACCTCGCTTAGGGAAAATTGAGGATTAATAAATAAAGATTGAATTCCTTTTTCGTTGATTTCTGAATTTGAGAAACCCAATAAGGAACAGTTATTTTCTGTTTGATAAATAATCTCTTGTTTACTGTTTAATACAAAAACATGTTCTAAAAAATTATTGACAATGAGGTTAAAGAAAGATTTACTTACCATAGCAAAAATACTTTAAGCTAAGATAATACTTATTTCGTAACTAAAAAATAAAGTTTTATCGAAAAATAATGAAATTAATCAGATACACTTGAAATAATCAAATGGCTCTAAACAATCTTGACATTGATACAATGCTTTACATGCGGTGCTACCGAATTGAGATATGAGTTTGGTGTTTTGAGATTTGCATCTAGGACAAGCAATTGTTTTGGTTTTTCCGGTAAGCCAACTTTTATCTTCGGTAGTTTGCTCAGGAGGAGCAATGCCATATTTTCGTAACTTTTCTTTGGCTTCTGGAGTTATCCAATCTGTTGTCCATGGCGGAGAAAAAATAGTATTGATAGTGATATTTGTAATGCCATTATCGGATAGTTTTTTCCTCACATCGTCTTCTATTTGTTTCATGGCCGGACAACCAGAGTAGGTGGGTGTGATTTTTAAAGAAATAGATGAATCATTAATAATTTCAATATCTCTAATAACTCCAAGTTCAATAATGGTAATTACAGGAATTTCCGGATCAGGAATTTCAGAAAGTAAAGTAAGAATATGTTCTTTTGAAACTGTCAAAGCTTAAAGAATAAAAATAGCTGCAATAATCATAATTACAATGATGACAATGTACTGCCATACATCAACAAAATAAGGAGATATTTTTTTCCAGGACTCTTTAAAGGATGACATTATTCTATAGTTATTTTTGTTTTTATTGTTTTTGATTTTGGCGTTGCTGTTTTAGTATCTTGCAATATTTTTACAAATACATTTATAGTTGTACCCTTTGGGAAATTATTATTAAACAAGGCATTTGGAATAGTATTATTGTAAGCTATCTCCTGAAATATTTTACCATTCTTGTAATACGTATATTCAGCAAAGGTAACATTGTAGTCTGATGGTATAGAATTGATGAGTTCTTTTATTGATGTAACCCGTTCAGTTTTTTCTTTAGTTATTTTTATTTTTTGTACACCTTCATTTTGAGAAAAAAGAAGGGAGTTTGTTATTATGAAAAATATAAAAATGAGTTTACTCATCAGAATATCACAAAAATATGTATGTTTTTAATCGGTGTTTTGCAATCTGATTTTATATTCTCAATGAAAAATCTTTGACCAGGTTTCATTTCACTCACAATTGATTTTAAATCTGAGGATACCATATCATTCTTTACTGTAATCATTTTTTTTAATTGATGGGTATCTATAGCAAATTGATATTCTGTGATATTACAATCTTTTGGTAAAGAAGGAATAAGGTCTCTTAATGTCTTTTTACTTTTAAAATCATTAATCGTAATTTTTATTTTTTCGGAAGGACCAGCTTGTGAAAAAAGAAAAAAACTAAATGAGGTAAATACAAGTATTAAAAATAATCTCATAAATTAATTACCATTTTGCATTAGGGAACATACGAGGCAATGCCTGCATTTCGGCTAAAATATAAGCTAGGTGTTCTGTATGAATTCCTTTGCGACTACCAGTTTGCATAAATACATTTTCTGGCTTTGTTAAAGTTGATTTTACTAATAATTCGGAAATGTGCATTTCCCATTTTGTTTTTACAATATTTAGATCAACAGCAATACCTTCTTTTGTTAAAATGGCATCTACTTCATTCATCTCAAATAACTCGCCAGTGTATTGCCATAATTCGTTTACAGCAGTTTGAGCTTTGTTATGACTCTCTTCAGTGCCATCACCAAAACGTTCTACCCATGATGAGGTGTGACGTAAATGGTATGTTACTTCTTTAATTGATTTTTGAGCAATACCTGCTAAAGTTTCGTCTTTACTTTTTGCTAACTCTGTGTAAAAGTAAAAATCAAAACAATCCATGATTGCCTGACGAACAATCGTTCGAGCATAATCGCCGTTTGGTTGTTCGGTGATTTGTGCATTGTAATATTGTCTATCGTTTCTGAAATAAGCTAAGTCATCTTCAGTTCTTCCTTTGCCTTCAATGCTTGCGGCATATTCTAATAACGATTTTGCAGTACCTGTAATATCTAATGCAATATTAGTTAAAGCTAAGTCTTCTTCTAAAAACGGTCCATGACCTGTCCATTCGCTTAAACGTTGGCCTAAAATTAAATTGGTATCGCCTAAACGAAGAGTATATTGAAATAATGCTTCTTGTGTTGTCATTTAAAATGAGAGTTTATAAAAATTACATGTGTCCGATTGCATCCGGAATTTGATAAAACGTTGGATGACGGTATACTTTGTCGTTTGCAGGTTCAAAGAAAGGTCCAATATCTTCAGGACTACTAGCTACAATAGCATTTGAAGGAACTACCCACAAAGATACTCCTTCGTTACGGCGTGTGTATAAATCTCTTGCATTTTGTAAAGCCATTTCTTTATCAAACGCATGTAAGCTTCCGCAGTGAACAAATGGTTGTCCTGCTTTTTTTTGTACAAATACTTCCCAAACCGGGCCTTGATTATCACTCATTTTATTTTATCTTCAAAAATTTATTAATCTCTAATTTAATTAAGCTGCAACGTAAATTTCGTTACGTTTTTTTGCAAATGCTTGTGCTGCTTCTCTTACCCAAGCACCATCTTTGTGTGCTTTGTTACGAGCTGCTAAGCGTTCTTTATTACAAGGACCATTTCCACTGATTACGTTTTTAAATTCAGTCCAATCTGGTTGACTAAAGTCATAACCCTTTTTTTCCTCGTTCCATTTCAGGTTTGCATCAGGAACAGTTAGACCTAAATATTGAACTTGTGGAACCGTTTGGTCAACAAAACGCTGACGTAATTGATCGTTGGTTTCGCGCTTAATTCTCCATTTCATAGCATTTTCGCTATTTGGAGATTCAGCATCCGGTGGACCAAACATCATCATAGTTGGGTACCACCAACGGTTTAAAGCATCTTGTGCCATTGCTTTTTGGTCTTCTGTACCAAAAGCTAAGCGAGTCATAATTTCAAATCCTTGACGTTGGTGGAAGCTTTCTTCCTTACAAATACGCACCATAGCTCGAGCATACGGACCATAAGAAGTACGTTGCAACATCACCTGGTTCATAATAGCAGCACCATCTACTAACCAACCCACGGCTCCAATATCTGCCCAAGTTAAGGTTGGGTAATTAAAAATTGAGGAATATTTAGCTTTTCCGGTATGTAAATTATCTAATAATTCATCACGACTAACCCCTAATGTTTCGGCAGCTGTATATAAATATAAACCATGCCCGCCTTCGTCTTGAACTTTAGCCAGTAATACTACTTTTGAACGTAAACTTGGGGCACGTGTAATCCAGTTGCCTTCAGGCAGCATCCCCACAATTTCTGAATGGGCATGCTGAGAGATTTGGCGAATTAAATGCTTTCTATAATTTTCAGGCATCCAATCCTTTGGTTCAATCATTTCATTTTTGGCCAACTTGCCTTCAAATAAATCTTCAAATTTATTAACTTCCATTTTTGTTGTTTAGTTACGAATTATACAAATATATGCTTTTGGTGGCTTTTTTTCAAACCTTTTGTGAGCAAATTAATACCATTTAAACAGCTAAAATCATGTGAAGTTTAAGGCACCGCTAAAAAACTTCAATCCCATCTGATTTATACCAGATTAACTAACAAAATGCTAATTTTTAGGCTCTTTCTAATATATTTGTTTTTTATATCTATTTTTGCAATCTAAAATTTAAAAAATGGCAAGATTTCATACCTTAAAAATAAAAGATGTTCGCAGAGAAACGGCAGATGCTGTATCGGTAGCTTTTGACGTTCCTTTAACAATTCAGCACGAATATCAATTTAAGCAAGGGCAATATATTACGATTAAGTTAAATGTAAACGGAGAAGAAATCCGTCGTTCGTATAGTATTTGTACTAGTCCATATAGCGAAAAAGAATTAAGAGTAGCAGTGAAAGAAGTAAAAGACGGACGTGCTTCTACTTTAATTAATCGCAACTGGAAAGCAGGTGATACAGTTGAGGTAATGACGCCAATGGGTAATTTCAGTTCAGTTTTATCTGGAAATAATAAAAAACATTATGTATTATTTGCAGGTGGAAGTGGAATTACTCCAATGATGAGTATTTTGAAGAGTGTTTTATACATTGAGAAACAAAGTAACATTACTTTGATTTATGCTAACCGTGATGAAGAGTCAACAATTTTTAAAGCAGAAATTGAAAAATTAGCAAATGATAACGCAGATAAATTAAAAGTATTTAATGTGTATGATAATCCTAAAAATCAAGTGAGTGATTTACAAAAAGGATTATTAACAACAGAAAGAGTGAAGGCAATTTTAGAGAATGTTGGTGGAGTAAATGCTGATGAGTATTTTATTTGCGGTCCAGGGCCAATGATGGAAAATATTAAGCAGACTTTAGAGGGATTAAAAATTGCATCAGAGAAAATTCATATCGAGTACTTTAGCGCAGTAGTTGATGCAGTGAATAAAGCAGCAGGTAACGAACCAACAGGAGCAGACGTTAATAGTGAAATTACTGTTATTCAATATGGTATCGAAACACAAATGACTTTAAACACAAGTGGTTTGACTATTTTGGACGCTGCTATTGAAGCGGGAGTTGATGCGCCTTTTAGCTGTAAGGGAGCTGTATGTTGTACTTGTCGTGCTAAGGTTATTGAAGGGAAAGCTAAAATGGATAACAATTTTGCCTTAACAGAAGCTGAGGTAGAAGATGGATTTATTTTAACTTGCCAAGCACATCCATTAACAGAAAAGTTGGTAGTTGATTTTGATGCTATTTAATTATAAGCATTATTAATTTTTGAAAAGCCTCCGCATTTGCAGAGGCTTTTTTATGAAGTATATTTGAGTATAAGAATTTATTACCATGAACTTTCAGGAAATACTAAATGATAAAACGCTTAAACCAAAAGAGAAAACAGAAACGTTAAGTCAATTGGTTTTAAATAATCCAAACAGTCTGAATGAATTAATAGAGTTTGCCAAAATATCTAAAGATCCAATTAAAGCAACAATAATTGAGAGTTATGAATTTGCTACTAAATTAAAACCAGAAATTGCCAATAAAACATTATTACATTTTGTGTCACAAACATTAACCGCAAAAGCACCTCGCGTTAAATGGGAATCTGCAAAAGTAATAGGTAATATAGCTCACTTATTTCCAAAACAATTAGAGGAGGCAATTAAAAACTTGCTCGTAAATACAGAACATGAAGGAACAGTGGTGCGCTGGAGTGCAGCATTTGCTTTATCACAAATTATAAAGTTAAAGACTCCAATAAATAAAGAGTTGATTCCCGCAATTGAATCAATTATAGAGAGAGAAGATAAAAATAGTATCAAAAAGATTTATTTAGATGGACTGAAAAAATCTAAATAAGCTTTATTGACTAACTATACTGATTTGTTTTGATAAATCTATAGCTCTTTGTTTTACAGAATTTACATCTGATTGTAAGTTGTCATACGTTAATACAACACCCATTCGACGATAAGGTCTTGTTGTAGGTTTACCAAATAAACGTACATCAGTATTTGGATTACTTAAAACATCAGTTACGCCTGTAAAGTGGTATGATGAACTGTCTGTATTTGCTAATAAAACAGCAGAAGCCCCATGTTGTTGTAATTGAATTTGTGGAATTGGAAAACCAATAATTGCTCGGGCATGTAGCTCGAACTCACTTAAATTTTGTGTGTTTGCTAAAGTTACCATTCCTGTATCATGCGGACGAGGAGACAATTCAGAAAAATAAATGCCTTTATCAGTCAAGAAAAATTCAACACCCCATAAGCCGGCTCCACTTAATGCTTCGGTTACCTTTGCGGCCATTTCTTGGGCTTCTTTTAAATCTTTATCACTTACTGCACATGGCTGCCAACTCTCTTGGTAGTCACCACGTTCTTGACGGTGACCAATTGGAGGGCAAAATAATGTAGGACCATTTTTTTGAGTAACAGTTAATAAAGTAATTTCAGAATTAAATTTGATAAACTCCTCTACAATTACTTCTTTATAATCGCCACGTGAACCTTCCATGGCATAGTTCCATGATTTCTCAATATCTTGTTCTGTTTTAATAATGCTTTGGCCTTTACCGCTACTGCTCATTAATGGTTTAACTACACAGGGAATGCCAATAACAGAAACTGCTTTTTTAAAATCTTCTAAAGTTGTTGCGTATAAGTAGTTGGCTGTTCTTAATCCTAATTCTTTACTCGCTAAATCTCTGATAGCTTTGCGGTTCATTGTAAAGTTAGCGGCCTTCGCACTTGGAACTACAGTGATACCTTGTTTTTCATAATCATAAAAACGCTCGGTTCTGATAGCTTCAATTTCTGGAACTATTAAATCCGGTTTGTGTTTTGCAACTATAGCATCTAACGCATCTCCATCTAACATATTAATAACTTCATGTTCGTGAGCTACTTGCATAGCAGGTGCATCCTTATAGGAATCAACTGCAATCACATATTGTCCTAATCTTTGTAATGCAATGGTTACTTCTTTTCCTAATTCCCCTGAGCCTAGTAATAAAATTTTATGACGCTTCATTTTTGTAAATGATTTTAAAATCTGAGAGTAAGTGTTGTTGGTAGTTTATCTTTCAATATTCCAAAATATAGTCCATATCCTGCGGCTAAACCTATTGTTCCACCGATCAGGGCTTGTATTCTTCGTTTGGTTCTAGATACTCTTTCATAACCTAAAATATAAGCATCTTGTTCAATATAATTTGGATTACTGATCGTATTATGTCTTATTCGAACTTTTGTTATTCCACTAAGAGCCATATACCCATATGGAAATACTGGAGCAAAAAACAATCCTAAGCCACCACTTGCCAAACCAACAACACCCGCGCCAATTAAAGCTCCACGAGCTTTAAAACCTTTTCTGGCATCTCGTTCTCCGTACATGTAGTAAAGCATTTCTTCTCTTGTGAAATAATTTCCTTTTAATGTGTCTTGGGAGTAATAATAATCTGTAAAACCAGAAGCATATTTTACGCAATAAATTTCATCATATTCGTAGTGTAATTTTTCAGCCGTGTTTGCAGGATTAATAATAGTAACAGCACCAATTAATGTATCTATTACTTTTTCCACCACATAATTACCATTCATTAATAAAATGGTGTCCTTATGTTGCGCATTCAAATTGATAGACAAAACAAAAAAGAATACTAATGATAGTGCTATTCTAGTCATAAGATTAAATATGTAACAAGTTTACAAATAATCTCAAATAAATACTATCAAATGATATTGACATTTGAATGATTTTATTCAGAAAAACAGACCTATTCTTCGAATTTAAAACTAATTGATTGAACGGATTGCGTCTTTGATAATGAATTTAACATTGCTTTAGCTTCAGGTAATTCAAACACTTCCTTTAAGTTTCTGATTTTTCCAATCGGAACATCGTTTTTAATACACTCTGAAAATAGTTTGTCAAAATTTTGTGTTTGAATGCGATCGTTCAATTTTGAAAACAAATCAGATCTGTTTGCAACTCGTAGTTGATTATTCTCAAATTCGATATGGGAAAACAAATCGAGATTCAGAATTTCACACAAGTGTTTAAACTGTTTATCGCTTCCAATAGCAAAGGTAATTTGATGATTATCTTTTGTTGTAAAGATTTCTCCATACGGGGCAATATTAGGATGTAATGAGCCTTGGGCTGTTGGTAGATGATGGGCAATCAGCCAATTAGTTGCCTGGTTAGCTAATGAAGCAACTGCAGTATCAAATAATGAAACTGTAATATGCGAACCTTTATTGTTTTTATGCTTATCTAAAAGTGCAATTAAAATTGCCTCTTTGAGTTGATGACCTGCTAAAATATCAATGAGTGCAACAGGCATTTTTAATGGAACTGCATTTTTTTCTCCATTCATAAACATAAATCCACTTTCTGCTTGCAAAATTAAATCATAAGCAGTGCGAGGACTTGAGTTCCCAAATCCATTAATAGATGCGTAAATTAAAGTTGGATTTAATTGTTTTAATGTATTGTAATCTACTTTTAATTTAAGGTCATCTCCTAATTTGTAATTAGTAATTAAAACATCAGCTGTTTTAATTAATTCATAAAAGGATTGTAAATCTTTATCAATAGATAAATCTAAAAACAAAATTTCTTTACCTGCATTAACACTCCAAAAGTATGCACTAGTTTTATCTGTTTTATCTTCAGATTTTAATTTCCAAGAACGCGTCACATCTCCTCCCGTTTTTGGATTCTCAATTTTAATCACCGTTGCGCCTAATTCAGCAAAAAATAAACCTGCCGATGGCCCAGCGAGCACACCAGCTAGTTCAATAACTTTTAAATCTGAAAAAGGTTTATGCATTTTTATTCTCGACTTCGCTCGAACTGACAATTAAAAGGCAGCTTGAACAGGTTTGTTATTTAATATCAGTTCTATTTTTTCATTTACTTCAGGAGTTATTAACGAAACAACATCTAAGGCTTTTAGATTTTCTATTAACTGTTCTTTTTTTGAGGCTCCTAAAATAGTAGTGCTGACATTTGGATTTTTAACTGTCCAAGCAATGGATAGTTGAGCTAAAGAAGTTCCTATTTCTTTTGCTAAGGCTGTTAACTTTTTTGTCTTCTCTATTTTAGATTCTTCTCCTAATGTTCGTTCTTTCAACCAGTCCATTCCTTCAATATGTAAACGGTTATCTTGAGGAATGCCATTGTTGTATTTCCCTGATAATAAACCAGAAGCCAAAGGACTCCAAATGGTTGTGCCTAATCCAAAATCTCTAAATAATAGTAAATAGTCTTTTTCCAATTTTGTTCTTTCAAACATATTATATTGAGGTTGTTCCATAGTTGGTCCTATCAATCTATTACGTTCTGCAAAAACAAATGCGGCCATAATTTCGTCATTTGCCCATTCGCTGGTCCCCCAATATAAAATTTTACCCTGTTGTATTAAGGTATTCATTGCCCAAACGGTTTCTTCAATTGGGGTGTTTTTATCTGGTCGGTGACAAAAGAATAAATCTATGTAATCTACTTGTAAACGTTTTAATGCAGCGTGACAACCTTCGATAATATGTTTACGAGACAGGCCGGTTTGGTTTGGTTTTTTATCCTCATATCCAAAATAAACTTTACTACTAACGCAATATGAACTGCGTGCCCAGTTTTTTTGTTTTAAAATATTACCCATTACAATTTCTGATTTTCCTGCAGCATATATTTCTGCATTATCAAAAAAGTTAATTCCGTTATCATAGGCAATACTCATTAGTTCATCAGCGGTATTGTTTTCTATCTGTTTTCCAAACGTAATCCAAGATCCAAATGATAAAGTACTTACTTGTAATCCTGATTTTCCTAATCTTCTGTATTCCATAATTTGATTTTAATTGCGATACTTAAATATATGATTTAAATTTATTTATTGTGATTAATTGTCCCCCTCTGGAGGGGGAAGGGGGAGGACTATTTTTAGTTTCAATTTGTTCTATACAATTTAGAATAGCTACTCTTACTCTATCAATTTGATTCAGTATTTCATCATCTTGAAATCTAATTACAGTATATCCTAAGCCTTCTAACGCCTTTTGTTTATTATCGTCTTTAATCTTAATTTCATCCAGAAAATGAGAGTATCCATCAACTTCTATAATTAGTTTTAATTCTTTGCACATGAAATCGGCAATGTAATTTAAAATGGGTCTTTGACGATTAAATGAATAACCTAGTTTCTTACTTGAAAGAACAAATTTCCATAAACACGCTTCTGCTTTTGTCATTTCATATCGGTTTTCATGAGCAAATGATTTTAAACGCTTATTATAGAAATTATTTTGTTCAGCTGGCATTTTTCTCTCTTGTTTTTTACTTTTCCTCCCCCTGCCCCCTCCAGAGGGGGATATGCGTTGTTGGTTAGTTTTATAAATTATAAATATTTGCCTCTATTTTCTTCAATTTTTTTGCAGGGATAGGTATTATTTGTTGTTTTCTATTTCGTTTTACATTGTCCCCATTTGGAGGGGGTAGGGGAGGATTTTTTAATTACTTAACTAATATTTTGGGTTCTAACATATCAAGCATGGCGTATTTTACGCCTTCTCTTCCAAGTCCACTATCTTTAACTCCGCCATAAGGCATCTGATCGTAGCGAAGAGTAGGGACGTGGTTATGAATAACACCACCAACTTCTATTTGTTTAAAGCATTTGTCTATTTCGTTATTATCATTTGTGAAAATACCACATTGTAAACCAAATTTAGTATTGTTTACTTGTTGAATAGCATCTTCAATTGTTTCATAAGAATTGACACAAATTACCGGGCCAAACACTTCCTCTGAATATACTTTCATATTATGATTGCAGTTTGTAAGAATGGTTGGTTCTACATAACTACCATTTCTTTTTCCTCCACAAACTAATTGAGCACCTTGTTGTATGGCTTCATGAATCCAGTTCTCAACTCGCATAGAGTTTGACTCATCAATCATATTTGAAATATCTGTTGATGTGTCAATTGGATTTCCTGATTTTAATTGAAGTGTTTGAGATTTTAATTCATTAATAAAAGTCTCAAATAATGACGAGTGAACTATGAAACGTTGAGCATGAATACAAATTTGTCCGCTATAAGCAAAAGCACCCATCAAGGATTTTGGTAATGCGTCTTTTAAATCGGCACTCGGAGTAACTATAGTTGCCGCATTTCCGCCTAATTCTAAAACAACTTTTTTCTTTCCGCTTTCCGCTTTCATTTTCCATCCAATTTCCGGAGAGCCGGTGAAGCTTAATAGTTTGAAGCGTTCGTCGGTTACTAATAAATTACCTGATTCTCTATCCATTGGTAGGATGGACACTGCACCTTTTGGTAATTCAGTTCTATCAATAATTTTAGCCAGCTCTAGACATGATAATGGAGTGCGACTTGCAGGCTTTAAAATAATTGGACAACCAGCTGCAATAGCAGGAGCAATTTTATGAACTGCTAAATTCATTGGAAAATTAAAAGGAGCAATACCTGCTACTAAACCAATAGGAAAATATTCTACGATACCTTCTCTCTGGTCAGTATCATTAATTCTGTTGAGTTTAAGTTGTTCACTTCTATCTTTTTTACTTTCTTCAGCAGCAATAAAAAAGGTGAAAGCTGAACGTTCTATTTCTCCTAAAGCATATTTTAAGGGTTTAGCACTTTCAAGACTTAATACTTCTGCTAATCGTTTTCTATTAGCGTAAATCTCATTTGATATCTGCCTTAAAATAGTGTGCTTTTTTTGTGGAGATAATTCTTGTAGTTGATTTTTAACAGCCAAAGCTTTTATGATGGACTCTTCCAAAATAAATTTGTCAGCTAAATAGGTTGTTGCTACTAAAGAATTATCAAAAGGATTATGAACTTCTAAAGTTTGGTTGGTACTTGTAAATTTACCTGCACTATAAATACTGTAATGTTTTGGTTGCATTATTTTTTAGTCAATGCTTTAAATACATCTTCTAATTTTTGTTCTTCTTTATTCATGGTTAATACACTTAAATTGTGCTTAACTGCAAAGTTGAATAATTCTTTACGAACATCTTGCTCCACATCAGAAATAATCTTCCAAGTGTTTCCTTCAACTAACATAGCATCTTCAACTCCTTGAATTGATTTTAAGGTTTTTACAGAAACTTCTTTATCAAATTCAACTGTAATAATTTGCTTAGTCGTATTTTGCTGCAACGATTGCGTATTATCATTGGCTACAATTTCGCCTTTATTAATGATAATCACTCTATCACAAACAGCTTCTACTTCCTGCATAATGTGAGTGCTCAACATTACCGTTTTTTCTTTCCCCAATTTTTTTATGAGACCACGAATTTCCTCTAACTGATTTGGATCTAATCCGGTAGTTGGTTCGTCCATGATTAAAACTTTTGGGTCATGAATCATAGCCTGAGCTAAACCAACACGCTGGCGATATCCTTTAGATAAAGCGCCTATTTTTTTGTTTTGTTCTACTTGTAAACCGGTTGCGTCGATCATCTCTTTAACGCGTTCTTTTGCGTTTTTGATTTTATATAATCCACCTACAAATTCCAAAAATTCCTTCACGTACATATCAAGGTATAAAGGATTATGTTCCGGTAAATATCCAATTTGTTTTCTTACCTCAATACTTTGTTCATTCGTATCAAAACCGCAAACTTTTGCAGTTCCTTCTGTTGAAGGAATATAGCAAGTTAAAATTTTCATCATGGTACTTTTTCCAGCACCATTGGGACCTAAAAATCCAACAATCTCATTGGTACCTATTTCAAAAGAAACATTATTTAATGCTTTTTGAGTTCCGTATAATTTGGTTACGTTATTTACTTTTATTGACATAGTGGTAGTTTCTAATCCAAAAATAGTGTTTTTTTATCAGATTTAATAGAACGCTGACAGCGCTGCTAGTTATGATTTGATGAGATATAGCGGTTAATGTTTGTTAAAAACAAACATCATATTTAATCATAGTAAATCTGTGTTATCTGCGTACTATGCATTAATTCATTATCTTTGCCTCAATGACAGGATTAGTTACAAAATCTACCGGAAGTTGGTATGCTGTTCGTATTGAAAGCGGAGAAGTATTGGAATGCCGATTAAAAGGTAAAATAAGATTGGATGACAGAAAAACAACCAATCCGGTTTCTGTTGGAGATATTGTGGATATTGAAAGAGATAAGGATGGAAGCAATCAGATAACTAAAATTCATCCTCGAAAAAATTACATTATTCGTAAATCCATTAATTTATCAAAACAGGCCCATATTATTGCCAGTAATTTAGATCAGGCAATATTAGTTGCTACTATTGTTGCTCCACGTACTTCATTAGGATTTATTGATCGTTTTTTGGTAACTGCTGAAGCTTATGGAATTCCAGCTAAGATAATCTTTAATAAAAAAGATGTACTGGATGATGAAATGCTGGAACTACAAAATGATATTATGAAATTGTACACTGATATTGGATATGATTGCTATGCAGTGAGTGCTTTTGATAAAAAGGATATTGAATTTATTAAAACGATTTTAAAAGATAAAACAACCTTAATATCGGGACATAGTGGAGTAGGGAAGAGTACTTTAGTAAATGCTATTGACACCAATTTAGAATTAAAAACTGGAGATATTTCTGCAGCCCATTTAAAAGGAATGCACACAACTACTTTTGCTGAATTGTTTCCTTTATCTTTTGGAGGAAATATTATTGATTCGCCAGGCATTAAAGAGCTTGGCTTGGTGGAGATGAAAAAAGAGGAAGTAGCTCATTATTTTCCCGAAATGGTAGAGAGAATGAATGATTGTAAGTTTAATAATTGCCTGCATGTAAACGAACCAGGATGTGCGATTTTAAAAGCAGTTGAATCGGGAGAAATTTCCCAAGAGCGTTACCAAAGTTATCTTGGTATTTTAAATGGAGAAGAGATGGATTGGAAAGAATGGGAGATTAGATAGATATAAATAAAAAAGCCCGATATAAATTCATCGGGCTTTTTTATTATTTGTTTTTTACTTCCTTAATCAATGTGCTTTCTTGCATTACTCTAAAAGCAGTTCTTCTGTTTTTTTGATGAGCAGCTTCAAACTCCGGACTCTTAGGAACTAGCTTCGCAATTTCTTCATCGCTTATTAAAGGTTTCTTTTCACCATAACCTGTAGGTAATAACCTTTCTTTAGCAATTCCCTTACTAATTAAGTAGGTAACGCAAGATTGCGCACGTCCTTGAGATAAAATCATATTTGCTTTGTCACTTCCACGTGTATCGGTGTGAGCATTGATTTCAATACTAAAGTTGTCGTTTAAAACTAAATAGTCATAAATTTTATCCAACACTTCCATTGATTTTGGTCGTAAAGTGGTTTTATTTAAATCGTATTCAATACCTTCAATCACAATATCTTCACCCGGAATTACATCTAACACAAAGTCTTGAACCAAATGAGTTGTTTCGGTTAAGCCTTTAGTAGTGGCACTAGCAGCACTAGCTTGATAACCTTTCTTTTGTGCTTTTAGGAAAAATTGCATATTTTCTTTTAGTGGAGTGGAATAAAATCCTTTATCGTCTGTTATTAAAAACATAGGCTCACTTTCACCGGTTACGTCTTTAATGGTAATTAGGCCGCTCACAATTGGCTCTCCTGTTACATAATCTGTAACTGTTCCGCTGATATCAAATGTAATAGGTTCATTTTCAAATTCGTAAATATCATAGCAATTTCCACCTGGGCAATCTTCCCTGTCGCTTGCAAAATATCCTTTTGTTTGAATTCTGTCTAAAATAAAATAAGCATCATCTTTACTGGAGTTAATAGGTGAACCTAAATTTTTTGGAGCAGCATAAATAGAATCATCTGTGTTTAAAGAACTTTTGTAAACATCTAAACCTCCTATACCTACATGACCGTTTGAACTAAAAAATAAAGTATTTGAGATTGTATGAAAAAACGGAGTTACTTCATCTTTAGTTGTATTAATAACCGGTCCTAAATTTTTTGCCTCACCAGTTAAACCATTTTCATCAATATTACACACATATAAATCAAAACCACCTTGTCCGCCTGGTTTGTTTGACGAGAAAAATAATTTAGTTCCATCAAATGATACATAGGGTTGCATAGCTTTATACCCAGGTTTGTTAACAGTTTCACTCAGCTTGTAGGCTTCGTAAAATAAACCATCTTTCATTTTAGCCATATAGATAAACGATTCATTTCTATTAGCATCACTCCATCTCGTGAAAAACATAATTTCATCAGATGAAATAACACTTGAAGCTTCATGCAAACCTGTGTTTACTGGTCTACCAAAATTTACGGGTTTCATCCAGCCGGTATCTTTTAATTCAGTATAATATAAATCACATAAATATCTCGAATCTTGTTTTTCTGGATTTAATAATACACCTCCTTTGCGAGCACTTGTAAACAATAATTTGGTTGAACTATTCCAATACATAGGTGCAAAGTTAGATGTACCTGCATTAAAAATAGTTGTATCCATTTTTTTGACATTAATTAGTTTTTTATGACTATTTGAGTCTAGAGCAAAATAACAGGAGCTGATACTTTTTTGAACTAATTTTTTCAAAGAATCATTTTTCTCAGATTCTAAAAGTATCTCTAATAAAAACATTGATGTATTATAGTTTTTAACTTGAAGTAAAGACATGGCATAGTTATACATGTCGTTTGGATATGCGCCGTTGTCAACTATTAATTTATAATATTTCACTGCATTTTGATAATCGTAATTTAAACGATATGCATTAGCTAGTTGATGCATGACATAATCAGATTTCGAAATTTCTTTTTTAGGCTGATTATAACTTCTTTTGGTAGTGTCTTTTTTAAAGTCTTTAGTTTTTAAGTTAATAATTTGCACTTCATAAGGTAAAACCAATTCACTCATTACCGTACTATCATCGAGTACCTTGTTGTAATAATCAATCGCTGTTGTGTAATCTTTTCTTAAAAAAGCATCATCTCCGTATTTCAACCATAAGCGTTTTGATTGCCCAAATAATTGAGATGCAGTAAGAATAATAAAAACAAAAAATATATTTCTCATAAATGTTATAATCTTGGACAGTGACGTAGTTCTTTTGGCTTAGATTTCTTTGCCATATATGTAAATGAAATTTCAAATGCACCTCTATATTTTGATACATCTTTTAAACTTGATGTATTAGCATCGTATCCTATTTTGGCTATGTAATTATTTTTTCTGGCACCCACATAAACAACAGCAGCATCTTTACTCCTGTAATTTAATCCGGCTAATAAATAAAATTCTTGTTCTTTGAAATAATAACCAGCATCGATAGAGTACAATTGTTCTGTGGCATTTTTTTGCATCATCACTAATGCCTTAGGAAGGATATAGAACAATTCATTAATATTAATTCTTAATCCGGCATGAACATAATGTCTTATTGGTAACTTGTTGTTGGTTTGATAAAATGTTTCTCTTGGGTTGGTTAAGTTAAATACAGAATATCCTAAAAATGGATTTAAGCGAGACTGTTGTTTAGCATTAAAATACATAAAGCCTGCATTAACTTGTTCGGTAACAAATGATTGTCTGTTAAACGTTTCTCCTGAAGGTAAATCTTGATTAAAATAGCCGCCATTCGTATTGGTATATTGATTATTGTATGTGTATAGGCCAGCCTCAATTCTTTTTTGTGTAGCACCAGCTTGTATTCCGAAAGATAAGTTGTGAAATTTGTTTTTATCTAACGGTACTGCATAGGATACAGAAAATAAACCTTGTAATACATTATAATTACCAACGCCTGCTCTCATGTTAACAATTTGGCCACCAAACCCCCATTTACCTTTTGGTGCATCTAAACTAATTAATGCTGTGTTATATGGTTTAAATGCAACACTTCTCCATTGATTTCTATATTGAGCATGTACTCTAAAGTTAGCATCAACAACTCCTGTTAAGGCTGGATTTAAAAATAGAGGACCTGCGTCATACATCGACAAATGGAAGTCTTGTGCATTCAATGATGATATCAAAGAATGCATGACGCAATAAAATATTATAAGTTTCTTTTTCATGTTATCTTAAGAGTGTGACGTCTCCCGTCTTTTTAATTTTTTTACCATTAAACATTTCAACTTCAACTACCCATACAAATACACCAACAGGTTGTTCTGTGCCATTAAATGTTCCGTTCCAACCTTCCAGTTGATCATTGGTCTCAAAAATCAATTGGCCCCAGTTGTTGTATATTCTCACATTTATATCTTTGAATGGACCACCGCGTACTAAAAACAAATCATTTTGTCCATCACCATTTGGTGAGAATGCTGTTGGTACATCAGGTAACAAAATAATGGTAATATCTTTTCTTGCAGAGTCAATACAGCCATTCATATCTTTTACAACAAGTAACACAGAATAGTCTCCTTGATCAGTATAGATATGTTGTGTGTTTTGTGTATTTGCTGCTGTCGAGTCTCCAAATGCCCAGTACCAGTTTACAATAGAATTTGGTCCGGTTGATAAATCTGTGAAGTTTGCGGCTTCCAATGCTTCAACAGGGTTTGGATTAATGCTGAAATCAGCATTAGGACCTGGTACTACAGCAACTGTTTTTTGAATTGTATCCTTACATCCATAAGATGATGTAACAAGTAATGAAACGGTATATGCTACAGGACTACTGAAACCATGTGATGGATTTTGGAAAGTGGATGTTTGTCCATCTCCGAAATTCCATAACCAGTTGTCTATTGTGCCTGATAAAGTTTTAGAAGAATCTGTGAATTGAGTGGAGTTACCTACACACGCCGGATTTAAATAAAACTGTGCTTGTGGTAAGAAATAAATGTCTACTGTTTTACGAACTGTATCTGTACATCCATTTGTGTTATTTACAACATGTGATACTGTGTAGGTTCCTGCACTTGAATATAAGTGATTAGCGTTTGTTGTAGTAGTATTTTGATTGTCACCAAAATCCCAATACCAAGAAGTGATACTTCCGGATGAAGATGACGATAAATCATTAAATACTGAAAGATTGTTAGCACACACATTTGTTGTGTTGAAATTTGCTATCGGTGAAGTTTTGAAACTAATATTTACAGTGTCTTTAACCGCAGAACAATCTTTATTATGTGTTGATGTTAAAAGAATTTGAACACTACCATTTGAAATATCTAATGCTGATGGTTGATAATATGCAGTTAAACTCGAATCATTTGGAGTAAATGCACCGGTTCCTAAACTTGTCCAAATACCTGTATTAGTTAATCCTGTAACATAACCGTTTAATGGCACTAACTGATTGTCACAAACCAATTTATCACTTCCGGAATTCACAACTGGAGCTTTGGTTAAAACAATTAATACTGTATCAGTTTCAGGTAAACAACTACCACCTGTTGATGTTAAAACTAATTTTACTTCTCCCGCTAAAGTATCAGCTTGACCTAGGGTGTAAATGGTGTTTAAATTTGTAATATTTCCAAAACTACCATTACCCATTGTTGACCAAATACCTGTACTTGCCCCACCTGATACTGAACCATTGATAGCTTGGAAAACGTTATTTGAACAGATAGTGTCATTAAGTCCAGCATCAACAACTGGCTTAGGAGTTACATTTACAATTAAACTGTCGTATTCCGAATTACAATTACCATTATTGGTAGATGTAAGTTTAATGACAACTGTCCCAATAGCAACATCTGATGGACTTAACTGATAAGTAGTGTTTAAAGATGTATTTGATGTAAATGATCCTGAGCCTGCACTTGACCATATTCCTGTTGTTGAACCTAAAGACACAGATCCAGTGATAGTTACTGTTGGCGTATTCTCACAAACAGAAATATCAGGCCCTGCTAGAACTGTAGGTGCATCTGTAAATGAAATTTTAATAGTATCTATTACCTGATTACAATTTCCATTGTTTGTAGACGTCAAATATAAATCTGCAAAACCTGCTGCTAATTCTGAAGGACTTGGAGTATAAGTCGCATTTAAAACTGCGCTACCTGGGTTAAAACTACCTGCACCACCTGTCCAGATACCTGAAGTAGTTGGGCCGGTTACACTTCCCGAAAGTGCTATGTTAGCATTGTTTTTACAAACATTTAAATCTAATCCCGCATTTGCAATTGGAGAGTTACTATAATTAATAACAACTGTATCTGTAACTTGTAAACAGCCGCCATTATTAGTAGATGTTAATATTAATGTAGCAGAACCACTCGCTAATTCCGACGGACTTGGTGAATAAATAGAGTTTAAATTGGTGTTACTAGGGTTAAATGTTCCAGCCCCACCGCTCCATATACCTGTAGTAGTTGGGCCTGTAACAATTCCCGATAAAATTGATGTTGGATTGTTTTGGCAGGAAGAAATATCGTTTCCGGCTAATACAACTGGTGCACTTGTGAAATTAATTTGTACAAAATCATTTACTGCATTACAGTTTCCGTTGTTTGTAGATGATAATGTTAGTATAACGAATCCTGCTGAAATTTCTGTTTGACTTGGTGTATAGGTTGTAGTTAATGCCGTGTTTCCTGGATTAAATGTTCCAAGTCCACCGCTCCAAACACCTGTTGATGTTGGTCCGCTTACAACTCCTGTTAATACAGAGTTAATGTTATTCTCACAAGCAAAAATATCTGCACCGGCATTTACAACTGGTTCATTGGTTAAATTAATTTGTACAACATCTGTTACAGCATTACAATTGCTGTTGTTGGTTGATGTTAATGTAAGAGTTACAATACCAGTAGCTATTTCTGAAGCACTTGGAGTGTATGTAGCAGTTAACACTCCGTTATTTGGATTAAATGTTCCAAGACCACCACTCCAAACACCAGTTGTTGAAGTGCCACTTACAAGTCCCGATAAAACAGCTGCTGCATTATTTTTACAAACCGATAAATCGATTCCAGCCTTCACAGATGGAGGGTCAGTAAAATTAATAACTACTACGTCTGTTCCCGCAATACAATTACCATTAGCAGAAGAGGTTAAGGTTAAGGTTACAGAACCTGCAGCTAATTCAGATGCATTAGGTGTATAGATGGAGTTTAATGTAGAACTGTTAGGATTATAAGAACCAGCCCCACCGCTCCACACACCGGTAGAAGTAGGTCCTGTAACTAATCCTGCAAGAGCAGTAGCAGGATTGTTTTTACAAGAAGATAAATCCACACCAGCATTAACAGAAGGAGCAGCAG
>DAORKG010000012.1:67906-73797 GCA_035439445.1 Bacteroidia bacterium
GTATGCTTCCCAGATTGTTTTTACAAACAGATAAATCAGCTCCTGCGTTCACAGTAGGAGGGTTGGTGAAATTAATTACTACTTTATCTGTTACTTGATTACAGGTTAAATTGTTAGTTGAAGATAATGTTAAAGTAACAGAACCTGCGGCTAATTCAGATGCGCTTGGTGTATAGATTGAGTTTAGAACAGAGTTGCTTGGATTAAATGTTCCTGCACCGCCCGACCATGAACCGGTTGTTGTTGGTCCTCCAACAACACCTGATAAAACAGTAGCTATATTGTTTTTACAAATTGATAAATCAGGACCTGCATTTACAGATGGCGCGCTTGTAAATGTTACCGTAAGACTATCTTTTACTTGTTTACAATTTCCATTGCTTGTTGAAGCTAGAATTAATTTTACTGAGCCCGCAGAAATTTCTGCAGGAGTAGGGATGTAAGAACCTACTAAGTTTGTATTACTTGGATTATATGTTCCTAATCCACCTGACCAAATACCTGTTGTGGATGTGCCACTCACTGTCCCTGTAATGGCAACAGTTGCATTATTTGCACAAACAGAAATATCAGATCCTACAGCGACACTAGGCGGGTTTGTTAGAGTTATTATTAAACTATCTTTTCTATTTGGACAACCATTTAAACTTCCTGTTGATGTTAAACTTAATGTTAAACTATTACTAGCTAAATCACTTGGTGATGGAACATATGTTGTATTTAATGCACCTGAGTTACCAAATGAACCAGTTCCAGATGTTGTCCAATTAGCACCTGCAGCAAGTTGTAAACTTCCACTCAGAGAAATTGACGACATATTGTTTTTACACAACGTTAAATTTGATCCTGCGTCTACTATAGGAGAAGGATAAACATTTAATAGCATTGTATCTTTTTTTGGAGTACAGTTACCTGTAGAGGTTAAGATAAATGCAATTTGGGATTGATTTAAATCGTTAGCACTTAATGTGTAGGTTGTATTTAAGCTGTTTATATTTCCAAATGTTCCCGTTCCATTGGTGGTTGTCCAAATACCTGTTGTTGAACCTCCTGTAATAGAGCCTGTTAAAGAAATAGTATTTGTTGCAGTACAAATGTTTTTATCTGCTCCTGCGTTAGTATATACTTTTCTTAAGAATGATGACATATAATGATATAAACAACCTGTTGTAGCTCCACCATTAATAACACCCATCGAGAATAAGTTATCAGTAGCATTTGTATTTCTTAATAAGTTTGTAACTCCAACAGGAATTTGTCCAGTTGTAAAACTTATTTGTGCCCCACTCCATAAACCTCCTGTTCCAGGAACAACTGTAAATGCAGATGCTGGAACTAATGTAGCGTTACCATTCAATAAGAAATTGCCTTTTGCGGATGTTTTACATAGAATATTTAAGATAAAGGTTTGAGTATTTGTTCTCGTAAAACTTACTTGATCTGAACCAGCACAGTTAAGTGGAGGAATAATTGCTTCACCTAATTCGCAACCAAAACCACTGGCATGAATAACATAAAATGGTTTATCGCCTGTTATATAAGTGAGCGGTTGACCGGTACCATAATAATAAGTATCTCCCTTATTTAAAATTTTATTAGTGATGCCTCCATCATTGATTGTAATTTGAGTAAAGTTTTCTGTAGCTACAATATAAGCTCCTTCAAACTCTCCGGCGGATAACCCCCCTTTATTAATGATGTATTCTGTGCCCACAACTTCTGTAGGTACAATTTGGTCTCCCATAATATCCATACAACCGGATACACCTCTTACAGAATCATCTGTGACTGTTACCGAAATTGGTTTGTTAGATACGATGATGGTTCCACTTAAATTTTGTCCGGCTACGTTTGCTACATTGGTAACGTTTTCAATGTCGTAACTTTGCCCTGCATTTAACGCAACCGAATAAGTTACTCCAGCGGCATGTCCCACAACGTTACATTTAGGTGTAATCCAAACAACGGTTCCATTTTGGGTAGCAACAATGTCTATCTGTGATTTTGCAGTTGGTGTAAATGTCCAGTTAATTCCATTAGTTTGAAATGGACAAACGAACTCTAAGCCTAAACCATTTTGTCCTTTCATGGAGTAGGTTTCTGGGTTGTTACCGGAACTCACGATTTCATAAACAACTGTAATAGGGAAATCGGAAGTGATTTTTATACCTCTATTTAAAACTGTGTTAGCAGGGGTGTTTTCTACCTGATTGATAATGTGTGATAAAGATTCTGAAACTAATGAGTTTGCAGGAATGACAAATGTAGTATCAAATGTTGATGCGGGTTGCCTAACACGAACTGTAGTAGCATTGTTAAACGACGATAAGCGCATAACAACAGGAATGTTGTTGGCATGTCCAACTGTAACCCACGGTGCAGCGAACCAAAAAACGGTATCTATTTGTGATAATACCGGTGTGCTAAAAGCTAAAAGAACTACCAGTAATATTTTATTTAGAAATTTCTTCATTTTGTTTTCTCAATTTTGATTTAATACTATTATCGATATTGTTTAATTCTTGTTCATCAGCATCTAATTTTCTCTTAGGCTTAATGAAGTGGAATGAAATCATTACTTCATGCGAACCACTTGTATAGCTTCTTAATTTAGAAGTAACAATGTCGTATGAATATCCAATAGTTAATTTATCTTTTACGTTAACTCCAAGTAATGCACTCGCAGATTCTTTATTTCGATATGATGCTCCAAACCAAAATAGATTTTTGTAAATTAATCTGGCGCTAAATTCTGGCTGAAGAGGAGTAGGTTTGTTATACTTTACTATAGCAGATGGTTGCAATGAGAATTTTTCGGATAGTTTAAATGTATATCCAATTGTTGCATACATGTGTTGTGATAAATTACTTTGAGAATCTTTCCAGGTAATTTTATTATTTAAGTATTGATAAGTTGAGATTCCAAAAAACAATTTGTCGCTATACAGATAAATTCCTCCATTTGAGTCGAAAACATTATTTGATAAAATATTACCGGTTAACAATTCATCCCCGCTATCAACAATTTTCGCATCATATAATTTAATTCGATATTGAACCATACCGGCAGATGCTGCTAGTCCTAGTTTATATTTGTCATTTAATTTTACATGATAACCAAATGTTAGATAGCCTGACGTTCTGCTAATTAATCCTGTATTATCTGAATTAATCAAGGCGCCTACAGCTATTTTCTTTTGTTTGCCAACTAATCCATATAAACTTAACATGTAAGTTTTTGGGGCATCAGTAAAACCAACCCATTGATTTCTGTAATTAAAATTTGCAACAGCATGGTCTTTAGAACCTGCAACAGCCGGATTGTATGCGTAATTGTTTAATACATAATTTGTATTAATTGGTAATTGCTGGGCAATAATTGTTTTACCGGAAACTAAAACCAGTAAAAGAATAAATATGTTTGTTAGTTTTTTCATCTTATCGTATCAATAATATTCCTCCCTTTAAAGGCTCTGTTATAGTTGCATCATTTAAATTTAGAACATAATAATATGTTCCAACCGGAAGTTTATTTCCATTGTATGTTCCATCCCATGGATTCTCATATCCCTTAGAGCTATATATGTTTTCTCCCCATCTGTTGTAAATATCCACTTCAGCATTAGGATAAAGTAGTTTTAAGAAATCCAATTTCCAAACATCATTTTTTCCATCACCGTTTGGTGAAATGGCATTAGGAATTAATGTCGAAATTTCTGTGGTCACATTATTTATTCTTATAGCTACTCGAGCAGTGTCTGTACATCCATAATCATCGCTCACAACTTGAGTCACAATAAACAATCCATTTTCAAAATATATAGTAGATGGATTTTGTGCAGTTGTTCCCGGATTATTTGGGTTTCCAAAATCCCAAGTCCAACCTGTTGAGTAACTTGATGTATCAACAAAACTTACGGTTGTACCCACATTAATTCCTGTAGACACAGAGTAAGAGAATCCCGCAGAAGGTCGAGGAGTAATGTTTACTTGTTTTTCAATAGTATCTCTACAGTTATGATTTGTTATGGCAATTAATCTCACATTATATAATCCTGAGCCAGGGAATAATTGGGTTGGATTTTGTGTATTGTGTTGCACACCGCCTGGTAAACTAATAAACCAATTCCATTGATTTACTACTTCAGGAGAGGCAACAGTAGAACTGTCAGAGAAATTTAGATTTAAAATATCTCCATTACAAATTCTGCTAATACCGAAATTGGCATCAGGCAATGGATAAATGCTTGGTGTTTTCTTAATGGTATCATAACAGCCAAACGAATTTTTTACAACCAATTGTGTTGTAAACGTTCCTGATGTTGTAAAAGTATGGGTTGGATTTTGTAAAGTACTTGTTGTATTATCTCCAAAGCTCCATTCCCAATTTGTAACTGTCCCTATTCCCGCTAGTGAAAAATCAGAAAATGAACTTGTGTTATTTAAACACACATTATTAAAATTAAAGTTAGCAAATGGCTTAGGTAAGAAATTTAATTTTATTAAATCGCTTATGGCAAGACAATTTCCATTGTTTGTTGATGTTAATGTTAAGTTTACGAAACCTGCCGCAACTTCTGCTGCACTTGGAATGTAGGTTGCGTTTAAATCTGTGTTATTAGGGTTGAATGTTCCTCCGCCACCTGTCCAAACACCTGTTGTTGTTGGTCCTGTAACAACACCTGAAAGTAAAGTTGATGCATTGTTTTTACAAGAATACAAATCAACTCCTGCATTCACAGATGCTGGATTAGTGAAATTAATAACAACTGTATCTCTGTTTTGTATACAGTTACCGTTATTTGTTGAGTTTAAAACCAAGGTTACTGTTCCTGCTACAATTTCGGAAGCATTTGGAGTGTATGTTGCTGTTAAAGCTGTATTACTTGGATTGTATGTTCCATTTCCTCCTGTCCAAATACCTGTTGTAGTTGGTCCTGATACAATACCTGATAAATTAGCAAATGCATTATTTTTACATGCAAAAATATCTGTACCTGCATTAACGGTTGGTGCATTGGTATATGTTATTTTCACACTGTCAACTACCTGATTACAATTTGAATTATTAGTAGAGGTTAAGTATAAGGTCACAAAACCATTGGCTAATTCAGTTGCACTTGGACTATAGGTAGATGTTAATACGCTGTTATTTGGAGTAAAAGTACCAGTTCCTCCACTCCAAATACCTGTTGTAGTTGGCCCTGAAACTAATCCGGATAATACAGAGTAAGCATTGTTTTTACATGTAATTAAATCAACACCTGCATTAACAGCTGGCGCATTTGTGAATACAATTAAAACGTTATCAGTAACTTGATTACAGTTACCATTATTAGTAGATGATAAAATTAAGTTAACTGATCCTGCAGCTAAATCAGCAGCGCTAGGATTATAAGTTGCATTTAAACTGGTATTACTTGGGGAGAATGTTCCTGAACCGCCACTCCAGATACCAGTTGTTGTAGCACCTGAAACAGTACCTGAAAGTACAGTTGCAGAATTGTTTTTACATACGCTTAAATTAGGTCCGGCATTAACTGATGGTGAAGGTGTGAAATTAACAACTACTGTATCTTTAACTTGTAAACAGTTGCCATTATTTGTTGAGCTTAAAATAAGAGTAGTAGAACCTGCTGCTAATTCCGTAGAATTTGGTGTGTAAGTTGCACTTAAAACAGAGTTACTTGGATTGAAGGTTCCTAAACCTCCACTCCAAATTCCTGTACTTGTTCCGCCTGAAACGCTTCCTGATAAAACAGATGATGGATTGTTTCTACATATCGTAAAATCCACTCCAGCATTCACAACCGGCGAAGGAGTAAAGTTAATAATAATGTTATCCGTAACAGCATTACAATTAGCATTGTTGGTAGAAGTTAAAGTAAGGG
>DAORKG010000012.1:73897-89004 GCA_035439445.1 Bacteroidia bacterium
AAACTACACCGGAAAGAGCAGCAGCCGTGTTATTTTTACAGATAGATAAATCAATCCCCGCGTTAGCAGTAGGAGCGTTATTAAATATAATTAATACTTGATCGCTAACCGCAAGACAATTTCCATTGGATGTTGAGGTTAAAGATAAATTAACTGACCCTGACGCAATTTCGGCAGCACTTGGCGTATAGGTAGGGTTAAGAACCGAACTGCTAGGTGAAAAAGTTCCTGTACCACCACTCCAAATACCAGTTGTTGTAGCTCCTGAAACTGTTCCTGATAAAACAGAATTAAGTTTATTTTTACATATATACAAATCTGTTCCGGCATTTACGGATGGAGGATTTGTAAATACGACAATGATACTATCTTTGGCAGGAAGACAAGAACCATTTCCGGTAGATGTTAAATATAATTTAACTTGTCCAGCTGATACATCAGCTGTGCTTGGTATGTAACCTGTACTTAGCTGAATGTTACTTGGACTAAAATTACCCGTTCCGGATGATGTCCATTTTCCGGTTGTAGTGCTTCCTCCAATAGTTCCATTTACAGCAACCGTAGGATTGTTAGCACAAACTGAAACAGTTGCAGGACCTGCATTGGCAGTTGGAATATCGGTGATGGTAATTTTCATGGTATCTCTGGCAAGTGGGCAAATACCATTGGCAGTAGATGTTAATACTAGTTTTACAGAACCGGCTGCTGTATCAGCAGAGCTTGGAAAATAAGTGGCATTTAAAGATGTAGTACTAGGAGAAAATGAACCGGTTCCAACACTTGACCAGATTCCTGTTGAAGAACCCCCTGTAACTGAACCATTTAATACTACCGAACTATTGTTTCCACAAACAACCTGATCTACAGAGGCGTTAACTAATGGCGAAGGTTTTACGGATAATAATAATGTATCTTTCTTTTGCGCACAAGGACCGTTAGATGTTAAATAAATTTTTACCGGTTTTACTGTGGTATCTAATTGACTTGGAGTGTATGTATTTGTTAGTGCAGAAAAACCACCATTAAATGTTCCAAAACCATTAGTAGACCAAATACCTGTAACATTTCCTCCACCTATTTGTCCATTTAAAGCAACATTGCTATTTGCGCATATTGTGAAATCACTTCCGGCGTTTATAGAAGGATAGGATACAAATTCAGAAACATAAGCATAAGAGTTTCCTCTTATTGAACCTCCGTTTAATGTTCCTAAACCAAATACGTCTTTTGTGTTTGTTACAACGTTATGAGAACCAACCGGAATTGTAGCTGTTGTATAATATATTTTTGCTGATTTGATATTTCCTGAAGAACCTGGCACAACAGTAAATGCAGAAGCAGGAATTAGAGAGGCATTACCATTTAAGGCGAAATTTCCCTCAAACCCTGTTCTTGTAAACAGATTTAAAGCCAATGAATCTGAAGATGTTCTTGTAAAAGAAGCAGAATAGGTTCCTGCACAGAAGAAAGGCGGTAATTGAGCGCCACTTAATCTGCAACCATAACCCGAAACATGTAATACATAAACTGGTTTGTTTGCAGTAACATAAGTAATTGGTTGACTTGCAGTATAAATGAAGTTTTCTCCGAAGTTAGATACGTGAGTAGTAGAAGAACCATCGTTTATGGTAATTTGAGTGTTATTTTGCGTAGCTAAGACAAATATTTTTTCTGCGCTGGCAGTTCCTTTATTTACAATATAATCAGTACCAATGTAGTTTGAAGAAGTAATTTGATCTCCAACCGAACTTAAACAACCGGATTGACTTAATCCGCTGGACTGAACGGTAATAGCAATTGGTTTATTTGATGATACAATTGACCCAGCCAAACTGGTTGCAGCAGATCTTGCTGTATCTTGACATGAATATGTTTGACCTTTTTGAAGAGAAATAGTATAGGATGCATTAGCTGCATGACCAATGATATTTGTTTTTGGTGTAATTAAAACAGTTGTACTATTTTCAGATGCAACTATTTCAATGGATGAAAAAGATTTTGGTGAAGTAGCTGGAGCTTGGTTCCAAAATTCCTGCATTGGAACATAAAAATCTACCCCTAGTGCTTTTGGCCCTTTTAAACTAAAGTGTTCTTTATTAGTAGCTCCTTTAACAGCATATAAAACAGATATGTTTTGGGTAGATGATATGTAAAGTCCTCTGTTTAAGACAGCATCGGCTGTAGAGTTTTCAATAGAAGCAATAAAAGATGTTAGGTTAACCGAGTCAATTGAATTGGCTGGTATCGTTTTAGTGATGGGAACAAAGGCTCCATTTGCAGGCTGAGAAACCTTAACAGTAGCTCCCACAGAGTAGGTGTTAAAATACAAAAATATGGGTCGGTCACCCAAACCCTGAGAAATATCAGGTGCTACAAACCAAAATGAGGTGTCAATTTGAGATTTAACATTACCAATAAATGTTAAAAACATGACGCTGGCTAAAAAATATTTTTTAAACATAAGTTTCCAAAGATAGAACAGTTTTTTATATCGACCAATTAAACTTTAGTATCTATAATTGTTAAAATTAAACATTTGTTAAAAAAATTAACAAATATCAGGCCTAAAAAACGACACGGAAACTTGTAGAACAAAAATAGTTTCTTTAGTTTTGTTCTCGATTTTAGAATTAATGGAACCACAAGAGAAAATATTAAAAGTATCATTAGAGCTCTTTTTTAAATATGGTATAAAAAGAGTGACGATGGACGATATTGCCAAAGAACTTGGAATGTCCAAGAAAACGATTTATCAGTTTTATAAAGAAAAAGATGATTTAGTGAATCAGTTGTGTGAAATTGAAATGGCCAAACAGGAGAAAATTTTTGAAGAAGTTACTTCTAAATCCATGGACCCTATTCATGAAATTATTTTGATTTCAAATAATTTAAAAGAAATGCTTCATCATATAAATCCAATTTTCTTTTTGGATTTACAAAAATTTCATCCAAATGCGTTTAATCAAATTCAAAAGTTTAAAGACAATTGCGCTTATAAGGATATAATAAGAAATATCAGAAACGGAAAAGAACAAGGCTATTATCAAAAAGAGGTGGATGAAGATTTTGTTGCGAGATATAGAATGGCACAATTAGATATGCTGATGTTTGGAAACTATTTTGCATTTGATAAAATAAGCTTTACTCAGGCACATCAGCTATTACTAGATATGTTTGTTTACGGTATTTGTACTTTAAAGGGACATCAGCTAATTAATGAATATAAAGGAATTAACGAACAAGAATAAAAACAGATATATGGTTAAAATGAAAACATACACATTACTCGTTGCTATTTCGGTAATGGTATTAAACGTAAAAGCACAAGAGGCAAACTCAAACAGTTTTAGTTTGCAGCAAGCAATTGATTATGCTTATAAAAATAGCCCCAATTATTTGAACGCTGAGTTGGATTTAAAAAACTCAATTTATCGTAAAAGAGAAATCACCGGAGCAGGATTGCCGCAAATTACCGGAAGTTTTGATTTTAAAGATTACATGAGTATTCCTGTGAGCTTAGTTGATGCGAATAAGTTTTCGCCTATGGTACCTGTAGGGACCTATACAACATTTGCTTTTGGTTTAAAATATAATGCAACTGCAGGTTTAAATGCTTCTCAATTATTATTTAGCGCTGATTATTTATTTGGTGTAAAGGCAGCTAAGGAATTTGTGAATCTTTCAAAAATTAATATCAGCCGAACTAAAACAGAATTAGTTTCTCAGGTTACAAAAGCATACTACGGAGTATTGGTTAATAAAGAACGATTAAAACTCTTAAATGCGAATGTTCAAAAATTAACTCAAACTTTAAATGAAGTAAAGGCATACAATCAGCAAGGTTTTGTTGAGTTAATTGATGTTGAAAGACTTGAAGTAACGCATAATAATTTATTGGTAGAGCAAGAGAAGGTTACACAACTTTTGTCATTAGGAGAAAATATGCTGAAGTTTCAAATGGGATACAAAGTTACTGATGCAATTACACTAACCGACAGCTTAAATATATCTGATGATTTGAAAAAAGAATTATCGTCTTTAAATGTTTCTTTTTCAAACAGAAGCGATATGCAATTATTAAACGCTCAACAAAGTTTATACAATATTGATGTGAAGCGATTGAAATGGGGATATTTACCAACTCTTGCAGCCTATGGTGCATTTCAGTATAACACCCAACGTCCAACTTCAAATATTTTTGAATCAGATAAGTCTAACGCTATTAAGCAATGGTATCAGGTTGCTTTAGTAGGTGTAACTTTAAATTTAAATGTGTTTGATGGATTACAAAGACATAATAAAATTCAGCAAGCAAAAATTACAGCGCTTAAAAATCAAAATAATTTAAAGAATCTGGAACTAGCTGCTCAGTTAGAAACAAGTGTTGCCACTATTTCTTATAATAATGCTTTAAAAACATTAAATGCCAATAAAAGAAATATGGAACTGGCACAACATGTATATGATGTTACTCAGAAAAAGTATTCGCAAGGTGTAGGTTCAAACATTGAAATTATTAATGCTCAAACTTCGTTACGTGAATCAGAAACCAACTATTATAATTCGCTTTACGATATGCTGATATATAAAACAGATTACTTAAAAGCTATCGGAACTTTAGTTAAATAAACATATAAATTGAAAAAATATAATAATATAAACCATATGAAAAATACCATTCTAATTGTTGTTATCTCTGCTATATTTGTTGCTTGTTCAGCACCCGATAAAAAAGCAGAACTTGAAAAATTAAGATCTAAAAAAGCAGAGCTGGAAACTCAAATAGCTACTTTGGAAGAAGAACTAGCAAAAAGCGATACCTCTAAACAAAAGCTGGTGGATGTAGTTACTACAACTATCGTTCCTCAGCAATTTAAAACTTATATTGAAGTTCAAGGAAGAATTGATGCTGACGAAAACGTATCCCTATCGTCAGAAATGCCGGGAACAATTACAAAAATTAATGTAAAAGTTGGAGATGAAGTTCATAAAGGACAGGTTTTGGCTGAAACAGATGTTAGAGCATTGCAACAACAAATTGCCGACATTCAAACCAGTTTAGATTTAGCAACACAGGTTTATCAAAAACAAAAAAATCTTTGGGATCAAAAAATTGGAACTGAAATTCAATATTTACAAAGTAAAAACACCAAAGAGAGTTTAGAGAACAAAGTTGCAACCATGCAGGAACAAGTTCGCATGAGCAAAATTATATCTCCAATAAACGGAACAATTGATGCGGTTAATGTGAAAATTGGTCAGGCCGTAGCACCGGGTGTGCCTGCTATTAATGTAATCAATTTTTCTAACCTTAAAATAAAAGCAGATGTTTCAGAATCCTATGCCGCACGTGTAAAAACAGGTAATGAAGTTTTAGCTTTATTTCCGGATATGCACGATTCAGTGATGTCTAAAGTTAATCACGCATCCAGAGCTATTAATAATTTAACACGCACATTCAGCGTAGAAGTATTATTGGATAATAAAAAAGAGTATCATCCAAATATGGTTGCTAAATTAAAAATTAACGATTATCAGTCATCAACACCACAAGTAGTTGTTCCGGTTAAGTACATTCAAAAAGGAACCAATGATAGTTTTGTTTTGGTTGCTGAAAAAGGAAAGGCTTTGAAAAAAGTAATTAAAATTTCACATGAGTATAATGGCTTAGCAGAAATTTCGGAAGGTTTAAAAGAAGGAGATTTATTGATTACAGAAGGGTATGATTTAATTAACGAAGGAGATCAAATAAATATTTTAAAGTAAACCACTACAAGTCATATCACTAAATGGTTAACCCCTGCCTGTCGTCAGGCAGGCATTAAAAACAAATACTATGCTAGATAAAATAAAAGAATTTAAACCATCAAGTTGGGCCATAGATAATAAAATGACTATCTATTTGGTAACCATCTTTTTAAGCATTGCCGGCATAATGGCCTATAATGCATTGCCAAAAGAGCAGTTCCCCGATATTACTGTTCCTACTATTTATATTAATACCATAAACGGTGGAAACTCTCCTACAAATATTGAAAATACCATTACAAAACCTATTGAAAAACGATTAAAAGGTTTATCAGGTGTTAAAAAATTCACGAGCACCTCTCTGCAGGATGTGTCGGTTGTGGTTGTAGAGTTTCATACCAATGTTAAAGTTGAGGTAGCTAAACAACGTGTGAAAGATGCCGTTGATGAAGCTCGTGCAGATATGCCATCAACATTAACCCGTGAACCAATCATCAAAGAAATTGCGTTTTCTGAAATTCCAATCATGTATATCAATGTGGCGGGTAATTATGATTTAAAGCAATTGAAAAAATATGCTGAAGATTTGCAGGACCGTGTGGAAGGTTTAAAAGAAATAAACGAAGTAAAATTAGTTGGAGCTCTTGACAGAGAAATTCAGGTTAATATTGATGCATACAAATTACAGGCGGCTCAACTCACGTTAACCGATATTCAACGTGCTATCGGACAAGAAAACCTGACGATTTCTGGAGGTAATATTCCTTTAAACGGAATGAAACCAACGTTAAGTATTAAAAGTGAATTCAAAGATCCGAAAGAAATTGAAAACATAGTTGTTACTTCTGCTACCGGTGCTAAATTATTTATCAAAGATTTTGCTACCGTAGTTGATGGATTTAAAGAACAAGAAAGTTATTCTAGTTCAAATGGTAAAAATGTGATTACCCTTAATGTTGTAAAACGTTCGGGAGAAAACTTAATTAATGCAGCTGAAAAAATTGAAAAAATAATTGAGGAAATGAAAGAAACAGAATTCCCTCAAGGTTTGGATATTACCATCAGTGGAGATCAAAGTGATAAAACAAAACATTCCTTACATGAACTTATTAATACAATTGTGATTGGTTTTATTTTGGTAACTGTTGTATTAATGTTTTTCATGGGTGTTACAAACGCTTTGTTTGTGGCGCTTTCTGTTCCTTTATCTATGTTTATTGCCTTTTTAATAATGCCAAGCATAGGATTTTCGTTTAATATGATTGTATTATTCTCTTTCATTTTGGCGCTCGGTATTGTAGTGGATGATGCCATTGTGGTAATTGAAAATACCCATCGAATTTTTGATAATGGAAAACTGCCAATTGTTACAGCCGCCAAACGGGCTGTGGGCGAGGTTTTTATGCCTGTATTATCAGGCACAATAACCACTTTAGCACCGTTTATTCCATTAGTGTTTTGGCAAGGTATTATTGGTAAGTTCATGTACTTTTTACCGGTAACATTAATTATTTCTTTATTAGCTTCTTTATTCGTAGCCTATATCATCAATCCGGTATTTGCTGTTGATTTTATGAAATCGCATGAAGAGGAAGCAAAAGAACATGGTAAGATTACCAAGAAAGCTCGTTTGCAATTAATTTTTTATGGTTTTATTGCATTGTATTCATACATAACCGGACATTTTGCGGTTGCTAACTTCACAATGTTCTTAGCGTTTTTCTTGGTGTTAAATCGCTTGTGGTTATACAAAGCGATTGAGGCATGGCAATTTAAAATTTGGCCTGGCTTTGTAAACCGATATGTGAAAATTTTAGAATGGTTTTTACGTAAACCATGGAAACCATTACTGTACGTAGTTTTATTATTTGTTTTCTCTATCGTTTTCTTTGCTATCCGTGGACCAAAAGTTGTATTCTTCCCGGCAGGAGACCCAAATAATATTTATGTGTATGTGAAATTACCGGAAGGTACAGATCCTAAAGTCACCAACGATTTAATGCGCAGAGTAGAGGCAAAGGTGGAATCAGTTTTAGGTAAAGATAATCCTAATGTAGAATCAATGATTAGTAACGTTACCATTGGAGTTACTGACCCTGCAGACGGTGATCAGAACTCTTACCCTAATCGTGGTAAAATTGCCATTGCTTTTGTTGAGTTTGAAAAACGTAACGGTCAATCTACATCAGACTATCTTAGAGATTTACAAAACCTTAATTGGAATATTCCGGGTGCTGATATTGTTGTAAATAAAGAACAAAGCGGCCCTCCTACACCAAAACCGATTAGTATTGAGATTATAGGAGAAGACTTTAAAGATCTGGTTAAAAATTCTGATGAGCTTAAAAAATTTATTACAAATGCAAAAATTGCCGGTGTGGTAAGTTTAAAATCAGATTTTGTGGCTAACAAACCCGAGATTGTATTTGATATTGATAGAGAAAGAGCATTGCGCGAAGGAATATCTACCTATCAATTGGCTATGGAAATACGTGGTGCGGTTTATGGTGTGGAAGCTACCAAATTTAGAGATGTGGACGATGAATATCCGGTGCAGTTGCGTTATAAATTCGATCAGCGAATTGATATTGAGACTTTACGTAATTTAAAAATTACATATCGTGATATGAACATGGGAGGTATGGTTCGTAGTGTTCCTTTAGCTTCTGTATGTGATATACGTTATGATTATACGTATGCGGGTATCAAACGTAAAAATGATAAGCGTGTCGTAACATTATCGTCTGATATTAAAGATGGATTTAATCCAAATGAAGTAGTGGCAAATGTTGAACGGGTAATGAAAAATTACAAGAAATCAGGAAATGTTATTATTCAGTTTGCAGGTGATAAAGCAGAACAAATGGAAACAATGAGCTTTTTAGGAAATGCCATGCTGATTGCTGTTATGTTAATGTTATTGGTATTGGTAGGCTTGTTTAACTCCTTAGGAAAACCACTCATTATTTTATCCGAAATTATATTCAGTGTGGTTGGTGTGTTAATAGGTGTGTCTTTATTTAAAATGGACATGAGTATTGTAATGACCGGTGTAGGTATCATTGCCTTAGGCGGTATAGTGGTTCGTAATGGAATATTGCTGGTGGAGTTTGCTGAATTTGCAAGAGAAGGTGGTATGGGACTTTATGAAGCAACAGTTGAAGCAGGACGTACTCGTATGACTCCGGTTATATTAACAGCTACAGCCGCTATTTTAGGATTAATTCCGTTGGCGGTTGGTTTAAACATCGATTTCGAATCGTTGTTGGCAACTGGTAATCCGCATATTTTCTTTGGTGGAGATAGTGTTGCCTTCTTTGGACCGTTAAGCTGGACAATGATTTTCGGTTTATTATTTGCAACAGCATTAACCTTATTGTTAATACCATCTATGTACTTAATTACTGAACGATTGAAACGTAAATCAATTGTGATTTTAAATCATTTTGAATTACCTCGTTTTGTAATGTATGTGCCATTCTTGATTCTTATTTTGAGAGGAGTTTTGGCAATGCAAGGTAAGAAACTGGATTATGGAGATTTAGATAGATAATTTTTTATATAGAACCGCTTCAAAAGTCAATTTTACTGTCATTCTGAACTTGTTTCAGAATCTCAAGAGGTAAAATTAACAACCTTAGGGATGCAGAAATATGTTCGGCATCAACATCTGAGGCTTTTGAGGCGGTTTCTTTTTTTTGTTAATAAAACCCATATTAATTAAATCTTATTTATGGTTTTGGTAGTTGCATATTAAAAGAAGACTCTTATTTTTGTATAACTTTTTAAAAATTTGAAAATGAATAAATTATTTCTTGCTACAAGCATCTCTATGTCCATAATGTTAGTATCATGTGGCGATAAACAAAATGAGGAAATTGCAGAAAATGTAACTGCAGAAGTGTCAAAAGATACAACACCTATTACCGTTAACGAGGAGACTAAATTCAAATTTGATTTTGCTATTGCAAATATTCCGTCTCCTGTAGGAAGTGTTAATGAATTTTCAAATTGGGGAGTTGATTATAATAATACATTGTTACTAGATGCTAAAAAACAGTCTGCTACAACCGAATTTTCTAAAGCTGTATTATTAGGTATTGAAAATATTGATATGTCTTACGCTATGATTAATAGCAAAGGTGAAGATGTGTTAAAATACATGAAAACCGTGATGAAAACATCCGATGAGTTAGGGTTAAAAAATGCTGTTGATCAAATGGTAGGTAAGCGTGCTGAGCAAAATATTTCAAATAAAGACTCTTTATTAAAAATCTTAGATGAAATTTTTGTAAAGAGTGATTCTTATTTGAGAACTAATGAGCGTGTATTTACTGCTTCTTCAGTTTTTGCAGGTTCTTGGATTGAAGGTTTATATCTAACGTGTAAGGTTGCCGAGTTAATTAACGATGCTTCTGTGAAAGAAAAGGCTTATAAACATATTTGGGATCAACGTTTTTATTTAAAAAACTTAACTGATTTATTAAATGACTACAAAGACAAAAAAGAGTGTGTTGCTTTAAACGACGAGTTAAAGAAAATCCACACTGAGATTGATGCGATTAAAGATCCTAAAGACATGAAAGATGCTAACTTTAAAACTATCTCTGAAAAGATTTACGCTTTAAGAGCTTCTATTATTAAATAATAATAAAAACATAAATTTTTAAAGCCCTTCGATTTATCGAGGGGCTTTTTTGTTTAATTCCTTTTTAACCACATAGAGACATAGTTCGAACAATGTGGAACAGGAGAATATAGAAGCTTTGCTTTTCACATAACAACTATGTGAAAAAATGTGTTTTTCTATTTCTTTCTTTTCTCCACATAATTTCTATGTTACTATGTGGTTAAATGGCCTTGTCTTAAATCATAATTAATCATAAGCCTCTGTCTTATCAGCGTTTCTTAAAAGTTTTTCCTTAAATTTGCTCTTCTATAAACCATGCGCAAACTCCGTAAAATAGTATTAAGAACCTTATTAGTATTTATCATCCTGTTAGTTGGTTTTTTTATCTATTTCATCATAGCGGTGCAAATTGATGTGCCTGAAATAAAAAACGATACCACTCTTAATTGGAAACGCGAAACCATTGACAAAGAATTTTATAAAGTCAATAATAACTGGTTGCGCCATCATAAAAGTGGATTGTGGGAATTGTATGTTGAAGGCAATGGCTACGAAAGAGGTATTGCCAATGGTATGCTAACCAAAGAGCTGCACGATTTTCAGGAAGAATCTTTTTTTAAACAAATACAGATTTTAGTTCCTGATTTAAATTACCTGAAGTTTTTAAAATACTTTGTGGGTTATTTCAACCGCCACTTGCCCGACCATATTATTGATGAGTACAAAGAAGAAATTTTAGGTATCTCAAAATATGCCAGCGATAAGTACGATTTCATAGCGCCTAAGTATCACCGTATTTTAAATTACCATGGCGCACATGATATTGGCCATGCCTTGCAGGATAAAAACATGGTAGTGGGTTGTACCTCTTTTTCTGTTTGGGATAAAAAAAGTGCAGATGGTAAATTATTAGTAGGACGTAATTTTGATTTTTATAGCGGCGATGATTTTGCTAAAAATAAAATAGTACAGTTTACCAACCCAACAAAAGGAAACAAATTTGCTACTGTTACTTGGAGTGGTTTTATTGGCGCTTGCAGTGGCATGAATGATAAAGGCTTAACAGTTACTATTAACGCGGCTAAAAGTTCTATCCCAACCGATGCTGCTACACCAATTGCTTTATTGGCGCGTGAGATTTTGCAATACGCTTCTAATATTAAAGAAGCGATTGAGATTGCTAAAAAGCGTGATGTGTTTGTATCTGAAAGTATTTTAATTGGTAGTGCGTTTGATAATAAAACCATTAGCATCGAAAAATCTCCTACCAAAATGGATGTGTATGAAGTGCCTAACTCCAACCAAATTATTTGCCCTAACCATTACCAAGGACCGGATTATCAAAATGATATTGCCAACTTAACTAACCAAATAGAAAGTTCTTCGTTATACAGAAGCATCCGTTTAAAACAATTATTGAGCAATAGCGATACCATTAACTACACACAGGCGGCTTCTATTTTAAGAAACCAAAAAGGATTGAATGACCAAAACATTGGGATGACTAACGAAAAATCATTGAACCAATTATTAGCGCATCATGCTGTTATTTTTAAACCACAGGATAGATTGATGTGGGTGAGTGCCAATCCTTTTCAATGTGGGGAGTTTGTGTGTTATAATTTAGATAGCGTGTTTGCTAAAGTAAAAACCATTAACACCCAACAAGATATTAATGTAGCGGCTTTAACCATTGCTGCCGACCCGTTTTTGAAAACAGAAGCTTACCAAAACTTTTTGCATTTTAAAAATTTAAAACACTACATCCAATTTATAACTAAGGCTTCTGATAAAATTGTTTTATCTCCTCAGTTTGAAAATGCTTTTATACAATCCAATCCCGAGAGTTATTACATGTACCAAATATTGGGGAATTACTATGCTTCCCGAAAAAATAATGCTAAGGCTATTGAATATTATAACAAAGCCTTAACAAAAGAAATAGCCACCTTAAAAGAAGAAAGACAAATTAAAGAGAGCATTGAAGCAATAAAAATAAACAGATAATAATCTAAATTTTTATACCTATTAAGGTTACATCGTCCACTTGTTCTAATTCTCCTACCCAATTTGTGAAAGTTCTGTTTAGCAATTCTTTCTGTTCACTCATTGGTAATTTAGAATTAGCAACTAATAACTCTTTTAAATTTTTACTCATGAATTTTTTTCCTTTTTCTCCACCAAATTGGTCAGGGAAACCATCGGTAAGGGTGTAAATAATATCTCCTTCTTTTATATCGAGAGTGTGCGCTGTAAAAGTTTCCTGGTCCCTATCGTGTTTTCCTACAGGCATTTTATCGGGTTTTATTTCAATTAATTCGCTATCTTTCACAATCCACACAGGGTTGTTAGCAGCGGCAACGTGCAGTTGTTTGTTATTAAAGTCAAATACAATTAATGTACAATCCATTCCATCTTTTCCACCTTCTTCACTACCATCTCTTTTTAAACGTTTAATAATGGTTTGGCGCGTGTGATTTAAAATGTCTGCTGGATTAGTTAAATGTTCTATAGCCTTTTCAAGACTTGTAATATTTAATAAACTCATAATGGCGCCTGGCACACCATGTCCGGTACTGTCAGCTGTTGCTAAAACAAAATTGCCATTAGTTAAAGTTTCTGCCCAATAAAAATCTCCACTTACTACATCTTTCGGTTTAAATAAAATAAAATAATTTTGTAAGTGTTGATTTAAAAGATCATTAGTCGCCAAAAAGGTGCGTTGAATCCTTTCCGCATAATTGATACTATCAGTAATTTCTTTGTGTTTATGCTCTACTAGTCGTTTTTGTTCAACAATGATTTCTGTTCGTTGCGCTACAATACCCTCTAATTGAATATTTTGATCTTTTAATCGTTTAGTATATAATTTTACAAAAACAAAAATGGCAATTATTAAAAGAAGGACATAGCTAACATACGCGATGATACTTCTGTACCATGGTGGCTGGATACTAAAAGCAAATGTGAGTTCAGACGTTTCATTTTCAAAAATGTCTTTGCCTTTAATGTGAAACACATAATTACCTTCAGGCAATGAATTGTAATTGATAGTTGCATCACTTGTCCAATCTTTAAAATTGCTTTCTGAACCTTCTAAGTAGTAACTGAATTCAATTTTATTGCTTTCATAATAAGACGTTACTGAAGCTTTAATATGTAATTCATTTTTGTTAAAATTAAAGGACGTAGGTTCGATTGAAATATCGCTAGAGTAGTTTTCTAAATAATTGATGGTGTCACTACCAAACCATACTCTTGATAAAATGATATTTAATTTTTTTGGTTTAATAAAATCTTTTAGTTCGTATTGGTATAAGCCTTGATTGGTAGAGATGTAAACACTGTTTGAATCTTGATAGAAATGTTTGGCACTGGTATTTTGAATACGGTTTAAATAGGAGTTTGAAAAAAGAAATTGATTTCTGTAGGAAGAAATGATTGCTATTTTTTGAATTTTTTCATTGAATTTGTCTTTTGTGCCATAGTCATACCATATATCATTATTAATTTGAGTAGCTCTATTTATAGAATATTTTTTTTGATTTAATGTTTTTGAAAATTTCGCTTTTTCCAAATCATCACTTAGTTCATAAAATCCAGCATCAGTTCCAAAATATATTTTTCCGAAATAACTAAAAACGGTTGTTTCATTTAAGGTAGGTAATCCTTCTTTTTCTGAAATATAGTTCAATGAAAAATTTGACTTTAGGATAAACACACCATTGTCGCTAGTTCCCAATGCACAATTTTGATCCTTATCAAATGCAATACTCCGAACACTATGTAAGTTAGTGAATTTTTTTATTAATTTATAATTAAGTTGCGGATTGAATATTAGTAAACCATCTTCAGTTCCAATATAAAGTAAATGATTTGTATCATTATAATAAGAACAATATGAAGCATATTCGTCTGTTAATAAATGAAATGTTTTGCCGTCAAAATAGTAGCAGCCTGCATCTGTTGGAATAAATAAATGATTTTGCGAAGTTGATAATATAAATGAAGCGTCTCTAATTTCTGTAACAATAAAGCTATTTGTAGCATCATCTAAAACTTTTAAACCCTTATCAGTAGAGATGTATAATTTATTTTTAAACTTTATAGAACTTTCTACAACTCCCTCAACACCGTTGGGTTTTTGCCAATAGCTTATTGGGATATTTATTTCAATATGCGAAATACCTTTGTTAAGGGGTACCCATAAATTATTGTTAGCGTCATTAAAAATATAATTAATAGCATCATCCTGCAATCCGCTCGAAGAGTTAATGGCAGATAATTCATGTAATGTACTATCTATAAATTTAATACCATTCTTTTCACTGCCTAACGCAAAATAATTTGAATTTAATTCAAGACCACAATATAATTCATTGTCCGAGATCCATGAATCTAATTCGCTTTCTGCTTTGATGAATTTACTTTGACTAGGATGCTGTTCATTGTAGTATAAATAATAAAAGCCGCCATTTTTAGAAGCAACGATATATTTGTTATTTGTAACATGCAAAATTGCTTCTACTTTTATATCAGAAAATTCTTCGGTAGCATCTATAAAAGACAATTGATTGCTTTCATATACTTTAAATCCTACTTCTCTTTCTCTAATAAACAAGTGTTTTCCAACCTTGAAAAAGGTATGAAATCGATCTACATCCGGAGAAAAAGCGGTGAGTTTATTTTTTCTGTAACAAAATAATTTTTCATTAGAACAAAAAAATAC
>DAORKG010000013.1:0-86687 GCA_035439445.1 Bacteroidia bacterium
GATTGTTTTATCGTTTAAGTTTATTTTTATAAAATACATCCCGGCCTCTAACCCGTTTTCTTTAGCACTAAAATTAAGTTTGTAATTTCCCGACACTTGTTCAGTTGCAAGTATAGTTTTTAGCTTTTGACCTAAAGCATTTAAAACATCTATGTGTACATTGCTTTTATTTTTTAACTGATAACTAATTTGCGTTTTTTCGTAATATGGGTTTGGATACACAGCTACATTGTTTTCCTTATCAAATTGATTTAAATTAGTAGGCAAAGGATTTACATTTATTGATAAATCTGAACCGTAGTTAATTGGAATACTCATTCCGGCAGAATCTATAACGTACACATCATTAATGGAAAAATACATTGCAGATGGTTGCGTTAATTGTGTATTAACTTGAAAGTGTAGTTTAGCTACTTGTCCAAAGCCAGATGTGTTTAGTTGATTAGTTTTTGAAAGGGCTCCAAATACCGTATAGGATGGTTCATTAGTTTTAGTTAAACTTATTGTATTAGCGCCTCCCACATTTATCCAACTGGTTGGATAAATAATTTTCATTGTATTAGGTTCTGCAAAACTAGCATCATACCAAAAAGAAAAAGCCGCCCCGTAAAAATTAGAAATAGGCGAAAGCGCGTCTCCTAAATTCACATCAATATCAACCCAATCACCTGCTGAATAATTTGTGATACCAGATGATAAAGAAATATCGGCTACGTTTTGAATAACAGGATGATTTATGGTGCTGTTAACTTTTGCATGTGTTAATGTATAGTTTTGGTTTATAGCCAAGGTATCGTCACTATTTATTATACCATCGCCATTACAATCTACATGTTTAATATCTGCACCCCAAACACCTTGTGTTGTTCCCCAATTAGTAGCTGGAGTAGCTTGCCATATATTACTAGTAAAAGTTCTAGCTGTTCCTGATTGATTATAGTATAATCCAATAGGTAATAAGTCATAATTATCAACGGCGTATGAAAGATCCGCATCACCAGGCCATACACATTCGTAATCGCCAATAACACTTACTGTATTTGTTTGTGCCACACAACCCATATTATTAGTAACCTTAGCTCCATATACATCTTCATAGATAATCGCTATAGTAGGGTTAGTTTCACCTGTAATATCAGATCCCGAACTTTGCCATTGGTATAAATAACCAGCTCCAGATGTACAACTTAAAGTAAAATTTATCGCACTACCACTACAAAAAACAGGAATAATCGATGGTGTAACTACTGGAGTAAAAGGTAAAGAACTAACGGTTATATAATTTGTTTTTATTAAACTATCACATGTTGTAGCCGAACATGCTTTTAATTTTACTGTATATATTCCAGGGGCGTTATATGTGTGAGAAGGACTTTGGATTGTTGAGTTGGAACCATCTCCAAAATCCCAGAAATAATTTACTGAATTAGAAGACGTGTTGATAAATTGCACATCAGCATTTGAAACCCCACAGTATCCTGTAGTATCCGCCATAAATACAGGGCGAATAGGAAAGTATACATTATAGGGCGATAGACTAGAACATCCAAAATTATTTGAAAGTTGCACGTTGTAATAACCGTCTTGCGTTGGTGTATAAGTGTTTGATGTTGCCCCAGGAATAGGAGAATTACTTTCGAACCACTGGTAATAATTAGCTGTAGTTGTTGTAGAAAAAACACCTGCATTTACAACTATAGTTGCTGTATCTTGTCCCGGTTTCACAAATATGGTTTTAGTGATACTATCGCAATTATAAGGACCACATCCCTTAAGTTTTACTGTGTATGTTCCTGCTACACTATATGTGTGCATAGGTCCTGCCAGTCCATTCCAATTATGCCAAGCAGCTCCGTCTCCCCAAGTTAAATCGAAATTTGTACCATTTGCTCCAGATCTGTATAAAACAGTATACTCACCCGCACAAACCGTATCAGGATTAAGTGTAAAATTAATATGAGTTGGATAATAGGCATAATTTGCAGAAGCAGAATTACAACCATTTGAATTAATTAAATGCAGTGTATAATCACCATCTTGTGTTAGTGTATAACTTGACGATGTTGCTCCTGGAATTATTGTTCCATTTTTATACCACTGATAGCCGGGTGCAGTGGCTGTGGTACTTAATACTGTTCCATTAATTGTTAATGATGGCGTTGGTAACCCTTGATTAACAGTAATATAGCTTGATTTTGTAATACTATCTGAATATAAGCTATTTGTAACTTTAAGTTTAACATTATAAATTCCAGATGATGTATAGTTATGAAACCCATCATAATCGGTTGATGAAGTTCCATCTCCAAAATCCCATAGGCAGCTTCCAGCATTTTGGCTGGTATTAGTAAACGAAATATATTGATTACTTGGTGCGCATACTGTGTTTAAAGATGCCGTAAAATCAGCAATAGCTGGTAATGCTGGTTTTATGAAAACCGTATAATCATACAAATAACCTCTGTAACCCGAAGCTGAACACATACCATTGCCAAGCATCGAATTATAGGTATCATCATAAATTATGGCTCTCATACGTAACGGAGTGTTTTTAACAGCATTTGAAGGGACTAAAAACGGAATAAAATAATTTGACCCCATATACAATGTACCGCCCGACATCATTTCGTTTGTTGTAAAATCACCATCATTATTATAATCTATCCATGAAATAAACGAACCGGTTGTGTTAAAACCACCCGCTGAAACATATAAATAATATTTTTTTGATTCTCGAACATACAAGGGATTGCTACATGTATTATTATACGCATTATTACCAACCCAATACGTTGTATTAGGATTTTGAACAGAATCTATTTTAAGATAAGCTGGGTTTACGTATCCACCAAACATAATAGGCATACAAGTGGCAGGTATTGGCACTTGAGGGATGATAACAGTTATTGACTGTGTTGCAGTATGACAACCTGTAATATTACAAGCTGTAAGCGAGGCAATGTATGTGCCACTTAAACTATAAGAATGCGAGGCATTTTGTGTGGTTACAGTACTACTTCCATCTCCAAAATTCCAAGAGTATGATGCTGCATTATAGGAAGTATTAGTAAATGAAACAACCGTAGTGCAACCGTTAGTTTGTGAGCTTGTAAAATTAGCAGTTGGTAAAAATAACCCTGGAGTAATAATAATATAGTAATCTTCAACTTGACCACATCCAAAACCATTATTACCACTAGTCATTGTAGTTCCATTAGCACCTGAAGCCACTCGCATATGTAGCTTTTGATTCATATACATAGTATTACTAATAGTTATAGTTCCAATAGCCGTAGGGTTTGCAAAGCCTGTATAAGCAAGTTCGGTAGCATTAGTAAATTGTCCATCATTATTATAATCAATCCAAACACTCACATCTTCGCCTGAGGCAGCCGCTGTAGTAATATTTATGGTATATGAATTTCCTACTTTTACTGTTGTACCTTTACAACAGGAATAATCAAAATAGTTGTTAAATAAAACAGGAGATGTATTGTTTAATGTATTAAAAGTAACATTTGTAATGCCAGGTGGATTACCATTATTGTTACAGTAATTGTTAGATGGAGTTAAAGGCGTTACAGATAATGAATTTGATGAGTTTACAAATACTTTACTTTGAATGATGGAATCCGTATAACAGGCATTAGTTAGCGACGCTTTAATATTCATCGTAAAAGTTCCAAGGTTTGCATAGCCCGAAACAAATTCTAAGGTAGAACCATCGCCAATTTTACTTGGTAATTGATTGTAATAACCATATCTGAATTTATAAGTTACACCATTTTGCGAATTTGGAATAGCTAAGGCAATAACATTTCCATTACATAAAGTATCGGTAGAACTAATCACAGTAAACGGATTTAATTCATGACCTGTAACATATACTTGAACAGATTGAGTTGTGGTACCGTATGCATTTGACACACTTAATGAAATTGTATGTGAACCTGCTGTATTTAATCTAATCCCTGAATTGTATTGATTACTAAATGTAACATTATTATGCTTCCATTGATAGGTATATCCTGCTAATGGGGCACAATGATTTATTAATGTAATAGAATCATTTAAACATAATGTAGCATTTGCTTGTACACTAAAGCTACAAATAGGAATAGATGGAGCTAATGGTAAATTGTTAGTTCTAATTACATAGCCCTGATCTCCAACTGCCATTAATACATTTGGAGCTATATAGTCAATCATTTTGATTGGCATATAACCTGTTAAGGAGTATTTTTCCCAATATTGTCCGCCTGTTTTTGATACATATAAGCCATCTGTAGCAGAACAAAGTATAGTGTCTTTACTAATTGCGCAAATAACACCTTTTGATGCAAATGGTAAGGGAATTGATGTATAGTTCACACCATAATCTGTTGATTTTAAAATGGTGTTATCATATTCTGAACCAATATACACAACATTGTTTTTACAACTTACAGATTTATAAGAAGTAGTATATGTAGTAATTGTTCCCCAAGTAGAACCTCCGTTTAATGACTTTAAAATAACTCCCTCTCCAGCCGCGATAACTGTATCAATGGATATAAACTTAACATCGTTAATCATTTTTATAGTTCCCGAATTTACAAAGGTCCAACTAGCGCCAGAGTTAGAACTTATCGCCAATCGACCATTATTCCCAGCTGCTACCGCTCTGTTAGAAAACACATCCACTGTGTTTATATATCTTAATAACGGAACTGTATTATTATTAGTTGCTATTGTCCAATTAGCGCCAGAATTATTTGTAGTTAAAATACACTCATTATTTCCCATAAAAAATAACCCAGCACCAATTGCTGTATTAGCACTTGTAAGAGCTAAATCATTCATGTTTGCAGGTAAAATCTGAACATTTGTTGGGTCTTTTATTGGATTTACAATGCTCCAATTGGTTCCACCATTGGTAGTTTTTATAATTTGATTGAATGAACCAATCCAAATATCGTTTGAAGAAAAATAATCAATCGAATATAAATCTTGAGTAGTTCCAATGTTCACGCTACTCCATTGGGCAAAAATTTTATTAAATAAGCCTAAAACTATAAATAAACATACGATTGTTTTTTTCATACTATAAATTTACTATTGAAACATAAACCAAAGTAAGAAAATCTAGCGAAAAAACAATAAAAACTTAGTATTTGGAAGATTTATTGAGCATTTAACAGATCATCAAGTTTTTAACTCAAAGGTTTGTATCCATCTTACGATAATGAATTAAAAAAAAGATAATGAAGACGACAGAATAAAAAATATTAAAAAAGAATCTAAAAGTATAAAGGTCTAGAAACATAAAGGTAATGACACGTACACAAAACATAATTATAAATAACTGAACACCCCATTGTTTCATATGCCAAATGCCAATTAATGAAACGAATTGAAGTGTAATAATTATACCTAAAATCATAGGCACAAAATCGCCCATACGTTTTATAGATGGCGTAAACAACATAGGAAAAGCTAGTAATACCAATACAATAGCAGTAACAGTGATAACGCTAATAGACTTTGGTCGTTGTATTAAGGCCATATTAATTTGTTCTAATTGCTTCTACGGGATCTAACTGAGAGGCGCCATAAGCGGGAATAAATCCACTGATAATTCCTATCAATACCGAAATGGTTAAACCTAAAATAATATTAGAACGCGTTAAAGTAATTTCCATATCAATTACTCCGTCGGCGGCAAAGGTGAGTAAGTAAATGAGCAAGAGTCCTATGATGCCTCCCATTAAAGATAAAAATACCGACTCAAACAAAAACTGAGCTAGAATAAAATAATTCTTTGCTCCTAACGATTTTTGAATGCCAATTAAATTGGTTCTCTCACGCACCGACACAAACATAATATTGGCAATACCGAAACCTCCAACCAATATGGAAAAGCCTCCGATTATAGCTCCTGCAATACCTACTATATCAAATAAACCGTCAAAATTTTTACTTAATAAATTGGTTTCATTTAACGCAAAATCATCATCCGCCATGGGCTTTAATCCTCTAACAGCGCGCATAATACCCGTTAACTCATCCTTTAGTTGTTCATTAGTAACTCCGGGTTTTGCTTTTGCTGCAATAAAAGGATCGCTGTTCTCAGATTTTACATCCATAAATAACCTTGCAAAATTATAGGGAACTACTGCCTGATTATCCATAGTGTTGCCAAGCATGCTCTCCCCTTCTTTTTTAAACACGCCAATGACTTTACAGTTTCTTCCGGCAACTTTAATTGTTTTGCCAACCGGATATTCATTATTTGGGAACAAACCATCAGCTAATGTATGTCCTAAAATAACAACATTATATCCTCCTTCAGCTTCATCTTCTCTAAAATAACGTCCATCAACAATTTCAAAAGACTTTACTTGCCCGTAACCATATGACCAGCCGGATACAAGTGCATTTTCAATTGTGTTATTATTATGTTTTAATACTTTTCTAGCTCCAATTCTAAACCCAACCGCTTCAATACTTTTTGCTTTTCTTTCAACCTCTGCCAATTCACTATAAATAGGCACTGGTCTGTTCATATATTTCCACCAAGGATAATCAGGTCCAAATGTCCAAGGCCATTTCATTATAAATACCACATTATCTCCCAGACTTTGCACACTACCTCTAATGTTTCTTTCTAAACTATCAACAATAGTAAATACGGTGATAATAGCAAAAATACCGATAGTTATTCCCAATAAACTTAAGAAAGTGCGTAGTTTATTGGCAAGCAACGCTACCCACGCAAATACAATACTTTCTTTTAGAAGGGTTAATATCATAATGTAAATATATAGGATATTAAACTATAAAAGTAGCTTTTTGTTTTAGCGGTTAACAGCTAGGATAGAGGGTTTATTAATTAACAGTTCTTTCCTCTTTAATACTTTTTAAGAGTTTAGCAACTTTAATTTCTTTTGATATTGATCAATTAAACTTAAATTTGGTTTTTACAGCTATATGAGAATTTGTCTTTTTATATGTATTTGTTACTCATTGAGTGTTATGTTTTCATCATGCATAAATACTCATGCGTATGATAAGTATATAAAAGAATTAGATAGTTTAAGAGTAGTTGTGCAACAATCGGTTGATAATTTTAAAACCTTGGATAGCACAACATGTGTTGACGCATATCGGAAACAAAATACATATTTATTGTTTATTGACTCTCACTTAAAAGACACTGTTACCAAATCTGTTGCAGAGAATTTGCAAAAATTTCATTCTATTTCAAAAGGATTACACGATTATGTTGTATTTCGCTCTTCATGGTTAAATAACGCTCAATTATCCATTAATCAATTACAAACATTATCTCATGATTTAAAAAACGGAAGTGTTGACCATGAAGATGCTATTGGATTTATTAACGATGAAAAAAAACGCGCCGAAAAAGTAATTGAAGAGCTAAAGCTTAATACTGAATTAGTTCGAAAACACTTAGATGTGTTTCATCAATCGCTTCCGGCATGTGAAAATCTTATAAAAGAGCTGAACTCAGGTATTCTGCCGGAACTTCTTAAACCTAATTTGAAGTAATATTGAGAACATTTTACATTATATTCATTGTTTTGTTTGCAGGATTTGCTGATGGTTTCGCGCAAAAAAGCATGGATGACAAGTTAGCTATGCAGTTTTATGAGCAAAAACAATATGACAAAGCAGCTTCTTATTTTGATAATTTATACGACAAAAATCCTGACGCCTATTTCACCTACTATTATAAATGTTTAGTTGAAATAAAAGAATATACCAAAGCAGAGAAAATTATAAAAAAACAAATAAAGCGAAACGAAACCGCATTTCAATTGTATGTTCAACTGGGGCAACTTTACAAACTTCAAAATAATTCAGACAAAGAAAAAGAGCAATACAATAAAGCTATTAAAGAACTAATTCCCATTCAGAGTTACGTGTTTGTACTGGCGCACGCTTTTGAAGATGCTGAACTATATGATTACGCATTAGATACCTATAAAAAGGGCAGAAAAGAAACACGAGATTCATACCCATATTTTTATGAAATTGCCGAGATATATAAAAAGAAGGGGGATTTGAAATCTATGGTAAATGAATATTTGGATGCTATAGAGTTCAGAGAAAGTGAGTTGTTTACGGCACAAGCAAATCTTCAACAATCATTAGGATATGATGAAAAAAACGGAGGGCTAAATAATCCTATTTTAAAACAAGAGCTACAAAAGCGTATTCAGCAAAATCCCGACAAACCAATATTTTCAGAGTTTTTAATTTTTTTGTTAAATCAGCAAAAAGATTTTGAAGGGTCATTTGTTCAAAATAAAGCATTAGATAAAAGAGAGAAATCTGACGGAACTCGTTTAATGGAGCTAGCAAAGCTGTGTGTAAGTAACGAGAACTATTTAGTTGCTGAAAAGTGTTACCAATATGTTATTAATAAAGGTAAAGATAATCCATACCATGATATTGCATATATAGAAAAATTAAATGTCAGTTATCTCCAAATTACAAATCAATCAAATCCCGCTCCCGCAGATGTGACAATTCTCAATACAAATATGGAAAATGCAATTAAGGAATATGGAATAAGCAATTTAACTCTTCCTCTCATTAAAAAATCTGCATTACTAAAGGCTTATTATTTAAATAAACCACAAGAAGCAATTCAGTCGTTAGAAGAAGTAATTTCGCAATACACTTTTGATAAAAATATTGTAGCAGAAATAAAATTAGATTTAGGAGATATGAATTTATTAATTGGCAATATTTGGGATGCCTCATTACTATATTCTCAGGTTGAAAAAGATTTTAAATACGAAATAGTGGGGCAAAACGCCAAATTTAGGAATGCTAAACTGAGCTATTATGCAGGTGATTTTGCATGGGCAAAAACACAATGCGATGTATTAAAAGGCGCAACAACAAAAACAATTGCTAACGATGCCTTAGATTTATCCTTAGTGATTACTGATGCTATTGGAATAGATACAAATGCTTTGCCTTTAGAAATGTTTGCGGCGGCAGACTTATTGGTTCTACAACATCAATACAATAAAGCTTTAGCAAAATTAGATAGTATTAATTTAATGTTTAGCGAGCACACTTTAGGTGACGACATCTATTATAAAAAAGCCGAAATATATAAACAAACCAATCGTTACGCTGATGCCGCAAAAATGTACGAAAATATTTTAGAGTTTTATCCAAATGAATTGTACGGTGATGATGCATTATTTAAAGAAGCTGAATTGTATGAACGCTATTTAAATGACAAAGAAAAAGCAAAACAATTGTATCAAGATGTATTAGTAAAGTATCCGGGAAGTATTTATGTGGTTGACGCTCGGAAACGTTACAGGGATTTAAGAGGAGATATTGTAAATTAAATAAAAAACGTATGTATATATATAACGTCACTGTAAGTATTGATAAAGAATTAGCAGAAGATTGGTTAAATTGGATGAAAAACATTCATGTGCCGGATGTTTTAAACACAGGTCACTTTACCGGAAACAAAATTTGCAAGGTTTTAAACGTAAATGATGAAGGAGAAACTTTTTCGGTACAATACACATTTGAAAAAATGGAAGATATTGAAACCTATCAAAAAAATCATGCACAACGCCTTCAAGCAGAACATAGCAAACGTTACGAGGGCAAATACGCTGCTTTTAGAACCTTACTAGAGATAGTTTAAAATTTCATATAGATTCCAGCATTTGCTCCTACAGAATATAAAGTTCCGCTAACGGGCGAATCAACTAAAGGCCTGATAAAAGTTCTAAAGCTAGGTTCAAGTTTCAGAAATAACCTTTGATTCAAATCGTAACTTACTCCAACCCCAACTAATAAAGCAAATTCAGAAGTAGGAATATTTTTAGGTTCATACTCATGAGATACATTTTTTTCTTTATGACCATCATCATAAATAAAAGTGGTGGTAGTGTTTTTTCCCATAAATAAATTCATAGAACAACCCAAGCTTGGAAATAACTTCAGTTTATTCTTGTTAACCAGATTTACATTTATTTTTAATGGGATTTCCAGATATTGATATGCTAGTGTGCTTTTAGTTTCTTTTATGTCATAGGATGCTGAAGTTCCATCTGGTGTTGTCCATGTTGAAGAAGAGCTTGAATTGCTATACATTTTTTCTCCTTTATTATTATACAAGACACCAAATTCAACGCCAACTCTATCCAATAATTGATAAAGAATATTCACCCCTGAAGTAAAACCAAATTTAGGAGATTCTTTTATATTGGCTAATGCTAAGAAACTACTTTTTTCGTAAGACACGCGGTAGCAAAAATCAGGAGAATAAGTCAATCCAATTGCCCATTTTTTTTGCTTTAAGCTATCAGGAGTAGTTGCAAATACAGTTGCAGTAATCAGAGTGAAAGTAAAAATAAGTAAGCGCATAGTGTTTTAATCAAATAGTGTTGTTTTCGTAAATCTAACGATAAAGAGAATATATCGAAAAAAGTTTACTCACAATTTTATAACCAGAATTATAACTTTTCTAAGATGCAATACTAAAATCTTTATGTACTTTTACACCATGGCATCACCCGTAAAAGCGAAGAAACATCTAGGTCAGCATTTTTTAACTGACCTAAATATTGCGCAAAAAATAGTTAATTCGCTCCCAAAGGATGATACTCCTATTTTGGAAATAGGTCCCGGGACAGGAGTTATTACGCAATACATGATAGACAAGCCTCAGTTTAGGGCTTTTGACATTGATGAAGAATCCATTGCGTTTTTAAAAGAAAAATACCCTCAATACGAATCAAAAATTCATTACCAAGATTTCTTAGAGGCTGATTTATCACCGCTAGCAAATGAAGGCAGATTTTACCTTATAGGAAATTTCCCGTATAATATTTCTACACAGATCATGTTTAAAGTACTAGATCATAGAAATGATATTACTTGTGTAGTTGGAATGTTTCAAAAAGAGGTGGCGCAACGTATTGCAGAAAAACCAGGTTCTAAAACCTATGGAATCTTAAGCGTGTTACTTCAGGCATTTTATAAGATTGAATATTTATTTACAGTGAGCGAACATGTATTTAACCCGCCTCCAAAAGTAAAATCTGCAGTTATTAGATTAACAAGAAATGAAACAGAAAAATTAAATTGTGATGAAGAATTATTTTTTAAGGTTGTAAAAGCTTCTTTTAATCAACGTAGAAAAACCATTCGAAATTCTGTAAAATTATTAAGCGGTAATTCATCTATTAATTCATTATATCTTGATAAAAGAGCTGAGCAGTTATCAGTAAGTCAATTTGTAGAACTAACTAATTCGGTTGAAGAGGCATTGAAAAAATAACTTCGCCTACAAAAGCATTTAATTTACCTAAGATAATCTTCATTATTCTTTAAAATTGTAACTTTAAAGTGCATTAATCGTTGAGATAACTAATTCAATGATTTGTTACATTTAATGCTATTAAATATGAGAAGTATTATCATTATAACCATTATTTCATTCTGTTTGTCGGTAAAGGCTCAACAAACAACAGAGACTGCATTTTCAAAAAGTTATTCTTTTGAATATGAAACACAATACGCAAAAGCAATTACATCTCTTACTGATTTGCATTTAGAATCATATCAAATTAATTTGAGATTAGGCTGGCTTTATTACTTAAGTAAAGATTATGTGAAATCTGAACAATATTACAGAAAGGCAGTTACAGCAGAACCATCATCCATTGAAGCGCGATTTGGCTTAGTATTACCATTGTCAACTGTAGGGAATTGGAATAGCGTATTGGCTGTATATTTAGAAATCGTAAAATTAGATCCAAATAATTCAACAGCAAATTACAGAATCGCAAGCATTTTTTATGCTCGTAAAGATTATGCAAATGCAAAAACATACGTAGCAAAAGTCTTAAAATTTTATCCGTTTGATTATGACAGTAATTTACTGTCAGGGAAAATATTGATGGCTCAAGCAAAAACTGCTGATGCGAAAAAATATTTCACAAAAGCATTAGAGTATAACCCACAATCTGAGGAAGCAAAAGCTGCTCTAAAAAAATTATAGTGAAAAGCAAGTTAAAAAAATACACTAAATCCATTATTATTATCAGTTCACTGATAAGTATATGCTTAGTATTATTTATTGCGTTTAGTGCCAATTACTACATTTCACGTGTTTCGAAAAACAATACCGAATTATACAGTGCGTATCGTATTTCAGAATTGATGAAATCCTTTAAAGCCAATATAAATGAACTGGAAAATAAACAAAGAGGATATATCGTTACCGGCGACTCAAAGTTTTTAGAAGCATACAAATTAAAGGAAAGTGAAACGAAAACATACTTAAAAAGTATGGAAAAATATTTTTCCGGAAAGCCGGAGGAAGAATCGTTTTATAAATTGAAAGAACTTACCTATAAAAAAATATTAGAAGCGAAAGATTTAAATAACAGTATTCATTCTATTGGTATCCCAAATTCAAACAGTCCTGCAGAAATTAACATTAATACAATGACAGAAATTACCAGTACTGTTGATGAAATTAATGAAAGTTTAAGTAACACTACCAAAAAATTATTAGATAATAGTGTAGAATACGTTAACGCATCTAAGAATTGGAGTTTTTTAGAAATCACACTTGGTGTTATTACAGCTATAGCAGCTGTAATTATTTTAATAACAGATATCAATACAAGAAACAAGCTGGAAGATGAATTACGCATTGCTAAAAAATTAGCCGATGAAAATGCTGTGATGAAAGAGCAGTTTATGGCAAACATGAGTCATGAAATCAGAACACCAATGAATTCTATTTTAGGATTTTCTGATTTATTGCAAAAAACAAACTTAGATAAGACACAGGCAGAATACTTAAATGCTGTAAAATCAAGTGGATCGAACTTGTTAAATATCATTAATGATATTTTGGATTTCTCCAAGATAGAAGCCGGAAAATTAAACATAGAAAAAATTTCATTTAACCTTCCGGATTTACTAAACTCATTAAAGGTTATGTTTACCCCTAAGGCAAATGAAAAGCACATTAACTTTAATGTTACCATTGATCCAAAAACTCCTGCCTATATTTTTGGTGATCCAACCAGGCTTAATCAAATACTAATTAATCTAATTAATAATGCAATTAAATTTACCCAACACGGCGAGGTAAATTTAAAATGCGAAATCAAAAGTATAGAACATGATATTGTTCAATTCGTATTCAAAGTTCAGGATACGGGTATTGGAATAGCGACAGACAAACAACATAGTGTGTTTGAACGCTTTAACCAAGGAAATACTGAGACAACCAGAAAATACGGCGGTAATGGTTTGGGTTTAGCAATTGTTAAACAATTGGTTGAAATTCAAAACGGTGATATTATTTTAAAAAGCAAAGAAGGTGTAGGCTCTGAATTTACTGTTAGAATAAGCTATCCAATTTCATATGAAAATAAAAAAGTAATATCAGAAACTAGTAACCCACAACTCAAAATTGAATCTCATAAACCATTAAGCGTTTTGTTAGCAGAAGACCATAAGCTGAATCAAAAACTAGCCATTACCTATTTGAGTGATTTTGGTTTGAGTGTAGATTTAGCAGAAAATGGCATGGAAGCAGTTGAGAAATTTAAAACTAAAAACTATGATTTAGTTTTAATGGATATTCAAATGCCATTATTAGATGGTTATCATGCTGCAAAAAAAATAAGAGAGGAGCTAAAGAGTAATGTTCCTATTATTGCTATGACAGCAAATATCATGGCAAATGAAAGAGAAAAATGTATGAGCTTTGGCATGAATGATTATCTATCAAAACCTTTCAAAGAAATAGATTTATTTAATATTGTAAACTTATATATAGGGAGTAAAAAACAGCATCATATTCAAGAAAATGAATCAACTGCTTCAGAACAACATACCATTATAAACAAGGAACACTTAAATACTTTGTCGAGAGGTAATAAAGCATTTATAAAAGAAATTATTGATATTTTTTTAGAACAAAATCCGAATGAATTAGTGGAACTAGAAAAATCAATACTGGCAAAAGACTATAGTGCAATACGTTCTATTTCACACAAAATGAAAACATCTGTTGGTTTTATAGGTATTAATCAATTATTACCTGAACTAAGCACAATAGAAAAAATGGCAATAAATGAGGGGGATATCAATAATATACAATCTAAATTTACTCACGTAAAAACTATCTGTCATCAAGCGGCTATTGAGCTAAAAGAGATGATTTAACCTCTTATTTCTTAAATGGAGTAATTCTAACTCCTGCAACGATTACATTATACTTATAATCAAAACTCTGCTTGCTTTCATATTTATTTTCTAATTGATATAAGCCATATAAAGAAACTTTTTGATTAACAGAAAAATTAAGAAGTAAAGAATATCTTGATTTTGTTAAATCACCTGAATTATTTACTAAATAACCATTATCTTCTACAATATTAAATTTAGAATTATATAAATAACTTAACTTGAACGATAAGCGGTTGATAGGTTGCATAAAAATAAAGGGAGAAATAGTGCCAAAAGTAGTTTTATATTTATCTATAGTATGTAAATATCCCGTAGAACCTATAACTAATTTGCAATTACCAAGAGGAGAATATGACATAAATACACTATGAATATTTTGGTTGACATCACTCATATTCAAAATAGTTGTCCCCAATCCAAAAACAAACTTTTTAACTGTTTTTTGTGCAAATAGTGAGCCTATGAAATAGTTTGACTGACTATTCATAGCTGTTGTAGTTGTAGTAGTAACTGTTTTAAAAGGTGGTGCTCCAGGAGGTGGCTGAGTATGTGGAGGAACACCGGGAGGCCAAAGCGTATCTGTTGTTGTGGTTGTGATTTCTGATGATACTCCTAAATTAATATAATGAAAAGAAGGAGAAATAGACCATCCATGTTTAAGAGGGACTGATACTTTTAAGAAATATTGCCATTGATTTACTTTATTCACAAAAGTTTCTTGGTTGAAATATGTAAATGCATGAAATAATGAAACTCTATTTTTAATGTAATGATTTAAACCAGCCTGAAAATAAACTGGTGGATTAAAATAATTCGAATTAGTTTTAGTGCCTTCATTATAATAATTTTTCTTGTCTGTTATTTTAGAGCCTGCTTCAGCAATTATATATGAAATAGGTGACAATTTATTAATTTCAGTTTTTTCGGCTAAACTCTGACTGAATTTTTTATTCCACATTCTAGCATCATCATATCTCCCATTAAATAAGTAACAATAATAAATATACTCCAACAATAGTTCATCATCAGTATTAAATTTGAGCGCGTTAAAAAAATATCCTTCAGCCAATGCATAGTTTTTTTTCTCATAATAAGCTATCCCAACTCTTAACTGTAAGTAATAATAATTATATCCTTTGTTAATAGCGTTAGTTCCAAACTTAATCAGTTCGTTCCAGTTTTTATCTATATATAATTGATAGCTTTTTTGCTCTACGGTAGCTGATGTCAAAGTATCCTGACCATTAACCTTTATAGAAATTAAAATAAAGGCTAATATAACAACATGATTTTTTAATTTCACCATAAGAATATTATTTAATTAAACTTAATCCATCAAAAGCAGATTTATCATTTGGATTATAAAGCAATACTTTATTAAACAAGACAGAAGCTTCGTTTTTATTTCCTAAATAATAATTAGTCCAAGCACTCATTAACAAATTATTATAACCAAAGGGAGATAAATTTAAATCCACGTCAAAATATTTTTTAGCATCTTTATAATCTTTGCGATAGAAGTAAATCAAACCTAAATTATAATTGGCTTTAGAATTTTTTGGGTCAATTTTCAGAATATTTAAGTATGTTTTTTCTACATTGCCCCAATCCTCTTGTTTAGCATAAGCATTAACCATGCCCCATAATGGTTCTGTGGCTACTGGCATTATTACGGCAGCTTTTTGATAATATGAAACAGATTCTTTTTGTTTACCAGACAAGTAATACAACCAAGCTAATCTTAAATTAATTTCATATGATGATTCGCTATAAAGAGAATTAACCACATTAATCGCAGCTTCATAGTTTTTAGTAGCCTCATATTCATACGACTGTTTAAAAACAGAAACTAATGGTTTATTTGACTGTGCAACAGAATTTAATGAAATTAAAATAACTGTATTTACAAGAATTTTCTTTAGTATGTTCATGTTAAGATATATTTATAAATGTTTCTGTTTTATTTTTATTATGAATAGTGAATTTATAAAGCTTATTATCTTTTAACTCTATTTCAAAATTTATATTTTTAAATGTATAATTAACTAGTTTGGCTTTAACTTCTGTTTTAATTAATAGCTTTTGAGGAGCGTACACATTATCTGTGTATGTAAATTTAGATGAATGGCTAGCCTTAGTAAAAAGATAAAATGGCGCGATGAAGTCTTGAAAGAATTGAATCCATTTTTGATTAAAATGAATTAATGGAACATTATCAGTAATCTCCATATCATCATAATAGCCTAATAATTGACGATAAGCTGCTAAATAAAAATGAAATAGAACTGATGATTTGTTCCCCTCAAAATCTGTAAAATATAACATCACGCCATCATTCACAAAATAAGCGTAAGAGTTGCTCTCTTTACAGTAAATGTAAGTTCTGTTATAGGCATCAGTAAAAACTTCCCAATTTATGGTTGAACCGGAAGTCTCATTTTTAAAAACAATCTTTTGTCCTGGTAAAAAAGAAAATCCTACAATTAATAATTGGTTAACTTGAACATTACTGATAAAAGACCCTTCTTTCGGAATTTCAGAAATTCTTAATTTTTTTTCTGAACCAGTTCTTTCAATAAAGTATGATATTGGATACTCTATAGTTTGAGCTCCAATTGTTGGTAATGTTTGTAATTGAAAATGAATATGTGGTTCAGGAGAACGGCCTGAGTTTCCGCATGTTGCTAAATAAGTTCCCTTAGTAACATACTGTCCGATAAATACACCAAATGAGTCTTTTTTAATGTGACTAATTTGAGAAAACAAGCCATTTAAATGATTTATTATAATCGTATTTCCCCAATTATGCTCTGTATCTACATCTCCAACATCATTATCCTCTACTGTGTTAATTATATCATAAACATAACCATCATATGGTGCTAATACTTCTTTATTATAACAATAAAAATTATCTGTAGAAAAACCTTCTCTTGCGCTCAGCGGTTTTCTGTAAGTATTATTCTCTGAATCAACAATTACAAAATCTAAAGCTTTACTCCAATCTCCCAAGTGGGTGATTTTTCCATTATATCCTTGACTAACATTCCACTCACCTGAAAAAGGTAAAGCTAATTTATACAAATGTTCATTTTTAAAACGTTGTATAGAGTTCAAGTACTTGTAAATGGTTTTTTCTGCTGAAAAATATTGTATAGTAGCTAAATGCAAATGTTTATGTAACCATCGTTGGTTGATTGAAAATAAAAAAGCTGTGCATACCACACTAAATGATAAAGAATAGGCTTTTAATTGAAAAACAGATAAAACATTTCCAAATGATAATAAAACCAATAATAAAATAGGAACCAAAATAACAACCGTTATATAGCTGTATGTGTTTGGAATTAAAAAGAAACAACCAATAGCAATAGCGATAAAAATGAAATTGGACCCTAACAAATTATAATTCAAATCATTTACATCAGCACCAAAAATGGAATAAAACAAATAAGCTAAGTAAAACCCAATAACACTAAGCGAAAAAGCGATACGAGAAGAATACAATAAACCAAATGCAATCAATATTCCGCCCAGGACACTCGTTTGAAAAAATGTCCCTGACAATGTTTTAAAAAAACTTAATGCAAAAGGGAATAGAGATATATCATCTAAGTAATGAATGAATGAATACCAATAGGATGATTGGTTTTTTGCAATTTCATTAATGGTAAAAATATGCGATTCATCTAATTGAATATTACTAAAATGAGAAGTAGCCAACGAAACTATCCAATATGCCAAAATAAAAGGAAACGATAAAAACGGCAAATTACGTGTTGCAAATAATCCTTTAAGCCAAACTGTAATTAATAGTAAAATCAAAATTGATGTGACAAATAATACAACAAATGTGATATTAAAAGTATATTCATAACCTAGAGATAGACCTAAAAACAAAGCGTTAAAGCCAAATAAACCAGATTTAATTTCATCTCTATTAAATCCCATAACAAACGCTGAAACATTGATTAGTGAAACAGCTAAAAGTCCACATAGACCAATAGAAGGAGAGAAAAAAGTAACAAATATAATGATGGCAGCAAACAGATTGTTTAATGAAAAAAACATTAAACTATAGCTATTTAACAGGCACTGCAGCCAGTAATTAGATTTAATTATTTCTGATAAAGATTTCAAATTACTCTGATTTTTATAAGTAAATACAGGTTAAATTTACTAATATTAATGGGTGTTTTTAACCTCAAAAATCTGTAAAAAGGCTATTTGAGGTAAACGAACGAAATGTGTAGCTCAAATAATTAGAAAAAATCAGCTAAAAAAATGACCTTTACGTTTAACTAATCGGAAACAGGTTATACAATTTTATTTGTTAGCCATTAAAATTAAAAGTTATGGGATCTACAGTCAATTTAAAAAACAGAATAAAGGAAGCAACTATTCAAAAGATAAAAGAACAAACAGTGGTAAAGAATATGGTTACCTGGTTCGAGATTCCAGCTTATAATCATTACCGTTCAGTTGCTTTCTATAATTATATTTTTGGAATACAAATGACTACAGTAGAATTAAATGGTTTTGCCATGGGATTTTTTCCTGCTGAAAATGGAATAACCGGGGCTATTGTAACCGGTAATGGATGTGTCCCAAGTGAATTTGGTCCGTTAATTTATTTAAATGCAGGTGATGATTTAAATATTGTATTATGTAAAGTAAATGAAGCCGGAGGAAGAGTAGTTTTAGAAAAAACATTTTTAAGTGAATCAGCCGGTTACTTTGCATTATTTATCGACTCAGAAGGAAATAGACTAGCCCTTCATTCTAAACACTAATTGTTAGTGTAGTAAAAAGATTGTCGAACTTTTAATTTTTAAAAATCATGAACTCAAAACATTATAACATAAATCAATTAAGAATTGATTTATGGAATGAACTTAAAGAAAAAAGTAACAACATAACTCGTATTAATCAGGAACCTACATTTAATTCTGCATTAACAGATATGAATGAAGTGCTTCAAAATTTATTGAGCATTGAGCAGTACTTTTCATTTCCTGGCGCTCCTTTAGTTCGTAAAATTATTAAGTCGGTTGAAAAACGTGAGTTAAAAGCTGTAAGCAATCAAGTAGCTGAAATAGTTTATTTATTAGTAAGTGATAATTACAGAACACATCCTGAAGTTTTAGGAGAGAAGTTAAAAGGAAGCTATACAGTTGATGGAAACAAAGAAAAATTATCAAGTGGCCCCAAGCGGAATTACTTTGAAGTGCTATATGTAGAGGATTTATCAAGTAAAGAAGAAGATATTTTAAAAAGCAAGTTTAAAGAACTAGTAACTCCAAATGATAATTTAGTTTATGATGTTGTTGTGCAACGTTCTTTTCAGGATGCATTGATTTGTTTGTTTTTTAATTACAACATTCAAGCGGCTTGCATACGCTATGCACCATTACATTCATCTACAAATATTACGAAACATATCAAACCTTTTATACAAAATGTATTAAAGATTGATATTACAAATGTGTCTGATGGGGATTTAGGGCCCTTATTAGGTAAATACATTCATCAATTCCGTCCTGAGTTAGATATTTATTATATAACAGATAGCTCACTAACGCATTTACAAGATGAAACATTAAAGTCTTTCCGACGCATTTTTTATCGCATGGAAGACGTGCAGGAATTACATTTAACTATCATCAGTGGTATTAACGAGCGTTACAATGCACCTTTCTATTCAGCCTTAACGGAGTATAGCAAAAAACCAACTAGTGTGTTTCACGCGATGCCAATTTCAAGAGGTAATTCAGTGTTTAAGTCTCGTTGGATTTCTGATTTTGGCGATTTTTATGGACGAAATGTGTTTTTAGCAGAGACATCTGCAACTAATGGCGGTTTAGATTCTCTCTTACAACCAAAAGGCCCTTTAAAAAGTGCGCAAGAAAAAGCCGCAAAAGCTTTTGGCGCCGAGCATACATTTTATGTAACGAATGGTACAAGTACTGCCAATAAAATTGTACAACAAGCCCTCATTAAACCGGGAGATGTTGTTTTAATCGATCGTGATTGCCATAAATCACATCACTATGGGATGGTGTTGGCCGGGGCATTTCCTGCATACTTAGATTCTTATCCCATTGAAGAGTATTCGATGTATGGAGCTGTGCCTTTACGCATTATCAAAGAGCGTTTAATTTCATTAAGTAAAGCAGGGCGCTTAGATAAAGTAAAAATGTTATTACTTACCAATTGTACGTTTGATGGTTTAGTATATAATGTTGAACGCGTGATGGAAGAAGTATTGGCCATTAAACCCGACATGGTGTTTTTGTGGGACGAAGCGTGGTTTGCATTTGCAAGCTTTACATATACCTATAAACAACGTACAGGAATGTATGTCGCACAAAAATTATTTCACAAATACCGTAGCGAGGAATACAGAGCGCAATATAAAGCATACATTGAAACATTAAAGCCGGGGGATATTCCAACTATGCCCGATCCAGATAAAGTAAAAATCAGAGTGTATACTACGCAAAGTACACATAAAACATTGTCTTGTTTTCGCCAAGGTTCCATGATACAAGTTTGGGATGAGGAATTTAGCAGAAGAGTAGCTGATAATTTTCAGGAAGCTTATATGACTCATACAACTACATCTGCAAATTATCAAATACTCGCATCTTTGGATATTGGCCGCAGACAAGTAGAATTAGAAGGTTATGAGCTAGTAGAAAAAAGTATTGAAATGGCGATGGTGTTGCGCTCAAAAATTCAAGATCATCCTAAGCTGAGTAAATACTTCCATGTGCTCAATGTGAAAGACATTATCCCTGCCGAGTTTCGTCAATGCTCTTCAAGTGAATACTATACTGAAAAAGATGGATGGGATAGAATGGAAGAAGCATGGGAAAAAGATGAATTTGTATTAGACCCAACCAAGGTAACTCTATCCGTAGGAAAAGCTGGTATTACAGGTGATGCTTTTAAAAATTCCTATTTAATGGATCGATTCAATATTCAGGTAAATAAAACATCGCGTAATACTGTTTTATTTATGACAAATATTGGTACAACCAGAGGTAGCGTGACTTTTTTAATTAATGCTTTATTACAAATTGCGGATGAATTAGATGAAAGCATGAGATCTTTAAATAAACGTGAAGAAGAAATTGCAAAAAAACATATCAACTCATTAATTAAAGATGTTCCTCCTCTACCCGACTTCAGTTATTTCCACCGTTCGTTTCAGGCGTCTCCGGGAGTTCCAGGTGGTAACTTAAGAGAGGCATTTTTCTTGGCGTATGAAGAAGAATTATGTGAGTACGTATTGCTAAAAGATTGCTTGAAAGAATTAGCCAATAATAAAGAATTAGTGTCTACATCTTTTGTAATTCCTTATCCTCCCGGATTCCCAATTTTAGTGCCTGGACAGGTTATCAGTGAAGAAATTATAAGATTTATGATTGCATTAGATGTGAAAGAAATTCATGGTTATAAAGCAGAATTAGGCTTAAAAGTGTTTACTACAGAAGCATTGAATCGTAAAAACACCATTTCGGCTATGGGCGCTATGCATGCTCTGCAAACGCCAGAAACTAAAGTGAAAAAGTAAAGTTTCTCGCAGATTTCTCACAGAGTAAAACGCAGATGTTCGCTGAGAAAATATATATTAAAATACAAGAAAGAATGAACAAAATAGAAAATGATATTTCATACGATATTCGGGGGGCTGCCTTTAAAGTGCATACTGAATTAGGCCCTGGACTATTAGAATCAGTTTATGAAACCGCATTAACCTATGAGCTAAAACAGAAAGGATATGAGGTAAAAAACCAAATTGGAGTTCCGATGATTTATGCGGACATAAAGATGGATGTAGGATTTAGGTTAGATATTTTAGTGAATGATTTAGTTATAGTTGAAGTAAAATCTGTCGAGTCATTAACAGACGTTCATCATAAACAATTATTAACCTATTTAAAGTTATCAAATAAGAAACTTGGCTTACTAATAAACTTTAATTCAAGCTCTTTAAAAGAATCCATAGTAAGAATAGCAAACAATTTATAAAAAACCGCGTAACTCTGCGCTGCTATCAGCGCAACTCTGCGAGAACTAAAATAATAGATAATGAAAACTCTAACAAGTATATCTGACATAAAAGATTTTTTTAAATCTAATAACACTCCAATTTATTTTATTAGTGCTACTAATTTTAATTTATTGGGCATGGACGAATGGGTTAATAATTTTAAATACATTAGTCATATCGACTCATACGAAGGGAAACACCCAAATTTATTTTCTCCAAAAGAGGAAATGCCACATGAGGAGTTCACAAGCATAGAAGATATCAATAATTATTTATTACAACATCCTGAAGTCATCAACTACATTAAATCAAACGCCGTAAATGGTGATATGGGGAAAGCCCTGTTTTTAATGTTTGATGAAAAAACAGAACAACTAGCAAAAGCAATTGGATTAGATGTATGTTTTCCTTCTGCACAATTACGTACTTTTTTGGATAATAAAGTTAACACTAATAGAATTGCTGAAAAAGCAGGTGTAGCTTGTGTTCCGAATGTACTGTCGCCAGTTACAGATTATAAACACTTACGAAAAGTATCAGAAAAATTAGGAGAAAATTTGGTAGTTCAAACACCATTTGGAGATTCGGGGCATACCACATTTTTTATTTCGAACGAAGAGGAGTTTAATGCATACTCTGAAGAAATAACTAAAGAGAAAGAGGTGAAAATTATGAAGCGCATTAATTGTTATGGTACTGCCATTGAAGGATGCGTGACACAACATGGCACCTTGGTTGCTCCATTAATGACTGAATTAGTTGGTTTTAAAGAACTAACACCATACAAAGGTGGTTGGTGTGGCAATGAAATTTTTGGCAATGCTTTTAATGCCGATATCAGAGCGAAAGCAAAAAGCTATACTCAAAAATTTGGAGACCAATTACGTAAGGAAGGTTACAAAGGATATTTTGAATTGGATTTTTTAATTGACAAGGATAATGGCGAAATATATTTAGGGGAGTTAAATCCACGTGTATCTGGCGTTAGCTCTTTAACCAACCATTCAAAATTTGCTATGATGGATGTGCCAATGTTTTTATTTCACTTATTGGAATGGATGAATGTGCCGTATACAATTAACGTAAATGAATTAGTAGAACGTTGGATGAAGGCTGAGAACATGGATAGTTGGAGTCAATTGGTAATTAAGCATACAAAAAAATCATTAGAACTAGCAACTAAAGTACCTGAATCTGGAATCTGGGAGATGAAGAAGAATGGAAATATTCAATTCAAAAAAATGGATGCGCATCGTCAATCTGTAAAAGATGATAATGAAGCCTTCTTTTTACAAATCACGCAAAAAGATGATTATTTGTATGAAGGTGCCGACTTGGGAATTTTAGTAATGCGAGGACGTTTAATGTCTGATGATTTTCAATTATCTGAAAGAGCCAAACTTTGGATTAAAGCCTTACGTTCTCAATACAAATCTGATTTGATAGACATTAGTATGTTAAGCGAAGAAGATTTATTGGAGGCCGGGGATTTTAAAATTATGTAGTTTTAGTTGAGTTTTAGAATAATTTTAAATTTTATCAAAAAGTACGCTAAAACATTCGTAATTATTGTAATGACTAAAAAACAATAAAGTAAATAAAATTGATTTGATACAGTCTTATAAACCTCTGTGGCAATATTGCCAATAATAATCCATTGTATGACATAAACTAAGGTGACGTTTTTCCCCAGCCATTTCAAATATTTAAATACAACGCTTTCTCCAATGTGAGTATTTAATTCATGAACTAATAATGCATAAAACAAACAAAATAAAATTACCCATATAAAAAATAATAATCCATGATGATAATACTGCTGTAAATTAGAAGAAACATTTATCGCATATTTTATAGTAAATGCTAAAAACAATAAAAACACACTTCCAAATAACAACTTCGTTTTAGGCAAATAAAAAAATCTAAAATCAAATTTTTGTTGTAACTGATATAGCACTACACCGGATAAGGGATACGCTAACCAAGGAAATAAGGGAAAATAAGACCATTCCGTACTTCCGTAAAGAAAAGAAATAATATATTTTAAAATAACATTTTCTGGAATATAAGTAAACACATATTCTCCGGAGATTAAAATAAAAGGAATCATGGCAAGAACGATAAATACATATTTTTCAATTACTTTTCGAAATACAGTTATCAAAACTAAACTAAGTCCTGCAAACAACAATACATCTACTCCAAATACATAAGGCCATATATTTATATCCAAATCCCCTCTAATTACTTTAAATATTAAATTAGCATTTAAGGCAAGATTAAGTAACAATCCTAAAAAGAGGATTTTTAGTCCCCTTCCTGCCAGTTGCCATGTAGTTTTATTTGTCGCGAAAACGAAATAACCAAAAACAGTCATGAAAATGGGCGCTACAGGAGGCCCTCCTAAAAACAACAATATATCTCCGATTTCACTATCATAAAATTCCTGCGACGAAAATAACTCAACAATATGCACCTGTATCATTAAAAGGATTGCAATTCCTTTTAATACATCTGCTGTTTGAGTTCTGGTTAGCATCGCAATGTAGTTTTATTAAATTTAGTATTAATCTTAAAATTAAAAAATAGATTTTACCGATAAAAATAATGTATTCACCTCTCTTGTTGTTTTAATCATAAAAGCTGGTTAACTTAGTATGAAAATTGATGTTTTAATTTTTAGATTTTAAATTTAACGTTTATGATAAAAGCTATAGCCATAGATGATGAACCAATTGCATTAAAAGTAATTGAAAATTTTTGTCATGAAATTGAAACGATTACATTAGAAAAAACATTTGGAAATGCAGAAGAAGGTTTGAAATATTTAAAGAAATTTCCAACCGATATTATTTTTCTGGATATTGAAATGCCAAATTTAAATGGTATTGATTTATATAAACAAATAAAACAAAACACATTAGTCATATTCATTACTTCTCGTCCTGATTATGCAGTAGAAGGCTTTAATTTGAATGCTTTAGATTATTTATTAAAACCCTTTACCTTTGAACGCTTTAAACAAGCTACAGATAAAGCACGTGATTATTTTGCATCAAACAACAATCAAAAGACACAACATATTTTTGTTAGAGCAGATTATAGTTTACAAAAAATTATGCTTGATGATATAACTTGTATAGAGGCGCTTGATGATTATTTAAAAATATACATCAATCAGCAAAAAACAATTGTAGCTCGCATGACAATGAAGGCAATGCTCGAAAAATTACCAAAAACAGATTTCCTAAGAGTACATCGCTCATTCATTGTGCCAATTAAAAAAGTGGAAAGTCTGCGAAATAAAACATTACAACTGGGAGACAAAAAAATACCGGTTGGCAATAGCTATGAAGAAGAAGTATTAAAATACTTTAGTAGTTAGTTGTGTGTTAAACTATTGATTTTTATATGAAAACCGTATAAAAATTGTAGAATTTCTCATCAGAATAATAATTACCCCATAATTTTATCATTTTACCTCAAAAAATATTTGAAGGTTAACTATTTGTTTACTTTTAAATAATAATTATTATACTTATAAAATTATGAAACATTTATTTACAAAAATCTGTGCTTTACTATTAATATCACTAACAATAAATGCACAGCAATGGAATGGATTAACTCTAGTGGCTACTCAAAATAGCACAACTGCAAAATTGGTTGATACAGCCGGAACCGCTGTTAAAACATATAGTCCGGGGACAGGAAGCACTGGCTATTCAGCCTATCTAGAACCAGGAGGAACAATGGTTAGAAGCTTGAAAATTTCTAACACAACTTTTAATGGAGGTGGGGCTTGTGGTGCAATTCAAAAAGTAGATTACAATAATAATGTAATTTGGACCTATACTGTTTCTTCTAGCACACAATATTCTCATCATGATCATTGCGTAATGCCAAATGGTAATGTTCTAATTATTTCTTATGAAAGTAAAACTCAAACCGAATTGGCTGCAGCTGGCGGAACCAATACCGCACTAACATCAATCTGGCCTGAAAAAATTATAGAAGTTCAACCAACTGGAGCTACTTCTGGAACCATTGTTTGGGAATGGCACGTTTGGGATCACTTAGTTCAAAATGTTAACTCAAGTAAAGCAAATTATCAAACATCTATTGTAAATCACCCTGAATTATTAAATGTAAATTACAAAAGCACGAAAGACTGGTTACATATGAATGGTATTGATTACAATCCTATACTTGATCAAATAGTTGTTAGTTCTCACAATTTGAATGAGTGGTATGTAATTGACCATAGTACAACAACGGCAGAAGCTGCATCTCACAGCGGAGGTAATTCTGGTAAGGGTGGGGATTTTTTATACCGTTGGGGAAATCCTACGGCTTATGGTGCAAGCGGTACTACTATCCTAAATGTAACACATGACGCTCATTGGGTTCCTGAAGATGTAACTGGAGCGGGAGATTTAGTAGGATTTAATAATACAGGTCAAACTTCTCCTACCCAAAAATCCACAATAGATCGTATTACTTCTCCAAGAGCAAACTATAATTATACAATTAATACAGGTAGTGCATTTACTCCTTCTACATATAACTCAAGACTTGTTTGTACCGCTTATAACTCAAATATGGGAAGTTCAGAACAGTATCCAAATGGTAATCAGATGATTTGTTTAGCAATGTCTGGGTCTATCTATGAAGTTAATTCAGCTGGCACAACCTTATGGACTTACAGTGCTGGTGGAACTACATCTCAAGCTCACCGCTACTCTCAATGTTATGTAAATAATGCGGCACCTGCAATTCCAACAATTACTGTTGCTGGTAATGATTTGCAATCAACAAATGCAACTACTTATCAATGGTATTTAAATGGAGATTTAATTTCAGGTGCTACTGCTCAAAATTATACTCCAACACAAAGTGGAATTTACGTTGTCAGAATAACAGATTCAAATGGATGTGTATACAGATACTCTCCTGGTTATGCTTACTCTGTAAGTACTGGCATTTCTGATACCCAAACAGCAAATATTTCTATTTATCCAAATCCGAGCACAGGAATAGTAGATATAAACTTTAATTATCAAAAATTTAACATCGTAAATGTAAATGTGTATGATATGTTTGGTAAAGTAGTTAGCACTTCAGAAAATAACTGGAGGCTAGATTTATCTCACTTATCAAATGGAGTATACACTTTATCCATATCTTTAGATAACAAAAAACCATATTACCAAAAAGTAGTTTTAAATAAATAAAAACCTCAAAGTAGAATAATCAAATGATTATTCTACTTTCTAAAAATAAAAAACATGAATAAATTTTTACTTTTCTTATCCGTAATTCTAAGTACAACCTTATTTGCAAAAAAGGTAAAGTTCGCAGTTGACATGAGTGGTCAAACAATCAGCGCATTTGGCATTCACGTTGCCGGAGATTTCCAAGTTTTAGCAGGTTACCCTGCAGATTGGGACTATGCGGGTACTCTTTTGTCTCAAGAAGGAAGCACAAACATTTACAGCATTATTGTTGATATACCTGCGTTTAGAAAGTATGAGTTTAAATTTGTAAATGGAGATCAGGGTTATGAAACCGAATACGTTCCTGACGAAGTAAGAGTTGGATATGACTTTAATGATAACAGATGGATGTATGTAGATTCGTTAAGTAACGATACATCATTTATAGGTGCAGTTCAGTTTGGACTATCTTCACCTGCAAATAAATTTACTATCAGATATAAGGTTAATATGTCTGAAGTATCTTTAACCTCAAACGGCGTTCATACGTCAACTAATTACAATGCATTTTCTACTACTAAAAATGCTATGTATACTTTCACAAGTAATCCTACTGCTAATGTTTATGAGGTTATCAATTACGTTGATGCCGGAACATATGATTTTAATTTCATAAATGGCAACACTCCGTCAGACAAGGAACCTTCAGTTCCTAATACTTGTTCAAACGCAGGAGTGCGATCTATAACCATTACTAAAGATTCTGTTTTTCCTGATATCTGTTTCAACTCTTGTATAAATTGCACGGCAACAGGTGTCAAAGAAAATAATGCAAACGCTAACACATTCAATCTATATCCTAATCCTACAAAAAATACTTTAAGTATTATATCTGAAAAAGAGTTGCTATTTGAAATTAACGTATATAATTTAGCAGAACAAAAAGTTTTACATGTTACTAATATAAATACACACAAACATACCTTAAACAATATCAATCTTCCTCAAGGAATATATATCGTAACCTTAACAAGTTCTGATTTAAAATCACAAAACTTAAAATTAATTATAGAATAACGATATGCGTTTATATTTGTTTCTTATTAGTTGTATGACATTTTTAAGTAGTCATTTAAATTCTCAAACTTTTTATGACATCAACACGATTCAAAAAATTGAAATTACATTTCTACAGCCTAACTGGAGTTATCAATTAGATACGGCCAAGCAAGGAGCAGATAACTATATAATGGCTTCTATAGTAAAAATAAACGGCGTTGTGTTTGATAGCGTAGGAATAAAATATAAAGGAAATAGTTCTTATAGCCCAAGCTTCAAAAAAAATCCAATTCATATTGAGTTAGACCAATACAAAAATCAAACATACAATGGTATAAAAGACATTAAACTCAGTAACAACTACAAAGACCCATCTCTTATTAGAGAAGTATTAGGTTACGATATTCTGAAAAACTATATGCACTGCTCTGAATCTAACTTTGCAAAAGTGTACATTAATGGTGTGTATTACGGTGTTTATTCAAATACAGAAAGTGTAGATAAATCTTTCTACTCCAAACATTATTACTCTTCAGGAAATGCTGCTATTAAATGTAATCCAATAGTAAATCCAAGCACCAACACAAAATGTAATTTAAAATATATCACTAATGATAGTGCATCTTACCTAAATTATTATGAAATGAAATCCAATTATGGGTGGAACCAACTGGTTGCATTGTGCGATACTGTTTCTAATTATCAAAACAGAATTGATGCTAATTTAGATATGGACCGAGTTATGTGGATGCTTGCATTTAATAATGTGATGGTAAACTTAGATAGTTACTCAGGAGCATTCTGTCAAAATTATTACTTGTACAAAGACCACACGAAACATTATAACCCAACCATTTGGGACTTGAATATGTGTTTTGGCGGCTTCCCTTATTTAGGCTCCGGAATATCAAGCATGGCTCAATTAAGCATATCCGGATTAGCAACCATGCCTATCAATATTCATTCCACTGATGTAAACTGGCCTTTAATAAATATTGTAAATAGCAACGCACAATATAAACGTATCTTGGTAGCTCATATGAGAACTATCACCAATGAGTTTATTACTAATAATTATTTTCAAACAAGAGCACAACAACTTCAAAGTATCATCGACACATCTGTAGTAAACGACACATGCAATTTTTTTAGTTATAGTCAGTTCCAAAATGGATTAACTCAAAATGTTTCTGTTGGTAGTTACTCTGTTCCGGGAATAAGCAATCTTCTCACATCAAGGTTATCCTATTTACAAGGTACAACTGATTTTGGATACACAACTCCAACCATAACAGCCATAAGCACAAGTGATAATTCTCCAACTATAAACTCTACGGTTTCTATTACTGCCAATGTAGTAAACACTAATACTGTTTATCTTGGATATAGAAATCACATGCAAGATAAATTTACCAGAGTACTGATGTATGACGACGGCAACCACAATGATGGAACGGCAAGTGATAATGTTTTTGGCGCTACTATTACGATAACATCCGGCGAAACAGAATATTATATATATGCGGAAAACACAAATGCAGGCATGTTTTCCCCTCAAAGAGCAGAACATGAATTTTATACAATACAATCAAGTGTTGCTCAACCTACTTTAGGACAAGTTGTGATTAATGAATTTTTAGCGGCAAACCACTTTGGACAAACAGATGAAAACGGGAAACACGAAGATTGGATTGAATTGTATAATAACACAAATTCCTACTTAGACTTGAGCGGATTAAATCTTACTGATGATTACACAAACCCTACTAAATATTCGTTTCCAAATAATACCATCATTCAACCAAATAGTTTTCTTACAGTATGGGCAGATGAAGATGGCGTGAATGGTGTAAACCTACACTGTAACTTTAAATTATTAGATAGCGGAGAAGAAATTATGTTTAGTAATGGAACTACCGTTTTGGATAGTGTTAGGTTTGGTTTTCAGGGAGCCGACATTTCAATTGGTAGATGCCCGGATGGCACAGGTATTTTTGATGTAACAACAATCCCAACCTATAATGCTAATAATTGCGCCGTGGGTATTAAAGAACTCCATTCAAATTTGCTTTCTCTAAGTTTGTACCCAAATCCTGCAAATCAATTGCTCTTTATAAAAACGGATTCAAATAATGAGTTGCCTGTTAGCATATTAAATTCGGTTGGAGAAATAATTTACAAAGGAACGATTAAAAGACTTACAGAAATAAATACCTCAACTTTTAGTCAAGGTATTTATTTTGTTATGATTTCAAGTAAAACTTTAAAATTAGTAGTTACTCACTAGTTGCTAATTTTAAATCTGTAAATAGGTTCAATATCTTCGGTGCCATCATGAATTACACTTAAATCAGTTATTAAACCGCTGTTAATTCCATACACCCAGCCATGAAGGTGTAACTCTCTTGTTTGCCAAGTTTCCTGAACTATAGTTGTTTTTGCTAAATTTCTCACTTGTTCAATCACATTAAGCTCTGTTAGTCTGTCTGCGCGTTTATCTAAGTCATCTATCATATTTAATTCCGTAGCATGCTTATAATAAACATCTTTAATGTTACGCAGCCAGTTGTTTAATATCCCAAATGAATCATTTCCCATAGCCGCTTTTACACCACCACATCCATAGTGCCCGCAAACAATAATATGTTTTACTCCAAGATATTTAACGGCATACTCTAATACACTTAGTAAATTTAAATCCGTATGAACAACCAAGTTAGCAATATTACGATGTACAAATATTTCACCACTTTCAGTATTCGTTACTTCATTAGCAGGCACACGACTGTCGCTACAGCCTATCCATAAATAATCAGGTTTTTGGCCCAAGGATAATTTTTTAAAATACTCCGGGTCGTCAAATTTTTTCGACATTGCAAAGCGCTTATTCCCTTCAATAAGCCTGTTATAAGAATCTTTCATAGTTTTTATTTATTGTATTTAAATAGTTCGACTTTAATATTTTTCTTTTTACTATTATCTATAAAATCCGAAATTACGTCTTTTGAATCACGATTAATACTTTTATTTATACTTCCATCTATAATTACTTTACTATTTGGTTCTATAGTTTTAAAAAAATTAATTAAATACCCTTTATTAAAAAAAGTAACATGTTGTGGTAATTTAATTAAATGATATAACTGTCCATTCATTAGTTCACTGCTTGAATCAAATGATGATTTAATATTATCGCGCAATATATAAATTATAGAAATAATAACACCTGCACAAACGCCTTTCAATAAATCAGTTACCAACATTACAGCAATTGTAACTACAAATGGAATAAATTGTTCTAAGCCAAATTTCCACTGTTCTTTAAATATTGCCAATTTGGTTAATTTAAAGCCTGTCATAATTAATATTGCAGCTAACGAAGCATTTGGTATTAATGCCAATAAATCCGGCAGGAGTAAAACGCTTACCAACAACAATATAGCGTGTAATATTGTAGATAATTTTGTTTTTGCCCCGGCATTAATATTTGCTGAACTTCTTACGATGACAGATGTTACAGGCAGGGCTCCTAAAAAACCACAGGTTATGTTTCCAATTCCTTGAGCCAATAACTCTTTATTTGTGTTTGATTCATTTTTATCAGGATCAAGCTTGTCAACTGCCTCTATTCCCAATAATGTTTCTAAACTGGCAACTACTGCAAGTGTAAAAACAACAATCCAAAAATTGCTGCTATTAGCTGAACTAAAATCCGGGAAAAATAAATTCGCTTTTAAATCGTCTATTGACGAAATAGACGGTAAACTCACCAAATGCTGAGGGTCAATTGCCAAAAATTCCTGGCTTTTAAATGATATCGTTAATAAAATACCGAATATGACAACCAAAAGTGGCCCTGGGATATTAGATAAAATTTTATCTTTTTTATAAAATGTTTTATCTGAAATGATTAAAATAGCAAAAGATACAATTCCAATAATTAACGCTCCAGGGGTTATATAATTAATCATATTTACTAACTCCGTAAACGAATTTTCTCCGTCAATTTGAACAAACTCTTCATCACCTAACGGGTCCTTGTCATAACCAAATAAATGTGGTATTTGTTTTATTATTAAGATAATACCAATTCCCGCCAACATGCCTTTTATAACAGCATTGGGAATATAATTTCCAACCGATCCGGCCTTCAGTATTCCTAAAATTAATTGAAACACTCCGGCAAAAACAACTGCCGCTAAAAAAGCTTGATAGCTGCCCAGCTGACTAACTGAAGCTAAAACTATTGCGGTTAATCCTGCTGCTGGCCCAGATACACTGTATTTAGATCCACTAAAAACAGTAACTAATATACCACCCACAACTCCAGCAATAATACCCGAAAATAAAGGGACTTTACACGCCATTGCAATTCCTAAACATAAAGGAAGTGCAACTAAAAATACAACAACTCCTGCCTTGATATCGGCAAATAAATTTTTTTGAAACATAAATTTTTAAAGATTAATTATTTGTTAGAACAGTTTTAATACTAATAAACATTAGTAATACAAATAATTAAAACTTGGGAGGGGGTATCAATATATCCAAAGGGATAGAGCAAAAGATTAGATGCAAATGTTTGAAGAAAAACAGATTAACTTCTTTTTTAAAATTTGAATGTTCGTCAAAGTTGAGATAAAGAACATCCTTATCAACCGACTCATCACTACCGTGAGACTTTTCTTCCTCTTCTTCTGTAATCGGGCTTTGCTGAGATTGCGTTTTAAACACTTTAGATTCTTTACAAATTTGAATAATAGAAGCCTGAAGGGTTAGCGAAAATACACTAAACACAAAAAGAAAAATGAATATATGTCTTATTTTATTATTCAACTGCTTCGCCTTAACAAATCAATAGTTTATCTCATAAAGCTTCGCAAAATAATTAAATTATATGAAATTTGATTAATTTTAAAGATTATTTAACATTGTTTTTAAATATCAAACACATGAACAAAAACATAATTGCATTTATCTTAATCTCTGTTTGTTTTTTATCCTGCAAAAAAGAACCGGGCGAGGGGGGATTTGCATCCATTGAAGGAAAAGTTTTACTAAAAAATTATGATGCAACATATACTATTTTGCAATCCGAATATTATGCGGCAGGAGAAACCGTATACATAATTTATGGTAATGGCACTGAGATCGGAAATACGGTGAAAACATCTTATGACGGTTCTTTTAAATTTAACTACCTTAATAAAGGAAACTATAAAATTTATGTTTTGGGCGAAGACCCAACAAAACCTTATCTCTCTGTGCCAAAAGAAGAGTTGGTTGAAGTAACCATTAGTGAAAAAAAACAAAAGGTGGTTTTAGATGATTTGGTAATCATTAAATAATAGATGAGAATTTTCCTTATAATTTTATTTGTTTATTGCTTAGGCTTTTCTCCGTTATTGGCACAAGTTAGGCAAGACGCCGGCATGTGGGCAACACTAAGCATACAGCATGCTTTAAACAAAAAAATAAATCTGGTGATTGATGAAGAGTTTCGTATTAAAGAAAATTACCAAAGAATTAATTTGTTTTACACTAATGTAGGTATTGATTATAAAGTAAATAAATTTTTAAAAATTAGCCCTACTTACAGAACAATTCAAAAAAAGAGATTAGATGGTAACTATAGTTACCGGCATCGTTTGATGCTGGATGTAACAGTGAAGAAAAAAATAAAAAAAATAACCTTGAGCGAAAGGGTTAGATATCAAATAGAGGTACAGGATTTTTATACCAGCAAGAAAGGGAAATTTCCCGAGCAATATTTAAGATTAAAAACGGATGTTAAATACGATATCGACAAGAAAATAACTCCATATTACTCCATTGAATTTAGATATCAAATAAGAAACCCTAGAGGAGATGGTCCTGTTTACGATAATGGTTTTCACAGGGTTAGAAATGTGTTAGGTGCCGAATACGAAATCAATAAGAAAAATTCAATCAACTTATATTACTTATTTCAAACCGAGTTTGATATTTCAACGCCCGAGAGTATCTACATTTTAGGAATAGGTTATTCTCTGACAATCTAATACAGAATAAATTCAGAATTTAGTTAATTTACTCCTATAAATGTAAACGATTCACCTATTTTATATAAATTTAAAGTTAATAAACCATTACCTTTATATTATCTGGCCGCATGAAAAAACTATTTTTAAATTTTCTGATTTTTTCTTCATTTAATTTGTTAGCTCAATGGAGCACAAACAGTTCTATTAATTCACCTGTTGCTTTAGCTCCCAAATCACAAAATAGTGTGCACTCCATTTCTGATTCAAATGGTGGAATTATAATGGTTTGGGACGATAATCGAAATTCAGCAACAACACAAGACGATATTTACGCCCAACGTTTAAACGCAAGTGGTATTAGAAAATGGACTCTTTACGGAATAAGCATTTGCAATAATGCCGGCGTACAAAAAAACTCATCTGTAACTGATGTAGGAAATGGTAATTCAATTATTACATGGCAAGACGATAGAGCAGGAAATTATGATATCTATGCTCAAAAAATTGATTCATCAGGTAATATTCTTTGGACTAGTAACGGCGTGGCAGTTTGTAGTAAAACAACAGCTCAAAAGTCTCCGAAAATTGTTGACGATAATGCCGGTGGAGCATACATTGTGTGGGAAGATTCTTTAAATTTTTACTGGGATATCTACGCTCAACACATTAATTCTAATGGCACATTAGCATGGGCAAGCGGAGGTGTGAGTATTTGCTCTGCACCTAATTTACAATCAAATCCCAGAATAGATGTTGACGGATTAGGTGGAGCAATAATTACTTGGCAAGATAAACGTAACAATTTTGATTATGATATTTACGCTCAAAGAATAAACTCTTCGGGCGTTGTACAATGGACAGCTAATGGCGTAGTAGTTTGTAACTCTGTAAACACGCAAAGTAACCCACGAATAGAACCGGATGGTTCAAATGGAGCTCTAATTGGCTGGGTTGATAAACGTAATGGAACCGATAATGATATTTACGCTCAAAGAATAAACTCATCGGGCGTTGTACAATGGACTGCTAATGGCATTTCTGTATGCGGAGCTACCAATAATCAAAGTGCTATTGATATGAAATATGTAGGTAGTTCAGGACTTGTTTTAAGTTGGAAAGATGAAAGAATTAATGCTAATGAAATTTACACACAATTAGTTTCTCTTTCCGGAATAGCTCAATTAGCTTCAAACGGTATTAAACTTTCAAACGCTCTAAAATCACTAAGTCCAAATGTTATAAGTGATGGCAGTGGCGGGGCAATTATTGCCTGGCAAGATTCTACAGCTTTAGGATGGGATATTACTTCTCAAAAAATAAATTCTGTAGGAACAATTCAGTGGGCTGCAGGAGGTGTTAGTGTAACTAATGCTAATGATGATCAACTTTATGTTTCGCAAGTACACGATGGGAATGGCGGAGCAATATTTGCATGGGAAGACCACAGAAATGGCACTGATTATGATATTTATGCCCACCATTTATATAATAATGGCACAGCTATAGTTGGCATAAAAGAACTATCCTCTGCGCTTATAGAGACTCAATGCTACCCAAATCCAATAAATCAACATTCAATTATTAAAATTTCTAACAACCAAACCAATGAACCCTGGGAAATAACAATTTATGATTCATGTGGTCAAGAATTAGAGAATAAAAAACTGACAGCAGATGAAATGTATTATTTAAATTCTGATACCTACATATCCGGAATATATTTTTACTCCATTCGTTTAGCATCATCTAACAAGTATTCAAAAGGCAATTTTATTTCCATTAAGTAAGATTTTATGAAAACAATCTTTATATCTCTAGTTTTTATTTCAATAAGCCTATTAGGTTTCTCTCAAAGTAAAAAAGAAGTTAAACAACACAAAATCAAAGCGTCTGCCGTTTCGGTTATAGAAAATGGGAAAACCATTAACGAAAACAAAACCATATTTGATAGTAAAGGAAATGAGATTGAAGTCACCGATTATAACAAAGAAGGCGCTGTTAAATCTATTCATAAATTTAAATATAACAGTGATGGCGATGAAATTGAAGACGAACAATATGACGCAAATAATAAACTCGTAGAAAAAAAAATAACCAAATACAATGCATCCGGAGAAAAAACAGAAGAAAGTTTTTTTGACGCAACAGGCAAACCAACTAAAAAGCATTTGTATGCGTACGATAATAAAGGCTTAAAAACAGAGAAAAAAACTGTGGATGCAGAAGGAAAAGTTTTATCTGTAAAAAAGTATGTCTACATCACAAAATAAATGCAGGAACAAGTTCTACATAGTTTAAATCAGTTTGATCCAATTACTCTGGAAGAAATGGATGGAGTAAAACTCATGGACAGAACGGACACTAAATTTACTTTCAATATCAATGAATTGCCGGGCATTTTAGAGGAGGCAAAAATATACTATAAAGTATTAAACGTTGAGGGAAACAGAATTAGCCGATATAAAACACTATACTTCGATACTCAAGACTTTGATTTATACAACGAGCACCATAGCGGAAAACTGAACAGATACAAAATACGACACAGAACTTATGTGGAGAGTAATTTAGGGTTTTTAGAAGTGAAATTTAAAAACAATAAAGGACGTACTTTAAAAACTCGTATTAAAGAGGTAGAAGTTCCTGAGCTCAATACAGGGAAAGCATTTGAATTCTTAAAAAAGATGTTACCATTCGATCCGTTGATTTTATTGCCAAGAATTTGGATTAATTATAGCCGAATTACATTAGTAAATAAAACCTCGGCCGAACGATTAACTTTAGATTTAAATTTAGAATTCGAGAAAAATGGTAAAAAACAAATTCTTGATCAATTAGTAATTGCCGAAGTAAAACAAGACAGTAAGGTTGCCTCTCCTTTTATTAGTATCATGAGAAATAAACATATTCGTCAGGGTTCTATCAGTAAATATTGTTTCGGAATAGCTAGTTCTTACTCCGAGGTCAAAAAAAATAATTTCAAACAAAAATTGTCAAACGTAAAAAAAATAATCAATCTATGATGTTACTACAAATTGCCGGTGATGCAGTAGAAAGCTTTTCAGGCTACGAAGAATTTCAAAAAATATCCGCTAAATTACTTTTCAGATTACTAATCGATTTATCTGCCGTTTTTATTTTAGTTAGATTTATTTATTATCCTATATATAAGCATCGCGAATTATTTTTCACTTATTTCATCTTTAATATCATTATCTTTTTAATTTCTTTCTTACTAAACAAGGTTGATTTATCAATGGGTGCAGCATTTGGATTATTTGCCGTATTTAGTATGCTACGATATAAAACAGAAGAAATTGCCATTAAAGATATGACCTATCTGTTTTTAGTTATTGCAATCGGACTTGTATCTGCCGTTACAAAAATTAAAGACACCTCTGATAATATCGAGTACTTATTTTTAATTGGTATTAATGTAGTTGTATTAACCGTAACCTACTTATTAGAAAGTAATATTTTCATGAAAAAAGAAAGTGTGAAAACAATACTATATGAAAATATTGAGATGATTAGAGAGGGAAAAAAAGAAGAACTATTGGCTGATTTAAAATTAAGAACAGGCTTTAATGTTCACAGATATTCGGTTCATAAAATAGATTTTTTAAAGGATGCTGCGCAAATCAAAATCTATTATTACGATAACTAGATTTTTTTGAAAAAAAAGCATATTTTTTTTGCTAGTTTAAAAAAAGCATTTATATTTGCAACCCGATTCGGGAGATTAGCTCAGCTGGTTCAGAGCACCTGCCTTACAAGCAGGGGGTCACAGGTTCGAACCCTGTATCTCCCACAGATGATGAAACCCTTTTAAGCCTAATGTTTGAAAGGGTTTTCTGCTTTAGAAGAGACCGCAAACAGCAGACAAATTACCAGACTTTTGCTTCTATTTTACCCGATTTTTGCACTTATGCTGTGCGAAAACTGTGCGCATTTTTTAAAACTGTGGCTATTAGAAACCATGGCTACAATAAACCTTGTACTAGACCAACGCAGAAAAACCAAAACCAACACTTATCCCTTGCTGTTTAGGGTAACCGTAGGAACCAAAAAAAGAGACCTCAACTCAGGAGTTAAGCTAGAGGACTGGCAGTTTAACCATACCAAGGGAGAGATTACTCATGATGCCAACCTCAACTTTAGCCTACAGAACAGAAAGCTAGATTATCAAAAGAAGCTTAATGTGTATGCTTTAGAGAACCCTGTAGTAGATGACATTGATGACTTGATAACGTATCTGGTTAACCAACCCAAAAAAGAAATGACTATTAAGTGCTTTTGGGAAGAACAAATAAGTACCTTAAATGCCATAGGTCGTACCGGGAATGCGAAGAATTACCAAACAAGTTTAAACGTTATTCAGAAACACCTCAACCTTAATAGACAGTTTAACAAACTGATTTATAAAGACTTACTGGAGTTGGAAATAGCCCTAACTAAAAGAGGAATGAGTCCTAATGGTATAAGTGTTTACATGAGAGCATTTAAAGCAATATTTAACAAAGCAATAGATATTGGCATTGTCGGGTTTGACTGTTACCCCTTTAGAAAGTTCAAAATAAAAAAAGCATCCACAACGCCCAGGGTGTTAGATTTAAAAGAACTGAGACAATATTTTGCGCTTAACATTAAGCCAGATTCGCATTTGTATAAAACATGGCTTATAGGTAAACTGATATTTTACATGAGAGGAATAAACCTTAGAGATTTACTACTACTTACGAGTGGTAATATCAAAAATGGGAGGATCATATATCGAAGAGCTAAAACAAAGAAGATTTACAGCATACCATTGTTATCTGAAATAGAAGAGACCCTGAGTAGGTTCAGTTCAACAGGCTGCACTCTACTTGGTATAATATCAGAAGCTGAAATAAAAGACGTTTTAAACTTTGAGGATTTATTTGGGCAAAGGCGAAAAGTAATTAACTCACATCTCAAAAAACTAGGCAAATTAATAGGCACTAACGAGCCAATTACTACCTATGTCTTCAGATACAGCTTTAGTAATATCGCTAAACAGATGGGCTACTCTAAAGACATAATAAGCGAATGCTTGGGACATAATTACGGGAACTCCACTACAAGTCATTATTTAGAACAGTTTCATCAAGAAGAACTAGACAAACTAACTGTAGAGGTAATTAATGCTGTAAAAGAGTAAATGCAAGGAGGTACTACACATATGGCAAATACATCATATATGTTTGTCTGGTATGAGCTAAACAAATAAAGTTTAGAGCATTATATAGCTAACTTATACAAAAAAGTATGTATGTGATAGCGTGTGATGGTACCTCCATTAATAAGCCCCCCATCATCTTATATAACTGGGTACCCCCCCCTTTATTTTTATAGTTCCTTTAAAAAAACGTAAATGATAGTAGAAAAAAATATTTGCAAGTCATTTGTCAACCTTCTCGCTTAGCATGAACATTAAAAAAATCAAGCTATGTCAAACATACAAGGCAACATCAATGAAATAAAGGTAAGCTACAAAATGCAAAAGCTGTCAAGCAGAAAAATAACAACGTCTCAATTAGCAGAATCTTATGCAAGGGAAATGTACTGTCAGTCGGGATGCGAGATAGAACTAAAAGAGTATTTCTTTATCATCTTGCTAAACCGTGCCAATGAAGTCATAGGTTTCCATAAACTAAGTGAAGGTGGTATTTGTGGAACTGTAGTAGATATAAGACTTGCATTTGCAACCGCATTAAAAAGCTTGGCATCCGGAATCATTTTGGTTCACAATCATCCAAGTGGAAACCTCAGCGCATCACAACCTGATATTGAACTTACAAAAAAGTTTAAGAAAGCAGGAGAACTTCTGGATATTACTATCATCGACCATATAATTTTGGCAAGTTCATGTTATTCCTCTTTTGCAGACCAAGGACTTGTGATATAGGTTTCCTTTACTGCAAAATAAAGACACGTTATGTGTCTTTTTTTAATGTCATTGGTTAACCTGCTCAATCACGCAGTATTAACTAATTTTTAAAAAAACATGAGCATGAAACAATTCACACAAGCAGCTAGGAGTAGTTGCAAAATCAAACTTGGATTGCAAGGTCCATCAGGTTCAGGTAAAACATATTCTGCCTTACTTCTTGCATACGGATTAACAAACGATTGGCGAAAGATAGCTGTAATAGATTCAGAAAACGGAAGCGCAAATCTTTACTCTGATTTGGGTGCATACTCAGTATTAAATCTAACACCACCTTACACACCCGAAATTTATACTGAAGCTATCGAACTTGCAGTAAAGAACGGCTTTGAGTGTTTAATTATTGATAGTATGTCTGCTGAATGGAATGGAATACTGGATATTCATAGCAACATTCCTGGCAACAGTTTTGTCAATTGGGGCAAAATTTTACCAAGGCATAACACTTTTATACAGAAAATGCTGGATAGTAATATTCATGTCATTGGTACAATGCGAACCAAAACAGAGTATGTGTTATCAGAGAAAAATGGAAAACAAGTTCCTGAGAAAGTTGGGATGAAATCAGTGCAACGAGAAGACACCGAGTATGAGTTTACTATCGTGTTTGAACTAAATCAAAAGCATCAAGCAAATGTAGGTAAAGACAGAACTGGTTTATTCAAGAATAAACCTGAACTAATCTTAACTACTGAGGTAGGGAAATCGATAGCTGAATGGTGCATGACAAAACCCAAAACTTACGCTGATGAGTTGCACATTTTAGAAACATTTCCAATACAAGAAGAGTTTGAGCAACGCATTAACGAATGTAAAAGCATGGAGGAACTAATCAATCTTTACAACACAAATCCGAACCAACAAGTTAAACACAGGGATAAGTTTATCTCTAGAAGAAATCAAATTAATGTTCAACCTGAAACCTTTATCAACAATGGAGTTCATCATTAACAACAAAGAAGTGTTGGCGCAACTGCCAGCACTTACACCAAATGGAATAGGCATATCTTCAAGTTCACAACCATTTATCGAAGCTAACACGGTTCAAATACCAATACAAGAAATGAAAGACCAACACATCATTCCTGTATGGTCGTCAAGTAACGAACCTTTAATCAGTCACACAGAATTTATTGAAGCTACATGGGAACAAGTGCATCGTAATTATCCAAATGAAAAAGTACTTAAACCAAACATTAGAGTTAGTCACCCCATCAAAGGCAGAATACCTGAAGCAAAACATAAAGCTGCAAAAGATTTAGAACCTTGGGAACAAACCGTGTACTATGAACGAATGATGTTTGTGATAGAAATTCCTACAATCTATGATGAGGTAAATGGCAACCAACTATCACTAACAATTGGAGGAGTAAAATCATACGCCTTGGATAATCTCTATAGCAAAAGACCAAACGGAGACCAACACTTTCAGCTATTCATTGGTTTTCAAAACAAAGTGTGTTGCAACCTATGTGTAAGAACTGATGGATTAAAACATGAGTTAGGGATAAAATCAACAAGTCAACTTAAGTATGCAGTAGATAATCTTATAAGCGGTTACAATGCTGGCAATCACATTAGCGAAATGAAAGCTCTCACTCATACAGAGCTTAGCGAAACTGAATTTGCTCAGGTAGTAGGAAGAACAAGAATGTATAAGCACTTACCTGACCATGCAAAGAAAGATATACCTGCTATCCTACTTGGAGACCAACAATTAGGTTCTGTTGTCCATGATTATTATAAAGACAAAAACTTTGGCAACTTAGATGGTGGTAGCATAAGTATGTGGCGATTTTATAACCTATTAACTGGCGCAAATAAATCAACTTACATAGACAGTTTCTTAGAGAGAGGTGTTAATGCAACTGATTTTACCCATGAACTTATAAAGCATAAAGTAGAGAAAAAACCATTTTGGTATTTGGGGTAATATAACAGGAACATGCAGATAATCAGCGTGTTCCTGTTTTTTATTAAATTAACATATGAGGATGAATAATTTATTATTTAGGTGGCGGACATTAACTTAATACTATTATATTTGTCATAATTGTGGCGCCAAACTCAACAGTGTTTCCAACTTTAAAACATACTCCTATACAAGAGATAATGTTAGCTATTACATATGATGGCTCTATTACTCTTGATGTGCTTGAAGAATTTAAAAATACTGCGTTTACAAAAGCAAGAATGCCTTATTCCAACCCCACTTTTAATGCCAACGTAAAGCTAAGCGCTAGCAAGAATCTTGAAACAAGCTCAAGAAACGAAGGTTTTTTCTTAAAAAATGCCGAGATTCCAGACCGTGCTTTACACATTAGGTTTGGATCAATGACATTGCATCTATTAAACAGGTACGAGTCTTTAAGTAATTTAATTAAGGAGCTCGAATGTTATTGGATTGAGTTTATAAAGATTGCTAAAGACATCACTGTAAAAAGCATTTCTGTAAGATACCTTAACTTAATAACGAAAAATAATGATGAGGCTATTGAGAAATATGTAACTATATATCCAAATCATCCGTTCAAAGATACAAAGGTGGATGCATTTACTAATATTCGCTTTAAATTAGAAGATGCTTCGGTAACTTTAGTTATGACGGAAGGAGAAATAAGAAACGAACATGGTATAATACTTGATTATACTGTAAACAAAAACATTAGTAAAGGCGACCCTGATGTTTTTAACACATTTAATAATTTGAGAACACTAAAGAATACCGTGTTCTTCAAATCAATCACAGATCACACTATTAATAAATATCAATCATGAATATAGAAACTAAAGGAACTGCGTGGAAAGATGTGCTTTTTCAATCAGATTTATATGGTGAAAAATATAAGGCACTTCTTGATGAAACAGATAGTAGTGCTCCAATCTTATTTAGCTACCAAGATATTCAAGATGTTTATAATACTATCATCTTAAATGCCACATTAACTGATTTTCAACAAGCAGCATTACAAAACCTATTTGTTGTTTTTAACGATATCAGAAGCCTTATTGATCCTGAAAGACTTAAGTCGTTCGACTATTCGATAACAGAAGACAAAGAACTATTGATTTATAGAAAATCTTCTGCAGGTCTTACCAATATTATTATTCATGATGAAGAGTGTATTGCTTATAGCTTTATACCTTATGACCCATCTAGAAAACCAACACTTCAATTTGTAGAAAATACTGCGGAACTAGAACAATTAGCTTATTTGTTTTTCTCAAACTAAGCAGGGTTAACGAAGAAATGGCTTGTACTTTAGCACATGTGCCTCCAAGGCTTCATCAATTGGAAAAGCCAGCCATTAATCATTTTGAGATAGGTGAAGAAATCTACAGAAGATGCACTCCTGTTGAGCTAGAAAATCCATTCAAGGGGATATCTATTTGTGAATTATCTCATAACAGACAAGGATTGGCTGGAAATATTATTTCCCAGCCTCAAGATGCGCTTATAAATATTACGGGAGTTGGAGAAAACACTTATGATAAGGTTGTATGTACATTAGTCATCAGGGATATTAATGAACAGTTGGGAACTTACTGCAAAGAATTTAATCAAGAAAAAGATAAAACACTTCATAATGCGAAACTACAGTTGATTCACGAACCAGATAATTGTATGTATCCCCATTGTGTATTTAGAGTTTGGTTAGATGAAGAATTAATTACATACGACAACTATAACCTAGTTGACAAGTTAAAGCAAATCAAGACACAATTAAAAAGTGCTCTAGCTTCAATGATTATTCAAAAACAAATTAGCCAAGAACTAACATAATAAGAAGTTTACAAAACACACTTAACACCTACTCAAATCCTAATGCTTTTTTAACAATTTCATGATTATTCACATTCGATAACATTCTTTGAATTAAGAGCTTTCTTGATTTAAACGACCCATTAAAAAAATAATGTGGATTAACAATGTATACTCCCCTCTTTTTCACATATGGTATAAGTAAGTCATTTGCTTTTAAAACTTGGAATGCTTTGTTTACAGATACCTCTTTATATTTCTTTTTACAACAATGTTTCATAGTATCTATAAAATCTTGTCTAACAAGAAATGTATTCTGAACTTCGTTAGCATCGTTCATTTTCTGAACTAAATAGTCAATTAAGTTTCTGGCAGCCGGTGGCAAGTTGGCGGTCTTGTGTAAATTGTTATTGAAACGCTTAGTAGAGGCGACAACTACTTTTTTTGTTTTAAAGATAGGTTCGACAGTACCTGTTTCATCATCTTTTTTAAAGCCTGTAACATAGGTTACTTGATTATATTTTCCGCTCATATATTTGTTATTAAATATTTATTGTTCCATTGTGTGGTATGCCTTATACCATACTTGTAGTAATAATTGTTTATTAAACCTTTAATTACCAAGGATTTATGGTACAAAAACAAAAGCATATAAGCTTTGAGCGAAATCTCAAGCTTAATCATTTGTATATTCTTTAGATTAACCTGTATTTCGAAATAGGAAAATACAGATACTCCAACTCTTTCTCTGAATATTAAGTAATATTATCCTAGGTAACATTACTTACGAATCAAGCTTAGGTGTAAATCTTAAGTGTCGAATCTTAGGTGTAACAATTATCTCATTTCGAATCCACAGGAATTAATCCTCAGGCGATAAGTTTTGGGAACTACTATACCTATTCGGGACATCACAAATTTACAAAGCTTTCACATACATGACATGTAAGATTTTTCAACTATTATTAACATCGATACCATGCGTGTTTTTACATCTCCCTACCACAAATAACAAGCTCGTTTCTTGTTAAACAAAAATCTGCTATATTTACGATACACATAAACAAAACTAGCACTATGATTACGGGAGAGTTAAAAACACAAGTTGACAAAATATGGGAATCATTCTGGACAGGTGGTGTATCAAATCCACTTACTGTTATTGAGCAGTTTACTTACTTGCTGTTTATTAGAAGACTAGATGAGATTGAACTATTGGCAGAAAAGAAAGCCAGCTTAACTAAGCAACCAATTACCAAACCGCTTTTTAGCAAAAAACAACAAGCATTGCGTTGGAGTTCTTTTAAAAACAAAGACCCTCAAACCATGTTTGATTTATTTACTAAATCAAAAGATAATGAGCTCACAGTATTTGAACACATGAAAGATGTTGGAGCTGACGCAGGTGTGTTTGCTCAGTATATGAAAGGTGCCACCTTTATGATTCCTACTCCACGATTACTTGACCAAGTGGTGCAAATGATTGATAAGGTGAAGATGGATGATAGAGATACAAAAGGAGACGTTTACGAATACCTGTTATCTAAAATTGCTGCTGCTGGAACTAACGGACAATTTAGAACACCACGCCACATTATTAAAATGATGGTGGATATGGTTGAACCAAAACAAACAGATATTATTTGCGACCCAAGTTGCGGAACAGCTGGTTTCTTAGTTTCTGCTGGGGAGTACATGCACGAAAAACATTCTGATTGGTTCCATGATAAAAACTTTAGGAAGCATTACAACACAGCCATGTTTACTGGAGTAGAGTTTGATAACACCATGTTACGTATTGGTGCTATGAACTTGCAGTTGCATGGTATTGAAAGCCCTAACCTAATTGGTAAGGATGCCTTAAGCGAAAGTAATGCAGATGTAAGAGAGCGCTTTTCGTTGATACTTGCTAATCCTCCATTTAAAGGTTCTTTAGATTCAGATAGTGTTGAAAGCTCTATACAAAAAACAGTTAACACAAAAAAAACAGAGCTACTATTTTTAGCTTTAATGTTACGTATGCTAAAAACTGGTGGACGTTGTGCGGTGATTATACCTGATGGTGTTTTATTTGGTAGCTCTAATGCTCACAAACAAATACGCCAAGAGATTATTGAAAACAATAAACTAGAAGCTATTATCTCTATGCCAAGTGGAGTGTTTAAACCTTATGCAGGAGTTAGTACTGCTGTGATGATATTTACCAAAACAGGAACGGGTGGTACTGACAAAGTATGGTTTTATGACATGCAAGCGGATGGCTTAAGTTTAGATGATAAACGTGCTGAGGTAAAAGAGAATGACATCCCCGATATTATAAAACGTTACCACAACCTCAACGCTGAGGTAAAAAGAAAGCGCACAGATAAAAGTTTCTTGGTGCCTTTTAAAGAGATAAAAGATAATGATTGGGACTTAAGCATAAACCGTTATAAGGAAGTAGTTCATGAAGAAGTAACATACTCTACTCCAGCCAACATTATCAAAGAAATTAAGAGCTTAGACCAAGATAGAGCTAAAGCATTACAAACCTTAGAAAAGTTGTTAAAGTAATGGACTTTGTAAAATTAACGGACGTGTGTGACTTTCAAGGTGGCACTCAACCACCGAAAAAAGAATGGAAAAAAGAACTCACTAAGGGGTATGTTCGAATGTTGCAAATTAGGGACTTTACACAACGTGAAAGAAATAATGTTGAGTATGTATTTGATAAACCAACTCTAAAAAAATGTACTAAAGAGGATGTACTAATCGGAAGATATGGAGCTTCAATCGGGAAAATTTGTACTGGGCTAGAAGGGGCATATAATGTTGCTCTTATTAAAACCATACCTGATAAAACAAAACTTGACAGAAACTTTCTATTATATATTCTTAAGGGTAGTGAATTTCAGCACTTTATTTCTAATATTGGATCTAGAGCAGCACAAGCGGGGTTTAATAAAACAGACCTGCAAGGGTTTGACATCCCCTTGCCACCTTTACCAGTTCAACAAAAAATAGCAGCCATATTAGATGCAGCAGATGAGTTACGTCAAAAAGATAAAGCACTTGTTGCCAAATATGATGAGCTAACACAAGCTTTATTTTTGGATATGTTTGGAGACCCTGTATCTAATCCTAAGGGATGGGAGAAATCAGAGACTATAAATTTTTGCTCTAGCATTGTTCCTGGAAGAGACAAACCTAAATCATTTACAGGAAATATTCCTTGGGTAACCACTGCTGATTTAAACCACTTAGGCTTCACAACAAAGTCGAAATCAGATATAGGTCTTACTGACAAAGAAATAGCTGAGGTTAGAGCTAAGATTATACCTAAAGGAAGTGTAATTATGACATGTGTAGGAGAGTTAGGAATTATAACCATTAATGAAACAGGCATGGTGGTTAATCAGCAACTACATGCATTTGTGTGTTCGGATAGGATTAATAATATCTTTTTAATGCACAGTCTTTCTTATCAAAAGTCATATATGAATAAAATGGCTTCTAGTACAACTGTGCCTTACATGAATAAAACAGTTTCAAACAATGTACCTACAATTTGTCCGCCTATCAATTTGCAAAACCAATTTGCTGAACGTGTTAAGGTCATAGAGGAACAAAAAAACATAGCACAAGCAAGCGCCTTAAAATCAGAAGAATTGTTTAACAGCCTATTACAAAAGGCATTTAATGGGGAATTAGTATGAGGTTTTACGAAACAGATAAAGAATTTGTCTTGCTTCAAGATAGTGAGGAAGCACCAAACAATGCTAAGCTTTACACTTATGGCATGAATCATCATAAGTCGGAAATCAGTTTACCGCAATTTGATTTAGTGATAGGATATTACCTGTCTGAATTTCCAGCAAGGTATATTTCGTATCTTGTATATAAAAACATTTCATTCAAATTGCACGACGAAATGAGTCATCAAAAAATGATCGAATTCTTAAACGACCTCAAACATGGCGACCATGAAAAAAAGCTAGAGCAAATGGTCTTTGAATCATTTAAATCATATCCTGAGTATGCATATAACAGTGCGCGAAGAGTTGTTGAACAATTGCAATCAGAAAACAATAAAATGAAAGAGCGTCTAGAAAAGATTAACGCATTGTCATCAATACCAGAATAACAACATTACTATGAGCAACTTCAATTTCTTAAAACAAGAGTGGACGTCACTTTACAGTAAAATGAAAAGTGCTGAGGAACGAGTTTTTACTGAGCCAGTATCAACTGCTAGTTATTGTCGTTTGGTAATTGAAGAATGTATGCACTTGCTATTTGACCAAGAGCATTTAGAAAAGCCTTACAACACAGAGCTTATCAACTTGATGAATGATGAAGCTGTAAAACGTATCATCCCATTTGATTTAAGTGAAGGCTTACACATCGTTCGCAAAACTGGTAACCAAGCAGCACACTATGGACAAAGAGTTACAAGTAAAGATGCTCTCATAAGCATTAAATATATATTCCCTTTTCTTAAATGGTTTGCACAAAACTACAGCAAAGTAGCACCTGAGTTACCAGGCTTATTTGATGATACTCAAATACCAAAGGTTGGAGAAAAAAACAGACAGTTAAAAGAGCTACAAGCTGAAAATGAAAAAGCGCATCAAGTATTACTTGAGCAAATACAAAAACTTCAAGCTGAAAAAGATGCCATACTAGCTAAGGCACAAGAGAGTGAAGATACCTTGCTGAGGTTTAAAGCAAAAGAGCAAGAAGCTATTGCAAAACTCCAAGCACAAAAACAAACTCGTGTTAAACCAATAGCAACAGAGTTTAGCGAAGCTCAAACACGTCAACATCTAATTGATGTAGATTTAAAAGAAGCTGGCTGGGATAATTTATTAGAAGGTAGAGACACGGAACACCCTGTAAAAGGCATGCCAGTTACTGCTGATAATCCTAATGGCAATGGATTTGTGGATTATGTTTTATGGGATGATAACGGCAAACCATTAGCTGTTGTAGAAGCAAAACGTACCTCCAAAGATTTAGAAATAGGAAAGCATCAAGCTTCCTTGTATGCTAATTGCTTGGAACAAATGTATGGGCAACGTCCTGTTATTTTTTACACTAACGGTTACGAAACTAAGTTATGGGACGACACATTTTACAGCACACCACGTAGAGTTTACGGTTACTATACTAAAGAAGAATTACAGTGGCTCATACAAAAACGAGCTACCATAAAAGATATACGCAAAGCAACCATTAATACTGAGATAGCAGGAAGACCATATCAACTAGAAGCTATACAACGTGTGGCAGAATCTTTTGTAACAGATGGACAAAGCGGTATATGTGGAAACAAGCGTAGAGCATTATTAGTAATGGCTACAGGTTCAGGTAAAACTCGAACAGCTGCTGCCATGGTTGATGTACTATTTAAAAACAACTGGGTGAAACGAGTTTTGTTTTTAGCAGATAGAAATGCTTTAGTGCGTCAAGCAAAATCTAACTTCTCAGAATACTTGCCCGATTTATCATCTATAGATTTAACTGCTGATAAGGAGAATGACACAACACGTTTAGTGTTTAGTACATATCCTAGTATGATGAACAGGATTGACAACGTGCGAAATTCTGATGAACGTTTTTACGGAGTAGGACACTTTGATTTGATTATTGTTGATGAAGCGCATCGTTCTGTCTATAACAGATACAAAGCTATTTTTGAATACTTTGATGCAATGGTTGTTGGCTTAACAGCTACACCTAAAGATGGTATTGACCATAATACTTTTGAGTTGTTTGGCTGTAGTAACGAAGACCCTACATTTTTGTATGAACTAGAGCAAGCAGTTCCAACATACTTAACACCATACAAAAATATTGATGTTACCACGAACTTCATAAGAGAAGGTATAAAGTATAAAGACTTGTCACCAACAGACCAAGAAAAGTACGAGTCCACTTTTAGAGATGGAGCTACAGGTTTGTTTCCTGAGGAGATACGTTCTAATGCTATGAATAAATGGTTGTTCAACAAGGACACCGTTAATAAAGTGTTAGACCAACTCATGGAACTTGGGCAAAAGATTGAAGGTGGAGACAAGCTAGGTAGGACGATTATTTTTGCAGTCAATCAAGATCATGCAAAATTTATTACAGATTGTTTTACGGAAAGATACCCTGATAAACCTTCGGGATTTATAAGCATGATACATAATCAAGTGTCTCATGCACAAAGTTTGATTGAGGATTTTTGTGATAAGTACAAAGAAAAAAATCCCATGATAGCGGTTTCTGTCGATATGATGGACACAGGAGTAGACGCACCAAGAGTATTAAACCTTGTGTTTTTTAAAGTGGTTCGTTCCTATGCAAAGTTTTGGCAAATGATTGGTAGAGGAACTCGCTTATGCCCTGATGCATTTGGACCAAATCAACCTAAGGAACACTTTTTGATTTTTGACGTGTGTGGTAACTTCGATTTTTTTGAAGCTAACAAGGATGGTAAAATTGCTAAACTAGGCAAGCCCATTACACAACAAATATTTGATGCACGTTTACACTTAACAAAACTATTATCTGAAACAGGCGAAGTAGAAGACGCTCACTTAGCAACCAAACTTTTAGACTTGTTGCACTTCGCTATTCATCAATTAGATAAAGAACGCTTTCAGGTAAAGATGAAACTGAAGTATGTGGATGAGTTTAAGGAAAGAACTCGCTGGAATAATTTAGATGCAACAGATATACATAATATCGAAGAGCATTTATCAGAGTTGCCTGTTGCGGAAACTATTAATGAAATGGCAAGACGTTTTGATTTAATGATGTTGAAACTACAGATAGCAACATTGTTAATGTCTAGCAACCAAAAGATGTATCATGAGAATTTGATACAGATAGCCGAAGCCCTGAGTTTAAAATACACGATACCACAAGTTCTAAAATCAAGAGGGCTATTGGAAAGTATGAAAGACCCTGAGTTCTATAAAAAGCTTTCGCAAAAAAAACTAGAGGACATTCGAGAAGAAGTGAGAGAGCTAGTACAATATCTTGAAACAAAAGGTAGAGAAGCTATATACACTGATTTAGAAGATACTGATTTAACAGTAACAGTAAGAGAGCCGAACCTCAGCACTAACTACGGTGCTATATATCGCAAGCGTGTAGAAAGCTTCATAAGAGAGAACAAATACCAACTTACTATTTCCAAGTTATCTACTAATCAACCTATAACAGCTGCTGAGTTATCTGTTTTAGAGAATCTATTATTTGATGGTGGAGAAAGAGGAACTAGAGAGGACTTTGTAAAAGAGTTTGGTGAAGCGCCGTTAGGTGTATTCATTAGAAGCATTATAGGATTAGATGTTAAAGCAGCACAAGATGCCTTTGCTGAGTTTTTGCAAGCTGGTAATTTAAGAGCTGACCAAATGACCTTTATACAAACTATCATAGCACATCTTACTAAAAATGGAACGGTACAACCTAGTATGTTGTTTGAACCACCATTTACAGATGTTAACGACCAAGGATTGCTAGGTGTATTTGATGATGGAGCTTCTCACAAAATAATTAGTATAGTAGAGAAGATAAATGAGAATGCAGTAGGAGCTTAATAAATGCACTAAGTACATATTCATAACAAAAATAAAAACATCAACATGGCTAAAGTAACAAAATCGAAAACACCAGTTAAGGCTGAGAAACCAACACTAAAGATAGTTATCAAAGGGGAATGGTTTGATATGATTATGGCAAAAACAAAAGTAATCGAGTATCGTGAAGTCACGCCTTTTTGGGAAAGCAGATTATATGATAAAGCTGGTAAAAAAAGAGAGTACGAGCTGATTGAATTCATTAATGGCTATAATTCTGATGCAAGGAGAATGCTTACTAAGTATGAAGGCTTTTCGAAAAAAGGAGGATTGTTCCATATCAATATTGGAAAGATTCTTAAGAAGTAACAAATCCCTTACAGTGCATGAAGGCTATCTTGATATTACTAGCGGTACTAACAGTTATGTGTGTTGTGATATCTATACCAGCATTTGAGGAACGGGAATATGCAAAAACACATCCTGATTTTTTAAAGAATGCTTATGACTTAAGAAATGCGTCTTTAGAAAAGAAGCCCGAGATTACAGATTCAATCCAGAACAATCCCAACACTAAAAATCAGTCAGCTCCTGAAAAGTAATACCTAACCCTTCTGCAATAAGGAGCAAGGATTTAACGGTTGGATTACCTTTCCCATGTTCTATCTTGCGCAAGTTGGGTTTGTCCCATCCAATGCGGTAAGCCAAATCATTTTGAGACAGCTTGTATTTCTTGCGCAGAGCAACAATACGTTGCCCAAGCTTTAAAAGAAAAGCTTCATGTTCTAGCTCTTGAGATTTAGTAGTTTTCACCTCAACAAAGTCCAAAAAAACTATCGTCAAAGAGGGATGATATATTACCCCTTTTGATACATTTTTTATATATTTGGTAGAGCAATAGTTTGAGTATGAAAGAGCTTTTAAAAAACAAACAACTGATAGGTGTCTACTTATTATGGGTTGCACTGCACTTTACACTATGGATGATTGGTATAAGTCAGGATAAAACAACTAATCGCTATTCTCATGTAAAAGAATTCTGGCCATTTGGCGATTCAGGAATTAGCAGTTCTTATGACATAACTGAGTTTTTGATATACATTATTGTACCCGCAATTCTTGTTGTAGCTATTAATTTTATATTTCCTAAAGAGCATGATAAAAAAAAACAATAGGATGAAAACAATTATCTATACCTTGTTAATACTTATTCCTTGTGTTTTATATTCTCAACCTATTATTGAGAGTAACCAAATACAAGGTAGAACATATTCGTATAATGCAGGCGATGATGGTTCAGGGTTCACAGCTGATAGATTTCTAAATAGTCCTTGCTATGGAGACATAGGATTTAGTCCAACTTGGAATAGAAAACAATTAGATGCTAGATATTGTGATTGTGAAAACAAAAAACATTGGAAGCAATTTGGTATTGGGGCAACAGTGACATTGTTAATTGGAGGCGTTGGATTTATGGTTTGGTTAAGCAGAAGAAAATCTAGGAACAGTGTATAAAGATTTATTGCAACTGCGTATTATTTTTCTGACCTTTACAACGACACATCGTTTTACCTTCAAATAAGCTTGGGTAACGATTTGTTTCCGGTAGAGGGAATTCTCTATAACAATAAAAAATAAACCCCACAGTGACAAAACTGTGCGCAAAATAGAAACGTCAGAGTCAAAAGGGCATTAACGTTGGGATAGAGAGGTTCAGAGCACCTGCCTTACAAGCAGGGGGTCACAGGTTCGAACCCTGTATCTCCCACCAAAGCGGGGATTTCAAATATAAAATTTGAATCCCCGCTTTTTATTTCCGCTATGTCCTTAGATAATTGGGTAAAGTAGCGGATTACAAAATTCACTTCTTTGGTTCGACATCGGTTCATTTTCTTATCATAGTAAATACCTTGCGGGAATATGACTTTTTGAAGAATCACCTTGTCCTTAAAGGTTAGAATATCCCACATTTTATGCAGGTTTGCGGCCATTTCAAAAGCAACATCGATGCATTTATCTAAGTTCGACACTCGTTTTCCGGCAGAGTTATAAGCATCCTCCAATTTCTTTAAATCTTCCTTATAAAGTGCCATGTACTTCTGATAAAGGTCAATAGTAACCTCTTCCTCTATAAATCGAACTTCCAAGCGTTCAATCTTACGCTTTAGCTCAAGTATTTGTTCCCTGATTTTTGCCTTGTTTTCTTCGCTTTCCCGGTTTATTTTGTTGTAGGTGGCTATCAGCTGCTTCTTTAGAAAACCCTTCGTGTTGGGTAAAATCTCCCATTTTAATAAGGAAAGGGTATGTTTGAACAATTCGTGTACTTCATTCCCGCTTTTATTATTGCAACAGCCCTTGGTATTACACTTATAATAGGGTAATTTCTTGGATTTTACGACATAACCTCACATTGGTTGGTCGCAGGAGGAGCAACGCATAAACCCCTTCAACGGAATGGGCTCATTTTCAAAATGAAGGCTGTAACCATGTGCATTTTTATCGACTTCTCTGTTGGCTTTTAGGAAAAGTTCATAATCAACTAAAGCCTCATGTTCCCCTTTTACTAATTTACCTTCCAAAAGTTTGTGGGATAAAAAACCACAATAAAAAGGGTTTTTCATGTATTCAGAAATTCTCCTCTCATCTACATACAAGCCGAAGGTCAAGAGCCTGCGGGAAATTTCTGCTGAAGAGAGTTGATCAAAAGCTTTCCATTCAAAAGCCTTTTTGAAAATCCTCCCTTTTTCACTAACAATAATTCTATTCCTTTTTTCAGAGCGAACTATTTCATAACCGAATGGAGCCTTACCAATCCACCTTCCACTTTGTATTGCTTCCTTCATTCCTGCAACACATTTTTCTCTTCTTAACTGATTGTCGTATTCACTAAAAATAAACTGAATGTTTTGCTGTAACTTACCACTTGGTGTAGAAGTATCTGTTGGTTGGGTTACAGCTTGTAAATTTACTCCCTGCTTTTTTAGCTGCTCTTTAATATAAATGGCGTTTCCTCCTGATCTTGAAAAACGATCAACCGAATAAACTATAATAGTTGAAATTTTTTTCTCTGCTTCGCTTTACAAATGAAAGCATGTTGTTGAACTCTTTACGTTCATCATTTTTAGCACTTTCATAAGTGCCTCCAAAATATCCTTTTACAATCAGATTATTTTTTATTGCGAATTGGTCACAAGCCTTACGTTGAGTTTCCAAACTCATATTGTTATCTGCCTGCTCTTTTGTGGATACTCTTGTATAAATAACACAATTACTTGTGCGTTCTATTTCTGTACTTTTGCCTCTAGCAAATTTCTCTAAAATTTTCACTTCCATCATGCTGCCAATTTTATTTCGTTGTTATTATTTAGTTCAATTACGTCTTTTTCTTCTTCACATTCATTTATGATTCTGTGCGTTTGATAAACTAAATAACTGAAGGTTTTGAAAAAATCAACAAACGATTTTAATTGCTCGTCTGTAAACTGATTAAACTCTTCGCTTCCTTTTAATTCATCAAGGGTTAAATCTTCTGTTCTTGCATATTCACCGGTATTTTCTAGCTTTTTCATCTCTCTTCAAGTCTAAGTTAAACAATCTGTTCCACACTTCAAAGTCCCCCTAAACCTTGCTTCTGTTGCGCGTTACAGGGCTTGGTGATTTTATTAATTCAGGAAATAATTTTTGGAATAGTTCTTTTTTTGTTGCATGCCTAATAAGGTTCAGAATGACTATATACCGGATAATTGCTTGTTTGGTCAAGGTAAACTTCACTCCTTCTTTCTCTTGTTCAAGATGTTTTGACAATAACTGAAACTGCTCATAAAGCTTGCACAAGTCTTCAAAGAAGGGAAAATCTCCCGGTAATTGTTTGAGTTGTTCTGATAGGAGTACCTGCTCAATCGCTTTATAAAAAGTCGAGGCTGTTTTATGGTACACTTTCTTTTTATAGCTCAACTGAAATAAATTTTCCACAAGACAACGGATTCGTGGAAGAACAAATGCAAATGCTCCTACATTATTTTGAGATATTCTTCCTCCTCAATTGGTGTTCTCTGAAAAATAATTGTGCTTAACATCCGAAAAGATTATTGCTTGTTGGATTCTATCCAAAAGATCTATCTGCAAATATTTATATCCCTCAATATCATTGTCTTTTTCCTGAACTACTATTTCCCGTGTTTTGTTTTTGATTAATTCTTTCTGCTCATGTTGTTCTGTTTTAATAGTTACTAATTGTTGCTTTTCTGATTGAACTGCGTTGTCTGAAATAGCTAAATCAAGTTTCATCTCTTCCAAATTTGGAGAAGAATTAAAACTCCTGTTAAGGTAGGCGTATTGTTTACAGGTATTACTGCAATACTTTTTTGTATTGCGTTTCCCTTCAATTGGTTTATTACAGTGTAAGCAGTTCATTATTCTTTTAATTTAAATCAATATCATCGGGATTTTCTTCTCCAAAACGAAGCTCATTCCATTCGTTTACAACATCAAAAATGTTTTGTAATGCTGATCGTTGGACTTTGTTGTTTGTGTTGTAAGAGAGTTCCATCACTACCTCTCCCAAACTTTCATTTGTACCTATAATTTTATTACCCAAACTTCCTGTGCGGATCATCTTACACACATCAAGAAAAATTTCGATGGCAATTTTTATTTGTTGTTTTTCAATACTTGCTTTCATTCTCTATGCTTTTAATTGAAAGTGTTTCCCTTTTGTTTTATAATGATACACTTTGGTGTTCTTATCCTGTTCCATTTCTAGTGATTCATCGTTGTCCGGTAACTGAATGCGCTGTTGTGAAGCAATTAATTTATTAGTGGTTTGAATTTGCTTTAATAAGAGTTTAAATTGTTCATCCCGCTCCTCCATTTGCCTTTTGTGTTCTTGCTGCAAGGTTTCTATATCACGTTTTGCCACATAACTGCCAATAAAATATCCGGCAGCCAGTCCAGTTAATCCGGTTGAGACCGGATTTTTTATTAAATCCTGAATGTATTCCATCCAATCCTTCTTTTCTTCCGTTTTTTCCGCTTCTTTTTTTGTATTTGAAGTGGATTCCTGCTTTGTTTCGCTCATATGCCCTCCTTTTGTTATTGTTTTTAGCATCAATTACAGTCAATTTTCTACCATGATTTCGGCTTTTACCGTCAATTAGCGTCAATCATTCAAAAGCTTTTAGTGTCATTGACGGTACAAAGAAATACCCCTTATTCGGTTTTATTCTCCTACTGGGAGTGAGGGTGGGAGTTGATTTTTGGTAACAGCTTGATTATAAGAAATAAAAAAGGCAGGAATTACCTGCCTAAAAATCACACAAACATGAATTTTTACTTTTTCTTTTTGTCGTCCTGAAGTGTTGAGGAGTATTTTAGATATGCCTTTTTAATCTTGTCAAAAACTGGTGGCTCATAATCCCGTTTTGATTTATGAATACTGGCAGAATGGTTACTTTGCCAATTTTTCCCTAATTCTAAGCCGAATGAATTAGCTAGTTCTTCGGTTATTTTTGTGATCTCACCTTTTCCGTTATTGATGAATCCTGCCTGATGCAATCCATAAATCAATTGAACAAACTCATTCTTATTATCTTTTGTTCCTGTCCATTTTATTCCGGCAAGTTCCTTCTTTGTCGTTTTTTGTTCTTTATGGTCAAATAAATGATCCAGTTTACTCTGAATTTCCCGATAAGCTGTATGTCTTACCAAAAGTTTTAAAAGTTTGCGCTGATCTAAGGCTAATTTTTTCAATGCTTTTTCCTCTTCACTCAAATAAAGCGTGATTTCTTTGCCATTTTCAATTCTCTTAAATGGTCGTTCATCTTCTACTTCGCCATATGTTGTTCTGATATGATTCAAAATATCTGTTACCTCTTCGCCTCGTTTGTACCAAGTGGTAAACAAGTCAATCATTTGAGAATTCTCCGGTATTAATAACGACCAGCCCAAAACAAATTCTGTATCAGAGAATAATTCTTGTTTTACAAAATCCTTGTCCTTTGCTTTTTTGTAGCGGGACGCATAATTCTTTTCTATTGCACCAACATAACGGGTCAAAAGATCTTCAAAAAGTTTATTTAAATTTTGCGGCATAGTTGCGCGAAGTTATGGAATAATTGAGACGGATTTGAAAACCACTCCAATTTTATTGTGGAAATTTAGTGATGTATTAGGGAGGATTTAATTACAGAAAATAAAAGTTAAGGAGCGTTTAGCGATAATTAGAAGAAATTTGTCAATTAGCTTTTGAAGCTAATTAATAACGAATATTCTCTGATTTCGAGGAAATTAAGCATTCTTTTGTTATCTTGTAATATAAAAATGTAACTAATTTTTAATATGAGGACTCAAACTGTAAAATATTCGCACATCCTAAGGAAAGTGTATCTTTGAATTAAAAAACTAGTACAATGTTTTCAAGTAAAATTTTTAAAAAATACTGTTCAGAAGAGTGGTTAATAATCTTTGAAACAAATAAACAGGAAATTAAAATTAAAGCTAATCAGGTTGTTTTTAATGATGGAGATTCTGTAAAAGGAATTTATTTGATAGAAAAAGGTAAAGTGAAAGTATTATCGAAAATGGGAGAAAAAGATTACCACATCATTCGACTGGCAGGACACGATAGTATACTAGGACATAGAGGAATTCATTTTAAAAAATACCATATCAAAGCTGAAACTTTAGAAGATTCTGTTTTCACATTTATTCCTATTGAAATTTTTATAAAAATTATAAAAGCAAATCCAGAAATGGCAATTTACCTGATAAATTTTTTATCAGAAGAATTAAGAGAGGCAGAAGACAGAATGAAAAATTTAAGTATCCTTGATCCTAAAAAGAGAATTGCAATTATATTAATAAAACTGATTGACGTATTTGGATACTCTAACTCTAAAAGCAATCTTTTATCATTTACTTTAAAACGCAGTGATATTGCTAATATGGCAAACACCACGTATGAAACCGTTATCAGATCATTAACTTTTCTTGAAGAAAAAAATCTCATTGAAGGCATTGGAAAACAAATTGCCATCAAAAACGAAAAAAGATTGAGGGAATTTGCCAAAATTTAACGATTAATGCTATATTTATGAATCATAATTATTTATGATTCTAATCATATTTTAGAATATGAGTAAAGAATAACTTAGCATGAGAATGTAATTTCTCGTTATTTTGGGGTATGTTTATTGAAAATGATATTTTAATAACTTGGGGTGCTATTGCAAAAAAATATAAAAAAGGAGAATTTATATTTTATGAGGGAGAGTGCTCTCATTTTTTTTATCAGCTAATAGCCGGTAAAGTTAAAATGTATAATACAAATTATGACGGAAGAGAATTTACTCAAGCTGAATTTGTAGCAGGTGAAAGTTTTGGAGAGCCCCCTATTTTTGTTGATGAACCCTACCCATCAACAGCCATTGCTATAGAAGATTCGGTTATTTTAAAAATAAAAAAAGAAAAATTTGTAGAACTTCTTGATGAATACCCTACGCTACAAAAAAAAATAATAACACTTTTTGCAAGCAGAATTTTCAGTAAAGCAATTACCGCCAGAGAAATCATTAATAATACTCCCGAAACACGCATTCTTTCTTTTTTAAACTCTTATAAAAAGAAAAATGGCTGTGAAAAACAAGAAATCGAAATTCCATATACCCGCCAGGAAATTGCAAATTTTACTGGTTTGAGGGTAGAAACTGTCATTCGTACATTAAATAAAATGAAACAGAATAACAGAGTTAAAATAATTAATAGAAAACTTATATTTTAATTATGAAATTGAACGCTAATTACTGGATAAAATTTTCTATAGTTAACTTAGTAATTATTGCCTTATTAGGCACGTTAATGAGATATAAAATAGGATTTGATTTTCCTTACCTAACTCAAAAAAACATCTTACATGCCCATTCACATTTTGCATTTTCAGGTTGGATAACCCACTCCATTTATGTCTTAATAATCTATTTTATTATAAATAAATTAAATAGCAATTACCTTAAGCAGTATAAAATCATTTTGATAACAAATTTAGGTTGCTCATACGGCATGCTAATTTCTTTTTTCTTCACCGGTTATAGCTTTATTTCAATTTCATTATCAACACTTACTATTATAAATAGTTGTTTTTTAACGTACTATTTATTTAAAGATTTAAAAAAAATGGAAGCGTATAATCCAAGTATTGCTTGGTTTAAAGCTGCTATGTGGTTTAATTTAATATCATCTGTTGGAACATTTTATTTGGCATATATGATGGCAAGCAGAAACTTTAATGAACATTGGTATTTAGCATCCGTATATTTTTATCTGCACTTTCAATACAATGGCTTTTTTACATTTTCATGTTTTGGATTAATAATTCATACGCTACCTAAGTTTTTGCCCAATTACACTTATAATAAAAAAATATTTACACTATTCTTCAGCTCATGTATCTTTGCCTATTTTCTTTCGGTCTTATGGGCAAAAATACCAAATTGGCTGTATGTAATTGTATTATTAGCAGCTATAATACAAATTATTGCATGGTACTTATTTATAAAAGATATTGTAATGGCATTAAAAGTAAATAATTACCTACCAAGATTTTCTAAATTTATATTTTCGTTTGTGGCGGTAGCATTTACTATAAAATTACTGCTTCAGTTAGGCTCAACTCATCCTCAACTAAGTAAATTGGCATTTGGCTTTAGACCAGTAGTTATTGCCTACTTACACTTAGTATTGCTTGCCGTTATTTCTATTTTCTTGATTGGATATTTTTATACAAACGAACTTATTTATGTTACCAAAAACACAACTAAAGCTATATATATATTTATGGTGGGTGTGTTTTTAAACGAATTAGTATTAGCCATACAGGGGATTGCCTCTTTTAGCTACTTTCCTATCAAATACATAAATGAAATTTTATTTGTCGTCTCTCTTATTCTGTTTTTAGGAAGTATTATGATTGTTTATTCTCAAATAAAACCTAGGAATAAATTATTGCAATAATTCAGTATTAAATTTAGAATAAGAAATTTAAGTTAAGTAAATAATTTCTTCCAAATCTTGGAATCTGACCAATATCCAGGTGTTCTCTATAATTTTCATCGAAAATATTTTCACAGGCAATTGATAACTGCATCACTGTAGATTTAATTCTGAAATTTTTAGAAACTCTTAAATTAAACACATGAAATTCAGGTGTTACTTTATCTCCATAATCTACATTAATTCTATTTTGAGCCATACCATAATCATGCTCTAGCTGAAATTGAAATAATTTATAATTATAGCGGAGGGCATGCTGTAATTTAAGAGGTGGAACCAAAGGAAGAGACTGTCCATTATCTGTTTCTGTATATATATATTTAACACTACTGATATATGATAAGTTATTTATAATATATGCCTTCAAATTAAATTCAACGCCTCTAGTAATAGCAAAATCAATATTTTTGTAGGTCTTTAAACCATATGCCCCTATAGTCATTTGGCTTAAACCATATAGTTTATAAGAATAAATATAATTACTGATATGATGATAAAAGAAACTGAATGAATAGTCAATTTTTTTAAGAATGTGTTTAAAGGATAGCTCATACTGGTAAGATTGCTCAGGCTTTAATAATACATTTCCCACATAGTCATATTGATCTTGTCGATTAAACAGATAATATCCATAGCGTTCATTACTTGTCGGAAGTCTTTCGCTATATCCAATAGTTATTTGAGCTAAAATTTTTTCTTTAAATAATTTAGAATATGAAACACTTCCATTTTTTAAAACATCATTTAGTTCTTTTGCAATATTTGTATTAAACACTTTCCATTGTCTATAACCAGACCCTCTTACTGCTGATTGTGAAAAATAATCGACCCTTCCGTTTAGCGTGAGCTGTTGCGCATATTTAAAATCAAACTTATATTTCAACGAAATACCAGCATCATTTAAATTATTTTCGGGTAAGGTTTGCATATACATAATAGGCTCTCCTATAGGATACATAATCATATCAGCTCTGGCATATACATTATGATAATCAATTCGGATTTTAAGTTTACCGGCCGCGCTTAGTTCGTTATAAAAACCAGTTGTTTTTGTCCACCCGGGCATATCCATATGCATTGGCACATCGCTACGGTGCGTATCATCCATTTGATGAGTAATTTCATTATAATAGACTTTAAATTCATTATTTGTAAGAAACTTATTTTTTATTTCTAATTTATGAGTAGCAGAAAATATTTGTGCATTAGCAGTTCCAACATCCATCGGTAAAGCCGGATACCCAATATTCTTACCCCAATCTCCTAAATAATCTAACTTTACAACCTGTGTTCCAGATAACTTTAACATAAGTGTTGCACCTAAATTATATTTCTCAAATCCTGAATAAGGAACTATTAAATTTCCACCAGCTATGTAATTTCCTGCTTTACGATATGTTCCATTAATTCTGTAAGCAACTTTTTTTACAGATTGCTGTAAAGCAGCAGAAGCATAATAGGCATTATTAACTGTTAAGTAAGATTGTGAAATCTGACCGTTAATTTTTGAATGACAATTAAATCCAGGCTCTTTTAACTGCATATTAATTTGTCCTCCAATTGTACTGCCATTCATTGCTCCAGAAGCTCCATGAGCAACCTGAATAGATGATAAATTAGTAGGTTCAACATAAATAGAAACCGGATCCATTTTATCTGTACAAGCACCATAAATCCGCATTCCATCAATAGTTAAATTAGTTTGTCCTGAACTATAATTTCTCAAAGTTGGCTCTAAGCCATAAGCGCCTCTTTTAATAAGATTAACTCCCTGCATTCTTGATAAAATATCTTCAGTACTTGCCAGCTTATTATTTTTATAGAAATCAAACGATTGATTTTTTTCATCAGCTAAATCACACACAGAAACTTCCTCAAGTGTTATTGTTTTAGCAGAAGAATCCTTGGGAGCACTTTGCCCCCAAAGATTCTGTGTAACTAAACAACACAACACACTGCCTATAATTACTTTATACATTATTGTAATGTCATCTCAAAATATTGGTCATTACTAATTAAAGTACCGTTTTTATAAATATTTAAATGAACATACCACAGGCCAGTCATTGTATAATTAACTTTCCCTACATAATGTCCATTACCCGTATTTACAGGATTTATATTATTTGGAGATCCATGCCCCATACTTGGCATTTCTGGAACAATTTCAACGGAGTAATTATTAATTGAAGGGAAACTCATCATAGATGCTTTTTGATGTAAAGTGATTTCAAAATTATTTATCCCTACCTGTGGATTTTTAGGCTGTACTATAGAAATAAAAACAGATTTATTACTGTCTAATGACAATACAACACTTTTGAATTTTGCAGGAGAACTTGAGGCTACATTTACCCCAAGAGTTCCTTCTCCTTCCAGCCCATTTTTATGGTTATGAAACATTAGATTTAAGGACCATTGTGAAGAAGTTCCTGGCATAGAAAAAACAACAGCTGATTTAAAATAGCCATTAGTTGTAGTTGTATCTTCAGTATTTTCAACCGGACAGCTATGTACCATCGTTCCCATATTCATCATTGGCATTACATCGAAATGTCCTGCACTTAAAGGACTACCATCAACAGAATCAAACAATGAAACATATACTTCGTTGTATCCGGTTTCAAATGTTTTTGTTGAATACACTATAGCTTTTGCTTTTGCACCAAGTATATATGTTTCTCCTATTTTTACAAGATTAGTTGTTGAAGTATTTGTATTATTTGTAGAATCTTCCGGCTCTATCTGATTATTCTTTTTACAAGAAAAAACAATTGAACTTATTGCTACTAATAGCAATGCTTTATTAATAATTTTCATAATTAAGTTAAATAAATTGTAAACAATAATTGATTTTTGGAAAGGCTAATATTATAGCACAATAATCTATAGCTTATTAAGAAATAATAAACTAAATGTAATTTAACAAGTTATTTAGCAGGTTGGGGGATGGAAGATTGACAATGATAATTCATGAGTTTTTCCATCAACATACAGAATATTTAAGGATGCTTTAGAGATATAAGGGTCTTTTATAACCAAATCAAAATCATTTGAGAATAACTGAATTTCATTATCGGCCTTAACATTACTTTTTGATTGGTCTTCCTTCTTTTCCTGTTCTTTAATTTGTTTTTTTAAATGGCATTTACCATTACATTTCAAGGCAGGTTTTGATTTATTTTCACAGTATTTAAGCGTAATCTGTTCTATATTTAGTAAGTAATTAGTATAAATAAGAAACTTACCAAACGAAGAACTTAAAAGACCTACTATAATAATTATGATTACAGAAAATTTCACGCGACAATTTTACGAAAACAAAGTTAAACCACAAACTCTTTAATTTATGTGATTATAATCATATTTTTTGCATGATGTTTATTAGTTTTCATTTCTGACGATGATTTCAAATTGAGAAGTCAAATGAGACAAATTAAAAGAATAATTCTTAGAATCACTCATTTTACCAATGGTTTCAGAGTTATTACGAAACTTTTGTATATAGTAAATTCCTTTATATTTAACTTTTTCAAGAAATGAAACCATTTGTTGAAGATCTGATGAGTCGAATAAATGAGAATGTATTGTTGTTCGAACTTCGTGAGGAATAGATTTTTTTATTAAAAAACTCAATGTATCTTTAAACTCATTAAATAAATATGTATTCGTTATAGATTTAAATTTTTCCGGTGTTGCTTTAAAATCTAATGCAACATAATCAACTAAATTGTCATTTATTAAATCTAATAATGTTTGGGGATTTGAACCATTTGTGTCAATCTTGACTAAGAATCCAAGTTTTTTAATTTCTTGTAATAAAGGCTTAATATGTTTGTGAGATGTGCATTCTCCACCGCTTAATACTACTCCGTCTAGTAATACCTTTCTTGAATTTAAGAAAGTTAAAACTTCAGGAATAGAAATTTTTCCTTTACCAAACACTATTTCCGGATTATAACAATATACACACCTCATATTACAGCCTGCAAACCAAAGGATGCAGGCTGTTTTATCAGGGTAGTCTAATAATGTAAAAGGAGTAATGTTGTAAATAGGTTTAACTACATTTAAATTCCGTGAAATGTTTTCGCTGTTTATGTTCTCCTTTTTTTCCAATGTTAAAACTTTCTACTGGCCTGTGATACCCCATAACACGGGTATATACAAGGCATTTTGTTCTTTTTTCGTTATGTTCTAGTAACAGTTGTTGGTTGATTTGTGTGTTCATATGATATAGAATTAAGGGTTAGTTTTTCTAAAATTTCGTTGTCGCATTTTGGACAATATTCGTGTTCTCCCGATAAATAACCATGCACCGGGCAAACACTAAATACAGGTGTAATAGTGATATAGGGTAAACTAAAATTTGATATTACTTTTTTAACTAAATTTCGGCAGGCTTCGGGTGTGCTGATTTTTTCTCTCATATATAAATGCAGTACAGTTCCCCCTGTATATTTACATTGCAATTCATTTTGTAACAACAATGCTTCAAAAGGGTCATCCGTATGATTTACTGGGATTTGAGAACTATTAGTATAATAAATATTTTCGTAAACTCCCGACTGAATAATATCTGTGTACCGCTTTTTATCTTCTTTAGCAAAACGATAAGTAGTTCCTTCTGCAGGGGTAGCTTCAAGATTATATAGGTTCCCTGTTTGTTCCTGAAACATTTGCATTTTAGTTCTGATATAATCTAATACTTCTGATGCAAATCCGATTCCTGATTCAGTAGTAATATTATCAGCATTATTAGTAAAGTTCATAATCATTTCGTTAATGCCATTAACACCAATTGTAGAAAAATGATTTCTAAAATGAGGCAGATACCTTTTGGTATACGGATATAAACCTCTATCATACATCTCCTGAATAAACAGTCTTTTTTTCTCAAGTGTAGATTTAGATAGTTCTAGTAAAAAATCCAATCGTTCGTATAAAGCACTTATATTTCCTTTATATAAATAACCTAAACGAGCCATATTAATCGTAACTACTCCAATGCTTCCGGTCATTTCAGCACTACCAAATAAACCATTTCCGCGTTTCAAAAGCTCTCTTAAATCTAGTTGTAATCGGCAACACATACTTCTTACTGCATTAGGCTTATATGCTTTTTCGTTTTCAACTTTATTACCATATTCATCTATTTTATATTGACTACCAATAAAGTTTTGAAAATATGAAGAACCAATTTTTGCAGTATTTTCAAATAGCAAATCTGTGTTCTCACCATACCAGTCAAAATCTTCTGTAATATTTACTGTTGGAATAGGAAAAGTAAAAGGTTGTCCATTAGAATCCCCTTCGGTCATTACAGTATAGTAAGCTTTGTTAATCATGTTCATTTCATTTTGGAAATGTTCATAACGCAAATCAATTAAATTATTTATACCACGCTCTTTTGCCATTAGTAATAAAGTTTGATCTGTCACATTTTCAAATAAATGATGATCTTTTCTTGTAGGAATCTGTTCTTTCAAATCTGCAGGAACAACCCAATCTAACGTTATATTTGTAAATGGAGATTGTCCCCAGCGTGCCGGAACATTAAGATTATATACAAAACTTTTTACGGCTTTTAAAACTTCTTGATATGATAGTTTATCTTTAAATACATAGGGTGCTAAATAAGTATCAAAAGAACTAAAGGCCTGCGCGCCTGCCCACTCACTTTGTAATATTCCTAAAAAATTAGCCATTTGACCTAAAGCTTCTCTAAAATGAGAAGGGGGTTTACTTTCAACACGTCCTCTAATTCCATTGAATCCATCATTTAATAAGGCTCTTAAACTCCAGCCGGCACAATATCCTGTCAAGCAATCTAAATCATGGATATGAATATCACCATTTCGATGAGCATATCCTTCTTCAGGAGTGTAGACTTTGTCTAGCCAATAATTGGCAATAATTTTCCCTGCCACATTATTTACCAAACCTGCATTTGAATAAGATGTGTTTGCATTGGCATTAATCCTCCAATCTGTCTGCCCAATGTATTCTTCAATTGTTTGAGTGCTATTTACATAAGTTGTATTACTATCTATATTAGTAGTTGTTTGACGTTGCAGCTTACGTGTATGTCGATATAACATAAAAGAACGCATCACATCAAAGTAATTTTTAGAATACAATTCCTGTTCTATTAAATCCTGTATTTCCTCAACACTCCAAGTATCTTTACTTTCAAGCTTTAGTTGAATATTTGCAAATATTTGATTATCGTAAGTTGAATTTTCACTTTTAAATCCTTTAATAATTGCTTCTTTAATTTTAAATAAATCCATGGGTTTGTATTCCCCGTTTCTTTTAATAACGTATTTTTCCATTGTTGTTATATTATAAGTTTTTATTATCTTTTTTTGTTTTTTATAATCAAATCAAACCCAGCCCTTACATTGTAAAGGTTTTGTATTTTTAAATAAAGAACTATTGTTGAATTGAAATGCTTATTAGAAGCTTATTTGCATCATATTTTTAAGCAACTCAATCCTGCATCCACACTATTCGACATTTCAGATAAACTTGTATTATGTATCATTGATAATACATCTTTTTTAATAAACTTGTATTTATTGTGTACAGGGCATGGTTGATCTTCAGAACATTTTTTCAATCCTAAAACACATTTTTTTTCATTTATTTCACCATCAATAGCTATTACAATATCTGTTAGTTTAATTTTTTTCATTTCTTTTATTCCAACTTCAAAACCACCTGTAGCTCCTTTAACAGATTTAATAATATCTGCTTTTACTAGTTTTTGTAAAATTTTTGCTGTGAATGCTTCAGGTGAATCAATCTCTTTAGAAATATCTTTCATGCTACAACGCTCGTGATTAAGTGATTTTTGAGCAACATAAATTGCAGCTCTTATTCCATATTCACATGCTTTTGAAAAAATCATAATATAATTTATTAATATATCGTTAATCAAAAATAAACGATAAAATTCATTTCGGATAATTTAATCCTATTTAGTTATAAACAAATTTTTGTTTGATATTTTAATAAGAAAAATACCTTAAATTATAAGCTATATAAATGCGTAAAGCTGATTATTTATTTGTTTAAAGTCATATTTATCGGGCTTTTTAAAAGCAACAATATGATTTTAAAAAACATAGCTACTGATTTAATCATTATGCTTTCAATCATAAAAACTTTATGAAAACAAACTTAACTTAACGCGTAGAATATTTAGCAATTTGCCCTAATCAATCATGTCTTTTTTATATCATATACGTATTGCTTGTTTAGTTACGATATTAGTCAACATTGCTTCTTGTAAAAAAGATACAAAAACAGATTTAAACAATAATACTCCATCGAGTATATATTCATCTGCAAAAATTTCTGTATTAACAACAAACGGCAATATTGAAGTAATATGGGACTCTTTAAATAATACAAATGCGGCCGGTAATATATACAGCGTGCAAAACATCAATTTTTATATTTCAGAAATCACATTAAAAAGAAATGATGGGTTTATTTATAAGTCTAACCGTGTATTTTATATTGACCCTCGTATTAGCAATAAAGCATCCTTACAATTAGATTCAATTCCAAAAGGAGATTATACAAGCTTAGCTTTTGTAATCGGAGTTGATTCAATAATAAATGTTGATTTTGGTTTAGGAACAACTATCGATAATTTAAACATGGCTTGGCCAACTGCTATGGGTGGCGGTTATCATTTTATTAAAATAGAAGGCCATTATTTAGACACCTCTAATGCTGTTCAAGGATTTGCCATACACTTAGGAAAAAATAATAATCTCGTGAATGTGCTAATTAATCAGTCTTTTAATCAGCAAAACTCTATGCATGATTATTCATTCATATTTAATATCAATGAAGTATTTAAAACACCGTACCTGTATAATTTAAATATTGACAATAATTATACAATGTCTGATTCTTTGGCTATGTTAAAAATTAAATCAAATATGAAAGATGCGTTTTCAATTATACAAAATAATTAGCCTAGCAATTTTATTTTTACTTACTGAGTGTAAGAAAAAAAATGAAAATCTTTCTCCTCAAGTCAATGAAGAACTTACTCCTTATAATGTAAATTACCCAAATTACTTTCCTGCTTTATCAATACCTTCTAATAACCCTTTAACAATAGAGGGAATAAATTTAGGGCGAAAATTATACTACGATACTATTTTATCAAACGATGGAAAATCTTGCTCTTCTTGTCACAATTCAATAGAATCTTTTTCAACCTATTCCTCCAACTCTTTAGCTCATATAAATTTGGGATGGAATAGTCATTTTTTATGGAATGGTAAAATTAGTGGCACATTAGAGGACATTATGAGGTTTGAAGTAGATGATTTTTTTCAAACAAACATTTCCAAATTAAATAATTCGTCTTATTACCAAAATGAATTCAAAAAGGTTTACAAAATAGAAACAATTGCATCGCAAGATGTCGCGAATGCATTAGCACAATTTTTCAGAATAATGATTTCTTCTAATTCATTGTGTGATAAGTTTTTTCAGCATACAGCAAATTTAAATAGCTCTCAGGTTAACGGCCTCGTTATTTTTACTACAGAAAAGGGAGATTGTTTTCATTGTCATTCATTAGGTTTATTTACAGATGATAAATTCCACAATAACGGAATTGATTCTATATTCTCCGGTGATAATTTAGGAAGATATAATATTACTTTAAATAATAATGATATTGGTTTGTTTAAAACACCTACATTAAGAAATATAGAATTAACCTCTCCATACATGCATGACGGCAGATATCAAACATTAGAACAAGTTGTTGAATTTTATAATTCAGGGGTAAAACATTCACCTACCTTAGACCCCATTATGACTAAGCCCAGTAAAATATATGGTTTAGGATTAACGCAAACTGAAAAACAAGATTTGGTTGCTTTTCTTAAAACATTAACAGATACAATATTTATACATAATCCTTTACTGCAAAAACCTTAGTTTTGTAGTTATATCTTATAGAATCAATCATCCACATAACATACCTTATGATAACAAGTAAAAATAAAAAACAAAAAACGCCCAAAGAATCAGAAACAATTATGACAGAAGTAGTCTGCCCAAATGATACTAATCCTATGGGTATATTGCAGGGCGGTAAATTGGTTCAGTGGATGGATATTGCTTCAGCTGTTTGTGCTCAAAATCATGCTGAACACATATGTGTTACTGCCTCAATTGATAGTGTTAAATTTAAAACTCCTGCAAAAGTTGGAGATATAATCACTATAAAGGCCAAGATGACACGCGCATTTAGTAGTTCGATGGAAATATTTGTACAAGCTTGGTCGAAAAAAGTTGTAAGTCAAAAAAAATATTTAATTAATGAAGCCTATTTTACATTTGTTGCAATTGATGACTATGGGAACCCTAGTGAGATTGGAGGATTGAAACCATCTACTGTTGAAGAAAAGAAACAATATACAGCTGCAGTTAAGAGAAAAAATCAACGTTTACAAAAATAGATTTCATGAATCTTTTAAATAAAAATATTGTTGATTTTATAAATAAAAATCAAGTTGCAACTGTTTGTTTTACAAATGAGTTAAATCAACCATATTGTATTAATTGTTTTTATTCCTTTATAGAAGATTCTGCAATATTAATTTTTAAATCTTCATTTGGCACATCGCATGATTCTTTTATTAAAAAGAACAACCATCTAGCAGGTACAATTACCGATGATCAAATTGATCTAACAAAATTAAAAGGCATACAGTTTATAGGTAAACTGTTAGACGAAGTTGAAATAAATAATAAAAGGTTAAACTTTTCTTATATTAAAAAATTTCCATTAAGTATCGCTATGCCAGGATACCTATGGGGTGTACAATTAGAGTACATAAAATTCACAGATAATTCTTTGGGATTCGGTAATAAAACTATATGGAATAAGTAGTTTATTATCTTCTTTTCTGTCATTTAATCAACACCTATCTAATTTAGATATAATTATTTTATGATTTCAATCATAATAATTTATATTATGCTTAAAATCATATTTTATTTTTCGTGATAACATATATCATGTATAATTTTTTGTATTAAATGACATTCGTCATCATCTCGGACTTTTTTGTCCGATATATTTGTACCGTAATTTAACATTATTTAAAACTTTAATTACTATGAAAACAAAACTCAAAATCACTGGTTACATGATAGCAGCAGCTACTGTAACTTTTGGGCTTTTCTCTTTTAAAGATGGTGGACCCAAAGACAACACAAAAATTCCGGTAACTGGACAATCTGTTGCCGAATTAACCGCTCCTCCCTTTGTTCCAAAGGCAATAGGAAATAGAGAAGCAACAAAGCTTATTGTTAATATGGAAATCAAAGAACAAGAAGGCGAAATGGTAGATGGTGTAAAATATACCTATTGGACATTTGGAGGTTCAGTACCCGGAAGCTTTATCAGAACAAGAGTTGGAGACGAGGTGGAATTCCACTTAAAAAATCATCCTGATAATAAAATGCCACATAATATCGATTTACATGCTGTAACCGGTCAAGGTGGAGGGGCTTCTTCTTCGTTAGTTGCTCCAGGACATGAAAAAACATTTAGCTTTAAAGTAATCAATCCAGGATTATATGTGTATCACTGTGCAACAGCTCCAGTAGGTATGCATATTGCAAATGGTATGTATGGTTTAATATTAGTAGAACCAGAAGGCGGATTACCTCCAGTTGATAAAGAATACTATATTATGCAAGGCGACTTCTATACTAAGGGAGCTTACGGTCAACAAGGGAATCAACCATTTGATATGAATAAAGCAATTAAAGAACAACCTGATTATGTTGTATTTAATGGTAAAGTAGGATCACTAACAGGAGCAAATGCAATTACTGCAAAAGTTGGAGAAACAGTTCGTTTATTTGTTGGTAATGGTGGCCCAAACTTAGTTTCATCTTTCCATGTAATTGGAGAAATATTTGACAAAGTTTATTTAGAAGGTGGCGACAAAATTAATGAGAATGTTCAAACAACTTTAGTACCTGCAGGTGGATCTGCAATAGTTGAATTTAAAGTAGATGTTAACGGAACTTTTATATTAGTTGACCACTCTATTTTTAGAGCATTCAACAAAGGTGCGTTAGGTATGTTGAAAGCTGAAGGTGAAGGAAATAAAACTATTTACTCAGGAACAATTCAAGAAGGTATTTATCATCCGGAAGGTGGTGGTATCCAAGAAATGCCAAAAGAACAAGTTGCAGCGAAGCCTGTAGTAGCAAAAACTCTTCCACAACAAATTGCAGCAGGAAAAAACATATATAGTAAAACATGTTTCGCTTGTCACCAATCAGAAGGACAAGGTATTCCAAATGCATTCCCTCCATTAGCCGGATCAGACTTCTTAAATGCTAATCCAAAACGAGCTATTAATGCTGTTATTCACGGATTAAGTGGTGAGGTTACTGTAAACGGTAAAAAATACAACAACGTTATGACTAGTCAAAATTTAACTGATGAGGAAATTGCTAATGTTTTAACTTATGTATATAACAGTTGGGGTAATAGCAAAAAAGTTGTTACTGCTGCAATGGTAAAAGCAGAAAGAGCTAATAAACCAGTAAAAGCTGCAAGCGGAGGACATTAGTATAAATAAAAAGTATATGTTCTATTTAAAATCCATATATCTATTCTATTTATTGATTATATCAATAGCCGTTTCGGTTGCCCAAAATGACAAAGAAATGGCTTACATCAAAGGGGGGGCGTTTGTCCCCCTTTATGGAAACACTGATAAATCAAAAGTGAAAGTTTCTGATTTTTTAATTGACAAATATTCAGTGACAAATGAGCAATTTTTAGATTTTGTCAAAACACATCCGGAGTATAGTAAAACTAATATGAAGGGAATATTTGCAGAAAAAAACTATTTAGAATATTGGATTAATGATACTAGTTATGGTGAATATAATGCCAAATCACCAGTTACAAACGTTTCATGGTTTGCTGCAAAAAACTATTGTGAATGTATGGGAAAAAGACTCCCACAAATGGATGAATGGGAATATGTTGCAATGGCAGATGAAAAAAATCCTGATTCAAGACAAAAAGAAGAATTTAATAAATATATATTGTCCTGGTATGAAAAACCAAAATCATACCTAAATACAGTAGGTTCAACATTTAAAAATTACTGGGGTGTATATGATATGCACGGGTTAATTTGGGAATGGACAAGTGATTTTAATAGTATTTTCCTTTCAGGGGAATCAAGAAAAGATAAAGACACAGATAAGCTCTTATTTTGTGGAAGTGGATCGGTAAATGCAAGTGACTTAATGGACTATGCTGCATTTATGCGCTATGCATTTAGAGGAAGCTTAAAAGCAAACTACACCACCAGAAATTTAGGATTTAGGTGTGCAAAAGATACAGTTTTGATGAAATCTGCAAGCAACGCATTGAAGAGTAAATAACTCTCAATTTAAAATCAGAATAATTAATAATTATAAATATTATCGTATGAAAACATTAATCTTAGGATTGCTTGCATTCCTTATAACAACTAAAAACTGTTATTCACAAACTCCTTCAGCTAAAATTTCAGATTTATCAATTTATAATTTGCCTTCTAAATGGACAAATCAAAACGGGAAAGATATTGAGTTAAAAGATTTAAAAGGTGATGTATTGGTAATGGTAATGATATATACTTCATGTAAGGCTGCTTGCCCAAGACTTGTGGCAGATATGAGAAGTATTGAAGAACAGTTGCCTCAAGATGCTAAATCTAAAGTTAAACTAGTATTAGTAAGCATTGACCCGGAAACTGATACTCCAAAACGTTTAAAAGAGTTTTCAATTGAAAATAAAATGGAAGGTGAGCAATGGATATTTTTAAGATCATCCGAAAAAAACACTAGAGAATTTGCTGCTGTTTTAGCAGTAAATTATAAAAAAATCTCTCCAATGGATTTCTCTCATTCAAACATCATTAGTGTGTTTAATGCAGAGGGAGAACTTGTTCATCAGCAGGAGGGACTAAACGTTAACAATGAAGAAACCGTTAAAAAAATTACAGAGGAGGCTTCTAAAATTAAAACACCTTAATTTTTTACTTTATCTCTAAGTTTTTAAAATAATAAAATCAATTTATCTAATACTAAAACTACACTTATGAAAACAAAAGTTAAAAGTGTCATGCTAACAGCTTTATCAGCCTTAGCTGTTTTTTCTTCAAAAGCACAAATGACATTAACCGGAGAAATACGTCCTCGATTTGAATATCGACATGGTTTTTCATCACCAATAGATACACTACAGAAATCAGCTCAATTTATTCAACAACGAACCAGATTAAATTTCGGATACAAAAATGAAAAAATAAAAGTAGGAATTGTTTTACAAGATGTTAGAATATGGGGGAATCAATCCCAATTAAATGCATATGACGTAAACTCATATGGTATGCATGAGGGATGGGCAGAATACTCTTTTAATAAAAAAATCTCAATGAAGGTTGGTCGTCAGGAATTAAGCTATGATGATGAACGTATCATGGGAGCTGTAGGCTGGGCTCAACAAGCAAGAAGTCATGATGCTTTTGTTTTAAAATATGCCGACAGCACATTAACTATACATGGCGGAGTTGCTTATAATCAAGATAAAATAAATAATACGGCAACCAGCTACACTACAACCAGTAGCTATAAAGAAATGCAGTATCTATGGATTAATAAGCAAATAAAATCTTTTAAAATAAGCTTATTAGGATTGAATGTAGGTCAACAATCCCCTATTGGTGTTAACAGTACTAGATATATAACTACTGCAGGAACAAGAGTTGAATACAAAACAAAACCATTTTTTGCCGGATTAAACTTCTACTATCAAAGCGGTGATGATATAACTACTAAAACTGATGGTAATCCAAAAAAAGTAAATGCTCTATTAGGAGGTATAGATTTATCTTACACACTTAAGGAAAAATTTACTATTGGATTAGGATATGAATACATATCCGGACAAAGTAAAACAGATACCACAAAAGCATACAATGATATTAACCATGCATTTAATCCTGTATTTGGAACAAATCATAAATTCAATGGTTACATGGATTATTATTATGTATCAAACCATGCTAATAATGTAGGCTTACAAGACATCATCTTCCGTTTAGGCTATAAACAAAAAGCTTTAAGTATTAATTTAGATTTCCATCAGTTTATGACTGCCGCTGACGCATTAGATTCAAAAGAATTAGCTAAAACTGGTAAATACACTGCGTTAAATAGCAATTTAGGAAGCGAAATAGATTTAACAATTGGCTACAAACTTCAGGAAAATGTTGTGGTTACAGGGGGTTACTCACACTATTTAACATCTAATACTTTAGCTACTATAAAAAATGTAAAAGATTATAAAGGTGATGGAAGAACTAATTTAACAAGCAATTGGGCCTATGTAATGATTTCGTTTAAACCAAATTTCTTGAAATAACTTTAATTAAAACGAATAGTACTAATGATTACAATCACAAAGAAAAATTAGATAATCAAATACTTTTCGAAATAAACAAAAATGGTCTTCAATAATTAATACTAACTAAAAATTAAAAACTATGCTTTCAAAATCACAAGCCAGAGCGTTTTTTTTAGGGGGAACAGCTGTTACATTTCTAGCATTTATAGGATTAACAGTTTATTCATTCAGTCCTAAAAACGACCAGACAAATCATCAAAAGATTGATGCTAACGTTGTAAGAGGAAAAGAAATATGGGAATCTAACAACTGTATGGGTTGTCACACCATACTAGGAGAAGGTGCTTACTATGCTCCTGAATTAACAAAAGTTTATGAACGCAGAGGTGAAGGATATATTAAAGCAGTTTTAATGTCTCCAATACCTTGGGCACCAAAAGGCAGAAAAATGGTTTGTTACAAAATGAATGATGCCGATGCCAGTGCTGTAGTGGCCTACTTTAAATGGATAGGTGAAATTAATTTAAATGGATTTGACAGAGTTGTTTCTCCATTATCAAAAACTAACAATTAAAATTTAACGTTATGAAATACAAATCACAAAAAGTAGCTTATTGGTTTTTTGGACTATGCATGCTCCTACTAACCTTGCAAATTGTATATGGTTTTATTATGGGCTTTGCCCGTGTTGGTTTTGATGGATTACATGATATCATACCATTTAATACTGCTAGAGCTGTACATACAAATTTATTAGTTGTTTGGCTATTAACCGGTTTTATGGGGGCGGCTTATTACATCATTCCTGAAGAAGCTCAGCAAGAACTGGTAAGTGTAAAATTAGCCTATGTTCAATTAATTTCTTTAGCCATTGTTGGAGTAGTAGCTATTGTTGGCTACCACTTTAATCATTGGGAGGGAAGAAAATTTTTAGAAATTCCCCGCGAATTAGATTTCCTGGTGGTTGTTAATGTTCTTTTATTTCTTGGATTAATATTAGCAACCTTATGGAAAGGCAAGCGGAAAACAACAACTGCAGTTGTTTTATCTATGGGATTATTATTTGCTGCCTTATTATATTTACCCGGCATGATTTGGTTTGATAGCCAAGTGATGGATTCATTCTTTCGTTGGTGGGTAGTGCATTTATGGGTAGAAGGTGTTTGGGAGTTAATTATGGGTGGTATACTTTCTTTCTTATTAATAAAACTTACAGGTGTAGATAGAGAGGTTATTGAAAAATGGCTTTATGTAATTGTGGGCTTAACTTTCTTATCAGGCGTATTAGGTACGGGACATCACTACTATTACATCGGAGTAAATAAAATCTGGTTAGTTATTGGTGGTATTTTTTCAGCTCTAGAACCTTTAGCATTTTTAGCTATGGCTCTGTTTGCGGTAAACATGTATCGTAAGGGAGAAAAAAATCATCCAAACAAATTAGCTTTATACTGGACTATAGGTGCGTCTATTGTTTCATTTATTGGAGCCGGCTTATTAGGATTTGCTCATACATTACCGCAAACAAATATGTATACACATGGTACATTAGTAACAGCTATGCATGGACATTTAGCTTTTTGGGGTGCTTATGCAATGATTGTACTTGCTATCATAAGTTATGCATTACCCAATTTAACAGGTCGTAAACGTTATGATAGTGGTCATGGACGAATGGCTTTCTGGTTATCAAATATCGGAATGTTGGGTATGACTGTTGCCTTCGGAGTGGCAGGTGTTGCACAGGTTTACTTAGAAAGAAAAATGAAAATGGATTTTATGGATGTACAAAATGAAATCAGTATACATTTTGTTGTACTAATTTTATGTGCAACCATGTTCACAGTTGGTATTAGCTTATTTATCTATGATTTCATAAAACATGGAAAACCAACAGATGAAGCCTTAGAAGCCTAAAAAATATTTCTATATCATAAAAGCCAGAGTTCATTACATCAATTTGTCTGAGACAATATTAATAACTCTGGCTTTTTTTACTACCATCATTATGTTACAAACTACTCCCTATTATAAAGCAATTGGTAAAGAAGAAGAAGTATTTACCAATGCATATAAAAATAAAATCCCGTTTCTTTTAAAGGGACCTACCGGAACCGGAAAGTCACGTTTTATTGAATACATGGCACATTTATTAGGTAAAAAAATTATTACTATTAGTTGTCATGAAGAAACTTCATCAACCGACTTAATTGGTAGATTTATAATAAAAGGCGCTGAAACAGTATGGATAGACGGGCCTTTAACTACTGCTGTAAAAGAAGGTGCAATTATATATTTAGATGAAATAGCCGAAGCAAGACCCGATGTGATAGTTGCAATACATTCTTTAACGGATCATAGAAGAGAACTATTTATTGATAAACTTGGAATTACTGTTAAAGCTCATGAAGATTTTATGTTAGTAGCATCTTTCAATCCTGGTTATCAAAGAGGATTCAAAGAATTAAAGCCATCAACCAGACAGCGATTTGTTGCCATGTCGTTTAATTATCCGGAACCTAAAATTGAATCTGAAATTGTTACCAGTGAAACCAAAATTGATCCGGATATAGCAAAACAATTAGTCGCAATAGGAAACAAAATAAGGAATTTAACTGAGTTAGGTTTAACCGAAACGGTATCCACTCGTTTATTAGTAGATGCTGCCAGATTAATTCATAGTGGGTTACCGAAACGCCTTTCTGTGCATGTTGCTGTAGCAGAACCTCTCACAGATGAACCACAAACATTAGAGGCATTAAAAGACTTATGCAATCTTATGATTTAAGAACAATCATAAAGTAAAATTATGGGGCTCGAGTTAGATGAATATATTTATGGGAAATTTGTAAAGTACTTTAAAAATAATAGAAAAGTAGATTCTATTATTTTAAGTAGAACAATACATCTTAATGACATAAAGCCTCAGTTAACAATTATTGCGAGAGCTGTTACCGGAAAAGCAATTGAAATTTTTCCTGCAGAAAGAGAAGGTGGATATAAAGACAATAATTTTTTCCTTCCAGTATCTTTTTCAGAATTAAACACTAAAGATAACAATAAAGCATTCTATTATTATCGTATTTTGTATTTAAGTGTTCAGCAACGTTTAAATATAAATGGAGAACTTTCTAAAAACTATACGTTAAGCGAATCGCAACAATTTGCTTATGAACGTTCTGAAGTAATTTTAAAAGAGTTATTTAGAGAATATCCTATAACCGAAGAAATTCATATAATCCTTAGAAACCATTTTTTAATAAAAGGTAATCAAAAAGGAGCACCTGACTTCTCATGGCTGTATGGTAAATTCATGAAAAATGATGCAGAAACTAATAAACAGGAACTGCAAAATTTTTCTGATAAAACAAAAGGAGTTACCGAGAAACAACCAACTACTGTCTTAAAAGCAAACGCAGTTGAAGAAATAAAAACGATTGAAGTAGATAAAAAACAACAAGAAGATTATGTTATGACACATAATTTTGAAAAAGTTGAAACAGCTGATGAATTTAATGGCAACTGGAGAGATTTTGATGGAGAGGACGAGCTACAAGACCATCAGGATGCGTTAGAAGAGTTAAGTATGAAATATACTGTGAGAGTCGACGATACAGCTCACTCAGTGTATCAGGCTGATTTTGTTGAAAACACAACAATTTCAGAAAGTGCTGAAGTAGATGAACAAGGTTTTCATTTAAAATATAATGAATGGGATTTTAGCAAAACAAGTTACAAAACAAATTTTTGCAAATTATATCCAAGAAATCAATTAAAAACAGATAGTAATTACTATAAAAAAACGATTTCTAAAAATGCTACCACGTTAACCGGTTTGCGGAAAATGCTAACTAACGTAAATAATAAATTGCAACAACAAAAACGACAAACACAAGGCAACGAATTTGATATAGATGCCATTACTGACTTATTTGTTGATGTTCATTCAAAACGCACCCCATCGGAAAACATCTATATATCGAATAGAAAAAAAGAAAAAGATTTATCTATATTATTACTATTAGATATAAGTTTATCAAGTGATGGCTATGCAGCTAATAATCGTGTGATAGATGTTGAGAAAGAAGTATCAATATTGTTTGGTGAAATTTTAAATGAGTTTAATATAGATTTTTGCATTGATTCATTTTACTCAAAAACCAGAAATTACTCAACTTATTTAACCATTAAAGATTTTAATGAACGATGGGATATTGCAAAACATAAAATCGGAGCAGTAGAGCCTCAGGGATATACACGAATAGGCACTGCATTAAGGCATGCCGGAGCCAGATTAGATACCCGGTCTACAAAAAACAAATGGGTGATTTTAATATCTGATGGAAAACCAAATGACTACGATAAATACGAGGGGAAATATGGTATTCTTGATGTGAAACAAGCATTACTAGAATTAAATCAGCGCTCCATAAACTCATATGCATTGGCAATAGAAGCACAAGCAAAATATTATTTACCACAAATGTTTGGTCAAAATCATTATCAAATACTTACTACCCCAATAGAACTATTACAATCATTAGTTAAACTATATGAAAAAATAAAACATCAACAATAATGAATCAAGAAATAATAAATAACAATTTACCTGATGGTCATCCTGTGAATACGTACTTTCAGGAAAATGATTTAATCCATAAATTATTAAAAGAACTAAGAGAAACAAACATTGAAACAGAGTTTCAAAAATTTTATAATATATTCAATCATCTTCAAACTATTGAAAAGCGTTTTACGAGGAAAGAAAATCAATTATTTCCATTTTTAGAAAAAAAAGGATGGCATGGCCCATCCAAGGGAATGTGGTCGTTTCATGACACATTGCGAGAAGAAATGAGAATCATTAGAAAAAATATTGATACTAAAGATTTCGAAACTGTAAATCGAGATTTAAAATATTTAATTGATGGAATTTACAACTTAATTAAAGTTGAAGAAACAGTTTTATTTCCAAACTCATTAAATCTTTTATCAGATGAAGATTGGATAATTATGAGAAAAGGAGAAGAAGAAATAGGATGGATGCTAGATATTAATCCTCCACCCTATCCTGAAAAAGAATATATACATCCAAGTGAAGATCATACAAAAAGAGATTTGTCATTTTCAATTGAAAACAAGGAGCATTATGACGAGGGATATCTTTCTATTGAACAAGTGAATCTGATGTTTAAAACATTACCTATAGATTTAACGTATGTGGATGAAAATGATAAAGTTATTTTTTACAATAGAGGAGAAGAAAGAGTGTTTCCAAGAAGTGCTGGCATCATTGGACGGGAGGTAAAGTTTTGCCATCCTCCAAAAAGTGTAGGAACAGTTTTAGAAATTCTGGAAAAGTTTAAAAAAGGAGAACAAGACGAAGCCTCATTCTGGATAAACTACAAAAACAGCTTAATCTACATACGGTATTTTGCCGTAAGAGATGGTGATAAAAAATATAAAGGAGTAATTGAAATGTCGCAAGATATTACTCATATAAAGACTATAGAAGGAGAAAAAAGATTATTAGATTGGAAATAACAAAAAACTTAAAAACTATGAAACAATTAAGTAAATATTTGCCAAACGACTCATCAAAAATAATAAAACTATGCTTGTTTGTTTTTTCTTTATTTTTTCTTGAGTCCAATACAACCAAAAAAAGTGATTTTCCTGTGATTACAACACCTGAAGAAGCGTTTAATGAATTAATATATGGAAACAACCGATTTTTGGATAATGAAATGATTTATAACGATTATTCTCAACAAATTCAAAAGACAAAACATGGCCAACATCCACATAGTTTTATACTAGGGTGTATTGATTCAAGGGTTCCTCCAGAAATTATTTTTGATCAAGGAATTGGAAATATTTTTGTGGCTCGTGTTGCAGGAAATGTAGAAGATGATAATGTGCTAGGAAGTTTAGAATATGCTGTAAAAGTAAAACACACTAAATTAATTGTTGTGCTTGGGCACAGTCATTGTGGTGCAGTACAGGGAACCATCGATCATGTTGAATTAGAACACCTAACTCAATTAACGGAACAAATTAAACCTGCATACAATAATCATCACGCAACATATCCTATTCCGGAAATTACAGCGGAAGAAACTTCGAAATTAAATATTGAGTTAACGATGAAAGAGATATATCAAACAAGTAAAACAATAAAAGAATTAGTAGACGAAGGAAAGGTGCATATTGTTGGCGGATATTATAACATTGAAAGTGGAGAAGTGTCATTCCTTCATTTTAAAATAAATGGAAAAAATTAATATAAAGAACAATATCTATTACCCCCCAGGTGGAATATTGCTCTGGATTATTATCTTCCTGGAGCTTTTGACATTTGGAATGGCAATAATTGCCTTTTTAATTTCATCTAAAAGTGAATTCAGTCTTTTTCATGAATCAAGACTACAATTAAATATTACTCTTGGTTCTTGCAACACTATTATATTAATCAGCAGCGGCTATTATATGGCAAAGGCGGTAAATTATTTTAAAGAAAATGATTCCAAGCGTTTCTCGTCATCATTACATTTAACAATGCTTATTGGAAGTTTATTTATAGTATTAAAAAGCATTGAATACTATTACAAGATTAAAAATAATCTGTTAATTGATACTAATACCTTTTTTACATTTTACTGGTTGCTCACGATATTTCATTTAATACACGTTATTGTAGGAATGATAATTTTGATAGTTATACGATACAAAACTAAACAGCAGCCAAATATTATTACAATAGATGATGTAGAAGCAGCAGGAGCATTTTGGCATATGTGCGATTTAATCTGGCTTTTGATATTTCCATTACTATATCTATACAATTAAAATGAGAAAAGAATTAAATATTGTTTTAGGTTTCTTATTATTACTAACTTTAATTACCATCATTATATATAATAGTGAAATAACAATAACATTTAAAAATGGCATGATATTTATCTTATCATACCTGAAAATATTATTAATTGCATTCTACTTTATGGATTTAAAGAATGCTCATTTATTCTGGAAAGTAAGTTTTATTGGGCTAATTAGTATTATCATATTAGCAATTACTTTTTTGTAATTAACTCCAGAAAATAATAGCCCCTATTAGTAAAAAAATGCCTATAAAATAAGCTATTCCGATAGCCCAAAAACCTACTTTATAGTGTATTTTATCCTGCAATCCAATGCCATTAATATAAAAACCAATTGAAAGGCACGACAATATCCATGCAACTGCTATTATAATATATGTATTCATGTTCGTACTTTTCTATTATCAATTTCAGTTTTCAATCTATGAAGCTCATCATTGATTTGTCCATAAATTGAAGTATTTTCTTCAGACCTTCTAATTAGATAAGGAATAGCTTTTTTAACTTCTCCATATGGTAAATATTTAGAAACACAATAACCACTTGCAGCCAAATTAAATGTAATTCCATCGCACATCCCGTACAATTGCGAAAATTTAACCTTACCCTGAATGTCTGTAATGTTATATTTTTCGATACAATCAATTGCCAATTGTGTGCTTATATAATTATGAGAAGCAATACAAGTAACCACATAATGATGATTACTTAAACATATATCAACTGCTTTATTAAAAGATTTATCAGTATCTACCTTGGTATCGAACACCGGAGATTCTCTATGTTCTTTTAATGCCGCTTCTCTTTCTTTTTCAACATAAGCACCTCTCACAAGCTTTATGCCGGGGATATAGTTTTTCTGTTTAGCTGAAGTAATTAAATTTTCTAAATACAACAATCTATCCTTTAAATACATTTGCAAAGTATTAAAAACAAATACAGATTCTTTATTATACTTTTCCATCATGCTTTCTACTATTGTATCAATAATATCTTGCATACATCTATCCTCAGCATCAATATAAACTATCACTTTTTTCTCCTTAGCTGTAGAACAAATCAAATCAACTCTTTTGAGCAACTTATTAAATCTTGTCTTCAGAAATTCTTCTTCAGGGAATTTTCTTGCATTACATTTCGTTAAAAAATCCGGGTCTTCTAATCCTGTTATTTTTACACTTATAAAATTTCCTGCGCTCTCCTCTCCAACTCTAATAACATTACTAACTATTGTTTTTGTATTATATTCAAAAGCTTCTTCTGTTTTTTCTCCCTCCGAAACATAATCCAATACTGATTTTACTTTGTAGCTTTCAAGACTTTTAATCAAACTAAAGGCCTCGTCAATAGTTTCTCCGGCACAAAACAATTTGAATATTGTTTTTTTAATAAAAAATTTAAATGGCAAATTATATTTTACTATACCATTAGCGCAAGCTTTAAGTAGCTTTAATAAATTTGGCTTTTGAAGTACTTTAAAAATCACGTAAGTCATTTTTAAATCACCGTCACTTTTATACTTAAATGCTGTTTTTAAATCATTTAAATTAACTGTATTACTCATGATCCTCTTTTTAATAATTTATAATGCTTTTAGAAGCACTTCTTAATAATTTGATGGCTAATACTGAAAATGCAATAAATAAGCCTACCCCTGAAATAACAAATATTGTAAAATATGGATATAACGTTTCCATCATTTTTGAATACACAATCTGGTGTTCATTTAATTGCCAAATACCTTTTTTAATTCCTGCAATATTTAATGACAGCCAGAAAAACAATAAACTAATTTGTAAAATCCAGAATACAATATTTAATTTTTTTGATGGTTGTGTTTTATGATGTGTATTAGGTTTTAAAAACTCGAAACATGCAGCAAACAAAATCATACTGTTTATACCAATTGTTGTCCCCATAGCATGAGCTACAGTAACATGAGTGCCATGAGTGTAAATATTAATTGCAGGAATCGACATTAAAATGGCTTGTCCCATATTAATAAATACCCAAATATCAGATGCCATCAAAAATTTATAAGGAAAATAATGATAATGTTTTTGAATGGTACTCACACTGCCTTTCCAGGTATATATAATTTTAGCAAAAAATACCCACTCAGTCATGCTTACCAAGTAACCTATATAACGTATATATTTTTCGGTTGGTAAAGTATAAATATGATGTCCCCAATTAAACATCAGGTTAAATAAGCCTAAAAAATACATAGCAAACGCCAAATTATTTTTTCCGACTTTTTTTGAACCTGAAATTTTATCCATTAAATAAAATGCAGTTCCATACAACATTTGATTCCAGGCACCAACTAATGACCCATTCACTTTCCATTGAATCGTCATATCTGTTATAAAATGCTCTCTAAAAAATGGGAAAAGCCACAAATAATTTTCAGTAAATGTGAAAAAGAAAAATATTAATCCTGTTAACCACATCCAAACATATACAGGCCATTTTCTGACTTTAATAACTTGAGTATAAAGATTTACTAAAAATAAAATCCATGCTAATGCTATTGGCAACGCCCAGATTGGATTAAATTCCCAATACTCTCTTCCTCCAAACTGATGAGTGAAATAAGAAATAAAGATTCCTATAATAGCAACTATCCAAAGTATCCATTGAACTATAGCAAGTTTATTACTGGCAATTTGTTTTGTAACACCTCTTAATCCATTGTAAACACAACCGGTAGCACCCAATATAATCCAGAACATAGCAGAAGAAACGTGAAGGGGGCGTAACGAAGTAAATCCTAATTCATTTTTCAAAAACTCAGGGTAGAGATAAATCAATGATGCTAGGAGACCAAAACTCAATCCCAATAGTAACATTATAACTGCTGTAATTAAAAAAAGATTTCCAATATTGATTTTACTTAGCCTCATAACTCTCTATCATTCCGAAATTATTTTTCTCAAAAAATCTAGGATCTGATTTTCCACTTACATCCGTTGACTTTAAGAATTCAATTAATTCTCCCATTTCTTTTTCAGACAAATTAAAAGCCGGCATTTGCTTAGTTCCTGTTTTAACCATAGCTTTTAGCAACGTTTCACCTTTTTTATCTTGCGACATAATGTTTGTTAAATCAGGTCCTAAATATCCTCCCAAACCAAACAATTGATGGCAACTTTGACAATTATATTTTTGCCAAACTAAACGACCATTTGCAGCTGTTTCTTTATTGTAATTTCCTTCGTTTATCGTTAATGGTTTTAAATAAATACTAAAGGAATAAGTCAAAAACAATATGCTAAGAATAAAAAAGGTATGCCGAGCTTTTAATTTCATCTTACACTATATATAAGTTATTACCTGTTACAGCTTTTCAAATCTTGCTTGAAAGAATCTTAAATATTTTGGTTCATAAACCATTTTCAAACCTTTGATAGCTTTTCTTCTATCATATACTGCTGCTGCTGATTCAGCAATAACATCCATATGAGCTTGCGTATAAACTCTTCGAGGAATTGTAAAACGCACCAACTCTAATTTTGGATAGTAATTTTCACCGTTTGATTTTCTTCCCGCCGAAACGATACCTCGCTCCATTGTTCTAACTCCTGAATCAACATAAAGTTCCGCTGCTAATGTTTGCGCCGGATATTGATCTTGTGTTAAATGCGGTAAAAATGCTCTAGCATCCACAAAAATTCCATGCCCTCCAATTGGTTTTACAATAGGAATATTATACTCCATCATTTTATGACCGAGATATTCTACTTGCCCTACTCTTGCGTGTTGATGGTTATCATCTAAACTTTCTACAATACCAACCGCAATTGCTTCCATATCTCTTCCTGCCAAACCACCATATGTATGGAGGCCTTCATATACAACAACTAAATTTCTTGCCTCTTCAAACACATCCCAATCATTAATAGCAAGAAAGCCTCCTATATTAACTAAAGCATCTTTTTTAGCACTCATTGTTGCACCATCAGTATATGAACAAATTTCCTTTACTATATCTTTAATGCTTTTTTTATTATATCCTTTTTCTCGTTGTTGAATGAAGTACGCATTTTCTGCAACTCTTGTCATATCATGAATAATTCGAATTCCATGTTTTTTAGTATAAGCTCTTAATTCTTTTAAATTAGCCATACTAACAGGCTGACCTCCTGCTAAATTTACATTTGTAGCTAAACTCACATAAGGAATTTTTTTAGCTCCATGTTTTTTTACAAGTTTATCAAGTTTATTGATATCGACATTTCCTTTAAATGGATGTTCATTTAAAGGATCATGAGCCTCATCAATAATAATATCTGCAAAGATTCCTCCTGCTAACTCCTGATGTAAACGAGTTGTAGTGAAATACATATTACCCGGAATAATATCTCCTTTTTTAATTA
>DAORKG010000014.1:0-81874 GCA_035439445.1 Bacteroidia bacterium
CTAACGGCATTTTTACTATAGCCTTACACTGGCAAGGCATTTCAAAGAACTTTTTATAAGCTAAAAGTAGTAATTATTTGCATATTAAGGCAATAAAAAAAGCTTCTAATAAATTAGAAGCTTTTAATGTCATAAAATACTACGCCGCTTTTTTGTGTTTTGCTACTTTTAAAGCTTTCTTTTTTTTATGTTCTTTAATAAAATCGCTTATTTCTTTTGCCTCTTGCACAGTAAGTTTTCTGTTTACAACATACAAATCAGGTTCTTTCGATTGTTTTCTTTTCATTTTATTTATGTTTAAAATATTGATTAATTAAAATTTCTGCATTCCCAGCTATTATGACCATTCGTTGCCCAACAGCCCTTGTTGCGCCAAGTGACTTACTGTAGTATTCTATTAAAGACGTTTTTGCAATAAAACTTACAAAACCATCAAATCCCATATCTTTAGACACTTTACAAGCAAAGGCAAATAAATTACCTCCTACACCTTCATATATTTTATCCTTACCTCGGTTGAAATTTGCATTTTCAACTAAACTAATAAAAACAAAATCATCCATTTTTTGAATTGAGATTAAACCTTGAATTATATGTTTATTCTCAACCGTAGTCATTTTATACACTTCATTATTTTTATCTTTCAACTCCTTATGCCAATCAAATAACCAGTCCTTTTTCTTGATTTCCTTACTTGTTACTCTACTAAATTCAGTTTGAAAAGATTCGCCTGTTATAACATTTTCAATAGAATTAGTTAGCTTGTCAATCTCAATATTTACTTGCTTATGTTGTTTCATAATCGCCTATCAAATATACAAAAAAATAAGGTGTAAATAAAGCAGGATATTATACTATTTGTAAAATATCCTGCTAAAAAATTTAAGATTTTATTTTGTGCAAGGCATCAAACCTTGCATGAAACTTATCCATTTCTTCTTCCATAAACGAGTCTGCAAAAAACACATACCTGTAAAAAGATGGGCTGTGTGCCGTATGCCCTGATATTAATCGTACGTTAGTTTCATTCATGCCCATCCTCAACATGGTAGTTATGGCGGTGCGGCGCATGGTGTGTGAGCTTACCATATCACAAAACCTAAAATGTTGCTTGGTGCTTGCATCCTTATAAATGATTATTGGTTGCCCTCGCTTGTTGCGTGTTTTAATAATCTCTTCTGTCCAGCCAGCCAACAAGGCAATTTTTTTAATGGCAATATTAAAATTTACTCCCGAAATAGGAGGAAACACGGTTGTTTTGCGGCGTCGGTACTTATGCAAAATATCTAAGGCATACTGTGGTAAATAAATACGGGAGTAAACCTGTGTTTTTTGGGAGCGCACATACACATAGGTGTTATTACCAATTACTTCAATATTACTTGGTTTTAAATTGATTAAATCACTAAAGCGTAAAGCGGTGGTGCAACCAAACACAAACACATCTTTTAATTTTTGTAACCGTTTGCATAAACTGTTTTCAAATGCTTTATCGTAAATCAAAAAATGCAAACGTTCGGGCGAAAGTACAATTACCGGTATATCTTCGTTTGTTTTGTAAAATCTTTGGTAATAGGGCCCAACATTAATAATGAGTTCTTCCTGCAGCCAGGCAAAAAATGCACGCAGCAATTTCATCATACCACCCACATAGTTATCATGATGATTGCAATTGTTAAACAAATAGTTGGTAAACTCCAGATAAAATTTTTTCCAGTAATTGGTTTCGGCAGTTTTAGCTCTCATGTTAAGCATTTCCCAATCTTTAATAATGAGTGGCTTATCATGGCGAGTTTGATAATTTATCAAATGTTTCAGTAAAGTTTCGTAACCATCAATAGAAACCTGTTTAACTTTAAAACCATTTTTTTGAAGGCGAGCGCCTTTTTTCATATCCTTAATAAAACTGATGTATAAGGGAATGAGTTCTTGTCCTTTTTTTCATACTGTGTTTTTTAACTAAGGTCGGTAGTTACAAAACCCTGCAGCACATTCCTAATTTTATTTTACTTACAGTTTATTGTTGTCAAGTTTGAAGAACAACTCATTCTATATTATGATATGTCTCTGAGCAGTGTGCAAAAATCCCGCGGCACTTTCTACAAAACCTCTAGAATAGGTTGTACTTCCCATGGAGATAGGGGGTAAATCCCAGAGAATAGGACACACTTCCCATGGGGATAGAGGGTAAATCCCCGGGAATAGGCCGCACTTCCCATGGGGATAGAGGGTAAATCCCAAAGAATAGGTCGCACTTCCCTTGGGCTTAGGGGGTAAATCCAAGGGAATAGGGCACCATTCTCTTCGGATTTTTTAAATTTCTCTCATCATCTAGCTCAAATATTACTGTAAAATAGAGTTGTTAATTAGCCTTAATAATCCTAACGGTTAGCTTGATGGCTCAGTTAAATGTTAATACAAATTTTCTACAAACTATTTTTTGTTACCACTTATAAATTAAAAGCTACCACTTATTTGCCGGTTACAGCTAACGGTTAAAAAACTAACATTTTTACTTTTTTTAACCAATGTTAAAATAAAGTTTTGGCACGTGCCTTGAAAACATTTGTGCAAGAACAAAAAATAAAAAACGCTTTGACTCCGCTCAGCGTGACAGAAGTAAAAAAAGAAAATGAATATGGGAAAAGAAAATATTAACCAAAGCTATCGGCATCGAGGGATGAATGTATCTGAGTTGTTTTATTATTTGGCAACGGAAAGGAGAAAAAAAGAGTGACAAATAAAAAAAGCCCTTCGACTTCGCTCAGGGTGACAAAAATTAAAAACTTGCTATGAGTAGCAGTGCGAATCCCGATAGCTATCGGGAATGCAAGCGGTATTCTTAAAACACTTTCACGAAAGCAAAGTGTTTCAATAAAAAAAACAATAAAAAAAGTCTTATCGAAAAACGATAAGCAATAACAACTTAAAATTAAAAGTATGAGTAATTCAAAATTTATCCCCTCAGGGGATTCAGACAAAGTTGTTTGGCTAAACAACTTTACAACTAAAATGGGATTGTATGCAACCCAATTAGGTGTAACCACAGCCGAGCTAAGTTCATTGCAAAAAGATAATGCTTACTTCTCTTACTTAATTAGTATGATGGAAGTGTATCGTCAAAACTTGTTGAACTTATCTTCTTACAAAAACATGCTAAAGCATGCTATTGGGCAGCAACATATTGGGGCATTGCCTGTATTACCAAACCTGGGCACAGCGCCTCCATCAGTACCCGAAGGGGTGTTTGACCGAGTCAGCAAATTAGTAACACGTGTAAAAGCAAGTTTAAATTACACCGATGCTATTGGTAACGACTTAGGTATTATATCCCCAACCCAAACCATCGATTTGGCAACTTTGCAACCTGTGTTAAAAGTTAACATTGATGGAGATAGACCACATATTAAATGCAGCAAAGGTTATGCAGATGCAATTGACCTGTATGTGGACCGAAAAGATGGAGCAGGCTTTGTGTTGATAGGTCGATTGACCAAGCCTGATTACATTGATGTGGTTGATTTGCCTGCCAATACGGTGTTAGCCGAATGGGACTACAAAGCACGCTATGTCATTGCCAATAATGTGGTAGGTGTTATGAGTGCCGTGGTGAGTGTGGTGGTGAAGAAGTCGTAGCTTCGAGTGCCTCAGCTACCAAAGAGAACAACCTCCCCCGTTCGCTATCCAGCGAACACCCCTTCTAGAGGGGGATAAAAAACACCCTCTGTTAGAAATAGCAGAGGTTTTTTGTTTTATTAAATTACCAATAGATAAATAAAATATTTGATGATACAAATGAGTTTTCCGCCTCATAAATTTGACGAAGAAAATCGAACTTATATTCTGCCAGGTATGTGCGACGATTCTGGGCTGTTTGAGTCTGAGGGTTACTGAGCTTGACGAAGTACACGAGGACGAGTTTCCAGAATCGGGCGGGAAAATAAGTTCAGATTTTTAAGGAAAATATATGCAGCGGTGATTTTTCTTTGCTAAGCTTTCTTTGTATGGTTGACAAAGAAAGCGCATCATATAATGTATATATTATTCTTACTACGTTCTCGATACACTTTGCAAAAGAAGCAGCAAAGCTACGAGAACTGACAGTATTATTAAACAATTCCTCCCCCGTTCGCCAGCTGGCGGACACCCCCTCCAGAGGGGGATAAAAAAAATCCCCTCATGTATTTACATGAAGGGATTTTTATAATTAATAAAACCTATTTATTAAGCTTCTTGTTCAACTTTTGGAGCTGCTGCTAAAATTTCGGCATTAGCTGCAGAGGCATACTGATCAAAGTTTTTTACAAATTGCTCAGCTAAGTTTTTAGCTTTAGCATCATAAGCTGCTTTATCAGCCCATGAGTTGCGAGGGTCTAAAATTTCAGTTGGAACATTAGCACAAGCTTTAGGGAATTTTAATCCGAAGAAGTTTGTTGTACCATATTCAGCTTTATCTAATTCACCGTTTAATGCAGCAGTAATTAAAGCACGAGTGTAAGATAATTTAATACGATTACCAACACCGTAGCTTCCGCCAACCCATCCGGTATTTAATAACCAAACGTTTACGTTGTGTTTCTTTAATTTTTCACCTAATAACTCAGCATATTTTGTTGGGTGTAAAGGTAAAAACGCTTTACCGAAACAAGCAGAGAAAGTAGTTGTAGGTTCAGTAATACCCATTTCAGTTCCTGCAACTTTAGCCGTGTAACCGGAAATGAAGTTATACATTGCCTGACCAGTTGTTAACTTAGAGATTGGAGGTAAAACACCAAATGCATCACAAGTTAAAAAGAAAATATTTTTAGGAATATCACCAACAGCAGGAGTAACTGCATTGTCGATATAGTTAGCAGGGTAACTTACACGTGTATTTTCTGTTTTAGAAATATCAGCGTAGTTAACTGTAGTTGTTCCTTCGTAGTAGTTAATGTTTTCTAATAACGAACCAAATTTAATGGCGTTAAAAATTTGAGGTTCTTTTTCAGCAGTTAAATCAACACATTTTGCATAGCAACCTCCTTCAAAGTTAAATACTGAATTATCAGCCCATCCGTGCTCATCATCACCAATTAACTTACGGTTAGGGTCAGCAGATAAAGTAGTTTTACCTGTACCTGATAAACCAAAGAAAATAGCAGTATCTCCATCTTTACCGATATTTGCAGAACAGTGCATTGATAACACTTTTTGCTCATGAGGTAAAATGTAGTTTAATACTGAGAAAATTGATTTTTTAATTTCACCTGTATAAGCAGTTCCACCAATTAAAATAGTTTTTTTAGTGAAATTGATAATTGCAAAGTTATGCTGGCGAGTTCCGTCGATTTTTGGATCTGCTCTGAAACCCGGAGCATTTAAAATCACCCAGTCATGCTTAAATGTTTTAATTTCATCAGCAGTAGGGCGTAAAAATAAGTTATATGAAAACAAGTTAGCCCAAGGAGTTTCGTTAACTACACGAATGTTGATTCTGAATTTAGGATCAGCACAAGCATAAGCATCACGCACAAAAACCTCTTTACCTGCTAAGTATGCCAACATACGGTTATGTAATAAATCAAATTTATCTGATTCAAAACGGTTGTTCACATCTCCCCACCAAACACTGTCTTTCGTGTTTTCGTCATAAACCACAAATTTATCTTTAGGAGAGCGGCCGGTAAATTCACCGGTATCAACAGCTAAAGCACCAACATCAGTTAATACACCTTGTCCGCGAATAATAGTTTCCTCAACAAGTTCAGATGGATGTAAATTCCAATAAGCCATTTCTACATTAGCAAGGCCTAACTGAGCCACAGAAGCATCTTGTGCTTTTAGTCCAATTTCGTTCATTTTTAAAAAGAATTTAGTTTTTAGTTAGGCCACAAAAGTACAAAAAAAATCGAGTCGTTAAGGACTCGATTTTCCACAATTTTGCGATGAAAACTTATTTTTTGTTGAAAAATAAGTGAATTTGAACGGATTTATGATAAATATCAGCTATTATCTGCCGCTATGCTGGCTTTCTGTATTTTCATTTATAACAATTAAATCACTACCAGCTGTTATTTTTCTTACTTCTTCAATAAATGCTACTAAATCTTTTTTAGCAGTAAGTTCAGATAGGGTAAAACAATAATCGGTTTCGCCTTCACGTCCCCATCTTACGGTTTTGTAGGCTGGTTTTAATGGATGCCCGTCCACGTATGCTAAAAATGGAGTTCTTTTTTGGTCGGTGCCGGCACCTTTGCTGATAAAAGAAACAATTAAACGGTATGTTTTTGGAGCATCAGGAGTTGTAGCTGTGGTTGCAGATGCGGAGCTTTCAGTAGTTTTAGTAGCTTCTTTTTTTGATTTACAAGACATACAAGCTAAACTAACTAATGAGGCTAAAAAAAATATTCTTTTCATAATATGTGTATTATAGTAGTGTAAAAGTAGTGATTTTGTAATTTGATTACTATTAAAGGATGTTAATTACTTAAATTTCCTGTTCATTTCTCTATTTAAGTCCTTAGTTTTTAAATCTTCGCGTTTGTCGTATAATTTTTTACCCTTTGCCACAGCAATTTCTATTTTGGCATAACCACTGTCGGATGTAAATAAAAGAGTGGGGATAATAGTTAAGCCTTTATCCATCATCTTTTTTTGGAGCTTAATCAACTCTTGGCGATTGAGTAATAATTTGCGCTCTCTGGTTGGTTCGTGGTTATATAAGTTGCCCTCTGTATAAATACTGATATTTAAGTTTTTGATAAATAATTCACCATTTCTAAAGTAGCAAAAACTATCCACCAAAGAGGCTTTACCTTCTCTTATTGCTTTAATTTCGGTGCCAACTAACACTATGCCTGCAGTAAACTTCTCAATAAAACTATAGTCAAAACTGGCTCTACGGTTTTTGATTGAAATTTTTTGCTGTATATTCGGTTTCAATTATATATTTTTATTTTAACATCCGCAAAGATACACAATTACTTTCTCAATGATACAAATAACTGTAGCACAACAAAAAGATTTAGAAACTATTACAAAATTAGCTAAAGTTATTTGGAACGACCATTATGTTCCATTTATCGGACAAAAACAAGTAGATTATATGCTGGCTAAGATATATAATCATCAAAGTTTGTTAGAACAACTAATCATAAAACATCATGTGTTTTATTTAATTAAAAATAATGATGATGTGGTAGGATTTTTATCTGTAAGCTCAGAAAATAATAAAGATTATTTCCTACATAAATTTTACATAGATCAGAAAAAATCTAATTCAGGTATTGGTACAAAAGTCCTTGAATTATTAATTAAAACTATTAATCCTAAATCATTGACACTCACTGTGAATAGACAAAATTTTAAATCCATCAATTTTTATTTTAAAAATGGGTTTAAAATTGATAGAGTTGAAGATTTTGATATTGGCGATGGTTATGAAATGAATGATTTTGTAATGGTAAAAAACATCCAATAGTTTTTATATATTTGTAAAGCCAATAATTTAGAAGAAGAATTCTTTTAAATCAGTTGAATACAGATTGATTGGTTTATTAACCTTCCACTCTTTATATCTCTTGAAAAAGAGTTAAAACTTGCTACAAAAATCTATAACTTTAAATTTTTAAATACACTATGGAATATAACACACAACTGCCTAAATTAGAAATACCAGAATATGGAAGAAATATTCAGGTAATGATTGAGCATTGCGTTAAAATTGAAGACCGAGAAGAGAGAAATAAATGCGCTCGTGCTATTATTCAAATTATGGGGCAGTTAAATCCTCATTTAAGGGATATATCAGATTTTACACATAAGCTTTGGGATCATTTATTTGTTATTTCAAAATTTCAGCTAGATGTAGATTCTCCATACCCTCGTCCTAGTGCTGAAACTTTTGCTACTAAACCCAAAAGCGTTCCTTATCCTGCTACTAAAATGAAATACAAACATTATGGCAAAACCATTGAACGTATTATTGATGCTGCTAAAACCTACGATGAGGGACCAGAAAAAAAAGAGCTTACTCGATTAATTGCAAATCACTTAAAAAAATCATATGTCAACTGGAATAAAGATTCGGTAACTGATGATGTGATATTTAAACAATTTAAGGAGATGACCAATAATGAGTTGGTTATTGATGAAACCTCAGCACTTACTCATGCCAATGAGTTGAGAAATAAAAATCACAATAACCAAACGCCAATTAACTTAAACACAGGTGGAGGAAATAACAAAAACCGCCACAAGAAAAATAAAAACAAATTTAAACACAGAAACAATAATAACCGACCAACATCCTAATTTATGGCTATTTTTGAAGTTACAGGAGGCAAACAATTAAAAGGAGATATTATTCCGCAAGGCGCAAAAAATGAAGCACTACAGATTGTATGTGCTGTTTTACTAACTCCCGAAAAAGTAACTATTAGTAATATTCCTGATATTGTAGATATCAATAAGTTAATTGATTTATTAAGAGATTTAGGAGTAAAGGTCGAAAAAACAGGTCATGAAGAATATACATTTCAGGCCGATGAAATTAAAGTTGATTATCTAGTATCCGAAGAATTTAAAAAGAAAGGTGGTGGCTTACGCGGTTCTACCATGATTATTGGGCCTATGTTAGCTCGCTTTGGCGTGGCTTATATGCCAAAACCGGGTGGAGATAAAATTGGTCGTCGCCGTATGGATACACACTTTATTGGTTTCGAAAATTTAGGAGCCAAGTTTGAGTATGATAGCGATAACGAAAACTTTAAGGTAAGTGCGAAAAAATTAAAAGGTACTTATATGTTGTTAGATGAAGCTTCTGTTACAGGTACAGCAAATATTGTAATGGCAGCTGTTTTAGCAGAAGGAATCACCACTATTTATAATGCGGCCTGCGAACCATACTTACAGCAATTATGTAAGATGTTGAATGCTATGGGAGCTAAAATTTCTGGCGTTGGTTCAAATTTACTAACCATTGAAGGTGTAACTTCCTTAAAAGGTACCAAACATCGTATTTTACCTGATATGATTGAGATTGGTTCTTTTATCGGTATGGCTGCTATGACTCAATCTGAAATTACCATTAAAGATGTGTCTTACGATAATTTAGGTTGCATACCTAAAGTATTTTCCCGTTTAGGTATTCAAATGGAGCGCAGAGGAGATGATATATACATTCCTTCTCAAGAACATTATGAGATAGATACATTTATAGATGGTTCTATGTTGACCGTAGCTGATGCTATTTGGCCGGGATTTACACCTGACTTGTTAAGTATTATATTGGTTACTGCAACTCAAGCACGAGGTAATATTTTAGTACATCAAAAAATGTTTGAAAGCCGCTTGTTTTTTGTGGACAAATTGATTGATATGGGAGCTCAAATAATTTTATGCGACCCACATCGAGCAACTGTTATGGGACTTGACAGAAAAGTGCAGTTACGAGCTATTCAAATGGCATCGCCGGATATCAGAGCTGGTGTAGCTTTATTGATAGCTGCCATGAGCGCCAAAGGCAAGAGTACAATTTTCAATATCAACCAAATTGACAGAGGTTACCAAAATATCGATGGCCGTTTAAACGCTATAGGTGCAGAGATTATTAGAAAACAATAACAAATGAAAATTAATTATTTAATATTTGGATTTTGTATTTGTACATTGCTTTCTGCATGTAAATCAAAAAAAGAAACGACCAATACTTCTGTTACTAAATCTGAAACCACACAATCAGGTACTGAAACTCCTGGTGTTAAAATAGATATTGTTGAGGGAATAAATTTAGGTAACAAAGCACCTGAAATTATGATGCCTTCTCCCAAGGGTAATGTCATTACACTATCTTCATTAAAAGGAAAACTAGTATTGATAGATTTTTGGGCAAGCTGGTGTGGACCATGTAGAGCAGAGAATCCCACTGTTGTTTCTGCTTATAATAAATATCATGAACAAAAATTTAAAAATGGGAATGGTTTTGAAATTTTAAGTGTATCACTTGATCAAAATGAGTTAGCATGGGCAAAAGCTATAGAGAAAGATCAATTAGTATGGCCCTATCATGTGAGTGATTTGCAAGGTTGGAGTAATGCAGCAGCTTTAAGATATGGTGTGAACAGTATTCCAACTAATGTTTTAGTAAATGGAGAGGGGATAATAATTGCAAAAAATCTACGAGGAGAGGCACTTGAAAAAGCAATTTCTTCTCAATTAAAGTGATATTAAAATATACGAACATGAAAAATATATTTAATGTTATCAAAAATAAGTTTTCTTTGATGATAGCATTGTGTTTTTTAGTTGGTTCAGCCTTAGCACAGGATGCTTCTTCCTTGAATGTAGGAGATATAGCTCCCAGTTTGGTATTAAATTCTAATAACAATTCCATTCAAAGCTTTTCATTTCCTTATCAAAACCGAATTACATTATTGTTTTTCTGGTCATCTTCTGTAGCTAAGTCTAAAGAAAATATTTACAAATACAAGAGAATTTATACAAAGTATGCCGATGTTGGTTATAAAACAGCAGAAGGATTTAATATGATTTCTGTTGCAATGCAAAGCGATAAAAATGCTTGGATGCGAGATTTAGAAAAGTACAATTTAGCAGAGATTAATAATTGTATTTCTTTAAGAGGGTATAGTGATATGTTTATTAAAAACTACAAAATATCATCTACACCAAGTAGTTTTTTGATTGACGAAACAGGCAAAATCGTTGCAGTTAACCCTTCTATTAAAACAATCATTGAGTATTTAGATTCTAAAAGAAACGTAGAACTTAATACGGATGTTCAAACAAAAATTTCCGGAAAAATCATGTTTGGAAATAAAACACTGCAAGCTTTGTCAGGAGAAATGCTATATTTTATTAAGGGGCAAGATACACTAAAATCAATGGTAATTGGAGAAAAAGGTGACTTTTTTATTGATAATTTAATTACTCAGGAAAACTTAAAAGTATTAATTAAATCAACCAATAAAATTCAGGATGATCAAACTATATATATTACTTCCGAAAACGGTGAAATAGTTTCTGATTTTTTTATAACCGACAGTGGATTTGAAAATACAATTTTGGATGCAGAGATGGCTTATTTAAAATCATCTTCAGACAATCAGTCTTCTGTTATAAGTGATAAAAGTTTGAAAGACCTTTATACCAACGAACAGATATTTTTATCAAAAGAAACTGTACTTTCTGCAGACGCAAAAAATAAATTAAGTAAGATTGTTATCAAGTTAAAAGAAAATCCTAAGACAAAATTGGAAATTATTTCTCATACAAATGCCATTGGAGATGCGAAAAATAATTTAACTCTTACCGTCAAGCAGTCAAATGCAGTAGTAAATTTTTTAATATCTAAAGAGATTGATAAAAGTCGATTAAAGCCAATTGGTAAAGGAGAGCTAGAAATTTTAAATAAATGTAAAGACGGAGTAAAATGTTCAGACTCTGAACAAAAAGAAAATTGTAGAACAGAATTTAAGTTTTTTCCATTATAGAAATTGTAGATTATGAAATATATTTTGATTTTTAATTTTTTAGTTTTTTTTAGCCTTTCATCGATTGCACAAAATTCGTATCCTAATCCTTTGCCATTTAAGCAAATTGAATATTTAAACGCCGCAAAAGTGAAGTCAAATTACGATTGTTCTAAATCAGAAAAAAAAGCATTTTTATTTTTTGATATGGTAAGCGAACCTTTAGCAGAAGTAATGTTTAATGGCGCTAATTTTGTATTTAATGAGAGGAAATTAACGGTTTTTCCTGTTTATTTTACAGGGCAGTTAACTAAAAAAACAAGCGATGATATGAATTCAAAAATTCCTATTCAATTATATCGCTCCCCTGAGATGTCGATATTTAAAGAATTTGGAATAACAGAAAAAGATTTACCACTTATTGTAGTTTATAATGAAAAAAACGAATTATGTGGTTTTTCAAAAACAGTTGAAGGGATTTCTGATATAGATTGTGGATTAGAATTAACCAGTATAAAAGTATTGAGGTTGAAAATTATGGTTGAGGGAAAAAATAAAGATCTTTCTCCGTATGCTGATAAAGAAGTTTTTGTACTAGGAGGTAAAAATAATGATACTATTGCTCGTTTAACAACAAATAAATATGGTGATTTTAATACTGAAATTCCGGATTTAACTCAGGATTATTTAATTACTGTAAACGAAAAAAACAAGAGTATTAATTTTGTTGTTTTAGGTACTCAATCAGGAAAGGTATTAGGTAAGTTTAAATCAACCGATAAAGGTTTTGAATACCGAATTTTACAAACCGAATTAGTAACATTACCTGATATTAAGATAGAGGAAGACGTTGAAATGAAAATTTCAAGTTTTAAGCAAAAAGAACTCAATAATTTCATTATTACAGAAACATTGTATTATGAATTAGGAGAAAGTTCTCTAAGCGCAAGTTCTAAACAATTGATTGAAAAAATAAAAAAAGTATTAGATTCGTATCCTGATTATAAATTAAAAGTAATTTCTCATACAGATTCTCAGGGAGATGATGAAAGTAACCTGAGTCTTTCCATCAAAAGAGCTCAAACAGCGATAGATTATTTTAACAGTTTAGGAATCGGGATGGATAGGCTGAGTGCAGAAGGAAAAGGGGAGCAGGAAATTAGAAACAGATGTAAAAATGGAGTTGATTGTTCTGATAAAGAACATGAATACAATAGAAGAACAGAATTTAAATTTACTAAAAAATGAAGCATTTAATTTTATGTATTGCTCTGTTCCTTGGTTTTTATATTAAAGCCCAAAAGTCTGATAAACTAAGGGTAGGAGAGAAAATCCCTTTTTCGAGAATTGTCCTTTTAAACCAAGAAAAAAAGCCTACCAACATCGACCTGCCTAACGGTAAAAACACAACTGATAGATTTGTATTAGTATATTTTTACTCTGCTGAAAAGTCGGTTAAAGAATTAATAGCATTTAATAACGATGTTGAGCGTATTTTAAATAAATACCAAAATAATTCTTGCAAAGGTGCTAGTGATATTGAATATGTGACAATTTGTTTGGAGAAAGATTTTTCTAAATGGCAGTCACTATTAACTGAAACAAACTATAACAAATCAAAGTTTACTGGAAAAAAAACAAATTATTTAGCAGAAGATGGTTTAAGAGATAAAACAGTATCTGCTTTTAAAGTATCTAAAACACCAAGTCTTTTCTTGGTTAATCCAAAGGGTAGATTGTATTTAGAAACTGACAGTTTTGAAGTATTGGAAAAAACTTTTCAAAATATCTGCAAGGTAAATGCAGCATACTCAACAGCTGACATTTCAGGTAAGTTACTAATTGGCGATAAAAGTAAAACACCTTTAACCCAACATGAGGTGTATTTAGTAAAAGGTAACACTGACACTATTAAAAAAACATCCACCGATGGTTATGGCGATTTTGTATTCAAGCAAATAGATACTACTCAAAATTTAAGTATACGAATTGAACAAAATGCAAAAACAAAGGGTGGTCCAAAAGTTTATTTGGCAAAACAAAATGGAGAAATTGTTTCAGAATTTAAGAAAAATGCTTTAGGTAATTTTGAGTACAAATTATTGGCGGTTGATGTTGAAAAATTGAGTGCTATTGAGGAAGATGACGATATCACCATGAAGTACAAGAAATTTAATGCTACAACAAAAAAAGACCTAACGGTAACTGAAAATATCTATTATGAACTCGCTAAATATAATATTGTCACCGAAAGCGAAATTGTTTTGGATAAAGTGATTGTTATTTTAAAAGCGTCTCCAAATGTAAAACTCGAAGTTATTTCTCACACGGATTCTCAGGGAGATGATGCCAGTAATTTAAAACTTTCTGAAAACAGATCTAATGCCGTAATTGATTATTTAGTAAGCAAAGGTATAGAAAGGTCCAGACTAAAAGCCATTGGAAAGGGAGAATTGGAAATTAGGAACAGATGTGCCAATGGGGTGTCTTGTTCTGACAAAGAGCAGGAATATAACCGAAGAACCGAGTTTAAGTTCATTAAAAACTGACAAATTTTCGGTTTTTTGTAACTGGCAAGCATATTGATTGGCTACATTTGCCAAAATTTTTACTATGGAACAGAACGAGAAAGAACAATTAAATCAAACGGAAGAGAATATTGTGTCAAATAACGACCAAAAAGTTGAAGAAAATACATCGGAAGTTAGTACAGAAGTAGCTCCAGAGAACAATAATGAAAATACAACATCTTCAGAGTCTGTTAATTATGAAGCAAAAATAGCCGAATTAAACGATAAATATTTACGTCTATATTCTGAATTTGATAATTATCGCAAACGTACTATTAAAGAAAAAGCTGATATCATCAGAACAGCAGGAGAAGATGTGTTTAAGGCTATTATCCCAACAATAGACGATTTTGAGAGAGCAATCAAAGCTAATGAAAATGTAACCGAACTTGAACCTATAAAAGAGGGGGTTGCGTTAATTTACCATAAATTAAAACTGGCTTGTACTCAAAAAGGTTTAGAGCCAATTGAAAGTATTGGTAAACCTTTTGATGTTGATGTTATGGAATCCATCACCAATATTCCTGCCCCATCAGAAGATATGAAAGGAAAAGTGATTGATGAAGTAGAAAAAGGTTACAAATTAGGCGATAAGGTAATTCGCTTTGCGAAAGTGGTTGTTGGTAATTAATTATTTTTAAAATGAGCAAAAGAGATTATTACGAAATATTAGGTGTATCTAAAAGTGCTAGTGATGATGAGATAAAAAAAGCTTATCGTAAACTAGCCATTAAGTACCATCCCGACAAAAACCCCGATGATAAGTCTGCTGAAGAAAAATTTAAAGAAGCAGCAGAGGCTTATGAAGTTTTAAGTAATCCAGAAAAACGTCAGCGTTACAATCAATTTGGTCATGCTGGAGTAGGCGGTGCAAGTGGAGGAAATGGCGGTGGCTTTGGGGGTATGAACATGGATGATATCTTCAGCCAGTTTGGAGATATTTTTGGAGGTGGCGGTTTTGGTGGATTTGGCGGAAGTTCTCGTGGAGGTGGACGCCGAGTAGTAAGAGGTTCAAATTTAAGAGTAAAGGTTAAATTAAACTTACAGGAAATTGCCAAAGGAGTTGAGAAAAAACTAAAAGTAAACAAGTTTGTAAGTTGCAATACTTGCAAGGGTAGTGGTGCAAAAAACGGAACATTTGATACATGTAAATTATGCAATGGATCAGGTGTTCAGGTAAAAATGCAGCAAACTTTTTTAGGAGCTATGCAAACTCAAACAACATGTAGTGGCTGTAACGGGGAAGGAAAAACTGTTAAAGATAAATGCAATACCTGTCATGGTGATGGAATTGTGAGAGCTGAAGAAGTTATTTCAATTAATATTCCCGCAGGAGTTGCAGAAGGTATGCAGTTATCTGTTAGTGGCAAAGGAAATGCAGCACCACGTGGTGGTATTAATGGAGATTTACTAGTATTGATAGAAGAAGAAGAACATCCGGAATTAAAACGTGATGGTAGTAATTTGTTTTATGACAGTTATGTGAATTTTGCAGATGCTGCTTTAGGAACAAGTATCGAAATTCCTACAGTAGATAATAAAGTGAAGATCAAAATTGAACCTGGTACGCAAAGTGGAAAAGTATTAAGATTAAAAGGTAAAGGTTTACCGGATGTAAACTCTTATGGAACAGGTGATTTATTGGTTAATATAAATGTTTGGACTCCTCAGCATTTATCTGCAGATGAGAAAAAAGCCTTAGAAGCTTTCAGAACATCAAAGAATTTTGAACCTAAACCTAACAGAAAAGAAAAAGGTTTCTTTGATAGGATGAGGGAGTATTTTGAGTAGTTCTTAAATAAGCATAAAAAAATCCCATCTATGATAATAGATGGGATTTTTAATTTTATAATTACTCTGTTAGTAATAAGTAGCTCTTCTTACTTCGGCAATATGTTTTGAGAAACGAATTACCTGACGAGTATACCCGTATTCGTTATCATACCATACGTATAACACAATGCTCTTTTTATCTGGAGAGATAATTGTAGCATTACTGTCAAACACAGATGGGCAAGGGTTACCAATTACATCAGAAGATACTAATTCATTACTGAAAGCGTATTGAATTTGCTCAACTAAAGCACCATTTAAAGCATATTTACGAATCATTTCGTTTACTTCGTCACGAGTTACTTCTTTATTGATGTTTAAGTTTAAAATTGCCAAAGAAACATTTGGAGTTGGTACACGAACTGAGTTAGCAGTAAATTTACCTGCTAAATGAGGTAATACTTTTTTCAATGCGCTTTCAGCACCTGTTTCAGTAATTACCATATTTAAAGCGGCAGAACGACCACGACGGTATTTTTTGTGGTAGTTATCTAACAAGTTTTGATCGTTAGTGTAAGAGTGAACTGTTTCAATATGTCCTTTTTGAATTCCTAATTCTTTATCAATTACTTGTAAAATTGGCATAATTGCATTAGTAGTACAAGAAGCTGCAGAGAAAATTTTAGTGTTTTTCACATCAACTGTCTCATGGTTTACACCATGCACAACGTTAGGCACGTCTCCTTTTGCAGGAGCTGTTAATAATACTTTGCTAATTCCTTTAGCTCCTAAGTGACGGCTTAATTCTTTATCATCACGGAAAACTCCTGTATTATCAATCAATAATGCGTCGTTTATGCCGTAAGCTGTGTAATCAACATCTTCAGGGTTTTTAGCATCAATCATATGAACAGTATGGCCGTTAATGATTAAGGCTTTATTTTCTAAATCTTCAATGACAGTTCCAGGGAAATTACCATGAACAGAGTCTGTTCTCAATAAATCTGCACGTTTAATAATGTCATCATTACTGCTTCCGCGAGTAACGATAGCGCGTAAACGTAATTGTTCACCTTTACCTGCTTGAGAAATTAACTCACGAGCAGCTAAACGACCAATACGACCAAAACCATATAATACGACATCTTTTGGAGTTACAGTAGATTTAGCACCAATTAAATCTTTTAATTTGTTTCCAATAAATTCATCAACTGATTTAAAATTTGCTTTTTCTTGGTGGTATTCATAAGCTAATTTACCAATGTCCACTCTCGAAGGGCAAACATTTGCGTTATAAATAGCTTTAGAAATTTCTAAAGTTTCGTTTACTGTAATTGGTTTTTTTACAATATTCTTAGCGTATAAATGTAAGTTCATAATTTCACTCACACTTCTATCTACTAATTGATTTCTGAATAGAATCAATTCAACAGATTTTTCGAACCATAATTTTCCAATGGTTCCAATTAATTCAATCGCTGCTTTCTCCTGAACAATCCAATCGTTTAGTTGCGTTTCATAAGCTGCATTTGCTGTTTCTTTGGTTTGCATAGTTTTGGGGTTTATTTATTCGTACTTGTTTATTTTTTGTTTTTAGTCTTCATCACTGCCATCTCCATATCCGCCTCCATACTCATCATCACTTTCTTCATCCATCTCATCATCATTGCCAAATTCATCTTCTTCGTCCATAGCATCTTCACCTTCTTCTCCTTCAAGATGATTTAGATCTCCTTCATCGATTCCGGTTGTGTCATTTTTTATTGCCTTGTAAATTTCGCTTTCATCGGTAATTTCAGGATCATTTAACATACTAGCCATTGCTTGGTCTGGTGTTAATTCTCCTTTAGCCATTTGGGTTTGTTTGTATTGTTTAGGAGCATTACCTATTGATTTTACACATGAAGGATAAGTTCCTTTGGGATTATCCGGTAATATTTTCATTAACTCAATACAAAATGTCCACTTAACGGCAGGGTCAAACACATAAAGAAAGCGCTGACGAGGACTATCAATATATTTGGCAATTTTTGTTTTAGCCATTAAGTTTTTTGGAGAAACACCTTTTCTTTCTTCTTCTTTATCCAAAGGTAAATCTTCAGGACGAAGAGTAATTTCCTGATCTTTTCTCCAGTAATCATCACTCACAAAAAAAGAGGCAGCATGTTTTTTATCAAACTTGTAAGCCTCTTGAATTGCATTATGAAAATCTTCGAATGTTTGTCCAGATAATATTTCTATTTCTCTGTAAATATCTTCGTTGTCTTCTATGAATAATTTAAATTTATATACTGCCATTACGATTATGGTTAGTTGTTTTTAGTTACAATTGCATTATTGCCATCAAAATTAAAGTTCCAACCATCTTCAAAAATTTTTGGAAGGTATCGTTTATATAATTTTAATCGGGCATTTCCTTTAATCTTATTTTTTTGTTCAACATCACTATTGCTTCTTTCATTTTCATCATCTCTATCTACGGCATGAAATTCATAGATGTTTACTTTTGAGTGCTGTTCCATAAAATCTTTTACAATTTTCACAATGGTATTCATTACTCTGTAAACTTCTCCTCTGTTGGTTGTGATATATTCTTCTCCTTCAAACTCTTCATTAATAACACCAAACACAATTGTAGAGTGTAAAATATTATCCTGACGACGCCCAAAACGAACCTCATAGCGCAAACCCGATGATGTATTAAAATAATACACCCCCGCACTCTTTATAGCCGGAAATTCGATTGGGAATAAGGAACTCTCAGGCATATGTTATGCTAAAACAGATGTAGTATGTTTTTTAAAACGTTCGGCTAATACTAGGTCTTTTGTACCGGAAGAGTAGTCATAAAATCCTTTTCCGCTTTTTACGCCTAAATTACCTGCAGTTACCATATTAACCAATAATGGACATGGAGCGTATTTTGGATTACCAAATCCATCTTGTAAAACTCTTAAAATATTTAAACAAACATCTAATCCAATAAAATCAGCTAATTGTAATGGTCCCATAGGATGAGCCATTCCTAATTTCATAACCGTATCAATTTCTTCAACACCGGCAGTACCTTCATGAAGCGTAATGATTGCCTCATTAATCATAGGCATTAATATTTTGTTTGCTACAAATCCAGGATAGTCATTCACTTCGGTTGGAATTTTTCCTAATTTCTTTGACGTTTCCATGATTAGGCTACAAACTTCATTACTTGTTGAGTAACCACGAATAACTTCAACTAATTTCATAACCGGAACAGGATTCATAAAGTGCATCCCGATTACTTTATCAGCACGTTTTGTAACTGCTGCAATTTGAGTAATTGAAATTGAAGAAGTATTACTTGCTAAAATGGTATTAGGTGGACAAATTTCATCTAATTGTTTAAAGATAGCCAATTTAACGTTCACGTTTTCGCTTGCAGCTTCAACTACTAAGTCTGCATTTTTAGCACCATCTTCCAATTTTGTGAAGGTTTTAATGTTAGCTAGAGTAGCTGTTTTATCAGCTTCTGTAACTGTACCTTTTGCTATTTGCCTATCGATATTTTTTGATATAGTAGCTAATGCTTTTTGAAGAGCTGGTTCACTAATATCTACTAAGTTAACTGAATAGCCACATTGAGCAAACACATGAGCGATACCATTTCCCATGGTTCCGCTTCCTATAACTGTAATATTTTTCATTTTTTATTGATTTAAAATTAGCTTAAAATAAACACACAAGGCTTAATTTTAGCGATGTAAATCTAAAATCTGTATGGCATAAATACAAAAAGAGTTTTAAACCTTTTTTTGGTGTTAATTTGATAACTTATTTTCTTCGAAAATTAATTTAAACCTATATATTTGTGCAAAACTTGCTCAAAAACTAAATAAAATCACAAATATGAATTTCCCATCAGAATTAAAGTACACTAAAGATCACGAATGGATTCGTGTAGAAGGTAATGTAGCAACTATTGGTATCACTGATTTCGCTCAAAAAGAATTGGGTGATATTGTTTATGTAGATATTACTACAATTGGTGAAACTGTTGCAAAAGAAGAAATTTTTGGAACTGTTGAAGCAGTTAAAACAGTATCTGACTTATTTATGCCTATCACAGGTAAAGTATTAGAAATGAACAAGGATATTGATAGTGCACCAGAATCTGTAAACACAGACCCTTATGGAAAAGGATGGATGATTAAAGCAAGTATTGATAATGAGGCTGAGTTAGCTGATTTATTATCTGCAGATGCTTACAAAGCATTAATTGGAGCTTAATTTCTAATAATAATACATATTAAAACCTCCTGTTTTTCGGGAGGTTTTTTGTTTTATGCTGAAATTTCTTTTAAAATATAGTTTAACTGCTGCCATTATATGGACGTTGATTATTTTTATATTGTGCTGTACTCCTGGGCAGTATATTCCTACTACCAATTGGCTAGAGTTGTTGAGTTTTGACAAGTTTGTTCATACCAGCATTTTTTTTACTTTATCTTTATTATGGTTAGTTTTCACATTTCGTATAGGTAGGCTTAATTTTTTTTCGATAATTTTTGTTATCTTACTATGTGTGTCTTATGGTGGAGCTCTGGAAATAATGCAGGCAACCATTTTTAGCAATCGTAGTGGCGATTGGCTTGATTTTATAGCTAACACATTTGGTTGCCTAATGGGATTATGGTTTTTTCATAAGAAGAAAGGAATCCTTGATTAAACATATATTGTGAGTAAATTGTAAATAGCTTTTTACTTATTAATAGTAAATTCGTACCCTCTAAATTTATTAAAACTATGTCAACTACAACTGAACATATCAAATGCCTTATTATTGGCTCAGGTCCTGCAGGTTATACTGCAGCTATATACGCTTCTCGCGCTGATTTAAAACCAGTTTTATACACAGGCTTAACACCAGGAGGACAATTAACCGAAACTACGGAAGTGGATAATTTTCCAGGTTATCCCAAAGGAGTAACTGGTCCGGCTTTAATGGAAGATTTAAAAGCTCAGGCAGAACGTTTTGGAACACAAGTTCGCTTTGGTGTAGCGACTAAAGCCGATTTAACATCTAATCCCAAAAGAATTTGGATTGATGAAGCTACTGAAATTACAGCAGATTCAGTTATCATTTCAACTGGAGCATCTGCTAAATGGTTAGGCCTGGAAAATGAAACTCGTTTAAGAATGAATGCTGGAGGTGTCTCTGCATGTGCTGTGTGCGATGGTTTCTTTTACAGAGGACAAGAAGTTGCAATTGTTGGAGCAGGCGATACGGCTGCTGAAGAAGCAACTTACTTATCAAAATTGTGCAAGAAAGTATACATGATTGTTCGTAAGGGTGAAATGCGCGCTAGTAAAGCCATGCAGCATCGAGTTACAACTACAGAAAATATTGAACTTGTTTATAATAGCGAAACTCATGATATTTTAGGGAAAGATGCAGTTGAAGGAGTAGTGGTTAAAAATAACATTACAAATGAACTAAGAACTTTAAATGTAACCGGTTTTTTTGTGGCTATTGGGCATAAACCAAACACTGATATATTTAAAGGCCAAATCAATATGGACGAATTGGGCTATATTGATGTCGTTCCAGGCTCAACAAAAACTAATATTGAAGGTGTTTTTGCAGTTGGAGATTGTGCTGATAAAACTTACCGTCAAGCAATTACCGCAGCTGGTAGTGGTTGCATGGGAGCATTAGATGCTGAACGTTATTTAGCTTCTTCCGGAAAACATTAATTGATTTAACGTTTATTTTAAGTTATTTTTATTATTTTGCACTCAAATTGCATTTAGATTAACCATGATTTTTTACAGATTAATATACTTTTTGTTCTTATCAACAGTTTCTTTTATTGGTTTTTCTCAAACTTTCTCAAGTCAAGTACCTCAGTTAAAAAGATATACTCCGGCAGAAATTATTGACCCGGATTATGGAATTATTAGATATAACAAATTGGTTCCTATGATGGGAGGGGATTCTTTGCGATATACTAAAGATGGATATAACGCTCAAGGATGGCAAGAAGATTATTATGTAAGTGGAAAATTGTTACATAAAGGTTTTTATGCAGATGGTTTTATTAAGGTTTTCAAAAATTATTATGAGAACGGCCAAGTAGAGCGTAGTTTTTCGAGTACAGATTTAAAACATGCTAAATTGGAAATCTATTACGATGATGGTAAAATACGATCTACGATTAATTATTACGAAGGAAACCCTCAAAATCAATATGATTTTTTCAGAAATGGATCGCCTGAGTATGTTGAGGAAAATGACAAGAATATTGAGTTTTTATATAAGAGAAATTCTTATTATGAAAATGGACTTCCGGCTTCTATGTTTGAATTGTTAGATAAAAAAACAAAGAAATACATGAAAAAAGAATTTTATGAAAATGGCAGAGTTAAGGAAGAGGGCACAATGCTATTTAGAAAAGATTTAGGTGATTACCTGAAAGATGGTGCTTGGACTTATTATGACGAAAAAGGTAATGTTACTAAAACGGAGAATTACCATAACGGAGAAAAAGAATAAATAAGAAGGGGTTGCGATAGTAACCCCTTCTTATTTGGTTTTATTTACTTTTTTGCAATCCGGAAAAATTACAATATCACATAAATCCGGTAAATCCTCCTCATGTCCATCCTTATCTTGTGCTTTTAAATTTGTTAAACAAATTTTGGTTGCTAGTTTTTTCTTCTTGGTTAAAAAATCAATTGTTTTTTTAGGAAAGGTATTCCCTTCAACCGGAGCTTGATAAGCTTTATTATCTTCTTTATAAAATATGGTAAAGCTTTTTATTGCTTGTTCGTGAGGGTTACCATATCTGTCAAAAGCTATGACTTTGTATTCTGTTTCGTCAAATGCTGCTTTTACAAATAACTTTTCTTTTTCTACTTTGATTTTATGCACCTGATCTTCTTGAGAGAGAAGACTTACAGATGAACACATAAAAACAATTAATAACCCGTTTAATAATGTTTTTTTCAATTAATTAGTGTTTAGTTTTTGTTCAATAAATTGAATGGTTTCAGTAACTGCAACACTTGGATCTTTTATTTTTAATAATGAATCTAAAGCTTGTTTTAAAATTGAAGAGTCAATTTCTGATTCCATTTCTTGTATAACGGTAAAAGCTTCAAAAGATACATTAAAATCTTTATAACAAACTAAACTAATGAAAAACTGAAAATCTTTGCTGAAATCTAAGCCTGTTTCCCAGCATGAAGCTATAATCTGAGCTTTATGTATAGGATTTTTTGTACTACTGATAGCATTGATAATAAAAGCTTGAGCATTATTTGCTTTTAAGTGTTTTAAAGCCTCGTCTTTTTCTTCGCGAGTAGATTTATTACTTACCAGAACAGTAACGGCATCTGCATTATCGGTATCTTTTTTTGTTATCCCTTCCGATCCAATAATGATAGTAGAGTATTCGTTTTCGTCAAATAATTTCTCGGGATTTATTTCAGGAACAATATCACCTTTTAATTCATCAGGTAATAAATCATCTAACTCATTGTCTTCGTTGTTTTTCATAGGACAAATTTACACATTTAGAAACTTTATAAGCTCATCATATCTTTTAATTTAACTGCCTGGCGACGAGAAATTTCAATTTCTTGTCCACCTTTTAGTTTTACCATTAATCCGCCATTAAACCAGGTTTCAATACTTTCTACCCAGCTTAAATTAACAATATGCTTACGACTTGCTCTAAAAAACGTTTTCTCATCCAATCGTTCTTCCAAGCTATTTAAGCTTCTTAAAATTAAAGGGCGGAAATTATCAAAATAAACACGCACATAGTTGCCTTCACTTTCAAATAAACGAATATTACTCAAACGAACAAACCATGTCTTCTCACCATCTTTAATAAACACTTGGTCGTTTTCTTTTAAAGGAGTTGTATTTTCTTTCTTTTCGGAAGTTTCCTTTAAAGTCAATTTTTTTATGGTTTCAGCTAAACGCTCGGGAGAAACAGGTTTTAGAAGATAGTCATATGCATTTACTTCAAATGCCTTAATGGCATATTCATCGTAAGCAGTTACAAAAACAACATCGGGTAGGGCAGAAACCTCTTCTATAAGTTCTAAGCCTGTTTTTCCTGGCATTTGAATATCTAGGAATATAACATCCGGATTTAATTCTGCAATTTTTTCTTTAGCCGATTGTGCATTATTGCATTCAGCAATTACTTCAATTTCTTTATGCGCAGCTAATAAGTTTTTTAATTCTTGTCTTGCTAAACGTTCGTCGTCAATAATAATAGCCTTCATGATATTTTGAATCTTAATTGTTTATAATTATTTTACTAATGACATTTTTGTCATCTAAGTTTTTTATTGTGAATGTGGCTTTTTTACCAAATAACAATTCCAATCGATGTGTTGTATTTTCTAAACCAAAACCTGAATCAGATTTTGAATTAGGTTGCAGTTGCCCTGTATTTATGATTTCTATTTCAAATCCATTGTCTGTTTTTATAGAACTTATAGAAATATGTCCGCCTTCGGGGTATTTACTAATACCATGTTTAATCCCATTTTCAACCAAAGTTTGAATCATCATTGGTGGTATGTTTAGAGAAAGTGTGTTGTGTGCAATTTCAAAATTAAAACATAATCGTTCTTCAAATCTAATATGTTCAAGCTCTAGATAATCTTTAACTAATGCCAATTCCTCTTCTAAACTTATATATTTGTTTTTATGCATCATTAATGTGTTTCGTAAGATATTTGACAATTGTGTAATAGCTATTTTGGCTTTTTTAGGATCTTCATCTACTAAAGCTCGGATACTATTCATGCTGTTAAACATGAAATGAGGATTTAATTGAGATTTTAATTTGTTTAATTCTACTTCTTTTGAATTGGCTTCAAGACGTAAGTTCTGAATTTCAGTTCGTTTATAATTATCAAAAAAGTGAAATCCAAAATAAATTACAGACCAGATAATGAAAATTAACACTAAACTTAAAATTTTTGAAGTAGCAGCCAATAAATCTATTTGTTCAGAAGTTTGACTAAATAGATTAACTATTCCAATATTAATGATAAAGAATAGTATCGACATAATTAATGAAGATACTATGATGACCGGAATCTGAAAAAATACATTAACTTTTAAAACATTATACTTTAAAACAACAAATCTGTATGCATGGGTAATGGTAATACCTAATGGCAACCAAATTAAAAACAATAAAATGTCTTTGAAATTTGTATTATAACTGAGTTTAAAGAAAAATAAATTGATGGCAGCATATAGTGTCCAACCAACGAATTGGCAAGTCCAGTATATATTATTTTTTCTAGCCATTTTAATTAACACCTAACCAAGTTTTTCTAGCAATTACTTGTTTTTCATCTGCTTGCTCATTTATTTCTATAATATCAGTTTCTTCAACGTTCACAGGTTTTACTTTAGCTTTTAGTGTTTTTGTAATCTCATTTCCTTTTTTATCTTTTCTTAAAACTTCAATTACTAATTTATCTCCAGTTTTTGCATTTTGCATATAATTACCCAATACATCTTTTATATTCTCAAGAGTTAGTTTTCTGTTATTGAAGGTTAATATTTCGTCGCCTTCTTGGAATTTTAATTTTTTTCCAAAAGCATCTAACTTTTGAGTATTTACAACAACCAAATGATTAGTTTGAGGATTATAGCCAACAGATATACCTCCTAGTGTGATTCTTTCATCGATACGTTTATCTAAGTAATTTAATCCAACAAGATTAAAAATATCCTTATAAGGTAAAGGTTTTGGTCCTGCTACATAAGTGTCTAAAAATGTACGTACTTCTTTAAATGTCAATTTTTCTATATCATTAAATAAATCATCATCATTAAATGATGTGTTTTTACCATATTTCTTAGATAAATCTTTCATTAAGTCTTGTGTTCCATAATTTCCATTACTATAGTAGCGTAACATAATATCTAAACACATTCCTATTAATGCACCTTTTTCGTAAACATTGGTATATTCTTTTTTATATTTATCTAAAACATATTTACTCATAGTAGTAAACGGTACAGTATCATTATAATTATCTCTGGCATTTTTCATTTTATTTACCATCAACTCAAAAAAGGCATCATATTCGATTAAACCTGTTTTAACTTGCATGTGGTGAGCTGCATATTCTGTTAATCCTTCATATAGCCATAAGTGTTTACTCATTTGAGGATTATTGAAATCAAAATCACCAATTTCTTTGGAGTGAATACTTAAAGGTGTTACAATATGAAAGAATTCATGCGCTGACACATCTCTTACTTCCTGCGCAATAGCTAATGTATCAGCTTCTGGTAAAAAATAAAATGAAGAGTAAGAATGTTCTAATGCCCCTGAAGCACCACTTAATGAAGGTTTATCGGTAAAATAAAATAAAAAAGCATACTTGTCAATAGGTAATTGGCCACCTAAGTATTCAGCTTGTGCAAATAGTAATTCTTTAAGATTACGTGCAATAAAATCGGAAGTTAAAATTTTGTTTGGTGAATAAACTGAAATCAAGACCTGTGACTTTCCTATCTGAATTGTCGTAGTATCAGGTTGAGTGTACATAATTGGAGAATCAACTAAGGCATGGTAATTAAAAATAGAAAGCACATCTTTGGTTTCTCCGCTTTTTAAATCGGTCATGCTGGTTGATGCGTAAAATCCTTTAGGTTTAGTAACTTCAAGAATAAAGTTTGTTTCTATTTTATTTTTAAAATACCCAAAAAAACAATGAGTGTTTAATGAAAAGTTTTTTCCTTCTTCAATGTTACTCCCTCCAGGTTCAAATACTATTTTTTCTTTGATATCTGTGTCCCAAGAATCTTGAACCTCATAACTAATTTCTTTAATGGCATTAGCAGGCGACAGTTTATAAGAATTTTTATCTAATTGAGTAACAGTAATAGTTTGTCCGTCTTTACCAACCGCTTTAAAATTGGAAACAAATCTTCCGAAATCATACACATCATAAGTACCCGGAACCATTGCCGGAAACATAAAAACGGTTTCGTTTTCAGTTATATCCGGAGGGGTTAATTTGATTGTTAATTTATCATTGATTACGGATGTTAGATCAACATAATAATGGTAATCTCCATCAGCCAAAACTTGATTAATAGAGAATAAAGTTGAGATAAATAAAAGAGCTTTCTTCATATAATGTTGATTAACGGATTAATAATTTCCAGTTTGATAATTTGTACTTTTTAAATAAAATAAAGAAACATAAGGATGCCATAATTAACCATACTACAAATTCACCTCCAGGATTTTCAACCGAAGAGTAAAAAATTGCATCTGTTTGTAGTACTGAATTTTTTGAACATACCAATAAGCTAGAAAGTAAATTATTGGCACAGTGAATTCCCATTGCTAGTTCAGCTCCTTCATCTAACAACGTTAATATACCTAAGAATGCACCAAAGAAAATATAGTAAGGCATCATGATTAGTAAACCATGTGCCTTTGCTTCAGGATTTGAAGCATGCATTAAGCCAAATAATAAGGAAGTTATAATTAATGGAATAACGCCATTTTTAAAAACTAAACCAAACCCCTGCATTAAATAGCCTCTGAAAATTAATTCCTCAGTAGCGGTTTGTATTGGAATAAAAATGACAGATACGAAAAGTAACACAATAAAATTACCGGCATTAAAGCGTATTTCTATATCTTGAGGAGATATAAGGTAAGATACAATAGTTAAAACTGTAATTAATATTCCCCAAACTCCAAATGAAAAGAAATAACGTTTCCAACGGATATTTTCAAAGCCTGTAATGATTGAGCTAAGAGGTTTCTTTTGGATAAACTTTATAGCTAACCAGAAAAATAAAAGCGTAAACACAAACATCCCCATCATTAGGGCTAACAATACATTTTTGTCAATCCCTATTTTTTCTGGGTTAAAAAGTATGTTAGGGTCTTGTGCTATATCATTCATAGAGATACCATTGCTCATCGCTGCCGACAATAATGGTATCATCATAATTAATTGGAAAGTTAAATAGCCGGCAAAAGCTGCAACTATTCCTAAAAGGTATTGCCAAAATTCATTTTTTCCGGTTACATAACCTTTTAGTAAAAATAAGTTACTAAAAGGAAAAGGATTTACATGATGTTGTTCTGTGTTTTCTTGAATTTCCATACTATACAAAATTATCATTTTTACTGATTTTGAGAGATTTTATACATAAATGGTTTATTATACCATTTATCGGTTTATTTTAATCTCAATTGATTTAGTGTAACTGAGATTTATCAGATATTAGAACCAAAGTATTAGACATTAAACATTTATATTTACGTCATGAAATCAATTAAACAAACCATTGGATTATTAGCTATTTCTGTTGTACTTTTTTCGTGTGGAGGAGATTCGGCAGAAAACAAACACGAAAAACAATTAAAAGAACCTGCTACTATTGAGCAGCTAGGTGAATTATTATTTAATGATTCAATTTTATCGAGAGGTAATCAGGTAGCATGTGCATCTTGTCATAAACCGGATCATGCCTTTGCGGATGTAACACCTGTGAGTGTTGGTGTTGATGGAAAAAAAGGAGGGAGAAATACTCCAAGTGCGATGAATCAATCGGGTAGGGTGTTTCAGTTTTGGGATGGTAGAATGGAAACTCTAGAAGAGCAGGCTGCTGGACCAATTGAAAATCCTGTTGAAATGGATTTGCCTTTGTCTGCTGCCGTTGATAAATTAAATAAACATGAACAATACAAAAAATTCTTCATCAAAATATTTGGTCACCAAGCAGATAAAAAATCAATTACAGATGCCATTGCTGCTTATGAAAGAACATTAGAAACTAATAACTCTGCATTTGATAATTATATGAGTGGTAAGGATACCACTTTATTTACTGCAGCAGCAAAACGAGGTAGGGAAATATTTAATGTTAAAGGAAAATGTTTTGATTGTCATTTTGGACCTGATTTTACAACTGATTTATTTAGAAATATCGGTTTGTTTAATGGTAAGGATTTAAATGATAGCGGGCGTTATGTTGTAACTCGCGATCCAAAAGATATTGGACGCTTTAAAACTCCAGGTTTAAGAAACATTGCTGTAACTGCTCCGTACATGCACAACGGTATGCACAAAACATTAAGAGAAGTGATTGATTACTATAACGAGCCTGATAAATTTGTGAGTAATTCTGTAAATCGTGATACTTTACTAGCTAAGCCATTGGGCTTAACAGAACAAGAAAAACAAGATTTAGAAGCATTTTTGAATTCGTTGACAGATGCCAGGTTTTTGAAGAAGTAATTTCTTTTTTAATAGTTAACCCTTTCATAGTTTTAAACTCTGAAAGGGTTTTTTATTAGTGTTTTGAAATTTTCAAAACTTTTTCAGTCCCTTCAACTACTTTACATCTATCATCCATTCGATAGCCAACTACCCAAATAATGTGTTCTTTATTTCCCAAAATCCATACACTTTCTTTTTCAAATAAGGAGAGTTTTTGATCTTTAAAAAAGTCGCTGAGCTTTTTAAAACCATTCATTCCAAAGGGCTTGAACTTATCACCCTGTTTCCACCTACGAAGCTTTAATGGGAAAATCGCATCTTTAAAAGGAATGCAAATTTCATTTTTGTTTTTTGAGAAAGTGCCATTAGTTGTTTCTTCAAACGTTAATAAAATTGGTAAATGCTTAATATCATCAATAGATGAAATGGTATATTCTTTTATTTCTTCTTCTATTATGGCTTTTACAATGATATATGTTCTGTCAATTACCAATTTGTGAGTAGCAGAAGAAAACTGTTTGCCTACTTTATCTTCTGTAACTAAAGCTTCGGTTAGTTGTTGTATTTGACTGGTTTTAAATTGTTTGTTATGAAGCCATTCAAACAAAAAGGTCTCTTTTTGTTTTTCTTTTAGTAATGATTCAATATTAATGAAGAGTTGCTCATTTTCCTCTTTACAGATTGATTGAAATTTTAGTTGAGCATATTCAGCCACAATATCTGCCGATTGCTTAAAAAACTGAACAGATGTATGAATGGTTTCTTCAATTGCCGGATTTAATTTTTTTAATTCTGGTACAATTTGATGACGAATAAAATTACGTTTGTATTTTACTTCCTGATTGCTGCTATCTTCTCTGCATTGTAATTTATGTTCCAAGGCATAATCTCTAATCTCTTCCTTGGTAGCAAACAATAAAGGTCGAACCATGAAATGTTGTTTTTCAGGAACTCCTTGTAAACCTTTAATTCCTGTGCCTCTGATTAAATTAACTACTAAGGTTTCTACATTGTCGTTGGCATGATGTGCGGTTAAAATATAATCGAAGTGATGCTCAGCTTTTAATTGTTTAAACCAATTATAACGTAACTCACGAGCTGCCATTTGTATAGATAATTTATGTTCTGCTGCATAAGTTTTAGTATCGAAATAAATCACATGCAAAGGCACATTCATTGTTTTGGCAAAGCTTTCACAAAATGCAGTATCATCTTTTGCTTCTTGTCCCCTTAACTGAAAATTACAATGTGCCAGTTCAATTGTGTAACCGGCTTTATGCAATAAATCTGCTAATACAACCGAATCTACACCTCCACTAAAGGCCAATAACAGTTTATCTTTCTTGTTAAAAAGGTTATTTTTAGTGATATTTACTTCAAATCGTTTAAGCACATTTCAAATTTACATTTATTATGGCAAAAGTGAAACATAATCCCAATGCTTCAGAATTAATTGATGAAGGAATTTCTAAGTTAGAACCTTTTGCACAGGTTATTTGTAAACACTTGCGAAAACTCATCTTAAGTTCTGACCCTGAAATGATTGAAGATTGGAAATGGGGTCCTAACTATTATTTAAACGGAATGGTTTGTGGTTACTGGGGATTTAAAAAGCATGTCAGTTTTGTGTTTTTTCAAGGTTCATTATTAAAAGATAAGAAGAAAATTTTGCAAGAAAATCCTGGTAATGTTCATAACCGTCATATTAAGTTTACGGATGTAAAACAAATAGACGATGCAATTATTTTGGAATATTTATTCGAAGCGATTGACAATAACAGAAAAGGACTTAAAATAACTGAAACAAAAGATAAAACGATTGTTGTTCCTGAAGATGTGGCGAAGCAGTTCAAAAAAGCAAAGGTTTTAACTTATTTCGATTCCTTAGCCTTTTCGCATCGTAAGGAATACATTCAATGGATTGAATCTGCCAAAAAGGAAGAGACTCGAATAAAACGAATTGAAAAAGCTATTGAGAAATTACTAGATAAACAAGGCTTGAATGATAGATATAAAAAGTAATGTTTATTTACTTTCTGTCTTGAAACAGAAAGTAACAAAGAATTCAAGGCTCATTAAAATTTAACTAAAATCGGCATGGTATCAAGCTGATTGTTTGAAGCGCTTCGCGAACAGCCCAAACAATCTTCGCAAATACCAACGCGTTTGAAACCATTTGATTTTTACGCTAAATTTTAATATGCCGAATGATAGTATTTGCCGAATAAGCTTAAAAACCGTTGAAAAGTATAGATAAATTAAATCCCAAAAACCAAAGAAAACAATAAATTAGTGCTTTAATTTTTTAATCTATATGAGTTCTCAAAAAAATATAACTGTTGTAGGAGCCGGATTAGTAGGATCCTTAGTATCTATTTATTTAGCAAAACGCGGACATAAAGTTACCGTATACGAGCGCCGTCCGGATATGCGTAAAGCTAATATTGTGGCTGGTCGTTCTATTAACTTAGCTTTGAGTGATAGAGGGTGGAAAGGATTAGAAGGTGTTGGTATTGCAGATGAAATCAGAAAAATTGCGATTCCTATGTATGGCCGTGCCATCCATTTAAAAGATGGTTCAAGTACTTATCAAGCCTACGGAAAAGATACTCAGGCAATTTACTCTGTATCGCGTGGTGGTATTAATATGAAGTTGATGGATTTGGCAGAACAACAACCAAATGTGTCTATTCATTTTGAAGAGCGTTGCGATAAAGTGGATCGTAAAACAAACGAAGTTACTTTTTACAATACCAATTCAAATACTGCTAAAACTGTAAAAAGCGATTTAGTATTTGGTTCGGATGGCGCATTTAGTGCAGTGCGTACACAAATTCAATTAAACTCTGATAGATTTGATTACCAACAATTTTATATTGACTGTGGATATAAAGAATTAGTTATTCCTGCAGGACCAAACGGCGAACACTTGATTGAGAAAAATGCTTTACATATTTGGCCACGTGGTAGTTTTATGATGATTGCCTTACCTAATATGGATGGTAGTTTTACTTGTACATTATTCTTTCAAATGGTTGGTCCAAAATCCTTTGAAACGATTAAAACAGATGCTGATGTCATGAATTTTTTCAAAGAAGAATTTCCGGATGCGGTTCCTTTAATGCCAACTTTATTGCAAGATTGGAATGCGAATCCAACATCTAGTTTAGTAACAGTTAAATGTAAACCTTGGGTGTTTGATGATAGAATTGCTTTGATAGGTGATGCAGCACATGCAATTGTTCCTTTTTACGGGCAAGGTATGAACTGTGGTTTTGAAGACTGTGTGGTATTAAATAAATTAATTGATAAATACGGTGATATTACTTCGGAGTGTTTACACGAATACGAATCATTACGTAAACCTGATGGAGATGCCATTGCTGATTTAGCCATTGCTAACTTTATTGAAATGCGAGATAAAACAGCCGACAAAGTGTTTTTATTACAAAAGAAAATTGAAGCACGTTTTAGCGACAAGTACCCTGAGAAATGGGTGCCGTTATACAGTATGGTAACTTATAGCCCACATATTAGATATAGCGAAGCTTTAGCTAATGGAAACAAGCAACAAGCTATTATGGATAAAATCATGGCAATGCCAAATATTGAAGCTAAGTGGGACAGTGAAGAAGTTGAAAAAGCAATTTTAAGTAATTTATAAAATGCAAGACGAACGCCTAGTTGCCTTTGAACGCTTATTGAATATCATGGATGACCTGAGAGCAAAATGCCCTTGGGATCAAAAACAAACCATGGAATCATTACGCCATTTAACGATTGAAGAAACTTATGAATTGAGTGATGCGATTTTAAAAGGCGACAAGAACGAAATTAAAAAAGAGATTGGGGATATTTTGTTGCACTTAGTTTTCTATTCAAAAATAGGTAGCGAAACAAATGATTTTAATATCACCGATGTTATCAATTCGTTATGTGAGAAAATGATTTTCCGTCATCCCCATATTTATGGTGATGTGCAAGTAAAAGATGCCGCAGAAGTAACTACCAACTGGGAAAAATTAAAACAAAAAGAAGGAAATAAGGGCGCTCTTTCTGGTGTACCTAACAGTATGCCTTCTTTATTAAAAGCATTGCGCATTCAGGATAAGGCAAGAGCCATTGGTTTTGATTGGGAGGAGCCAAACCAAGTATGGGAAAAGGTTCAAGAAGAGTTAAGTGAATTGCAAGAAGAAGTAAAGGCTAATCATCAGGAAAAATTGGAACAAGAATTTGGTGATGTGTTTTTCGCACTCATCAATTATGCTCGTTTCTTAAAAGTAAATCCTGAGGACGCTTTAGAAAAAACAAATAAAAAATTTATCTCTCGCTTTAATTACATGGAACAAAAAATTTTAGCACAAGGCAAAGCATTAGCTGATTGTTCTTTAGCTGAAATGGATGTGTTTTGGAACGAAGCAAAGAAAATGGAATAGTAATTAAATACCTTGTCAGGCTGAGCGGAGTCGAAGCCACTCATTAACCCTTCGACTCCACTCAGGGTGACATTGCACTCCGATAAAAATAAAACATGTCACTACTAAAAAACATATCAAATTGGTTATTATCTTCAAAGGAATCTCCTAAGAGCAATAAACAGTTTTTAAATTGGAGCCAATTGTCAAATGTTTTGATTATTGCACAGGACAATCAATTAAGTAATGTGGTTGATTTTATTAATGCTTGCAAAAAAGACAATATTCACATTCATGTGGCAGTGGTTTATGATGGGAAACCTGAACAAACTCCTAAACCCAATTTTGAGCACACCATTTTAGATAAAAAACAATTTAATTTTTTTGGATTACCTAATGAGCAAGCTATCCAATCTTTAAGTTTAAAACCCATTGATGCTTTAATTAATTTAGGAAATAGTGAACAAGTAAAAACATTTGCTTTAAGTAAATTAGTTTCGGCTAAATGTAAAATCGGTAGTTTTCAAAATCCGATTTTTGACATCAGTATTGATGTGGATGCTTCACAAAATGTTTCTAAATTCTTAGAACAAGTAATTGTATATTTACACATGATTAAAACAACAAAATAAATAATGGCTAAAACAGTAAATTTTCAAGGCACAGGTGTAGCAATTGTAACACCATTTACAAACAAGGGAGAAGTTGACTTTCCTGCATTAACAAAATTAGTTGAGTATTTAGTGAAGGGTAAGGTAGAGTATATTGTTGTTTTAGGAACAACAGGAGAAACAGCAACTTTATCTAAAGAAGAAAAACAACAGGTTATTAATCATATTGTAAAAACAAACAAAAAGCGTATTCCTTTAGTATTAGGTGTTGGCGGAAATAATACGGCTGAATTAGTATCTCAATTAAAGAAAGATGATTTATCTGCTTTTGATGCGATTCTTTCTGTTTCTCCATACTACAATAAACCTTCTCAAGAAGGAATTTATCAGCATTATAAAACTTTATCAAAAGCTAGTCCTTTACCAATTATTTTATATAATGTACCGGGTCGTACGGCCTCAAATATTGCATGGGATACAACCATTCGTTTAGCAAAAGATTTTAAAAACATTATTGCCATTAAAGAAGCAAGTGGAAATATAGAACAATGTATGAAAATCATAAAATATCGTCCGGCTGGTTTCTTAGTAATTAGTGGTGACGATAATTTAACATTGCCATTGGTTGCAAGCGGGGCAGATGGCGTTATTTCGGTTGTAGCAAATGCTTATCCAAAAGATTTTAGTGATATGGTTCGTGCTGCATTGAAACATGATTTAAAAACAGCGCAGAAATTACATTATAAGTTAATGGAAATTACAGAGCAACTATTTGCTGATGGAAATCCAGGTGGAATAAAAGTGGTTTTAGCTCAAAAGAAAATTACTCAACCAACAGTTCGTTTACCATTAGTAGAACCTAATGATACTGTAAAAGCGAAGTTGAAGAAAATTGCTTATTAATCATTTCCCGCATATCTCACGGATTTTCGCAGATTATTTCAGCGCTAATCAGCGAAATCTGCGGGACTAACTTTAAAACTATGTTAGAATTATTAAAACAACCTTGGCCTTGGTACGTTGCAGGTGTCCTAATTGGATTAACAGTTCCTGCGTTATTATTAATCGGAAATAAATCCTTTGGGATTTCATCTTCCTTGCGTCACATTTGTGCAGCTTGTATTCCGGCTAACATTAAATTTTTTAAATACGATTGGAAAAAAGAATCCTGGAATTTGTTTTTTGTTGGAGGTGTTGCTATTGGAGGAATCATTGCATCGTTTGTATTAACCAATCCTAATCCAATGGTTATTGCTGAAAGTACTAAAGAAGCTTTAGCTGCCAATAACGTAAAAGATTTTGAGCATTTATTGCCAACAGATATTTTTAGCTGGAATAGTTTATTAACACTTCGTGGTTTTATTTTTATGGTAGTGGGTGGTTTTATGGTTGGTTTTGGAACGCGTTATGCGGGAGGTTGTACTAGCGGGCACTCTATTATGGGATTATCTAATTTACAGTTGCCATCACTAATTGCTACTTGTTGTTTTATGGCAGGTGGTTTTATTATGACCTGGTTAATCTTACCTTTTTTGTTAAACCTTTAATTTAAATAATCATGGCAACAGAAAATTTAAAATCAATTGAAAATGATGAGTTTGAATTAAAAGCAACTTGCATTAATAATTCAGAAGTTAAAAAACCTTGGACTGCAAACTTAGTGTATGCGTTTATGGGAATGTTATTTGGAATTGTGTTTGTGAAAGCCGAAATCGTAAGCTGGTTTCGTATACAAGAAATGTTTCGATTCGAATCGTTTCATATGTATGGTGTTATTGGAACAGCTGTTGTTGTAGGTGCTATTTCTGTATTCATTATTAAGAAATATAAAATCAAAACTTTAGATGGGGAAGAAGTAGTGTTAACTCCTAAAACTTATAATAAAGGCGTTATTATTGGGGGATTAATTTTTGGTTTAGGCTGGGCCATCACAGGCGCTTGTCCCGGGCCATTATTTGCTCAAATAGGAAGTGGCTTTACAGTGATTATTGTTACATTTTTAAGTGCTGTAGCAGGCACTTGGGTGTATGGATATTTTCAGGATAAATTACCGCATTAATATTTTAACTTAAATCAAGACCCGAAAGGTTTTAAAACCTTTCGGGTCTAAAACTAAACAATACCATGGACTTATCAATATTAAAAAAAATGTGTGCTATTCATTCGCCAAGCGGAAATGAAGTAGCCATGAAAGAATTTATTTTAGATTACATTAAAAAAGAATCTAAAAACTGGAAACATAAACCTAAAGTTATTCACGGCAAAGGCTTTCAGGACAATATAATATTAGTGTTTGGTAAACCACGTACTGCCATTTTTGCACATACCGATAGTATTGGGTTTACTGTACGTTACGGAAAACAATTAGTTAAAATTGGTGGACCGGTTATTCAAAAAGGATTTGAATTGGTAGGTAGCGATAGCAAAGGAAAATGCGAAGCTAATTTAAATATTGTAAAAGATAAATTAGAGTATAAAGCTAAACGTAATTTTGATACAGGTACCGAATTAGTATTTAAAGCTAATTGGAGAGAAGATAAAGAATACGTGCAATGTTGTTATATGGATAACCGTTTGGGATGTTATAATGCTTTAAAAGTGGCAGAGACTTTAAAAGACGGTGTGATTGTATTTAGTACCTGGGAAGAGCATGGAGGAGGAAGTGTATCGTACTTGCAAAAATATTTAGCTGATAAGTATAAAATTTCTCAAGCCTTGATTTCTGATATTTCATGGATTTCGGATGGCGTATTTCCGGCTAAAGGCCCAGTGATTAGTATGCGCGATAGTTTAATACCACGTCGTAGCTATATTAATAAAATTATAGATATCGCAAAGAAACATAAATTAGCATACCAGTTAGAAGTTGAAGGATCGGGTGGAAGTGATGCTAAAGAATTGCAAATGGCAGAAAATGTGTGGGATTGGTGCTTTATTGGTGCTGCTGAACAATTTGTGCATACACCAAATGAAAAAGTTCACAAAAAAGATATTGAAGGTATGATAGAACTTTACAAAGCCTTAATGAAGGATTTGTAGTTTTTATTGATTAAAATCTCTTTTTGATTTACATAATTTTATATACCTTGTAGTAATATAATTTTTTGTGAAGTCAATTCAATTTATTTTTTGTTTAATACTATGTTTTGGAAGTGTAAATATATTACACTCTCAAAAAGCTGATTCATTAAGTTTATTTACAGAGTTAAGTAAGAGTAATACAGAGGTTCAAAAAATTGCTTCTCACATTAAAATTGCAAGGTATTTCATGGATAGAAATGCAGATGTATCAGTTATTCATGCAAATAAAGCACTTCAGTTAGCCGAAAAAAACAATCAGGATTTATCAAAAGCCGAGGCCAATTATGTTTTGGGTGAAGCTTACTATAATTTAGAAGATTTAGATAAAGCAAATACCCATTTTCTAGATGCTTTGTTTCAATATAATACGCTTAAAAATGATACCGGTATTGGTGAGGCTAAATCCGGATTAGGTAAAATAGCCTACAAGAAAGGTGAGACATCTGCTTCTTTAACCCATTTTAGCGAAGCTTTAGAGATTTTTGAGAAAATTAAATACGAAAACGGCTTGCCGGGATTATACATCAACATTGCCATTTTGTATGATGAGCAAAATAATTTTAAGCAAGCCATTGATTTCTATCAAAAGGCATTAGATGCTGCCATAAAAATTGATGATCAAACATCTGTTGCTTCTGCATATACTAACTTAGGAGGTGTTTATGGAATGCAGGGGGATTTCAAAAAAGCAATTGAATGTTTGGAGAAATCTATTGAAATTAAAAAACACTTAGGAAATAAAAAGGGTTTAGCTGTTGCTTATAATAATTTAGGAGCAACTTATTATCAGATGCAGGATTTGCAAAAGGCATTGATACAGTTTCAAAAATCGTATGATATTTATATAGAGATGGATGATGCCATTGGTATTTTTCCGGCGTGTAACAATGTAGGTTCAGTTTTGTTGGAAACAGGAAAACCAAAAGAGGCTTTACCTTATTTTGAGAAAGGGTATGATATCGCACTAAAATTAAATTCTGTTTCTAAGCGAATAGTTAGTTTAGAGAATTTAACATTAGCTTATAAAGCTCTTGGTGATTATACAAAGGCTCTTGATTACAGTATTCAATGCTCTGGTTTGAAAGACACTCTTTATAATAAAGAACAAACAGAAATTACAGCAGAGCTTCAAACAAAGTTTGCAACAGAAAAAAAACAACAAGAAAACGAAATTTTAAATCTTCAAGTTAAAAGTGAATCTTTTATAAAAACCATTTTTATTATTGCAGCAGGTTTTTTGTTTGTTTTAGCTTTCTTTATTTTTAGGGGCTTGCGTCAAAAGCAAAAAGCTAATATTGCTCTTGAAGAAAAAAATAAAATTATTGAAGAGCAAAAACAAACCGTTGAGAATCAAAAACACATTGTTGAAGAGCAAAATAAAGATATAACAGATAGTATAAAATATGCCGAAAGAATACAAACTGCTATTTTACCACCTGAACAAATGTGGAATACACTTTTACCCCAATCTTTTGTGTTTTATAAACCAAAGGATATTTTAAGTGGCGATTTTTATTGGATTGAGCAAAAAGGAGATTTGATTTTTGTAGCTGCAGCAGATTGTACGGGACATGGTGTTCCGGGAGCATTAATTTCTATTGTTAATTACAATTTATTAAATAAAGCTGTGCTTGAGAAAGATTTAAATAATCCTGCAGATATTTTAAATTATGTTAATCAGCAATTAACTGTTGCATTGCATCAAACCTTTCAGGAGTCATCTGTTAAGGATGGGATGGATATTTCACTATGTGTATTTAATTCCAAAACACTTGAATTAAATTATTCAGGAGCTAATAATCCAATTTATATTATTCAAAATATGGAATTAGTACAGTTAAATGCTGATAAATTTCCGGTAGGGGCGTTTGTTGATGAACAGGTACAGAGTTTTACATCAAAACAAATTCAATTACAAAAAAATGATTTAATTTATTTGTTTTCAGATGGCTATGCAGATCAGTTTGGAGGTGATAAAGGTAAAAAGTTTAAATACAAACAACTTAAAGAAGTTTTAGTTGAGAATCAAAATTTACCAATGAAACAACAATGTTTAATAATTGAAGAAAGGTTTGTAAGTTGGAAAGGTAAACTAGAACAAGTAGATGATGTTCTGGTAATTGGAATTAGAGTTTAGTTGATATGTATTTAAGCTGTCACGTCGAGCGAAGTCGAGAAGCGAAAAAGCATTTAATGAGCGGTTCTAGATACGTTAGAGATGATAATTTATACAGAACTGTCACGCTGAACGGAGTCGAAGTACGAGAAACAGTATTTAGGAATTAATTTCCGTCACCCATAATTTTTACAGTAATCTCATTCATGCTGTCGTCTAATTTTAATTGACAACCTAAACGTGATGTATCTGTAATATTAGGTAAGGTATCTAACATGGCATATTCATCGTCCGAAATTGGGTGTAATTTCTCAAAACCACTGATAACACTCACATGGCAAGTAGCACATAATGCCATACCACCGCAAGTAGCTAAAATGTCATAATCATTACCTTTTAAAAATTCCATTAAGCTTAATCCCATATCAGTTGGGGCAACTAATGTTGTAATAGTATTATCCGGATTTTGTACGTTGATGTTGATATCTGTCATAATGGATGCAAAAATAAAAAATCTCAGTTAAAAACTGAGATTTTTTTAAGATTATTGTTTGTTAGAATTGTCACCCTGAGCGGAGTCGAAGGGTGTTCTATAAGGCTTCGACTACGGTCAGCCTGACAAAAAATGATTAAGTGTTTTAGAAACTAAAACTCATTTACACCTTGCACAGTAGTATACTTCATCGTATACTTCACACCAGGATTCATGTACTTGTAAGCACTATGACTCATTAAAGCAGCCTCGTGGAAACCACATAAAATTAACTTTAGTTTGTTTTTGTAAGTATTGATATCACCAATGGCGTAAACACCTTCAATGTTTGTTGAGTAATCATCTGTATTTACTTCAATAGCATTTTTATCAATGTTTAAACCCCAGTTTTCAATTGGCCCTAATTTAGGGCTTAAACCAAATAATGGAATTAAATGATCAGTCGCAATGGTTTGGGTTTCTTGTGTTTTTGAGTTTACCATTGATACAGACTCTAATTTTTCGTTTCCGGCAACAGCAGTTAAATTAGTGTTTAATAATAACTTGATTTTCCCTTCCTCAGCTAATTTCATTACTTTATTTACACTATCCGGAGCGCCCCTAAACGATTCGCTACGGTGTACTAATGTTAATTCAGAACAAACTTCACTTAAGAAAATAGACCAGTCTAAAGCGCTATCTCCACCACCTGCAATTACCATTCGTTGTCCACGGTACTTCTCAGGATCTAAAATCATGTAATTAATACCTTTTCCGTTTTCAAATTGCGTTAAGCCTTCAACCTCCGGTTTACGAGGCTCAAAACAACCTAAACCACCTGCAATAACAACCACCTTAGCATGAACTTCGGTTCCCATATTTGTTTTTAAAACAAAATCCCTTTCTCCACGCTTTTCAAGTGTTTCAATACGCTCTCCAAATGTGTAAGTTGGATGAAAAGGCTCTGCTTGTTTCAATAAGTTATCTACTAACTCTTGGGCTAACACGCTAGGGTAGCCAGGTATATCATAAATTGGTTTCTTTGGGTATATTTCAGATAATTGTCCTCCCGCTTGTGGCAAGTAGTCAATTAAGTGGCAACGCATTTTTAATAATCCTGCTTCAAAAATGGCAAACAGCCCCACTGGGCCAGCTCCTATAATCGCTAAATCGGTTGTAATCATTTCGTTTTTTTTTCAAAAATTCAGGTGCAAAAGTACTAAATTGAACAATATAAAACCTGAATAGTTTATTAACCGTTTAATTCGGGTTGTTCTTTACAAAAAGCTTGTAAATCATCAAAAAAGACGAAAAATTCCTCTTCAATTTCCTGATAATTAGCCTCTAAAATGGGTATAGCGAGCTGTAACTCGAATCTATTCCTAATTCTGCCACTTAGGTGTGTTAATACAGTTTCAATGCCATTTAAGGTAGAATAATGAAAAAGGATATTTCTTTCGGTCATATAACCATAAAAACGCTTAGCGTTTTCGGGTAAATAATCATGGTTGTTTTTAAGAATATTGTAAACTTCATTGGCATGAGTTTGAAGGGAAAGGGCAGAGTATTGTTCAAAATTCTTAGCCAGATAGTGGTCGTAAATAATGTCCATTAAAACCCCGCTGTATTTGTCAAAATCTTTACTAAAACGGTGTTTACTGGTTAAATAAATTGGGTGACTATCGGTAAATGTATCTATTTTTCGGTGTAATCTAATGCCTTCAATAATACCATCTGTTAAACCTTCAAATTGATTACCTCTAATAGAATCTGCAATAAAGTTCCCAATAATTAAATCAGGTTTCTGATAAGATAAATAACTATGAGCTAAATAATTCAATGATTACGAATAAGTGCAGAAATAAGGATTACGAATATTGTACGAATATACGAATCGAAACTGTAAACTTTAGCAGACATAGATTTGTATATTCGTATAGATTCGTAATTATCATTCGTATATTCGTACTTTTATTCGTAATGATCAATGAATACGTTTTTCGGAATTATACAAGATAAGGCAGCAATTTTAAATGAGGATGAATCTCTTCATTGTGTAAAGGTGTTAAGACATAAAGTAGGGGATATTATTCAGGTAATTGATGGTAAAGGGACAAGAGCTATTGGTAAAATAGAAGCCGCTCATGCTAAACAATGTGCGGTAAGTTTAATCGAAAAAGAAATTGTCGAACCTATTCGTAACTATAAATTACACATTGCTATTGCGCCAACTAAAAACATTGAACGTATTGAATGGTTTGTAGAAAAAGCAGTTGAAATGGGAATTGACGAGATTTCATTTATCAAATGCAAAAACTCCGAACGAACTGTTGTAAAAGACGAACGGATATTAAAAGTAGCAGAAAGTGCTGTCAAACAAAGTCAGCAGGCATATATTCCCACAGTAAATCCCTTAATTGATTTAAAAGAATTTATAAAGAAAGATAATTCTGATGTTAAGCTTATTGCTCATTGCGAAAAAGAATCCAAACAACACATCAAACAATATATAGCAGCAAATAAAGCATTTATAGTATTAATTGGTCCGGAAGGTGATTTTACAAAAGATGAAATTGCATTGGCTATATCCTCTGGTTATTTGCCTGTTGCTTTAGGAGATACAAGATTAAGAACCGAAACAGCTGGGCTTTATGCATGTGGAGCTTTGGCGGTAATTAATTCTTAACAAACGTTAATTTGTACAATAAAAACTGAGATACCACGTAACACTAAAAATATTTTTATGGAAAAAATAAACATCCTTTGGGCAGATGATGAAATTGACTTATTAAAGCCACATATCTTATTCTTAAATGGTAAAGGGTATGAGATAGTAACGGCTTTAAGTGGTGATGAAGCGATTGATATAGTTAAGGAAAATAAAAATATATCGGCAGTTTTATTAGATGAAAATATGCCGGGCATATCTGGCTTAGAAGCTTTAACTAAAATCAAACAGTTAAAGTCAGATTTACCAGTTATTATGATTACCAAGAGTGAAGAAGAGCACATTATGGAAGATGCGATTGGTAGCAAAATAGCAGATTATCTAATTAAGCCTGTTAACCCAAATCAAATATTATTATCACTTAAAAAAGCATTAGATAACAAACGTTTAGTATCCGAAAAAACAAATACGGAATATCGTAAAGAGTTTGGCCAAATTGGAATGACATTATCTGATAATCTGAACTGGCAAGAGTGGCAAGAGGTTTTCAAAAAGATAGTTTATTGGGAATTAGAGATTGATAAAAACCAAGACAAAGGAATGTTGGAAGTCTTAAAAATGCAAAAGGCAGATGCTAATTTGCAGTTCTTTAAGTTTATTGAAAAAAATTACATCTCCTGGTTAAATGGCTCTAGTTCAAGTATCCCAACGATGAGTCATACTTTATTAAAAAATAAATTCTTCAATAATTTTGATAATAATGCATGTACCTTTTTGGTGGTAATTGATAACTTGCGTTACGATCAGTGGAAAATGATTCAGCCTATTATTCAGGATTATTTTAAAGTTGACAACGAAGAGTTGTTTTACAGTATTCTTCCTTCTGCTACTCAGTATGCTCGTAATGCTTTGTTCTCAGGTTTATTACCAAGTGAAATGGAAAAGCGTCATCCGGATTGGTGGAAAAACGACGAGGATGAAGGTGGTAAAAATATGCATGAAGAAGATTTTTTAAATGCACAAATCAAACGTTTAGGTAAAGACATTAAAACAAGTTATAACAAGATTACCAATTTTGCTGCCGGCAAAAAACTATCTGAAAATATGAGTAACTTGATGAATAACAAGTTAAATGTGATAGTGTATAATTTTGTGGATATGCTAAGTCATGCTCGTACCGAATTAGAAATGATCAGAGAGTTAGCTGATGATGAACCTGCATACAGAAGCTTAACGGTGTCTTGGTTCGAGCATTCACCTTTGTTGGATATGATTAAGTTTATTGCCTCTAAAAATGCTAAATTAGTTATAACTACTGATCATGGAACAGTTCATGTAAAAGAACCAACAAAAGTAGTAGGAGATAAGAGTGTAAATACGAACTTACGCTATAAACAAGGAAAAGCGCTTGACTATAATGCGAAAGAAGTATTTGAAATTAAAAACCCTGCGGATGCGTTTTTACCGAAACAAAACGTAAGTACACGTTATATTTTTGCAAGAGAGGATAAGTTTTTTGCTTATCCAAATAATTTCAATCATTACGTTCAGTATTATAAAAATACGTTCCAGCACGGTGGAGTGAGTTTAGAGGAAATGATAATTCCTTATGTAACACTATCTGCTAAGTGACATAAAAAAAGGTTCAACATTAGTTGAACCTTTTTTTATTTGAATGAATTTGATTAGAATTTATAAGTAAATCCAACACCTAACACTTGTTTAAACTGTACATCAGGCCCTACAGTTCCTTTTTGATCTCCTGAAGTACGAAGCACTTTGATGTCATCATCATAAATTAATTGAGTGGCCAAGGTAGCTGAGATGAATTTGTTTACTTTAAATGTTGTTAGGGTGCTCCAGTTAACATCAACATTTTGAGGATTATTCATGTAGTTAGAGAATAATTCTAAAATTGTTTGGAAAGTAATATTTTCCATTACTTTGGTTTGATATTGCATTTTTAAATAAGCACCAAACTCTTCTCTGTGTTTTAAATAATTCTGAGAAATTATTGTTGGATCATTCACATCTCTTATTTCTTTTTGAACACCAAATGCTCCAAATTTTGCTAAACTATCATCATTTACAAATGTAAATTTGCCTGTTACAGGCGCTATGAATGCAGAGAACTTATCATTAGGCTTATAATCAAAACCTATAGCAGCTAGACCATATCCTGGAGCCATAAATTTTGAAATATAAATTGAATCATTTGGATAATTATAACCATTTGTAAATTGAGTTCTGAAATCAGCTAATGCAGTTGCGTACCAGCTTTTTTTAATTTGATGACCAAATTTTGAGGAGAATTGAATTTTATCATCATTTTTCCACCATTTTTTACTGTCGCCTTGATTGATAACACCATATCCTAACTCTAAGTTATTATCCCAAGTAGACTTACCTTTTTTATATTTAAGGAAAACGTTTACTAAACCTGCAACAGAAATAGAATTATTACCCCCTGCTGCCCAGTTTGTTAATGATACTTGTTGACCGTTAACAGAAACAACTCCACCAATTTTCCATGGTTTAACTGAGTCTGCGGCAACAGTTTTTAATTTATCTGCTTCTGCCTGAATTTTTGCGGCATCATCTTTTGTAACTTCTTGAGCTAATCCATTTAATGACAACATAAGAAGAGATGAAAAGAAAAAAAAGTTCTTCATGTTTTTTAATTTATTAGACGGCAAAACTAATAAAAGAAATTACATCAGAAACTAATAAATGTCATTTTATTGTTAAAATTTAGTTACCCTGAATTTTAAAATATTTTGTAGAGTTTGCAGGGTCAACTGTAGTGAGTGTTTCAACAGCTTTTGCTTTTTCTTCAGGGAAACCTTTTGAAAATACATTTACTAATTCATCTGTTTTGGCATTAAAAAATAATTCCATAATAAACGATGCAGGTCTGTTTTTGTAAACACCAACTAGCAAGTCCAAGGATTTTAATATTTCTTTTCTCCCTTCATCCGCTTTTTCATTCATAATATCCAGTCCAAGTCTGTGATATTTATACATACATTCTCTAATTGGCTGAAACACTGGCTGTAAAGCATTTTCCACAATCCAATATCTATTTTTATTGCTTTCGAATGATTTCCAACCAATGTCTCCAGTACTTTGAGCATTAGATACTATAGTTTGAGCTTTTTGAAAATACTCAGTACCTCCTAAATTTGAAAAGGTGTCATAATCATTAGCAATTACTATGTAGGCATAAAATGCTAAAACAGAAGTTAGGTTATTAGAAAATGTGTTTAAATTAAAATCTAATTGCTGAAACTGTTGAAATTTAAATGTAAAGTTCTCATCGATATAATTTACAGTTGGAGAGAAATAAGAACTCTTGAAAATTGGTCTTCTGCTTTGAACTTGAATAGTTGCTCTGTAATCTTCCACAGATAATTTTTGAGTAACGTTAATCAAAATAGAGCAATCTATTCTTTCTGCTGTAGTATAGTTATCTTTTGTCCATCTTGTATTATTCATAAACTCAAAGATGGCTTTCTGCAATTGGTCAAAAATTTGTTTTTCAGTAGTCCCCTGAATTTGAGGGGAAACAACACTTACCTGACAATTTAATTCTTGAGAAAAAGAAAAAAGATAAGTAAATGAAAAAACTAATATATATATGAGTTTACGCATGGGTATTTAAATAATTGAGAGCAAAATTAACAATATCCTTCGCTACATCTTGCTTGCTTTTTAACTCAAAATTATACATTTTATTGTGTTTATCAATAATAGTTATTTTGTTTGTATCAACAGCAAAACCTGCACCTTTTTCAGTAGCTGAATTTGCTACAATAAAATCTAAATTTTTTTTAACGATTTTTTCTTTGGCGTATTCAATAACATTATTTGTTTCTAGGGCAAAGCCAACAAGTAGTTGTTTGTTTTTTTGTTTCCCCAGAGTTTCTAAAATATCTTTTGTTTTTATGAGTTCAATATGAAGCTCGTCATCTTTCTTCTTAATTTTAGAATCAGATACTTGTTTGGGTTTATAATCTGCTACAGCCGCAGATAATACAGCAATATCTGAATTTGAAAAATGACTTTCACAAGCATTAAACATTTCTTCGGCACTTTCTACTTTTAAAACATTTACAGTTCTTTCAGTCGGTAAGTGATGTGAAGGACCAAGAACTAAGTTAACATCAGCTCCTAATTTTGCAAATTCGTCGGCAATAGCAATACCCATTTTTCCTGAAGAACGATTACCTATAAATCTAACAGGATCAATAGCTTCATAGGTAGGTCCGGCATTAACTAAAACTTTTTTTCCGGTCAAAGGCAGATTATTTTCAAAATATTGATTTACAAACTGAATAATATTTTCCGGTTCAGCCATTCTTCCTTCTCCAATTAAACCGCTTGCTAATTCACCACTTTCAGCGGGAATAATGATGTTACCATTTTTTCTCAGAATATCAATATTGTGTTTTGTTGTAGGATGCTGATACATATCCAAATCCATTGCAGGCGCAACAAAAACTTTGTTTCTGACAGATAAGTAACAAGCTGTAACAATATTATCACAAATACCTGTGGCAAATTTAGCCAATGTATTTGCTGTTAGAGGCGCAACAATGATTGCATCTGCCCATTCAGCAAGAGCAACATGGTTATTCCAATTATTATTAGCATCGAAAAAATCTGTAACAACTTCATTTTTACTGAGAACAGAAAGTGTTTTTGCAGTAATAAATTCTTCGGCAGACTTAGTCATAACAACTTTTACTATAGCTCCTTCTTTTATTAAGAGTCGAACTAAATGAGCGCATTTGTAAGCGGCAATGCCTCCTGTTATACCTAATAAAATATGTTTATTTTTTAATGACATACAAATTAAAAACCCATCTGCCAATTGGAGGATGGGTTTCTTTTAAATTAGTACAATACTAAAATTATTTTGTTTGTTCTTTAGCTGGGTTTCTGAAGTATGTTTTATCTTCTAAAAACTCATTAATAGAAATCAAAGATGGTTTAGGTAATTTTTCGTAGAATTTAGAGATTTCAATTTGTTCTCTGTTTTCAAAAATCTCCTCTAGGTTATCAGAATGACTTGCAAACTCAGCTAATTTAGCAGATAACTCTTCTTTCATTTCTGAACTAATTTGATTGGCACGCTTAGAAATAATTGCGATTGATTCGTAAATATTTCCAGTAGGACCGTCAAATCTTCTGATGTCACGTGTTACTGTACTTGGCTCTGCGTTTGTTTTTTTAAAATCCATTTGACTATTAATTATTGATATTATTTTTCATTTTCACACAGCTTTCATAAATAGACTCTGCTTTTGATAAATAGCTGCTTTTAGGGTACAAATCTACTAATTTTAAATAACTTTCCATAGCTAAATTTAATCTTTCTAACTTTTTGGTTTCCAGGCTATTAACCGCTAGAAGGTAATATGAATCAACAATTGTATATAAAATTTCATCAATATGACTTGATTCAGGGAAATCTTTCATGAAGTTTTGTCCTGATGCAATAGCCGCTTTATAATCACTAATATTATAGTATTGATTGGTTATATCTAATTCTTTTTGTTCTAATTTACCTCTTAAAATGTCATTTATTTTATTACAAGAATCAATTCTGGAACTCTCAGGGTATAAATCAATAAAATTTTGCAATTCGGCCATTGCATTTTTAGTGTCTGTTTGGTCTAATTTATAGATAGGCGAATTTAAATAATAACAATAAGCATTCATAAACAAGCATTCCTCGGCATGTTTACCTGTTGGGAAGCTTCTGAAGTAATTTTTGAAATGGTATTGAGATAAGGCATAATCTCCTTGATAATAATTACAGTATGAGAAATAGTAATATATTTCTTCTGCTTTATCAGAACCTTTATAAACAGGAATTAGCTCTTCAAATAAAGCGATTGCTTTTACATAATTTCCTTTGGTATAATACTGATTGGCTCTTTCTAATTTAAGTTCATAATTCGAACTTTTTAGTAATCTATTATAGCCATCACAACTGGTAAAAATAACAGCTGATGCTAAAACTAGATATAAGTATATATTTTTCAAGCGTTGCAAAGTTAATGTATTAAATGAATCTAATAGACATTATTTGTTAAAGAAAGTTAGTTAATAAACAAAAGAAAAGGATTATCTCTTATTTTCTTTTGAAATTAATGTTACCTAAAAAGTCAAGCGTTTTCTTAAACACATCAAAATATAACATAATCATTAATGAGATACTCATTAACCAAATTACTGAAATATTAAACCAGTATGTAGGAATTAGACTTCCCATGAATCGTTTATTTGGAGCATAAAAATGAGCAGCTCCAATATTTGATTCTGTCGGGTCTAAGTAAATTGGTTCAATTCTCTGAATTAAACGACCTTCGTGCTCTAAGCATCTATCTCCTAAGTCATTACTATTTAACATGAATTGATCAAGCGCCTCATTGGTATAATCATCTTTCATATTAATAAACTCATCATTACCTAATTGTTTGATTAATTTTTGAGTTACCTCATCTTCTTGTTTTCTTGCTTTATTTTCAAAATTAATATAGTGCTCATTAATTTTTGCCAAAAACTGTTTTAACGAAGTTGCAATTTCAGGAGTATAGTCCTTTGCATTTAGTTTATTAATACCTTCAAACTGATACTTGTTTTTCAGGATTTTTTGCTCTTTTAATAATTCATTTTTTAGTAAGGTAAAGTCTCTTTCTAATTCTTCCTTTTTAGCTGCATCTTTTAAAATACCATCAATTTTGGTCATTTTGTTTTGTAACTCCGGAATCCAGTATACCTTTTTGTAAGCTGCTATACTAATAGCTTTTTCGTATTTATAAAAATTTTTGTGAAACTTATTTGCTTTAAACTGATTTACTGCTAATGCTTCAAATGCCCATCTGCTGGCCATCATTTCTCCAACATAAGGAACTCCTCCTTGTTTGGCTAATGCCGGATTTAATTTATCAAATTTAACAACGACTCCGGCTAACAATAATTGAGGTATGATTAAGAACGGAATAGATATATAAATAGTAACAGCACTGTTAAATGCACTCGAAATATTTAAGCCTAGCATATTGGCAAAACACGATGCTGAGAAAAGAACTAACCAATAGTCAGCATACATACCTTTCACGCCCATAATTAAATTACCAACTAACACAAACATGAAAGTTTGTATAGCGGATAGAACAAACATGATGACGATTTTACTCCATAAATAACTGCCTTTGCTTAAATTTAAGAAAGACTCACGTTTACGGATTTTTCTGTCTCTGATAATTTCTTCGGCAGAAACTGTTAAGCCAATAAACAACGCTACAACAACTGCCATAAACATATAAGCAGGTACGTTTTCATTTTCTCTGAAAAAATAACCTTTTGTATTATTCGCATCTGAATTGTAGAAACGTATTAAAGCAGCTAATACAAATGCCAAAGCAGGCGCTTCAATTAAGTTAATTAATAAATATTGTGTATTTGTTAATTTACTTTTTACATCCCTTGTTATAAATACCTTAAATTGTTTAAAGGCATTAGGGATTTTAAAAATAGCATCAGGAATTTCATCCTGGTGTTTAATATCACCAATGGTTGATTCAATTTTTTCTACATAACTCTTATTCCATTCTGCAGGGCTTGTTTTACGGTTGTGAGTTAAGTTACCGTACTCATCTAATACTTTACTTTCTATAATATTAAAGATTAGCTCAGGATTAACGTTACCACAGTTCCAACATTCACTTTCTTCGGCATTAACATGTTGTACTAATGTTTTGAAGTATGTAACAGCATCCACCGGATTTCCATAATAAATTGGATAACCGCCAACATCTAATATTTGCAGCTTATCAAACATTTTAAAAATGTCGGATGATGGTTGGTGAATAACCACAAATATTAATTTACCTTTTAAAGATAATTCTTTTAAAAGGTCCATGATGTTTTCAGAGTCACGAGAAGATAAACCAGAAGTAGGTTCATCTACATATAACACAGATGGTTCACGGATTAACTCTAAACCAATATTTAAACGCTTACGTTGTCCACCTGAAATTGTTTTTTCTAGTGGGGAACCAACTTTTAAGTCTTTGGTTTCAGATAAACCTAAGTCAGCTAATAAAGCATGACATTTTTTTGCGATTTCTTCATCAGTTAAGTTGCCAAAACATAGTTTTGCATTATAAAAAAGATTTTGATAAACCGTTAATTCTTCAATTAACAAGTCATCTTGAGTTACGTGTCCAATAACGCCCTCTACAAATTTTTTCTCTTTATGGATGTTTTTACCGTTTATTAAAACTTGTCCTGCGCTTGGTATTTCAACTCCGTTTAAAACGTTTAATAAAGTTGATTTACCGGCTCCGGAACCTCCCATAATACCAATTAATTTTCCTCCTTCTTCACGAATATTTATGTTTCGTAAACCAAGCTTACCGCCTTTAAATTTGTATTCAATATTTTTGGCTTCAAAAGAAATACGGGCTTGAGATCCATCTGCCAAGAAACGACCAATGATATCACTGTAATAGATTGGCTTAATTTTAGAACTTCTTAGTGATGAACCAGGAGTTAAAATATGAACTCGTTCTTTTGAAATACCTTGTCCGTTTAATTGTAGCTCAATGTTTCCATAGATACGAAGAGCATACATGCCAACGCTATCAATTTGAATAACCCGAACGTCTGAAGTTAAAGCGTCACAATAAATATGTTTACAAGCGTTATTGTATCCATTTTCCTTGTTATTTATAACTAAGATATTTGGAGTATTAGGAATCTTTTCTGCTGTATCTTCAATAAATGCTCTTAATTGATTAAATTCTTCTGTTGAGATATTAAATGTATCTGCTACCGTAACTACAAATTCATTTTCTTGTTCAGAAATTTCATCAGAAGAGTATATAAATTCTAATAATCGAATTAAAACGATGATTTTTTGAGGTTGCTCTAGTTCTTGATTTATCTGCGTGCAAATTTTTAATACTTTAACTGAGTTTAAGGAAGTACGTTTAGCGGTACCGTCTTTTTTCTTAGAACCTGCTTGCTGAGCCTCAATGTATTCATCAAAAATAACCAGATATTTGTCAACCTGCTCTTTGTTTAATTGTTGTTTTAAGAAAGACTCAACAATAGAACGACCTGTATTACTAATTCCATCAACTTTAGCAATGATGGCAAACATTTGCATTAAGGCACGAAGTATTCGTTCACTCATAGATTTTTAATTAAAGTATTAGTACAAAATAAGTAAGCAAGATACTAAATATTAACTATTTAACAAATTTCGGTTGAATATTTTGTAAAAGGTTTAATTTTGCCTAAATAATGGATAATTCGCTTACAAATCTCAGTCCTGCCGAACTTGCGGCAAAGTGTATTAACCAAACCAATAAGCCTGTTTTTTTAACGGGAAAAGCGGGCACCGGAAAAACTACTTTTCTTCGAAATATCATTGAGCATACCCATAAAAATGCCATTATAGTGGCACCAACCGGTATTGCCGCCATTAATGCAGGAGGAGTTACTATTCATTCTCAATTCGGAATACCGTTTGGTTTATTTATTCCTGATAGCAGTTATAAAATTGATAATACTAACACTAAAATAAATACACCCTACACGATGGTTAAGCATTTAAATATGCGCGACCAAAAACGAAAATTACTTCAGGATCTGGAATTATTAATTATTGATGAAGTAAGTATGTTAAGGGCAGATTTGCTAGATACGATTGATTTTGTTTTGAGAAGCATTCGCAGACAGCAGCATAAACCATTTGGAGGAGTTCAGCTATTGTTTATTGGCGATTTAATGCAGCTTCCACCTGTGATTAAAGAAGAAGAATGGAGTGTTTTACGTCATTATTATAACAGTATTTATTTTTTTGACGCTCATGTTTTAAGGAATGAAAAGCCTGTTTATATTGAGCTCGACAAGATTTACCGCCAAAACGATAATACCTTTATTGATTTACTGAATAATTTGAGGAATAATAAGGTTACACAAGCCAATATAGATTTATTGAATTCATATTATAAACCTAATTTCGATGTAAGTTCTGCTTTAAACATTATCACTTTAACTACACACAATCAAAAAGCTGATACTTTGAATAAATCGGCCTTGATGGAGTTAAAAGGTAAATCTTACTTCTTCAGTGCAGATATTGAAGGTGAATTTAATGAATATGCTTACCCAGTGGAGGCTTATTTAGAATTGAAAGTTGGAGCCCAAATTATGTTTATTAAAAATGATATCAGTGGAAAACAGCAGTTTTTTAATGGGAAAATTGGCGTTGTATCACATTTATCTGACAAAGAAATTGAAATTGATTTTAAGGATGGAACCAAACCTTTTGTGTTAGAAAAATATGAATGGAAAAATATCAAGTATGAGTTAAATGAAGTAACCAATGAGATTGAAGAAAATACAATCGGAACATTTACTCAATATCCAATTAAGTTGGCCTGGGCAATTACGGTTCATAAAAGTCAGGGGTTAACTTTTGAAAAAGCAATATTGGACATTAACAGAGCTTTTGCTCCCGGACAGGTTTATGTAGCTCTTTCACGTTTAAAGTCATTGGATGGATTAGTACTCACATCTCCAATTCAGTTTAATGCAATCTCGCAAGATAAAACATTGGTAGATTATACAGAAAATAAACCTAAAACAGAAGAAGTAACAAAATTAATCAATCAGGAAACGTTATTGTTTTTTAAAGGTTATGTTTTAAAAGCTTATGATTTTGTATGGTTATATACTTGTTTAAAAAATCATGTATCAAGTTACACCATGGTTGAAAACAAATCAAACAAACAAAAACATCAAGTTTGGGCTCAAGAACTCTTAGATAAATTTGAACCACTAAAAATTAATGCAGATAAATTCTGCAACCAATTAATGCAGATTTTTGAAAGTAGGGCAGAGGATTATCTTCAAACGGTTCAAACCAGACATATTGCTGCTAAAAATTATTTCTATCCGATATTAAAAGATTTATCGAAGTCGATTTTAGTTCATATTGAATTATTGAAAGATGAAAAACAAATAAAAACCTATTTGGAAGAGTTGTTGGAATTAGAAGGTTTGTTTTATAAACATCTTCAGTTGTTAGATAAAGTTTCAACTGTAATTGATAATGTATTAAATAATAAAGAATTTAATAAACATCAGTTAAAACAAACGGCCAATCAAAATGAACGATTAGAGCTAGTTCGTCAAACAATAGAAATAACTGAAAAAGCTGCATTTGAAGAAAGAAAAACAAAAAAGTCTGCCACAAAAAAAACTAAAAAAGAAAAGGTTTTAAAAGAACCAAAACCAGACACTAAGGAAATTAGTTTTTCTTTATACAAACAAGGTAAAATGCCTGAAGAAATTGCCTTAGAGCGAGGTTTTGGATTAACTACAATTGAAACTCATTTAGCCCATTATGTAAGTTTGGGAATGATTCCAGTTACTCAATTTGTCTCTAAAGAAAAGTTTGATAAGATTATAGAAACATCAAAACATATTGAAGGAGATGCAAAACTTACTCCAATAAAAGAGGCTTTGGGAGATGATTATTCTTATTCAGAAATTAAGTATTCCTTAGCTACTCAAAAATATTTGAAAAAATAAAAAGCCACCAAAACGGTGGCTTTTTAAATAAATAAATTTCTATATCCTATTTCATAACACGTTCAACGTATTCTCCGGTTTCAGTGTTGATCTTTAATCTATCTCCAATAGCAACGAAAATAGGAACCTGAATTTTAATACCGTTACCAACTTCAGCAGTTTTTAGGGATTTTCCTTTAACTCCATCTTCTGTATAAGTTACTTCTAACTCAATGTATTGAGGTAATGAACCATTAAGAGGCTTCTCATTTTCATCAAAACGAATCTTTAAAACCATCCCTTCTTCTAAAAACTGAATACTATCAGCAAATAAAATTTTTGGAATATGTAATTGATCGTATGTCTCTTGATTCATACAAACTAAAAAATCTCCTTCTGTAAAAAGGTATTGCATCTCATGTTCGTCAACACGAATTAAGTCTACCTTTTCACCTGAACGAAAACGAACTTCACTTTGTTTTCCTGTTTCAACATTACGACATCTTAGTGAGTAAATCGCATTACCTTTTCCTGGAGTAATATGATCATAATCCATGATTTGTAGTAATTCGTTATTATATCTGATAAATGCGTTTCTTGAGATGTCGGATGTTGTAGCCATAGATAATTGATTTTAAAGGTGCCAAGATAATGCGAATGGATGAAATAGGCAAAAGTTATTTCAAGACATCTATAATTCTTTCAGCAATTATTTTACTCATCTTGTAATTAGATTCATGAGTCCAACCGGCAATATGCGGTGTTAAAATCACTTCGTCACTTTGTAACAAATATTGCATAGGTTCGGGTAGGGAAGAGATGTCTATATTTTCAAAAGAAGTCGATTCATATTCCAATACATCTAAACAGGCTCCAATGACTTTTCCGGTTTTTAAGTGTTTCACTAAATCAGCTGTATTTAAACATTTTCCTCGAGCTGTATTAATGACGTAAATATTCTTTTTGAACTGAGAAATAAAGTCATCGTTAATGTAATAGTTTGTTTCTTGAGTTAAAGGTAAATGAATACTCACTACATCAGCTTTTTCATAGATTTCATATAAAGAAGATTCCTTGATATGTTCCCCCACAATACCTGTTTTATATTTATCATAAACCAATATGTCACAATCAAATCCCTTTAATTTTTTTGCAAACGCAGATCCCATATTCCCATAGCCAATAATGCCAATTGTTCTTCCGGCTATTTCGTGTCCGCGATTTTCAGCACGTTTCCATATTCCGTTTCTAACTTCTTTATCGCTACGTTTTAAGTTATTCATCAACATTAAAAGCATTCCTAAGGCGTGTTCGCCTACGGCATCTCTGTTTCCTTCCGGAGCGCTTACACAAACTATCCCTTTACTTTTGGCATATTCCACATCAATGTTTTCCATTCCGGCTCCCACGCGACCAATACATTTTAGTTTGGTTGCAGAGTCGATAATTTCTTTTGTGAATTTGAATTTGCTTCTGATAACAGCACCTTCGTAATTTGGAAGTAAATTGATTAACTCATCTTTAGATTTGTTCCAAAATAAGTCGCAGTGAAAACCAGCATCTATTAACGTTTCGTGAAGGATATCATGATTTGAATCTATGCAAAGTATCTTTTTCATTTTATGAAAAATTGGTATTTAAGGAATATCTATGTACTTGTGAGTTTGCAGAGAGATCATCCATTTAGGATTCTGTTTTACATACTCTACAATTAAAGGGGTAATTTCATGGCGCTTACTCCATTCGGGTTGTAAATATAAAAAGCAATCTTTCCCAACTTTAGAGGCTTGTTCCTCTGCCCAAATAAAATCATGTTTATTAAACACAATTATTTTTAGTTCATGAGCAGCTTTATAGTTTTCCTCTTTGGGCAACATTGTCTTTTTGGGAGATAAACATATCCAATCCCAATTGCCACTTAAAGGATATGCTCCAGACGTTTCAATATAGGTTTGAATATTATTTTGTTTTAAAAGTTCAGTCAATTGAACCAAATTATAAATTAATGGTTCCCCGCCTGTAACAACCACAGCCGGTGTTTTACTTTCTAAAACATGATCAATAATAGTTTCTGTTTTGGTTAATGGATGTAAAGTTGCGTCCCAACTTTCTTTCACATCACACCAATGACATCCTACATCACAACCACCAATTCTAATAAAATAGGCAGCTTTTCCAGTATTAAATCCTTCGCCCTGAATCGTGTAAAATTCTTCCATTAATGGTAATAATTTACCACTATCTAAAAGTTGTTGTTGCTCAGGATCTAATCCGCTTAATTTATAACTCAAGTTTAAAAAAATATTAAAGACTCCAGTAGGTTAAGCCTTTCATTTTGTTTTTATACATTCCTTTAATATCAACTAAAACTCCTTTTGCAGAAAGGATTGATTTAAAGAATTTTTCATCTAACGTTTTGTATTCCTTGTGGTTAACAGCAACTATAACTCCATCATAACCTTTAGCTAATTTACTTAAGCCAAAACCATATTCATGTTTTAGTTCATCGCTATCAGCATGTGGGTCAACTATTTCAACTTTCACGCCAAAGGATTTCAATTCTTTTACGATATCAGCTACTTTACTATTACGGATATCGCTCACATCTTCTTTAAACGTAGCACCCATAATTAAAACTTTTGACTTTGAAATGTTTTTTCCAGCTGCAATAATTTTCTTAACACAAGTTTTTGCAACATAAAAACCCATGCTGTCGTTTACATAACGTCCGCTATTAATGACGCGTGCATGATATCCTAATTCTTCTGCTTTATAAGTTAAGTAATATGGGTCAACTCCAATACAGTGTCCGCCAACTAAGCCCGGGAAGAATTTTAAGAAATTCCATTTTGTTCCTGCAGCTTCTAAAACGTCATACGTATTAATTCCGATGCGTGAAAAAATGATTGATAACTCATTCATTAAAGCGATATTCACATCACGCTGAGTGTTTTCAATAATCTTTGCAGCTTCTGCCACTTTAATGCTTGAAGCACGGTGAGTTCCAGGCTCTACAATAATTTCATAAGTTTTTGCAATTTCCTCTAAACTTTCTTTATCACAACCTGAAACAATTTTTAAGATTTTTGTAATAGTATGTTCTTTATCACCCGGATTAATACGCTCAGGAGAATATCCAACTTTAAAATCTTTAACGAATTTTAATCCAGATTCTTTTTCTAATACAGGGATACAATCTTCTTCAGTACAGCCGGGGTATACAGTAGATTCATAAACAACATAATCTCCTTTTTTCAATACTTTACCAACTGTTGTAGAAGCACCAATTAGTGGTTTTAAATCAGGTAAATTATGTTCATCAATTGGAGTAGGAACCGCAACGATGAAAAATTTAGCTTTTTTCAAATCTTCTAATTTGTGAGTAAAAGTAATATCAGAATTCTTGAAGTCTTCTTTGGTTAATTCATTACTTGGGTCAATTCCCTTCTTCATCATATCAACACGTTTAGCATTGATATCAAAACCAATAACTTTTACTTTTTTAGCAAAAGCTAATGCAATTGGTAAACCAACATAACCTAAACCAATGACTGCAACAGTTGCTTTTTTCTCCAAGATGTCTTTATAAATTCCCATAACTATAGTTTAATATTTTTTTATTTATTTTTTAATAACTGATTCAGGACGCAATGCGTAAATACGCTCAATAATATCAACCACTTTTAATCCTTCTAAAGCATTAGTTGTGATTTTGGTTTTTCCGGTTATTGTGTCTACTACGTTTTCTATTACATTGTGATGATTATTTGCTGAGCCTTTGTATGCTCCGTAATCGTTTGCAGGATTTGTTTCTGCTAGAGTTGGCATTACATAATCTTTAATGTTGCAAACGTCTACTTGATCCATGTATTGTCCACCAACTTTAATACTTCCTTTACTGCCAACAATAGTTAATGATGATTCTAGGTTTTTATCCCAAACTGCAGTAGAATAGTTGATACTTCCCATTCCTCCATTCACAAAATCAAAACTCACAAAACCGCTATCTTCAAAAGCAGTAGAGTTTTGGTGATTAAAATCTGCGAATTTTGCTTGAATATTTTTGATATCACCGAATAACCAATACATAATATCAATCCAATGAGAAAACTGTGTAAATAAAGTCCCTCCATCTAAATCCTGAGTTCCTTTCCATCCTCCTGCTTTATAATAACGTTCATCACGGTTCCAGTAGCAGTTTAATTGAACCATGTAGATGTCGCCTAAAGTTTTGTTGGTTATCATTTCTTTTAACCATACACTTGGAGGAGAATATCGGTTTTGCATCACGCAAAAAACAGTTTTACTTTGATCTAAAGCTTTGTAAATAATTTTCTCACAATCAGCTTTACTTAAAGCCATAGGCTTTTCTACAACCACATGTTTGTTTGCTTCTAAAGCTTTCAAAGAGTGTGTTGCATGCAATCCGTTTGGAGTACAAACATTGATGACATCTATGTCAGGATGATTTTTCAATAACTCATCCACTGAATTATAAAATTTTTCCTGAAGTGTATCTAATCCTAATTTTTCTTTTGGAGCAACATCACAAACAGCTACTAATTCACAATTTGGGTTACGACGAACCATTTCGGCATGGCGTTTACCAATGTGTCCTTGACCAATAACTCCGAATTTTATTTTTGTCATTTTTACGAAATTCTTTTAACACTATTATTTTCTAATTGATACACTTGACCACTTTCTTTACAAGTTGCTTTTCCAGTTGAATCAAATTCTAATCGATGCCCATGTTCACTCATCCAGCCAATTTGACGAGATGGATTACCAACCACCAGTGCATAAGCAGGTACAGTTTTTGTAACTACAGTTCCGGCACCAATAAAAGCAAACTCTCCAATGTCATGTCCACAAACTATCGTGGCATTAGCTCCAATACTAGCGCCTTTGCCAACGTGAGTTTTTGCGTATTCTGATTTACGATTAACAGCACTGCGAGGGTTAATTACATTTGTAAATACCATCGATGGTCCTAAAAAAACATCGTCATCACACGTAACGCCGGTATAAATAGAAACGTTATTTTGAACTTTTACATTTTTCCCAAGAACAACTTCTGGAGAAATAACTACATTTTGACCAATATTACAGTTTTCTCCTAAAGTACAGTTTGGCATAATGTGACTGAAATGCCAAATTTTGGTTCCTTTACCAATACGACATCCCTCATCAATAATTGCAGAAGGGTGGGCAAAATAAGATTTTTCCATAGCTGTTTTGAACCAACAAACTTAATAAATTATAGCGAATTAGGGCAATTTTTATGTGTTTTAGATAAAAAAAGATAACATTGCCATAAAATAGTTCAAAATTGAGTTTTCGATTAAATATTAAATATTATTTAGTTCATAGTTTAGGCTTTACCAACAAGGAAGCTATTAGGGCTATTGAAAAAAGAAAATTGAAGGTAAACGGCACTATAGTGACTGAAAATATTGAGTTTAACGAAACCTGGGAGATTTACCTTGATGGAGAATTACTAAAGCCGAATACACCCTTTACCTATATAGCCCTTTATAAACCCAGAGGTATTGAAACTACTAATAATGAGTCTATTGATAATAATTTAACTACTGTTTTTAAATTCGATAAACATCTAGGTTATGCAGGTAGGTTAGACAAAGAATCAGAAGGATTGTTATTATTGTCAAATGATGGGAAGTATATACAAGGTCTATCAAGCCCTTTTAAAGAAAAAGAAAAGGAATACATTGTAACTGTAAATAAATCAATTACTGATGAATTTATTGAAAAAATGGGAGCAGGAGTTGATATTATGATCTGCAAAACAAAACCCTGTTTTGTTGAGAAACTATCTGAATTTGAATTTCGTATTATCTTAACCGAGGGCAAAAACCGTCAAATAAGAAGAATGTGCAAGGCTTTGGGTTATTTAGTGGCCAGGTTAATTAGAGTTAGGATTGATACAATTACTCTTGGGGATTTAAAGCCGGGAGAATACAGAGAATACAATATTTAGAAATTAAAAACGCTCCATGTATTTGGAGCGTTTTTAATTCAATATTTAGCTAATCAAATATTATTTTTGAATAATTAATTTTTGTGTGCCTTGTGAGTTTTTGCCAATTACTTTAACAGTGTACATACCCGTGCTTAAATCACTAGTATTAATACTTTCATTATAAATACCTGCTGATAAATTTGGCATAGAAACTGTTTTAACAACTTGACCTAATGCATTAGAAATTTCAAAAGTATAAGAATCCTCATTTGCCAACACAAAATGTAATCCTAATTGAGCATTTACTGGATTAGGAAACATTGAGAATATTGAATTGTTTTTTTGGTTTTCTTTAACACCAATTACTATAGTTGATAAAGTAGAAACTTGTGTTTGCACTTGATCTAAACCAGACGTTAAAACTAAATTAGGCGGAATTACGATGTGTGAGTAACTTACAGAAAATACTGGGAATTTAGAAGAACTATGATAGAAATTGTATAAATTTTGGTCAATTGTTCCAGTAATTAAACCGCCAACTAAATTAAAATCTAAAATTTGCCTTGTTCTTACTCTTAAACAATTTGATAAAATAGTAAGGCTGTTATTTATATTTAAAGTACCTGAACCATCAACAGTTGTTGTTACTGTGCCATTAAACGGCCCTGATAATGATTGAGAAGGAATAGTCATAGTACCCCCTACAGAATTGTCTGTAAATGTTGTGCCAAAAGACATTGGGTAATTTGCTATAGTTGCAGAATTTGTATTATAATTCAAATCAAAGAAACCTGCATCAACGCCTAATAATTCTAACTTATTTGTGGTGGTTTTGAAATACGAAATTGTAGCATTTGTAGTATCCGTTTGAACTAAATTTGTTCCTGGATAATTTGCTGAATTTGTTGCAGAAGCAGCTGTTGAATATGAGTTATATGCAATAGCAGCAGTAGATTGTGTTAATGCATTTAGCGACCAAGTTACACTAGCTCCCGAAATATTCATTGGCATTGCTGTAGAATTGGTATCCAATGGGACAGAATAATAAAAATCACCAACAATTCCTTCAGAATTTGATTGTGTTAACGTATAAGTTTGAGCATCCATTTGGCTCAAAGCAAAAATAGAAAAGATAAGTAAGTAGATTTTTTTCATGTGAGTTTGGTTTAAAGTTTCTATAAAGATATATGATTTTTATGTAGATAACTGATTATCTGATTTTTCTACAAAAAAGGAATAATAAATGGATAAGAGGTAAATTTAACGAATTAGACTGTTTTGTTTGATTTCTTCCAATAATTGTTCTTTAGCTTTTGAGCGATTTTTTATATGTATAAAGTTTCCTTTGCCTATTTCTGAAATTTCTTTTAAATTTTTAAGAGCATCTTTATCATTACCAAATGCCATTGTAGATAGTTTTACATATTTATTCCCTTGTTTGGATAAATACAACTTTTGATCATCTGGATAAAACCTAAATTTGCCATCTGTAGCTAATATGATTTGGTTATTACCATTTGAAATGTAATTTTTCAGAGCCACATCCAAACTAAATAAAATAGCTTTATTTCCTTTGGTTAAACCTTTTGCTTTTAGTCTATCAACTACTTCGTTTAATTCTTCCTTATCTTTGCCACTTAATCCTTCTCTTAAAATCTTAACAGAATCTGCATAAGTAATAAAAGTTACTTTGTCTGAAGGTCTTAATACTTCTATCAAATGGTGTAATGCATATTGCATCACTTTTAATTTGCTGGTGTCTTTCATAGAACTGGAAACGTCTACTAAAAAAATAATGTTATTAGGCTTATATAAATCTTCATCTAATTCATTTGGATTTTTTGTGCTAACAGCAGAAGGAGTTTTAACAGGAATAACAGGATTATCAATCACAGTGTTTGTAGTGTTATCAGGCATTTTATTAGATGTGTCTCTAGGTTTTGTAGGTTCAGTAACCACAATAGGTTCGGTTGTTTTAACTCCTGCATTATTGGGTTTCTTGAAATAAAAACAAGCTGTTTTATCATCTGTTTTTATGGATTTGATATTACCTGATAAAGACATTTTAAAAGGAACACCGTCTGCGCTTGTTACTAAATTAATAGCTTCGTTAAATTTCCCGGTTTGTTTAGGAATAAACTCAACAACAATAAGAGTGGTGTCACCGGGCTTAATTGTTTTTTTAGCTGCTCTAATGGTGATGCCTTTTAAGGCGTCTGCTCTTAGTAAATATAAATTTTTTGTCTGATTATTTTGAATAATATAGTCAGCTCTTACTTTATAAATGTTTTCTTGTGTGCCAATATCTTTATCAGCAGCATCAATACTAATTAAACTATTTTGAGCAAATAATGAATTGAAGAAAATAATTAGAACAAATATGACAAGTTGCTTAAGCAAAATCTATTTTAGTTTTTCGTTATTATGATGTCTTTCCGAATCTCGATTTGTTTTTTTATCAAGATTTCTTTTTAATGCTTCTTCCAAATCTATGCCAGTTTGATTGGCAAGGCATATTAAAACAAACATCACATCCGCTAACTCATCTCCTAAGTCTTTATTTTTATCCGATTCCTTTTCGCATTGTTCGCCATATCTGCGGGCAATAATGCGAGCTACTTCGCCAACTTCTTCGGTAAGCATAGCCATATTAGTTAATTCGCTAAAATAACGAACACCGTATTGCTTTATCCAATCATCAACCTGTTTTTGAGAATCTTTTATAGTCATAATTCTTAGTTATTTGTTTTAAGTTTTTAGTTGTTTGATGAATTTGTTTTTGAAATTGACTTCCAACAACTTCAATCAAATAACTTATCTCTTAATGGTGTCTTCTTCGTATTTTTCAATAATTGCTTTTACTAAACGATGTCTTATCACATCCACCGTAGTCAACTCAACAATGTCAATACCGTCTGTCTTTTTTAATAGTCTCACGGCTTGAGCTAAACCTGATGTTTGATTTCTAGGTAAATCAATTTGAGTCATATCACCAGTGATAATAAATTTAGCATTAGCTCCCATACGAGTTAAAAACATTTTCATTTGACTCTCGGTTGTATTTTGAGCTTCGTCTAAAATAACAAAAGCATTATCTAAAGTTCTTCCTCGCATAAATGCCAGAGGCGCAATTTGAATAATTTTTGCCTCTATATATTGATTTAACTTATCTAAAGGAACCATATCATATAACGCATCATACAATGGTTGCATATATGGATCTAGTTTTTCTTTTAAATCACCAGGTAAAAAACCTAAATTTTCTCCAGCTTCAACGGCGGGACGAGTTAATATAATGCGTTTGACTTCTTTGTTTTTCAACGCCCTTACTGCTAATGCAACAGCTGTGTATGTCTTTCCTGTTCCTGCCGGTCCAACTGCAAATAACATGTCACTTTTAGCTACAGATTGCATCATTTTGCGTTGATTATCAGTTCTGGCTTTTACAACTAATCCATTGTTTCCAAAAACGATAATATCCGATCCGGTAGCTTCTTCTTTTGCTAATAACAAATTATCTCCTGTTTGTCCTAATAAACGTTCAATTACTGTGTCTGTTAATAAACCGTTTTTATGATAGTAATCAACCATCATTGCCAGTTTTTTTTCGAAGAATGAAATTTCAGATTCATCTCCTAATGCTTTAATGGAATAACCTCTTGCTATGATTTTAAGTTTAGGGAAATACTTTTTTATCACGTTGAGTTTCACATCATTTACACCATATATTTCAACTGGTTCAACGCTATCTAGTGTTATAATTTTTTCAATCAAGGTTCAAAAAATTTATGTTAATAATCGTGTTAATCAAATACTTTTTAAGTTTAAAAGTAAGCCTAATTTATTATTTACTTTAGAGTTGAATATAAAAAGTTTTCAATATGTCTATTATTACCATTACAACAGATTTGGGTTATCGCGATCCATACTTGGCCATGGTAAAAGGCATATTATACAGCAAACAGCCAAATGTGCAAATTGTTGATTTGGCATGTGATGTAAATGCCCATGCTCATAACGAGGGAGCTTTTGCTTTACGAAGCGCTATTCCTTATTTCCCAGAAGGAACTATCCATTTATTTGCAATAAAGTTTTTAAATTCATCTGAAACCATTGGGAATTTGGCTGTTGATAATACTCGTTATCTTTTATCTAAATATAAGGGGCAGTATATTATTTGTCCTGATAATGGTGTGTTAACACTTATCGATAAAGAATTTAGCGAGCCTGTATATCAGTTGTATTTTGATTCGGAACGTCAGCATTCATTTTATTTAAGAGATATTTTTGCTGAAATAGCTAGTAAAATAGTTAATAAAACACCTTTAGAAGATTTTTGCGCAGAAACGCAGGACTATTGTAAATTATATGCTTTTGAAAGTTTTTCAACTCCAAGTAATTTACAAGGCATGGTGTTGTATGAGGATGATTTTGGGAATCTAATAACTTCAATTACTAAACATGAATTTGAGAAACATGTTGGAAATAAGCGTTTTTCAATTGCCCTTCCTTCCTATAATATCACCAAAATTAACAATACCTATGATGATGTGAAAATTGGTGATGTGGTATGTTTTTTTAATTCAATGGACTTATTGGAAATATCTTCTTTAGGGCAATCAGCTACTAAAATTGTGATAAAACGAAACGTATTAAGTAAATATAAAATTGACCGTATAATAGTGGAGATATATGATTAAAAGATTTGTGAAGATGACATTTAAACCTGAAAATATAGAACGGTTTAAGGATATTTTTAAGGCCAGCAGAGATTTAATAGCGGCAATGGATGGATGCCAACATGTTGAATTATTACAAGATATTAATAATCCTTGTGTTTTTTTTACGTTAAGCATATGGGATGATCCTAAGTATTTAGAAGCTTATCGTCAATCTGAATTATTTGAAGGTGTTTGGGGCAAAACAAAAATTTTGTTTGATGCTAAGCCAGAAGCATGGAGTGTGAAAGTTCAATAAAATCTAATTCGTATATTCGAAAAAAATCTCAATAACAAATGATTACTTACGCTATACTTTTTCTAACAGTTGGTTTTTCTCTATACGCAATGAATAACCAAGCTATAAAGTATAAGTATATTTTTCACCCTTATTCAATTAATCACTTCAATCAACATTACCGTTTTTTATCTCATGCATTTTTGCATGGTGACTATATTCATTTAGCATTTAATATGTATGCATTATGGATGTTTGGTCCAATTATCGAAAAAGGAGTTTTGCCTTTGTTGCTTGGAGTTGAAGGTGAACCCAATTATAAACTAGGAACAGTTTTTTACATTTTATTGTATACAGGTGCTATTTATGCGTCATCTATTTCAGAATACTTTAAAAACAAAAATAACTCTTATTATACTTCATTAGGAGCAAGTGGAGCAGTAAATGCTTTAATATTTAGTTATATAACATGTTTACCAATGTCTCAACTAGGGTTCTTTTTTATACCAATGCCGGCTTGGGTTTTTGGAATTTTATACTTAGGAATTAGTTATTATTTAAGTCGTAGAAGAACTGGAAATGTTTCGGTTGATAATATTGGCCATGAAGCGCACTTTTGGGGTGCCATTTATGGACTCGTTTTTACATTAATTTTAGGGTTGTTAAACCAAGATGTTTATTTAGATTTAATTAAAAAATCATAGTAAATGAAAATTACATTTTTGGGTACAGGCACATCTCAAGGCGTTCCAATTATATGTTGCGAATGTGCAGTGTGCCGTTCTCAAAACTCAAAAGATAAACGACTAAGAAGTTCTATTTTAATTGAAAGTGATAATGCTAAAGTAGTTATTGATTCGGGACCAGACTTCCGCCAACAAATGCTTCGTATTGGACTTAAAACCTTAGACGCTGTTGTTTTTACCCACGAACACAAAGATCATATTGCAGGATTAGATGAAGTGAAAGCATTTAATTATTTTAATAAAATGCGGATGCCTGTTTATGCTACTCCTAGAGTTCAGGAAGCTTTGAAAAGGGAATTTGCTTACATTTTTGCAGAAGATAAATATCCGGGAATCCCTGAAATTGATGTGTTTACCGTTACGGATGAAACTATAAAAATTAAGGATATTGAATTATTACCAATTGATGTAATTCATTACCGTTTACCTGTAAAAGCATACAGAATAAAAGATTTTACCTATATCACCGATGCTAATTATATTTCTGAAGAAGAAAAAGAAAAAATAAAAGGCTCTAAAATTATCGTGGTTAATGCGTTGAGAAGAGAAGAACATGTATCTCATTTTACCTTCCAGCAAGCCATTGATTTAATGCAAGAATTAAAACCGGAAAAGGCCTATTTCACTCATATTTCTCATCAGTTAGGCTTGCACGAAGAGGTTTCAAAAGAGTTGCCCTCTTTTATAGAATTGGCTTATGATGGCTTGGAAATTGAGATTTAATTTTTCTCATTTTGTTCAAAAATCCACAAATTGTTAATTTGTTATTCATTGTAAATTCTGGCTTAATTGTAAATTTGAAGGCTTTCAAAAAAGTGTAAAATTATGATCAAAGCTGATGTACTATTAGGCCTACAATGGGGCGACGAAGGAAAAGGTAAAATTGTTGATGTTTTAACTCCTAAATACGATATTATTGCTCGTTTTCAAGGTGGTCCAAATGCAGGACATACCTTAGAGTTTAACGGTATTAAACACGTTTTACATACTATCCCAAGTGGTATTTTTCATCCAACGGCTTTAAATGTAGTTGGTAATGGTGTTGTAATTGACCCTGTTATTTTCAAAAAAGAAATAGATGCTCTAGTAGCAATGGGCGTTGATGTCAATAAAAAATTAGTAATCAGTAAACGTGCCCATTTAATTTTACCAACTCATCGTTTAATTGATGCGGCCAGCGAAGCAGCTAAAGGAAAGGATAAAATTGGTTCTACTTTAAAAGGTATTGGCCCAACTTATATGGATAAAACCGGTCGTAATGGTTTAAGAGTAGGTGATATCGAAAGCCCTAATTTTAAAGCTAAGTACAATGCATTAGTAGAGAAACATAAACAAATTTTAGACTTCCATAAATACGAGTATAATTTAGCTGAACTTGAACCAACTTGGTTTGCGGCAATTGAAGAATTAAAAAAATTAAAGTTTATTGATACGGAGCATTTTATCAATGATGCGATTAAAAAAGGTCAAAAAATACTAGCCGAAGGTGCTCAAGGGTCTTTATTAGATATTGACTTTGGTTCTTATCCTTTTGTTACGTCTTCAAATACAATTTGTGCCGGTGCTTGTAATGGATTAGGTATTGCACCAAATCGTATAGGAAATGTAATTGGTATTTTTAAAGCATACTGTACTCGCGTTGGTAGTGGTCCTTTTCCAACCGAATTAGATAATGAAGTAGGAGAGAAGATTCGTCAAATTGGTCGTGAGTTTGGAGCTACCACAGGACGTGCTCGTCGTTGTGGATGGTTAGATATTCCTGCATTAAAATATGCGATTGCTATTAATGGTGTAACTGAATTGATGATGATGAAAGCTGATGTTTTATCAGATTTTGATACGTTGAAAATTTGTACTCATTACATGCATAAAGGCGAAAAAATCGATTATTTACCTTATAGCATTGAACCATCTGATGTTACTCCGGTTTATGAAGAAGTGAAGGGATGGAACGTGGATTTAACTAAGATGACATCTAAAGACGCTTTACCAAAAGAATTGATAGATTACATTAAATATATTGAAAAATTAGTGGAAGTTCCAATCAGTATTACATCAATTGGTCCGGATAGAACACAAACAATTTTCATGTAATCTACTATTTTGTATTTATAAAATTACTACTTTTAAAAAATTAAAACAGTGAAGCCAAGAGTTTTATTAGAAAATAAACAATTAGAAGTTACTCTTACCCGTCTTTGCTATCAATTAATAGAAGTTCACAACGATTTTAGTAATACAGTTATTATAGGTTTGCAGCCTCGTGGAATCTATTTAGCTCATCGTATTCAAAAATTACTGGAAGGTATTTTAAAGAAAAAAGTGAATTGCGGTGATTTGGATATCACCTTTTACAGAGATGATTTCCGTAAAAAGGAATTAATTCCTAACAGAACCAATATTGATTTTATTATTGAAGATAAAAACGTGATTTTAGTTGATGATGTTTTGTACACCGGAAGAACCATCCGAGCAGGTTTAGATGCGATGTTAGCTTTTGGCCGACCAAGCGATGTTGAGTTATTGGTTTTGGTAGATAGAAGGTTTAGCAGACACGTTCCAATTCAAGCAAAATATATTGGATTAGTAATTGATTCTATTCAATCACAAAACGTAAAAGTGGAGTGGACAGAAACAGATAAAAAAGACAGAGTAACATTAATAGATAAATAACTTAGACTATGCTTGTCAGTTCGAGCGAAGTCGGGAACAAAAACATAAATAATGCGCCCAAATAAAAAAGATTACATACCATATTTTGAATATTACATCAATCTTATTCCAGAGGACGATATTATTTCAGCATTAAAAACAAATCATCAAACCATACTAGATTTTATTGAAGATATTCCTCGTCAAAAATTAAATTATTTTTATGATGAAGGAAAATGGACTGTAAAACAAGTTATTAATCATATTATTGATACTGAACGTATTTTAAGTTACAGAGCCCTACGTTTTTCTAGAGGTGATAGCCAAAAGGTATTAGCCTTTGATGAAAATTTGTACGCTGCAAATGCAAACTTAACTAATACAAATGCTCAAATATTAGCTGATGAATTTGATTCAGTTAGGCTGTCTAATATTTTGTTTTTCAAACAATTATCTGATAAAGAATTGTTGTTGAAGGGGCAAATGGCATCTGGAGAAGTGAATGTGCTGTCACTTGGCTATATGTTATGTGGTCATGCGCAACATCATATAAACGTTATTAAAGAAAGATATTTATAAATCATGAGCAACTTAAGCGTAAATCATCTATTAGGAATAAAATATATCACTAAAAATGATATTCAATTAATATTAGATACCGCTACCAATTTTAAAGAAGTTTTAAATCGTCCCATAAAAAAAGTCCCATCTTTAAGAGATATAACTGTTGCCAATTTATTTTTCGAAAACTCAACCCGTACTCGTTTATCATTTGAATTAGCTCAAAAGCGTTTAAGCGCCGATGTGGTTAATTTTTCAGCCTCGTCATCTTCTGTTAAAAAAGGAGAAACCTTAATAGATACAGTTAATAACATTTTAGCAATGAAGGTGGACATGGTAGTAATGCGTCACTCAAGTGCAGGAGCTGCTGAATTTTTATCTAAAAAGGTAAATGCTAAAATAGTAAATGCGGGTGATGGAGCACATGAACATCCAACACAAGCTTTGTTAGATGCTTTCTCAATGAGAGAAAAATTGGGAGATTTAAAAGGAAAGAAAATTGCTATTGTTGGAGATATTTTACATTCAAGAGTAGCATTATCAAACATATTTTGTCTACAAAAGCTTGGTGCAGAAGTTAAAGTGTGTGGTCCTACAACGTTGATTCCTAAATATATAGAAAGTTTAGGAGTGAAAGTTGAAACAGACTTACGAAAGACTTTAGAATGGTGTGATGTAGCAAATATGTTACGCATTCAGTTAGAAAGACAAGATATTAAATTCTTCCCTTCCATCAGAGAATACACTATGTTGTATGGTTTAGATAAAACATTATTAGATTCTTTATCTAAAAAAATCATCATTATGCACCCCGGTCCAATTAACCGTGGTGTTGAAATTACCAGTGATGTGGCTGATAGTGATCAATCTATAATTCTTGACCAGGTTGAAAATGGAGTGGCTGTTCGTATGGCTGTAATGTTTTTATTAGCAGGTCGCCAATAATTTCTACAATTTCATGTTTAAAACTTTAGCCGATTTTTGCCTCTAAAATCTGTATAAAGTATGGATTTTTTTTACATTTACTTAACTAAATGGAATTAAGATTCCTTAATAATAACTAAACATTTAACTATGAGAAAAATCTACTTATCAATTATTGCTGTTTCTGCAAGCTTAGCATCTTCTTTTGCCCAAACAGTTCCTACTTGTTCATTAAATCCCACATTCATTGCTAGTAATAAAGTGGGAGTTTACCCTGATAGTGTTACTAATTTCGTTTCCGGAGTTGTAGGACAACCTTATGTTCAAAACATTACTGTAAAAGTTCCTAAAGATACTACGGCGTCAGGATTGACTTTTTGTTTTAACCGTTTCGAATTATCTACTCCTACAGGAATTACAAACTATAATTTGCCTCCCGGATTAATGATTGGTTCTTCTACTGCTGCAGTGGCAAACGGAACAATAAATGGCGCTCCTTCTTTAAAGTTTCCAGGAAATGCAAATAACTGTGCTAGTATTTATGGAACTCCTACAACTGCAGGGTCATATACATTAAGCATGTTGGTAACTCCATTTATGACTCCAGCTTTTGGAGCTTGTCCTTCAAACCCAAATGTATCAGGTGGAAGCGGTTCATTAACATCTCCTCAAACTTTAAACTATTATATTATTAATATTCTTCCTGCTACTTCTACAGGTATTAGAGATATTGGAAAAGATAAAATGGCATTATATCAAAACGAACCAAATCCATTTTCTGATTTTACGGATATTAAATTTTATGTTGAGGGAGAAGATGAAGCAACTATTACAGTTTATAATGCTTTAGGTTCTGTTGTTAATCAGCAAACTATTAAAACTACTTACGGAGAAAATAAAGTAACTATCAAAGCAGGAAGTTTAGCTAGTGGCACTTATATGTATTCTTTAAAATATAAAAATGCTGTTACAACAAAACGTATGATGGTAATTAATAATTAATTATTACATTCGGAGGAGTTACAATTATGTCTGTTCAATCCTTCGAATTATTAATATTAGGCAGTAGTGCTGCAACGCCTACGGTAAATAGAAATCCAACCGCTCAGTTATTAAATATAGCTGAGCGGTTTTTTTTAATTGATTGTGGGGAGGGAACTCAAATGCAGATGCGAAAATATAAAGCTCGTTTCCAAAGCGTGAATCATATTTTTATTAGTCACTTACATGGCGATCATTTTTATGGTTTACCGGGCTTTTTAGCAAGTATGCATTTATTAGGGCGTAAAAATGAATTAACCATTTACGGCCCTAAAGAATTAGAGGAAGTTATTCAGATTATTCATAAACATTCTGATACCCACTTAAATTATCCTTTGAAGTTTGTTCATACAAACACAATTTCAAAACAATTGATTTTTGAAGATGATAAAGTTGAAGTATACAGTCTTCCTTTAAAACATCGAATTCCTACAACAGGTTATCTGTTCAAAGAGAAACCTTTGCCGCGAAACATAGATAAATATAAATTAGAAAAATTAAATGTCTCGTTTGCAGAAATTCACAAATTAAAGTTGGGAATGGACGCTATTGATAATAATGGCAAAACCATTAAGAATGTTGATTTAACTATTGATCCACCAGCAACGCGAAGTTATGCTTTTTGTAGTGATACTAAGTTTTTTGAACAGTTAGCTCATGACATTAAAGATGTAGATTTATTATACCACGAATCAACTTTTCTTGAAGATAAAGCTGATAGAGCAAAACAAACTTTTCATAGTACAGCTAAGCAAGCTGCACAAATGGCGTTATTAGCCAATAGTAAAAAATTATTGTTAGGCCATTTTTCTGCTAGATATGGGAATTTAGATGAGTTTTTAAATGAAGCTAAATCTATTTACCCAAACACAGAGCTGGCAACAGAAGGAACCTTATTTTCAATTTAATTTTTTGGCACACTATTAGATATACCATAATTAATCACAAAAGATTTATTATGAAAACAATATTTACGTTAACTTCTAAATATAATAGTTATGAAAAACGTAAATCAATTGTTGCTGATAACAACTATAGTTTGTTTAAGCCTGTTTTCTAATCCATTATTATCTCAATTAAACAATCACCACAAAAATTATATCGATATCGGTATAGTTGGTGGTATGCAGCACCATGATTCTCCTCTTGCCGGAGTTTATGGTAGTATAGGGACATTTTTTAAAGCATTTGATAGGCCAAGTTCAATTGATATAAGAGTTAAAGAATTATATGTTGCAAATCCCGAACAACAAGGAACTCTGATAACTTTTACGTATAGAGTTTCTTTAATAAAAGGATTGTTTGCTGGTATTGGAGGAGCACATGGCCATCAGGTAATGATGGATGAGTTTTTAATTCACCCAACATCTTCTATTGGAGGAACAAATACTCATATCATGCATAGCACAGGTTTTAATGCTGAAATTGGTTATAATTTTAATTCATTTATTAAAGATAAATATGTTGGAATTTATCCTGTTGTTCATTTGGCATATACTCAGTTGTTTATGACAGGTCATTCCATGCCAAATTTAACTTTAAATGCAGGTTTTAGAGTTGGCTTAAAAAAGTGGAACTAACTGGTATTTGTGAATTATTTTTTTAAAGATAAATTTTGTAATTCCAATATGAAACGTATCTTTGTTTAAAATTAATCTAAATAAGAAAAATTAATAATGATATCAGTACTTATAGCCGATAATAATTACTTAAGCAGACTAGGGCTTTATACATTATTAAGCTCTTCAGCTAATTTTGAAGTAGACTATACAGAAGATGATAGTTTTGAAAATTTAATGGCTTGTATAAAAAAAAATAAGCCTAGAATTTTAGTGTTAGATTTTCAATCTCTTAATATAAATTCAAAGCAGATTTCTACGATTACAAAAACTTTCAAACGCCTACAGGTATTAGCTATTACAGACTATATGAGTAGAACTGAAATGCAATCTGCTTTAGATTCTGGAGTAAGAAGCTATTTGTTGAAAGAGTGTGATAAGGACGAAATTATTGAAGCTTTACATGCAACTCATAATGGAGAGCGTTTCTTATGTGGTAAGGTAGCTTATTTCTTGGCTAATTCTCAGGAATTGGAAGTTATGAGACCTGAGTTAGAACGAGTTTCTTGCCAAGGTTTAGGTATTACAGATAGAGAGTTGGATATTATTCGTTTAATTTCAGAAGGTTTATCAAATAAGTTAATTGCTGATAGATTGGAATTAAGTACTCATACTGTAAATACTCACCGTAAGAACATTATGGGGAAACTTGGTATTCCAAATACAGCTGGAATTGTAATGTTTGCGGTTAAGAATAAATTATTAGCAGCTTAACATGCAATCCTCTCTCGAATTAAGTGATTTTTTTATTCTTTTTCTGATAGCAGGAATTTTCAGTTTGGGAGTTTACACTCTAGTGAAATTTATGCGTAGTAAGGATTAATTTTTCACCTTATTTCACAATTATTTTTCTTTCGTAATCCTACTAAAAGAAAAGATTTAGCTATCTTTGTTAGCTATTATGCAAGAACAAATTTTAATCCTCGATTTTGGTTCACAATTCACTCAGTTAATTGCTCGTCGTTTACGAGAAATGAATGTTTACTGTGAAATCCATCCTTTTAACAAAATTCCAACACTAACTCCTGAAATTAAAGGTGTTATTCTATCCGGAAGTCCACACAGCGTTCGTCAAGACAATCCGTTAAATCCGGATTTATCAAATATTAAAGGTAAACTTCCGTTATTGGGTATTTGCTATGGTGCACAATTGTTAGCTCACTTTTATGGTGGCGAGGTAGGTAAATCTAACTCTCGTGAATATGGTCGTGCTCATTTGGATTTTGTAGATGATACAAATCCATTATTCAATGGCATTACAAATCATTCTCAAGTGTGGATGAGTCATGGAGATACTATTCTTAAAGTTCCTGCAAATTATAAAATTGTTGCAAGTACACATGATGTAAAGGTTGCAGGCTATGCTATAGAGGGAGAACAATCTTGGGGAATTCAGTTTCATCCGGAAGTTTATCATTCAACAGAAGGAGCTCATCTATTGAAAAATTTCGTGAAAGGAATTTGCGGATGTAAAGGTACTTGGACATCTGATTCGTTTATTGAAACTACTGTTGCTGAATTAAAACAAAAATTAGGAAATGATAAAGTTGTTTTAGGTTTATCAGGTGGAGTTGACAGTAGTGTGGCTGCAGTTTTGTTACATAAAGCAATTGGTGCTAACTTACACTGTATTTTTGTTGATAATGGACTATTACGTAAAAACGAATTTGAAAATGTGTTAGACTCATACAAACACATGGGATTAAACGTTAAAGGCGTAAATGCTAAGCAACGTTTTTATGATGCGTTAAAAGGTATATCAGATCCTGAAGCTAAGCGTAAGGCTATTGGTAAAGCATTTGTTGATGTATTTGATGATGAATCAAAAACAATTACCGATGCTAAATGGTTAGGACAAGGAACAATCTATCCAGATGTAATTGAAAGTTTATCAGTTAATGGTCCATCAGCAACGATTAAATCTCATCATAATGTTGGAGGACTTCCTGATTATATGAAGTTATCTGTAGTTGAACCTCTTCGTAGTTTATTTAAAGATGAAGTAAGAAGAGTAGGTAAGGCTTTAGGTATTGATGATTCATTAATTGGCCGTCATCCTTTCCCGGGACCAGGTTTAGCAATTCGTATCTTAGGAGACATTACTGCGGAAAAAGTAGAATTATTACAAAACGTAGATGCCATTTTTATAGATGGTTTAAAATCTGCAGGATTATATGATACTGTTTGGCAGGCAGGAGCTATTTTATTACCAATTCAAAGTGTTGGTGTAATGGGCGATGAACGTACTTATGAAAAAGTAGTTGCATTACGTGCTGTTTCATCAACAGATGGGATGACTGCTGACTGGTGCCATTTACCGTATGAGTTTTTAGCAAAAGTTTCTAATGATATCATCAATAAAGTAAAAGGAGTAAATAGAGTTGTTTATGATATTAGTTCTAAACCTCCTGCTACTATTGAGTGGGAATAATTAAACGAATGATTAAACATAAAAATACATATTTCATATTAACTCTGTTTTGCATATTGAGTGTGTTATCCTTTTCCTTGATGGGACAAACAAAATCAACAGAAATCAAAACAATTAATGGAAAGAAATATTATATCCACAAAGTAGAAAAAGGCCAAAGTTTATATGCGATTGCTAAAACCTACGGAATGGATGTTAATTCTATTTTAGCCGAAAATGATGAAGCCATAGATGGTTTAAAAAACGGTCAAGAATTAAAAATACCTTTTGAAAGTTTGATGCCTAAACAAAATCAGACTATTGATACAAATAAATATGTTTATCACAGAGTTTCGAAAGGAGAAACAATTTACGGAATCACTAAAAAGTACTCAATTGATGATAAAAAACTCGCATCATTTAATCCCACTATCACTGGAGGTTTAAAAGAAGGAGAATATATTATAGTTGGGGAAAAGAAAAGAAACGGATTGGTAAAACCGGTTTTAAATACAGTTACTTCTTCAACGTTGGCAACTAATGATACTTATACAGTTTTGCAGGGAGAAACACTTTATGGGATTTCAAAAAAATTAAATGTTTCTCAAGATGATTTGATAAAATGGAATCCGGAGTTAAAAGATGGTGTAAAACAAGGTCAGGTATTAAAAATAGTTTCTAATAAAAAATCAGTTCCTGTTCAATCCCCTGTTACTCAAAATATCGTTTCGGAAATTACAACCCCTGTTTCTAATGAAATTAAAGACACGGCAATAGTTCATAAATCAAAGAAATCCTCTTATCAGGTAGGATTATGTTTGCCATTTAAATTATTAGAAAGCGAAGGGATTAATATTGATGAATTAGCAAAGTCAAAATCTAACTTCCCTCAAAGTCAATCATTAGCACTTGATTTTTATTTTGGTTTTAAAAAAGCTATTGATTCTCTGATTGCTAAAGATTTTGAAGTCAATATTCATTTATTTGACATTGATGAAAAAGATTCCATCAGAGTTGAAAGCATTTGTAAATCCCCGGAGTTTAAAACTTTAGATGCTGTTTTTGGACCTTTATATGCAGGAGTTTTTAAACAGGTTGCAGGATATGCAAAGCCATTGGGGATACCAGTAATATCTCCTTTAACCCAACAAAATAAAATTTTATTTAATAATGCCTTAACCAGTAAAGTAAATCCATCTCAATATACTTTATTGGAGGGATTAGCAGATTATTGTTTAGACTCTTTACAAGCTACTTCAAATATTATTATTGTAAATACAACTACTAAAGATCAACAGTACATTAAGACATTTAAAAACAGATATAATAATGGGTTATTAAAACGTAATAAGACATTAAAAGATAGTATTGTAGAATTGAGAGGAATAGGTGCTGTAAAATCAGCTATTGTTCCTAGTAAGAAAAATGTTATTGTTCTCCTTACTAATAACCAAGTATACTTGCAAGATTTTATAACTCAGTTGTATGTTTCATCTGATAAAAAGGATATTGTTTTAATGGGTTTTAGTAATGTTGCTAATATCGAGAATTTGGATCAGGAATATTTAAATACATTACAGTTTCATTTCGCATCACCAGATTACGTTAGCTATAAAGATTCAACTACCAGAAATTTAATAAAACAATATCAAGAGGTTTATACTGCAGATCCATCTGAATATTATTTTCATGGATTTGATATTGGATATTATTATTTATCAAATTTAAAATCAATTGGTCCTGATATTTTCTTATCATTAGATAAGCATCAATATGAAGGAGTATCAACTGGATTTAAGTTCTACAGACCAGATACAGAAACGGGATTTGAAAACAGAGCTGTTTATATTTACAAGTACTCCAACTATCAATTACATAAATTAGGATGGAAATAAACAAAGAAAACATTACAGAGTGGTTAAAATCACTTCAAGATTCTATTTGTAATGCTCTTGAAAATGAAGATGGTTTAGCAAAGTTTAAAGAAGAAAATTGGACCAGAGAAGAGGGTGGAGGCGGTCGCTCGAGAGTGATTGAGAATGGACAGGTAATTGAAAAAGGCGGGGTAATGTTTTCAGCTGTTAGCGGTAAAACTCCTGATTTTTTATTCAAAGAAAAAGAACATAGTGTTTCTAATTCTGCTCAAGCAGAAACAACATTTTTTGCAACAGGAGTATCTATTGTTATTCATCCTCAAAGCCCTTTAGTACCTATTATTCATATGAATGTACGTTACTTTGAAATGAGTAATGGAGTTAAATGGCTTGGTGGAGGAATAGATTTAACCCCGCACTATATTGTGGATGAAGATGCACAGTTCTTTCATAAACAATTAAAATTAGTATGCGATAAGCATCATGCAGAGTATTATTCCAAATTCAAAACATGGGCTGATGATTATTTTTTTATTAATCATCGAAAAGAAACAAGAGGAATAGGAGGAATCTTTTTTGATAGACTTAATCAATCTGATGATATGAGTTTTGAGAAAAATTTAAATTTTTGGAAAGATGTTGGCAGTGCTTTCGCTCCCATCTATGTTCATTTAATGAATAAAAACAAATCAAAAACATATTCTCCAGAACAAAAACAATGGCAGTTATTGCGACGTGGTCGTTATGTGGAGTTTAATTTAGTTTATGATAAAGGTACTAAGTTTGGATTAGAAACTAACGGAAGAATTGAGTCTATATTGATGAGTTTACCGGCTAACGCAAGTTGGTTATACGATTTCAAAACTCAGGAAGGGTCGGAGGAACAAAACACGTTGAATAAATTGAAAAAAGGAATTAACTGGGCTTAATGAATAAGGTATTTAAATATTTATTACAAGGGTTGATATTAGTTATCCCTTTAGGCATTACAGTTATTGTGTTTTTAAAAATATTTCAATTTTTTGAAGGTTTGTTTTCGTTTGTAGGTTTAACTGGCATCCCTTTTTTAGACACAATCATTTCAGTTGTAGCTCTTTTGATATTTATAACCATTATCGGTTTATTGGCTTCTTCATTTGTTTTTCAGCGTTTATTCTCATTTTTTGAGGAGAAATTAGAACATGCGCCCGTATTTAAACATATCTATTCACCCATAAAAGATTTCATGAATGCCTTTATGGGTAGTAAAAAGAGATTTACTAAACCTGTTTTAGTTTTAACAAATCCTCAAGCAAATATTCAGGAATTAGGATTTATTACTCAAGATGATTTAACTGAATGGGGGATTAAAGAAAAATATGCTGTATATTTACCTTATTCCTACTCATTTTCGGGTAGGCTTGTAATTGTACCAAAAGAGCAAATAACCATGTTAAACACTGATGGAGCTGATGCTATGAAGTTTATTATTTCCGGCGGTGTAACAGATGTGGATTAACACAATAAAAATTATAAAACAATGAAAAAAATCATTTTAACATGTTCAGCATTATTAACACTAGGTGTAGTTAATGCTCAGAAAATTTCTGTAAAGGATGGTTCAGAAAAATTTTCAAATGGTAGTCATAATGCTTATACCACAACTATTTATGAAACATCTAAAGATGATGTTATGAGCAAATGGAAAAGCTTTTTGAAAGATTTTAAAAATGAGAAAGTAAAAAGTGATAATGGAGAAATTTTTGGTGATAACATTTTGATTAAAGATTGGGGAAATAATCCGGTAGATGTTTATACAACATTTGAAGAGGATAAAACAGCTAAAACCGTTACAATGCATGTAGCATTTGATTTAGGAGGCGCTTATTTAAGTGGTTCAGATGGAGATAAACATAAAAGTGCTCAAAAAATGATTAAGGATTTTGCGGTAAAAACAACCAAGGAATCTATGGGGGATAAAGTGAAAGAGCTTGAAAAAGTTTTAGGTAAATTGGAGGATAATCAAAAAGATTTAGAGAAAGCTAATAAAAACTCTAAGTCGGATATCGAAGACTATAAGGCAAAAATTAAAAAAGCAGAAGATGATATCGTGAAAAACGAAGCAGATCAAACTAAGAAAAAGGCTGAAATCGAAGCACAGAAAAAAGTAGTAGAAGAAGCTAAAAAAATAATGGATAAAGTAGATTAAATCTTTATTGAACTTATTATAATAAACTGGTGACATGTTGTTACCAGTTTTTTTATGAATTAAAATGGGAATTCTAAGAACCATATTAGCACTGGCAGTAGTTGTTTACCACTCATTCAAAATATTTGGATTGCATATGTGTGGAGGACAAGTCGCCGTGGAATCGTTTTATATGATTTCAGGTTTCTATATGGCTTTAATATTAAACGAAAAATATACAGGCGTAGGTAGTTATAAGAAATTTATTTTAAGTCGGTTTTACAGAATTTTCCCGGTTTATTGGATTGTTTTGATTTTAGCATTTTTAGTTTGCATTGTCGGTTATTTTGGCTTTAATCATCCGTATTATCTTACTCGTTATATCAACAATTATTCGTGTTTATCGGGAACAACTATTTTTTATTTTGTATTTGAGAACATTGTTGTTATAGGTCAGGATATTTTATATTTTTTACGTTTAGATGAGTATTGTCAACCTATTTTCACTTACAATGTTTTATCATATAAACATACAGGTTTTCAGTATCTATTGGTTCCTCAGGCATGGAGTATAAGTATTGAATTTATGTTTTATTTAATTGCTCCTTTTTTGGTAACTAAAAAAGTTAAATGGCAAATTATATTGGTATTAATAGGTATAAGTGTCAAATGTTATTTCGATTATTTCCATTATTTATGTTTTGATCCGTGGACTTATCGATTTTTTCCATTCGAATTGGCTTTTTTTATGGCAGGAAGTGTGGCTTATGCTTTTTATAAACAATTACAGACTAAATCAGTATCTCCTAAAATTGGATATACACTTCTAAGTATATGCATTTTTGGAGTGTTTATATTGGATGAAATCAAAGTACAAGATGACTACAAAAACACTTTGTTTTATTTATTTCTCTTAGGCTCAATGCCTTTTATATTTACTGCTTTAAAAGATAATGTGTGGGATAGAAAAATAGGAGAGTTATCCTTTTCTCTCTATATATCCCATCATTTATTAGTGAGTTTGTGGAGAGGATATTTCTTTAAAAACCCCGATTTCATGTCATATTATGGGATTACAGTAATTTTGTGTTCGTTAGTAGTTGCCATTATTTTACAAATGACAGTTATAAAAGGTATTGAGAATTACAGGACTAAAAGATTTTCTTAATTTTTTTATGTTTTTTTTTGGCAGAAAGAAAATAAATAGTAAATTTGCACTCCATTTAATAAATGGCCCGTTCGTCTAGGGGTTAGGACGCGTCCCTTTCACGGACGAAACACGGGTTCGATTCCCGTACGGGCTACGAAAGTAGAAAAAAAGCTTCGCAGAAATGTGGGGCTTTTTTTGTTTTAGTATCTGTTAATATTTTGAAAATTAGATTTATTATAAAACAAATTAATTAATTTTAAATACAATTACCTTTTATAATTTGAAACTCAACTTAACCTATTTTACAATCATGAAAAAAACAATTTTATTTATTTCGGCAGTAGCTTGTTTGGCAACAAATATGAATGCTCAGAAAAAAGAAAAACCTTACAAAGAAATTTTTTATAAAGATATAGCTACTGAATACAATGATTATTCTGTTTCAACCAATAATGGTGTATCAAACAAAGAAATGACGAAATTCAAATTGAAGATCGTTAATAAAACAAATGATGTACTATTATATAAACCTGAAGAGAGTACTTTTAAATTAGAAGGGAAAGAAACAAAGCCAAAAGAAAAACAGTTATTTATTTATCCAAGTGAGTCTGATTTTAGAGTAGTTAATGGAACCGGTCCTGATTATTTAACTGCTTACAAATATGAGATGGGGGGAATGTATAAAATTTCGACTTCTGGTAAAGGTATTGATGCTCCCGAATTTCAGCTTCCGGCTTCTCAAAATGAATTTACAGCCGGGCCATTTACTTGTTCTATGTCTAGCTTAGTAAAAGAATCAGATAAAACAGAAGTGAAATTTGAATGTAAATATAATGGAGATAAAGTAGGGGTAATTCAACCTAGTAGAGCAGCCGTTAAATTACCAGATGGAACTGAGATTGCTAATGAAAAAAAAGCAGGACTTTTATCTAGCAATCATCCAATTGTTTTAATGAAAGGACAGTCTGAAAAGATAACTTTTAAATGGAATCGTATGGAGGGCGGAAGAGCTCAGGACATGCAAAAAATAAAATTGCTAATTGAGTTCAGAAATACATTTTCTGAAGTTGATTTAGAAAAATTGAATGCTGAAACATTGCAATTTGAAATCGATGAAACATTAAGCAAAAAATAAAACAAAAATCATATTACTAAAAATAGCCTGAATGCTCAGGCTATTTTTTTGTTACTATATTTAACCATATTTTAGTTTAATACAAGTGGATAATAATCGCATAAAAATTAATACTATGAAACTCACTCTAATAATTGGGTTTTCATTGATGCTATTAAAATTTTTAGCGTATTATTTAACTCAATCTAGCGCAATTTTAACCGACGCCATTGAATCTATTGTAAATGTATTGGCTGGTTCATTCGCATTATATAGTTTGTATTATGCCGCAAAACCCAAAGATGAAGACCATCCTTACGGTCATGGTAAAATAGAATTTTTATCAACTGGTGTAGAAGGCGGTATGGTAACCTTAGCAGGTGTAGCTATGACATTTAAAGGTGTTTCAGCTTTCTTTAATCCTCATGATTTACAAAATATCGATATTGGTTTGGGGATTTCTTTATTTTCAGGTTTAGTAAATTATTTGTTGGCAAAAGTTTTAATTAAAAAAGGCACCAACTTACATTCATCAACCATGATAGCAGATGGTAAACATTTATTAACAGATACATGGAGTAGTGCAGGTTTAGTTGTTGGTTTAATTATTATCTATTTCACTAATTTATT
>DAORKG010000015.1:0-81089 GCA_035439445.1 Bacteroidia bacterium
GCTTTTTTCTCAGCCTCCGCTTTAGCTTTGGCTGCGGACTCAGCTGCTAGTTTCTCATGTGCTGCTTTTTCTTCCGCTGCCTTCTTTGCTGCTAATTCTTCTGCCACTTTCTTCTCAGCCGCTAATTTATCCTGTGCCGCTTTTTCTTCTGCTACCTTCTTTGCTGCTAACTCCTCTGCCGCTTTCTTCTCAGCCGCTAACTTTTCTTGTGCTGCTTTTTCTTCCGCTGCCTTCTTTGCTGCTAATTCTTCTGCCACTTTCTTCTCAGCCGCTAATTTATCCTGTGCCGCTTTTTCTTCTGCTACCTTCTTTGCTGCTAACTCCTCTGCCGCTTTCTTCTCAGCCGCTAACTTTTCTTGTGCCGCTTTTTCTTCTGCTGCCTTTTTTGCTGCTAACTCCTCTGCAGCTTTCTTAGCCGCTGCTTCATCTGCTGCCTTTTTATCAGCTAATTCCTTTTCCTTTAAACAAGTTCCAACTCTAAATAATTGATCACTAGGATATCTTTCGCCAGGGATTATAGTCATAGCTTTTTCATAACTAGCCTTAGCGGTGGCGCAATCTCCTTTATTCAAAGCAATATCTCCAATGTTATTAGTAGATGTAAAACTTTCCATCTTAGCATTCTCAACATTACGCAATGACATTAACTCACCCAACATCTGATTAGTATATGCCTCGTTATGATTGAATTTCTTACCTTTTTCAACATAACCAATTTTCACCAAAGGCTGCTGTAAAATAGAATAATCTACACCCTGAATTCCTTTTGCCATTACAACACCTTCTATACCAAAAGAAGGCGAATATTTATCATTCACTATAGCATCCGGAACCCCCATGGTTGAGACAGAAAACCTTTTTGCATTACAGCCAGGATAAGTAACAACAACCATATAATCTCCATTACTTGGAACTTCAATAATAAACTCTCCATTACCATCACTTTGCATCTGAGTAACTAAAGCAGAGCCCTTATACAAACTAATTGTTGCACCAGCCAATTTTGATTCTGACGTTTCTATTTTGTTGGTTAATTTAAAAGATCTTAACTCAACTGTACTTTTTAATCTCAAACTCCAGGTTGGAGTTTGTGCAAAAAAATATCCCGTAATCAGTGTAAATAAAATAAATAATTGTTTTTTCATCTTTAAATATAAATCTCGCTTAAGACTTAAAAATAACTAAATTTTAAGCTTTGAGATCTTATTGTTAAAAAATAATGCTTTTTAGTTAAGTACTTTATTTTAAAGGTTTTATTGCAAATATTCTTAGATTTATTTCACTAATAATTAGGAAAATAATGAGTTATAAATCAATACTATTTTTACTATTTACACTTACTTTTTTTAGTTGTTCTGAAAAAACTGAAAGTCCATTTAATTCTAACCCGGATTTTGATTTTTGTGCCTCAATTCATAGAGATACAAGCATCAATCTTAGTCGAAAATTAGATTCTCTATCATCTTTAATGAAAAACCAAACAGGTGTTTATGTTTTGGAGGATGGAGACGGCTCGATGGTTGCGAGAGCTTGGCTAAGCGAGTATGCAGAACATAGTATTGACATACAATACTTCATTTTCACTGCTGACAATGTTGGTTTAATTGCGGCTGATTATTTAGTGAGGGCTGCCGATAGAGGAGTAAAAGTTCGCATATTAGTTGATGACATAATGGTTGAGGCAGATGAAGAGAAACTATTGACTTTAGATTCTCATGAAAATATTTCAATAAAAATATATAATCCATCCACCAATATAGGTAAAACATTGAGCGATAAAATTTACAAACTAAGTCATGATTTTAGGGGTGCAAATCAACGTATGCATAACAAAACTTTTACCGTTGACGGGAAAGTCGTTATTACAGGGGGGAGAAATATTGCCGATGAATATTTTGACTATGACCATGAATATAATTTTAGAGACCGTGATGTTTTACTAATTGGGAAAGAAACTCAAAAAATACAACAATCGTTTGAACTATTTTGGAACAGCTCCTTTGTTGCCGACGTAAAATCATTAATAGACACAACCAAGTATAATTATACCGGAGCAAATCGTTTTGACAAACTGCATCAATACGCCTGTGACTCTGTTAACTTTTGGCCGCAGGTAAGAGAGAAGATAAAACAAATACCCAAAGCTTTTGATGATATTCAAAAATCAGGTAAACTACAATGGGTGGATAGTGTTGAATTTGTATCTGACTTACCAGGGAAAAATGATGGCATTAAGGGATTGGCAGGAGGAGGAATAACTACTAGCACACTAATAAATTTGATAAATCAAGCTAAAGATTCTATCATTATCCAATCACCCTATTTGATTACCACAGATGTTGGAAAACAGCTATTTAAAGAAGCAACTAATCGTGGAGTAAAAATAAAGATCCTGACTAACAGCATGGCTTCAACTGATAATTTAGAGGCTTTTAGTGGTTATCAAAGAGACCGTAAAGAGCTGCTAAAAACAGGAGTTAGAATTTTTGAATTTAAACCTGATGCAGCAGTCCGCTTGAAAATTTTAACCGGTGCGTTACAAAAAAAATTGCACCACACTCCAATTTTTGGATTACATGCCAAATCAATGGTTATTGATGGCAAAATAACTGTTATTGGCACTTTTAATTTAGATCCACGAAGTGCTAATTTAAATACTGAATGTATCACCATCATTCATTCTGAAAGCATTACCAAAGATGTACAATTGGAAATGTTGGAAGAATTAAAGCCTGAAAATGCATGGGAAACTACTCCAAATTTCAATCCTGATTCAAAAGCGACATTAAAGAAAAATTTAAAAACAACTGTGATGAAAGTCATACCAAAAGGTATTTTATAATATTATCAAATGAATACAAGTAACTTAAAAACACTATTCATCATAAATCCAAACATTACTTTTTTGAATTTTGGATCATTTGGTGCCTGTCCGAAACCTATTTTTGAAAATTACCAAAGATGGCAACTGGAACTTGAGTATGAGCCAGTTCAATTTATGACTGTAAATGGATTCAAATATTTAAAACATTCTAGAGAAGCGCTTGGCGAATATGTTAATTGTAAAGCAGATGATGTCATCTTCACAATGAATCCATCTTATGCCATAAATATTATTGCAAAATGTATTGATTTGAATCCGGGCGATGAAATCTTAACAACCGATTTGGAATATGGCGCCATGGACAAAACATGGAATTACTATTGTAAACAAAAAGGAGCAAACTATATCCGACAACCTATTCATTTACCTTTAACTACCAAAGAAGCAATTGTTGAGCAATTTTTCAAAGGTTTAACTCCAAAAACAAAAGCTATTTTTATTAGTCAAATCACTAGCAGTACTGCATTGATTTTACCTGTGAAAGAAATTTGTGATGTGGCTAAACAAAAAGGATTATTGACTATTGTAGATGGTGCTCATGTTCCTGCTCACATACCGCTTAATCTTCAAGAACTAAAAGCAGATATTTATACAGGAGCTTGTCATAAGTGGATGATGACCCCGAAGGGCTGTTCTTTTTTATATGTATCAAAAGAACAACAACATTGGATTGATCCATTAATCATAAGCTGGGGATATGATAGCGCATTTCCTTCACACTCTCAATTTTTAGATTACCATCAACTACAAGGCACAAGAGATTTTTCAGCCTTTTTAACGGTTCCTAAAGCCATAGAATTTTTAAATGAACACAACTGGGAAAAACATGCTGCTGCCTGCAGACAATTAGTAAGAGACAATGCACAACGTTTTTGTGACTTATTAGGCACAAAACCTTTATGTCCATTAACAGATGATTTTCTAGGTCAAATGTTTAGTATTCCAATTCATACAACAGAACCTGAAACACTGCAACGAGATTTATTTGAAGCCTATAAAATAGAAATACCGGTAATGAGACATGGAAACGATGTGTATTTAAGATACAGTATTCAGGTATTTAATTCTCAAAAAGACTTAGATATATTATACGATGCCTTAAAGGAAATAATTGCCAATACAGAGTTAATACAAATAAAACATTAGGTCTGAAATTAAATAATAGCAAGGCTTTTCATCTTTTTGAAAGATTTATTTGTGTATAACAAAATAAAACCTATCTTTGCACCTCGAAAATAACAAACGTTACTTTCTAAGATTAAAAAGTTCTTTAAAAATAAACATATTGCGGGATAGAGCAGGGGTAGCTCGTTGGGCTCATAACCCAAAGGTCGGGTGTTCGAATCACTCTCCCGCTACCATTGAAAAGGCCTTTACTAAACAGTAGAGGCTTTTTCGTTTTATAGAAAAAAGTAAAAAATTGTCACAAAATCCACATAAATCAGGCTTTGTAAGCATTATTGGTTGCCCAAATGTTGGCAAATCAACCTTAATGAACGTATTAGTTGGAGAAAAACTAAGTATCATTACATCTAAAGCACAAACTACACGTCACCGTATTATGGGCATTGTGAGTGGTGATGATTACCAAATTGTTTTTTCTGATACTCCGGGTATATTAAAACCTAACTACAAACTTCAAGAAAAAATGATGGAGTTTGTTGTCTCTGCCCTAAGTGATGCTGATGTATTTTTATTAATTGTAGATATTTACGAGGATATTGTTTTAGATGAGAAATATTTAGAAAAACTTAAGAAAACAAAAACTCCTGTTTTATTATTATTAAATAAAATAGACATGGCCACTCAAGAAGTACTTGACACAAAAATGGCAGAATGGAGAGAAAAATTACCAAATGCTGAAATCATTCCTATTTCTGCATTAAAAAAATTCAATTTAGAAAATGTGATGTACAGAATTGTGCAGTTATTGCCAGTTGGTGAAGCATTTTATGACAAAGATACTTTAACAGATAAACCTGAAAAATTTTTCGTTTCAGAAATAATCCGTGAAAAAATATTATTGCAGTATAAAAAAGAGATTCCTTATAGTGTAGAGGTAATTGTAAATTCTTTTAAAGACGAAGAAAATCTCTTAAAAATACAAGCTGATATTTTAGTAGAGCGTGAAAGCCAAAAAGCAATTATCATTGGGCATAAAGGAGAAGCTCTAAAAAAAGTTGGGACACGTGCTCGTGAAGACGCTGAGAAATTTTTTGGCAAAAAAATATTTTTAGAGCTATATGTAAAAGTTGTAAAAGATTGGAGAAACAATGACTCTAACTTGAAAAATTTTGGGTACCAAAGTTAATCTACTTCAATCCTCTTGTCATTTCTCGTTTACCTAAAGCACCTGGTAATGATTGAACTTTAAAACCAACTTGTTTCATATTGCGCTTCATCTGACCTTGCGCGCAATAGGTAACTAAAACACCATTTTCATTAAGCAAATTGTACATCTTTTTAAAAACACTTTCTGTCCATAATTCAGGTTGCTCTGAAGGAGAAAAAGCATCAAAATAGATAATATCAAATCTTTGCTGAGAATTAAAATCCTCTAATAAACATAAATGTTTAGTGAGCGTAAATAAATTAGATACCTGCCCTGCCCTATTCCACTCTTGTTGGTGCATTTGATTAAATGAAAATTTATCTGTTTCAGAAAATTCATTTGTATAATTAAGCTGTGAAGCTTCTGATAAAGAAACTGGATAAGCTTCAATACTATGATAATTAATTTTCAAATGATTTTCTTTTGAGAAGAGATAGGTCATAAAAGCATTTAATCCCGTACCAAAACCAATTTCTAAAATCGAAATATCATCAGATTGATTTTGTTTATGAAAGAAATCTAAACCATTTTGAATAAAGACATGCTTACTTTCGGAAATAGCTCCTCTGGTTGAATGATAAGTTGCTTTAAAACGTTCACTATACAGGGTATGTGAATTATCCTCTGTAGTCAAAAAAGAAATTGAATATTGGTCTTTTTCTCCCATTATTTAATTAAGCCTCGTAACTATATTCCCAAGCTGATTTATAAAAATTATGCTTCTCACAATACTCAATAAATGATTTGTAAAATGGATGATTTCCTATAGTAGCTGTATCCATAATAACGACTAACTTTTTCTTTGCTCTGGTTAATGCCACATTCATTCGACGTATATCAGATAAGAAGCCTATCTCAGAAGTTGGATTACTGCGAACTAATGAAATATAAATCACATCACATTCTTCGCCTTGAAAGCCATCAATTGTTTTTACAGCAAGCTCATTAATAGGGTAAGCAGAATAATCAAACTCTGTTAATTTCTCTTTTAGTAATTCAATCTGCTCTTTATATGGAGAAATAATTCCAATATCAATTTTGGTTGTCTCCCCTGATAATTGGTATTGTTGCAACAATATATCTAAATGTTTAAATAGTAAATCTGCTTCTCCTTTATTAGATAAACTTAAGGTTTCAGAATTTTGTAATTCATCGAAACTGCATCCTGCTGTGTCAACTAACTCAACTGGAATATGAAGTATATCAATATCTTCATTAGTAGATAGCAAAGTATCTTTTACAGTTGCATCAGCCTCTAGCTCGTTATTATAAAAGTACGCATTACTAAACTGCATGATATGTTGATGCATTCGATATTGCCTGGTAAGCAATGTAGAAATCGTATCATGTTGGATACATCTATCCAACATCGTTTTATCTAAACCTTCTTGTTTAGCTTTGATGCTTTTTACAACCGGAGGTAACTGAAAATGATCACCACTAAAAATAACACGATTACATTTCAATAATGGTATCCAAGAAATTGCTTCTAATGCTTGTGACGCTTCATCAAAAAACAAGGTATTGAATTTCTTTTTAGCTAGAGCTTTATTGGTAGATGTAACTGGAGTACAACAAATAACCTGAGCATTATCAAATAAAGAGTCTACAATATAATCTTCCAACAAACGTGATTCTTTAATACAATTTCTTGCTTCGGTATAGTACAATGCTCTTTGTTTGGCGTCTTCTTTTCCAAAGGTACGTTTGTATTTGGATGCCATTCTAAAATACTCTTCAGCATTGCGTCGTAAATTTTTTATATCCTTGTAATTGACATGTGATTGTATTTGTCCGTCAATAGTTGTTTTTTGTAAATCTTCGGAAACTCTTGCAGGATGGCCAACTCGCAACACATTAATCCCCTGCTCGATTAATTTCTCAGTTAACAAATCAACTGCTGTATTAGTTGGCGCACATACTAACACTTGCTTTTCGGATTGCAATACTAAGCGAATTGCTTGTACAATTGTTGTTGTCTTACCTGTACCCGGAGGCCCGTGAACTACTGCAATATCATTGGCCGATAAAATATGTCTTACGGCTCTGTTTTGAGATAAATTCAATTGAGGGATAACTAAAGAATCATCCACTTTTTCAAATGTAGGAATTTCGGTTCCTTCAATAATTTCTCTCAATTCGGCTACTCTGTTATTTCGCGCACCAATCACTTCATCTAATGCCTTTTGCATTTCGATGTAACTATTGTCATCAAATTGAATATTAACTCCTAATCTTCCCTCATAACACCAATCCGGTAATTCATCCGTATGAAGAATAATTTTCATTTTATTTTTTCCAGACTGTTTGATTGTACCAGTTAACTCCTGAACCTCTTCTGGATTTTTATTAGAAAAGAGAGTCACATTTTTACCTGCACTAAATTGATGAGGAGTGTCTAACTGATTAGTTCTTTCAATTTCAATATGAACATAATCCGCATAACCCAATTCATCAGATAAAATTTGAATTGGAAACCAGGTTACTCCGTTTTTTTTTCTTTGCTCTATACTGGCTCTTAAAAACTGCTCTTTGTATTGATAGTAATCTTCTTCTCGTTCTATCAACAACAATTCTTTAAGATGCTTTATTCTATCTATGCTACTCATTTTTTTCTTTTCAATTCGTAAGCATAAATCTGTCTTCCCAGTTCAGCTAAAAAAGGTAATGCTATTGTTTTATACTCATATTTACCATCATTTATAATTTGGTTTTCATTAGTATAAATCACGGCACTTAACATAAACTCAACGTTTTCTTTTTCATTATGGATATAAGCACAATCAGACATAAAGCCATATGATTGCCCAACAATATTAGTTATTTTAATATCTGAATTAGTAATTGGTTTCTTGCTATCCCCGAATATAAAATACTTTTTATAACTATCATAATACACTTTTGGATTATAAGTTGGATGAGAACTCTCTCGAGGGTACATGGTAAGATAATTAATTAAAAATTGTCTATCCTCTTCCATCAAATCAAAACGCTGTTCCATTGGCAAATAATTATTAAAAACTAAACGCTGCAAAATAGAATGTGTGTTTTGTAAAGACATATAATTCATATTCGAAAAATCTTTAGGTTGATTTACTTTTTTATTATTTGAATTAATGTATGCCTTGCCAACTAATACCTGACCTAATGGATGAGAGTATGTTTTAGAAGCAATTTTTGGTTCTAAATAAATAAACCCTCTTAAATTTTTATCTTGAAATCCAATAGGATTAGTGCTTGTATTTTCTGTTCCTTTGCAACCTCCATCAAAACGATGAATTATTCTGATGTTTTTGTATCCTAATTCGGCAAGCCTATCATGAATATAATCCACCCCTAAAAATTCATAAATCCTACCATAAGCAAAATTATCACTCACTAAGGCCATTCGTTTTATGTACTGCGCAATACTTGGATATCCATTTGCTGCAGTTGTATCTATCCTTACACTTCTTTGACAGGCATTAGCACTATCCGTAAACATAATTGTGTTACTGTATATTTTAAGATTTTTTGTTTTCTCTAAAGCTAGAATTGAACAAGGTAGTTTCACCAAACTAGCACAATAAAAGTAATTGGATGAATCTAAATGATAGGTATATGTTTTAAAACTTGGTTTTCCTTCAGCATCTCTTTTTATTTGAGTGTAAATAATTTGTAAGCGGTATTTCTTTAAATCTGCATTTACCTTATGAAGTATAGGCTTTTGTTTTAAAATAGAATCAAACGAAAAAGTTTGTCCAAATACAAAATTTGAAAACAATAAAATTAAATTGATCGTTAATTTAATTTTCATGTTCTATTGTTTAGTAGCAATCATAAAGTTGCTATTCTTATCTTTAAAATTATATCCAATACCAAAGCCTATTGGCTTAGACCCTTGCTGTTTATACAAAGAGTCTAAATCTTTTTGAAAGAATTGGGCAAACATTGGAATTGGCTTTAAATACTGACCATAAAAAGTGTAATTCCATTTATTTGTATCATCTAAAAAATAGTGGAATGCAATACCACTATCATCTTGTATTACATGTTGACTTTGAGCTAATATTACTTTTCTAATCATTGAGAAATAATCTTTATGCATTAAATAAGAAGCTCCTTTTAAATACGTATTGACCGTTCCCATATTTTGTAGATATGCCATAAAGCCCTTGTTATGTTTCAATCCACCATCAGCAGCATTTAAAGAAAAATAATATACTGTTTTGGGTTGCTGATGAATATCATTGAATTTAATTTCAACTCCCCTGGTATTGGTCTTTAATTTTTTTAAATCAGAAAAAGAATTAACATATACCATATTCCCTAAGCTATCAACGGTTACAGGTTTTGCAGAGCTAAATTGATTACCTGTACGTTTTAAAAACAAAAACAATAAATGCAATGTTCCATCTACTTCTTTATTTTTCAAATCCTTGCTCATGCTCTCTGTTCTAAAAAAACTAAATTTCAAAATAGCATTTAAAGAGGTATTTACTTTATTGAAATAAGAATCTAAAGAATCTGTTTCTTCTTTTTTAAACTCAGGAAAACTTCCAACCGGTTCTAGACCAATCATAACATATTTATCTGCGTCTGGAAAAAATGTTTGTGCATGTAAAATATCAGGTCCCGAAAAAGGATAGAATAATGTAGCTTGAGGTTTCACCACTTTAGAAATTTCATTTTCTCTGAATTTCTTCAAGTTCATTAAGCGTGTTGAATCGTATTTCATCCAACGTCTATCAAAATTCTTACTAAAGGCTTTAAAATCAGCTGTAGACTGAACGTATTGGTATATAGGACTTTCATCCACTATACCCGACATTATATTAGCAATAGCATTTAAAGAATCATTAATTGGTAATTGCATTGTTTTTGCCATTTGAAGCGAATCGTTTAATGGTGTTTCAACCACGGGCTCAACTTTAGCTGTATCTTTTTTTACTTCAGTATGATTTTCTGAAGTGGATGAAGAACATCCAACAATAAATAATACAATCGCAACTAATAAACTAATTTGTTTCAACATAACTCTTTTGTTTTTTTTCTGCTACTAATTTTCCTATAAAATAAACTCCTGCGCCTATCGCTACATTTAATAGTCCCAATAAAGATTCTGTTGGTTTTTGTGTAAATACAAAATAAATAGTAAACCCATTTAATAATAAAAACAATATCGGCGTCACAGGATAGCCCCATGTTTTATAAGCAGCATTTTCCATTTTTCTTTTACGAAGGATAAACACACTGCTCACAGTTAAAAATGTAAAGATGCTTAAACTAAATCCTACAAACGTTAGCACCGCTTCAAACTGAGCTGTAATAATTAATAATACTGTAATTGCAGACTGAGTGATTACCGCCACGTATGGCACATGATGTTTATTTGTTTTCGCAAGCAAGTGTAACATTGGCAAATCCTCTCCCATTGATTTTATAATACGTGGTCCCGCCATAATCATGGCACTGATAGAAGACAGTAATAAAAAGGCAATAATCAAACTCATCATTTTTCCAATATATTCTCCAAAAATATGAGCAGCACTTACATGTCCTATTTCCAAAACGCCGGTTAATTCGCTCATAGGTGCGCTATATAAAAACACAAAATTCAATAGTACATAAATAACTGTAACAATGAATGTTCCAAGCAATAAAGCTTTCGGTAAATTCTTTTGTGGATTTTGCATATCTCCGGCTAAATAAGAAGCTGCATTCCAACCACTATAAGCATAAGACACATAAACCAAAGACACCCAAAAACCAGCACTAAAAATTTCGCTAACTGATGTTGATTGAGGTAAAACTGTAACTTCATGAGAAGGACTATGAAGCAGTCCTGCGATAATAAAACAAACGATAACTGCTACTTTTAAAACCGTTAATGTTTTTTGTACCCCACTTCCCAACTTCAAATGCATAGCATGAACTAAAGTTATTACGGCAACAACAGTTAAAGCGCAAACAGTAATATTTATTTCAGGAATTATTTTATGAACGTATGTTCCCAATGCCATAGAAGCTAAAGCTACAGGAGCAGCAAAGCCAACAGTTGAAGAAACCCAACCTGACATAAAACCAACACTCGGGTGAATTAATTTTGATAAGTAAACATACTCTCCTCCACTTCTGGGAATAGCAACTCCTAATTCTCCATAAACCAATGCTCCACAAAAAGAAATGATTCCGCCAAGTAACCATAAAACTAAAATGCTAAATACAGAATGGATATCAAACAACTGAAAACCCAAACTTGTAAACACACCTGTGCCTATCATATTAGCAATTACCAAAGAAATGGCAGTGTAAAATCCAATCTTGTAGGTAGAGCTCATTAATCGAAAGATTGAGTTGATTTAGAAGAAAGCTCTAACATAATTTGGTACTCCTCTGGAGATAAATCGTTATAATAGAAATTGATAGGATTTACTTTCTCTCCATTTTTAATAACTTCGTAATGCACGTGTGGCCCTGTACTTAAACCTGTGCTTCCAACATAACCAATTAAATCTCCTCGTTTAACTTTTACGCCAGGTTTTGTAGCCATTCTACTCATGTGTCCGTATAGTGTTTTATAACCAAAACCGTGATTAATCACTACATGGTTTCCATATCCTTGAGCAGAAGCATCAGCCACTTCCACTACTCCATCTCCTGTAGCATAAATTGGAGTTCCTTGTTCTGCAGTAAAATCCATTCCGGGATGAAACTCTTGTGTTTTATAGATTGGATGAGTTCTCCAACCATAACCACTTGGAGCATGTTTTAAATTTTTATTATTCAAAGGCATAATAGCAGGGATAGATGCTATTAATTTTTCTTTACCTTTAGCCATTTTAACTACCTCATCAAACGATTTGGATTGAATATATAATTGTTTAGTGATTCTATCCAATCTCTCGGTTGCATCTTTCATCAACTCAGTATTATCATAGCCTTCCAAATCTTTGTATCTATCTGAACCTCCAAAACCAGCCTGACGAACAGAATTAGGAATAGGTTCAGCTTCAAAAATTACACGATAAATATTATCATCTCTATCCTGTAAATCATTCAATACAGCTTGTACCTGATTCATTTTTTTATTTAATAAATCATATTGTAATTTCATTACCTCAGCTTCTCTTCTTAATTGTTTTTCTTTTGGAGAATCAATAAAACGATAAGCTATTAACATCGTAACTGTGGCAAATACAAGTCCGATTGCCAGGTAAGAAAGCACCTGCAATAAACGCTGCTTAAAAGTAACTTTTACTTTCTCGTAGGTTAGAGATTTGGTATTAAACTTATATTTTACTTTTGACATGATTTACCTTTAAAAAGGGCTAACAAATATAGCAAAATGATTGACTTTTAGAAGCTCATTTTATTCCTAAAATCTTACTAAAAAGTGAATAATTTGTGATTTACCATCCCAGTGATTTTAGTATATTCGCTACTTGTTTTTAAAATACTATGGAATCAAATAAAGTACGTCAAACATTTTTAGATTTTTTCAAATCAAAAGGTCATCAAATTGTGCCATCTGCACCTATGGTTGTAAAAGGCGATCCAACGCTTATGTTCAACAACAGTGGTATGGCACCATTTAAAGATATTTTTTTAGGTAATGCACCTATTAAATATCCACGCGTTGCCGACACTCAAAAATGTTTGCGTGTAAGCGGTAAACACAACGACTTAGAAGAAGTTGGTGTTGACACCTATCACCATACCATGTTTGAAATGCTTGGTAACTGGAGTTTTGGTGATTATTTTAAAAAAGAAGCAATTAGCTGGGCATGGGAGTTATTAACCGAAGTTTATAAAATCGATAAATCTCGTTTATATGTTACTGTGTTTGAAGGTAGTCCTGAAGAAAATGTTCCGTTTGATCAAGAAGCTTATGATACATGGAAATTATATATTGAGGAAAAGCGCATTTTAAAAGGAAACAAAAAAGATAACTTCTGGGAAATGGGAGATACCGGACCATGTGGACCATGTACAGAAATTCATTATGACGGAAGAAGCGACGAGGAAAGAGCTAAAATAGATGGCGCTACTTTAGTAAACAATGATGATCCTAGAGTAATTGAAATATGGAACAATGTATTCATGGAGTTTATGCGTAAAGCAGATGGAAGTTTAGAGAAGCTTCCAAAACAACATGTAGATACCGGTATGGGATTTGAACGTTTGGTTCGTGTTTTACAAAACAAACAGTCAAACTACGATACCGATGTTTTTACGCCATTATTAAATAAAATTGAAGACTTAAGTGGTTTGCGTTACAAACCGGAGGATGAAGATAACCACAAAAAACAGTTGGTAATTAATATTGCAATGCGTGTGATAGCGGATCACATTCGTACAATTTCTTTCTCAATTGCAGATGGACAATTACCTAGTAACACAGGTGCAGGTTATGTCATTCGTCGTATTTTACGCCGTGCTATTCGTTATGGATACCAATCTTTAAATATTAAAGAACCATTCATGTACCGCATTGTTCCTACATTGGCTCACCAATTAGGAGAACAATTTCCTGAGTTAGTTTCTCAAAAATTATTAATAGAAAAGGTTATTAAAGAAGAAGAACAGGCATTTTACAAAACTTTAGAAATTGGCTTACGTAGAATAGACCAAGTTTGTATTGATTTGGTTAATGCAAAAACATCCAATGTAATTGATGGAAAAATAGTTTTTGAATTGTATGACACATTCGGATTCCCAGTTGATTTAACATCATTAATTGCTCGCGGTTACGATTTAAGTATTGATGAAGTTGGATTTAACAAATACTTACAAGAACAAAAAGACAGATCAAGAGCTGCAACTGCAGTTGATACGGATGATTGGGTAAATGTTATTAAAACTGAAGAAACAAATATTACAGATTTTGTTGGCTACAACGAGCTAGAATGCGATACTCAGATCGTAAGGTACCGTAAAGTGAAATCAAAAAACAAAGAGCAATTTCAAATTGTACTGACAAAAACTCCATTTTATGCTGAAAGTGGTGGACAAGTTGGAGATACTGGTACTCTAGAAAACATAAATGACAGAATAAATATTACTGATACGAAAAAAGAAAATGGTGTGATTATTCATTTCTGTGATAAATTACCTGAAAATGTTTCAGCAACCTTTACTGCTAGGGTAAATAAAGAAAAACGTATCTATACAGAAAATAATCATAGTGCTACTCACTTATTACATGCGGCTTTACGTTCAGTTTTAGGAACACATGTTGAGCAAAAAGGAAGTTTAGTAAATGATGAATATTTACGTTTTGATTTCTCGCATTTCTCTAAAATAACAGATGAGGAATTAGCGCAAATCGAAAAAATAGTAAACACAAAAATTCGTGAAAACATTGCTAGCAATATTCAACAAATGAGTATTGACGACGCTAAAAAAACTGGGGCAATGGCATTGTTTGGCGAAAAATATGGAGACATTGTGCGTGTGGTTGAGTTCGATAAAAACTATTCGATTGAGTTATGTGGCGGGACTCACGTAAAAGCAACCGGACAAATTGGTTATTTTAAAATTATTTCTGAAAGTGCTGTTGCGGCAGGTATTCGTCGTTTAGAAGCAGTAACTGCGGTTAAAGCTGAAGAGTTTTTTGAAAGTCAAATAGCAACTTTAAACGAAGTGAAAGCTATTTTGAAAAACAATAAAGATGTTGTAAAAAGCTTAAGTAATTTAGTAGAAGAAAATAGCGAGTTACAAAAACAATTACAATCTTTATTAAAAGAAAAAGCTCAAAGCATTAAGCAAAACTTATTATCTAAGGTTCAAAATAAAAATGGCATCAATATCATTGTTGAGCAAATTGCTTTTGACAGTGCAGAAGAAATCAAAAATATTTTATTTGAAATCAGAAACCAAGTTGACAACTGTGTTTGTGTAATTGGAGCTGAAGTGAAAGGTAAACCAAGTATTTCTGTTATAATAGATGATAATTTGGTGAAAGAAAAAAACTTAAATGCAGGAAATATCATCCGTGATTTAGCTAAAGAAATCAATGGCGGTGGCGGTGGGCAACCTTTCTACGCTCAAGCGGGAGGAAGTAAATTAGAGGGATTAGGCTCTGCTATTTCAAAAGCTAAAACATTATTTTAATAATTCATTTTCTATAACAAAAGCCGCTAAATAATTAGCGGCTTTTGTTTTATTTAAGTAATGTAACATGACCTATGTATTCATGTTTTTTATTAAATACATCTGTTAGTTTTACTTTCCATATATAAACATCTTGTTGCACAACATTATCATGCCCTAATTTTTTACCGTTCCATCCTTTATGAATATCATCTGTATAGAAAATTTTCTCTCCCCATCTGTCAAATACCCACATTTCATATTTTTCAATTCCAACACCCATTCCTGTGAATATGTCGTTTATGCCATCTGCAGCTTCCGGAGTAAAACAATTCGGTATATAAAATGTAAACTCAGGGTCTATTTTCACTGTCATTGATGCTCTATCTTCACAACCATGATCAGAAATAGCAATTAATGTCACTACATATTCTCCTGAATTTGTGTAAGCATGGCTTGGATTAATTGCTGTAGAACTGTTGTCATTAGGATTAAACTCATCACCAAATCCCCAAATATAACTTACTGCACCTTGTGATGTATTTTGAAATTCTATATTAGGGTCTGAAACATTTCCAACTGGAGGAGTAGCATAAAAAGCTGCTACAGGAACCGGATATACCTCAACCATATCAGGTATGGTTAATGTATTTGAACACATGTGATTAGTAGTAGCAGTTAAGGTTACACTATATTTTCCTGATTGAGTATAACAGTGATCCGGATTTTGAACCGAACTTGTTCCTCCATCACCAAAATTCCACGACCAAGATTGAATCGCATCAGGAGGTGGCACCATCGATTGATCTGTGAAATGGACACAATGTTCAGGACAACCAGCAGGATAATTCACTATAAAATTAATTGCAGGTTTTTTGTAAAAATCAATTTGAACCGTAGAAGTTACATTTGGACATGGAGCAATTGATAATCCTGTAAGTGTTAATGTCATTGAACTATTCATAAAATCACCAGATGAAGGTATATATGATGGATTTAAAATCGTATTACTTGCATTAAAACTTCCAGTTCCTCCTGACCATATAACGCTATTTACAGCGCCTCCCATTGTTCCATTTAATTGAATACTAGCCACTCCTTCACAAACTCCTGTATTACTTCCTGCATTAACAGTAGGTAATGGAAGAATTGAAACAACAACCTGAGCATTTGATTGACATGAAGTTGAAACCTCTGTAGTTGTAACTGTATAAGTATAGTTTAAATTAGATGAACCTACATTAATAGCACTAACTGAAGGATTCGAAATAGTTGAGCTACTTAAATTAGTTGCTGGAGTCCAAGCATATGAATAATTTGAATTATTTACAGTTCCTAGTGTTCCGCTTTGTCCCGAACATAAAGTTAAAGGAGTTCCTGCAACCGATTGAGGCAATGGATTAACTGTTACCTGAACTTGATTACTTGCCTGACAACCATTTAATGTTACCGTTAAAGTATAATTACTAGTTGATGGAGTAGAACCAGAATTTTGCAAAGTTACTACTGGATTTGAAACCGAAGGGTTATTTAAGCCAGTTGTTGGGATCCATGAATACGAATATCCTGAAATTGGAGCTGAACCGATACTTCCGGACTGTCCGTCACAAAAAGCAATTGGATTTCCTGCATAAGCAATTGGTAGTGGATTGACAAATACTTGTGTTTGAGCTGAACCTGTGCATCCATTCGGACTAGTAACTGTAACAGTATAATTAGTTGTAGTATTTGGTGTAACTGATGGATTAGCTATATTGGAAAAAGCTATACTGCCCGGAGAATCCCAAGAATACACATATCCTCCACCTGATGGATTAACACCTAATGTTGCATTACTTCCAACACAAATAGTTTGATTTGGCGATGCACTAACAGCTAAAAAATTCAGAACTGTAGCAGTTACAGGAGTAAATGGACTTACACATCCAAACGCATTTGTAGTATTCACATAGTAAGATGTTGTAGTTGTTAGAGATGGTGTTGTATAACTGGCATTTGTTGCAAGCAAGGTCCCTGATACATTATTATCATACCAATTATAAGTACCACCCGGTGCCGTTGCGGTTAATGTTGCTGATGAACCGGGGCATATGGTTGGATTTGAAACAGTAGGAGCTAAAGGATTCGGGTTTACCGTAACAGAATAATTAATAGGGATTCCTAAACATGAATTAGCAGTTGGGGTTACTGAAACAACACCTATCACTGATGAAACACTAGAGTTACTGGATGTAAAAGAAGGTACATTTCCTATACCTGAATTCCCTAGACCTATAGTAGTGTTCGAATTATTCCAAACAAAAGAAGTACCTATCACATTTCCAGAAAAGTTAACCGTAGAAACATTAGCTCCACTACAAACTGCTGTGCTTGTTACAGGACTCACATTTGGTATAGGGTTAACCACTACAGTATAATTTACAGGGCTTCCAACACAGGCATTAGCAGTTGGTGTTACTGTTATAACACCAGATATACCAGATGTTGTAGCATTTGCTGCAGTATATGATGGTATATTACCATTGCCCAAATTAGTTAATCCAATGGATGTATTTGTATTTGACCAATCAAATGTTGTGCTTGTTACACTTCCTGTTAAATTAGTAACTGGAACCGAAACTCCACTACAATAAGTAGCACTAGGAACTGAGTTTACATTTGGTATTGGATTTACAGTAATGGTAAAATTAGTAGATGAACCTACGCATGAATTTGCAGATGGAGTAACAGTTATAACTCCTGAAATTGGTCCTGAACTATTATTGGATGCATTAAATGATGGAACTGTATTTGATCCTGAACTGGCAACTCCTATGGATGTGTTATTATTTGTCCAATTAAACGCTGTTCCTGTGACACTACCAGCAAATGCTGCTGCAGGAACCGTTGCCCCACTACAATATGTTGCACTTGGAACCGTATTAACTGATGGTATTGGGTTAACAACAACAGTATAGTTTATTGGAGTTCCAATACAAGCATTAGCTGATGGAGTAACAGTTATAATACCTGATATTCCTGATGCTGTTGAATTTGCTGCAGTATAAGATGGAATATTCCCAGTACCTAAATTAGTTAAACCTATGGCGGTATTTGTATTCGACCAATCAAAAGTCGTACTTGTTACGCTTCCTGTTAAGTTAATAGTGGGAACATTAATACCTGCACAATAAGTTCCGCTAGCTATAGCATTTACATTTGGTATAGGATTTACTCCTATAGTATAGCTTGTTGGAGTTCCAATACATGAATTAGCTGTAGGAGTTATAGTAATAACACCTGATATTGGCCCCGAACCATTATTGGATGCATTAAATGAAGGTACTGTATTTGAACCTGAGTTTGCAACTCCAATACTAGTATTAGTATTTGTCCAATTATATGTTGTACCTGTTACATTCCCAGAAAATGTTGTTGCCGACACGGTAACGCCACTGCAATAAGTAGAACTAGGAACCGAATTAACAGTTGGAATTGGGTTTACTGAAATTGTATAATTAGTAGGGACTCCAATACAGTTATTTGCGGAAGGAGTTACAGTAACAACACCTGATATACCAGAAGAGGAAGTATTAGTTGTTGCAAATGACGCTATATTTCCAATGCCTGAAGTTGCTAGGCCAATACTTGAATTTGTATTACTCCAGCTATAAGTTGTACTTGTTACACTACCCGTAAAATTAGCTGCCGGCGCTGTTGTTCCAGCACAATAAGTGCCACTTGGAACTGCATTAATATTTGGTATTGGATTTACTGTGATTGTATAATTTATAGGAGGCCCTACACATAAATTAGCTGTTGGTGTGACTGAAATTACAGCACTTACAGGAGATGATCCGGTATTATTAGCAGTAAAGGCTGGAGTATTCCCTGTTCCACTTGCTCCCAAGCCGATAGAAGTGTTTGTATTTGTCCAGTTAAAAGTTGTTCCTGAAACAGAACTAGAAAAAGCTGAGGCTGGAACACTTCCATTATGACATATGGATGTATTAGTAGGTGTTGTCATCGTAGGCAATGGATTAACCGTTACTCGACTTAAGGCTGTATCTTGACATCCATTCGAATCAGAATACGTTAAGGTATATATAGATGTTGACCCAGGTGAAACGGATGCTGACGCTGCATTTCCTCCACTTGGAGACCAAGTATAAGATCCTGCTCCATTATTAACTGTAGTTGTTAATGCAGCAGCTGTCCCTGCACAAATAGTTGTAGAGTTAGCAGAAGCTATAGCTGATGGATATAAAGAGACGGAATATGTTAAAAATGTTGTACAATTTGCATAAGAAGTTAACTGGCAAGTATACGTTGTAGTTGTTGTAGGAGTAACAGCTACTGTCTGTGTTGTTGCTCCACCTGGAGTCCAAGAGTAAGTAAACAAACCAACTGGCGCACTTAATACTGTTGATTTAGTAGGACACACTTTATTAATTCCAGTTATAGCCAATGGAGAACATGTAGCATCAATATAAGCATATGCAAAATGCGCTCCTCTAGTACAATCTCCAACAGTATACCTCACTGTTACACAAGTACCTATATATGGAGTTAAATCTACTGCTACTGGTGACCAGTTTTTCCAATAAACATTGCTCCCAACTCCTGCTAATGTAAAACCTGGTATTCCAGGCCCTCCAGTTACTAAATACTGACCACAAGCAACTGCATTTCCTGAACAATCATAAATATCAGTTTTAAAAAATGGTTGTTCCTGATTGGTATGATCAGAACCTGCATCCTGAATAACCACGGCATAGTAATAAACAAATAAGGCATTGGAAGCCGTTACAGTAAATTTTTGTTCTAATGTTGCTCCACATGCTCCTGGAACACCACCTAAGTACTGCCCTGTTGAACCAAATGTCCCAAAATCACCAAGCCTTATAGAATTTGTTCCTCCCGCGGGATTAACTATTGGAAATCCACCATAGGGATCTATCCCTGGCCCACTTGTAACTGAATGTTGAGTAGGTGAAATACCATAATACATAGGAATATATGTGGGGGTTGGCGCTCCAGTTGCTCCGATATTTACCGCTCCTGTTGTTCCAATCCATCCAGATAAATCACCATTATCGTAACCAATATTTGTACAAGCAGGTTGCAATGGCGCAACTGGTTGATTGACGTGATATTGAATAGTTAATGAATAACTAATACATGTTTCAGTGAATGTTGCTGTTGGATAATTATCAATCATTACGTAATAACAACTGCCTGCAGTGGCTGTAACTGAAAGAATACTATTCATATAATTAGCTCCTGTAAAATTTGTAGAAGCCCAATTAGAACCGGACGCATTAGGCGTAGAAGTATATACCATAACTGCTGGTGGTGTACCATAAGCATTCGACATCATGATATCTATAACTCCGGATGTTGGTGCACAGAAATAATATAACCAGTCTTTCCCATCTGGAGTAATTCCGTATGGACCAAGAGGATTATAATTATCTACATGTCCACATGTGGTTCCATTAGAAGAGAAAGGAAGCGTTATGGGACTTGCAGCAGCTGCTGTTGCATTATCCCCACCCTGAGCTTGTAATTTGTAAGAAAAAAACAGTAAGGAAACTAGATAAATTTTAAATAATAAAATTATTCTCATTTTGTAAGTGTTTAGTGGTTTTGTAGTAGATTTTAATCTGATTTAAAAGCAATATTAGAGAATAAAAATAATTTCATTTTGTAGGATTTTGGAATTTCAATAAAAAATATAAAATACTCCAAAAAACTTATTAAATAAGTATATGTGATGAGTAAATAGTAATGAAATTTGTATGTTTTTTGAAGTTCAAACTTTATACAAAATTCAAAATAGTATTAATGATAAACATAAAATATTGAGCACTTTATTTGTGTAATTAGGAATAAATTATAGATTTTTAAGAATATTAATTTTTCAACTCACTCATTCAAAATTGCGTTTCACCCAAAGAATAAATAATTTTACTCAGGCAGACTGAAAATAATAGGATTGATTTTCAGACACTTAAGTTCCCTGTAACATTTATTTAACCGATACATGTAACTATTTTACCTCAATTGTATTATAAGTTCTGTAATGCTTTTAGACGCAGTTCATATGGAATTTTCACCCCGATATCACCATACCGCAGAGATGTTGCTCGATGAGCAAACCATCATTGAAGCTGCTAAACAAAACCCAGAACATTTTGGGCCATTATACGACAAATACTACAAACAAATCTTTGGATATGTTTACCAACGTATGGACGACAAAGACACTGCATTTGATTTGACTGCTCAAGTGTTTTTAAAAGCATTAACCAATATTGAAAAATATGAATATAAAGGTGTTCCTTTTGCAAGTTGGTTATATCGTATTGCTCATAGTGAAGTAATGCAATTATTTAGAAATCAAAAAAACTTAAGAACTATTAATGCCGACGTTAGTGATTTAAGACATATTTGCGAAGAGGTTGAAGAAGAATATATGGAGCAGTACAAAGGGATTTTAATGAATGTGATTAAAGAATTACCCGAAGATGAGCTTCAATTGATAGAATTACGTTTTTTTGAAAAACGCGCATTTAAAGAAATTGCAGAGATATTAAATTTAACTGAAACTAATGCTAAAGTGAAATTATATCGCATTTTAGAACGAGTTAAAAAAACGCTTACAAAAACATCCAAATAATGGGAACAAAATTTAATCTTGACAGAGAGCCAGTTACTGACGAAGAAATTAATTCACACAAAGATTTTGGCGAATTAGTCAACAAGTTCAAAAAACAAAGCATCGAAAAAGCCCGAAGTGATGTTAACTTTTTAAAAAATAAAAAAGTAACCTATTCGGCAATCATAGCGGGAGTCGCCGTTGTTTGCACAGTTACTTATTTCGCCGTATTTAAAAAAGAACCACCAAAAGAAACAGTTAATGATAAAATAGTTACTTCTCAAAATCAACATACAAATTCCCCAGAGAATAAGCAAAATAAAGCTTTTATCGCTCCTCCCATCTCTAAACTAAACGTACCTTACTCTTCCTACAAAGTAAAAGCTGAACAAGGTGCTACCATAAAACATAAATCCAACTCCAAAATTATTATTCCTAAAAACGCCTTTATTGACAAACAAGGCCAAGATATTGTTGGAGAAGTTGAAATTAAATACAGAGAATTTCATAATCAAGCAGACATCATCGCTAGTGGAATCCCGATGACTTATGACAGTGCAGGAGTTCAATCTCATTTAGAAAGTGCCGGAATGATTGATATTAAAGGCTATCAAAATGGAGTGCCAGTGTTTATTAATCCAAAAAAACAAATTACTGTTGAATTTGCATCTGAACATAAAGAAGACAAATACAACATGTATGAATTAGATACGATAGCCAAAAACTGGACATACATAAGCCGAGATAATTCATTGTTAAATAAAAACCAATCATTACCAGCTCAACAATTACGATCAAAAGAAATCGAAAAAACAGATTCTCCTAAAGCCAATGAATTACAAAAACAAATAGATGCAATTCCTCCAAAAGTAGAAGCTGAGAGAGTGACTTATAATCAAAAGGTAAATCAACTACCTAAACATGTTGAACCTAATAAACCTGCAAAAGCAATTGCCGGCAGACCACAATTTCAATTAGATGTAAATTACAAAGAGTTTCCTGAATTAGCAGCATTTAAAAATGCTGTATTTGAAGTTGGAACAGAAAACAAAAATTACAATTCAAAATTAGCTGATGTTACTTGGAGTAGTGCCGAAGTTTCAGAAGGTCCACAAAAAGGGAAAAACTATTTACTAACTTTAAAATTAAGAGAGAGAGTAGAAAAGCTAATTGTTTACCCTGCCTTATCCGGAGCCGATTATGAGCAAGCATTAAAATCATATGAATCAAAATTTGCGGAATATAAAACACTAGCTGCAAAAAGAGAAGCTGATGAAAAGAGATTGAAAGAAGAATTTGAAGCAAAACAAGCTGCTCTTTTTGAAGAAAGAAAAAGATTAAAAGAAGAACAAGTTCAGGCAAATATAAAATACTGGCAAGAGCAGCAACGAAAATTAGATGAAGAATATAATTCAATGGGGAACCAGGAAAAAGTAGTAAGAATATTTAATATTAGCAGATTTAATATTTATAACTCTGATTGTCCGCATAATCTTCCTAATCAAGCAAAATTAAATCCTACATATATTGTTAGTAATGGAAAGTCTGTTAGACCAATAACTGTTTATTTAATATCTCATTCAAGAAATATAGTTTATAATTTACAATACGGTCAACTTCCATATAACCCAAATGAAAAATACAGTTTATGTATTTTAACCAATGGAAAATTATACTTGTGTAATAAAGAAACTTTTTCAGAAATAATTGCTTCTAAACAAAATAAAATACCTGTAACCGAACTTGACGCCAATGTAAATGATGCGGCGGATTTAAAAAAAGCTATAGGTATATAAATCAAACATAAAAACCACTACTTATGAAAAAAACAATAATTGCATCTATTGCAGTAGCTTTACTGTGCCTTTCTTTTACAAAAGAAAAAACTTTTGTACCACCTGGTACCATGCAAATAAATGACACGTTGTTTGCAGATGAAACAGAAATATCTAATTTTAGTTGGTTAGAGTTTGAGCACTGGACAAAAGCTATTTATGGCGCTAATTCAAAAGAACATTTAGCAGTTTTACCTGATACTTTAGTTTGGAGAGAAAAATTGGCATATAACGAACCTTATGTGCAATACTATTATCGTCATCCAGCATATAAAGATTATCCAGTTGTAGGAATTAGTTATGAGCAAGCAATTGCATACTGCAAATGGAGAACGGAGCGTGTTAAAACATTTTTAACTCGTAAAAAGGATTTTTCAAACCATAATTTTGAATACCGTTTGCCTACAAAAGCTGAATGGGAAAATCTAGCTGAAACATCTTCTTTTGCTCTAAATAATAATGGAAAAAACGAGAAAGGGATTTACTTATTGAATTGTATTAATCCTTTACCAAATGGAGATTGCATGCATGCTCCCTATCCAGATGTGACAGCTCCTGTAAAATCATACGAGAAAAATTTCATTGGCTTATATAACATGTTAGGAAATGTAGCTGAAATGATAAAAGAGCAAGGCATTTGCAAGGGTGGAAGCTGGAGAAACAGGCTTGAAGAATGCAGAGTTGGAAAAGATCAGGCATTCACAAAACCAAACTCATGGACAGGATTTAGATGTGTTTGTGTTGTGAAGAAAACTTCTAATTCTTGAAAATTTTATTGATGGTATTAAAATTTGTTTTCTCAAAAGACACTTTCAAAAAATAAATACCAACAGGCAAAACATCCAATGAACTAATGATTTTTGAGTTTCCTGTTTCTACCATTTTTGATTCTGAAATTAATACTCTTCCGGTTAAGTCAGTTATTTCATATAATAATTCTCCCTTTTCAGGAGCATAAAAATCAAATCCAATGCTTGAACTTGAAGGATTAGGAGCAATACGACTAATAGAGGCTTTTGAGATATCAGCCTCAATACTCACAATATCCGAATAAGTCACCCTACCATTAAAACCAATTAATTTCAATCTATAGTATGAAATTTCACTGTTTGGATTTTCGTCTATTATAAAATAATTTCTCAACTCAAAACTATTTCCGGCCCCCTTAATTCTTTTAATTTCTTCAAAACTAATCCCATCGATTGAACGCTCAACCACAAAATAATCATTATTTTTTTCTGTAAGTGTTTGCCATTGAATTGATACATTCTTCTCTGTTCTAATTGCCTTAAACATTATTAACTCAACAGGTAATATTGCACAGTTGACAGAACTAACAGAAATTGTTTGTGTTGCAACACAGCCCTTATTGTTTTGCGCCGTTAAAGTAAAAGTACCGCCTGCATTTGTTAATCCAGATACAGTTGTAGCAATTGCTGAAGGAGAATTAATTGTTCCTGCAGTCCCTACCCATGCATATGTTGGAGCTCCAGGCAAAGAAACAACAGCGGGATAAGGCGATGCTGGGTTTGTTGTTGGAGGAAATCCACCGCCTCCTATACTTCCTGTTAAAGTAATAGGATTTGAAACACAACTAGTTGCTATATTAACTACTGGAGTATATGCTTTTATATTTCCTAAAATAATGTATTGCAAAGCAGGATCTGATATTGTGTTGCCTGACCAATCTCTATTTCCCGAACCATAATCAATAACTATTCTGCTAATCATTTTTGACGATGATGATATTGTAAAATAATCTGCATTGCAATCATCATATGAGCAACCAGAAACTTGCAATGAACCACTTGTGGTTGTTAAATAAGCCGCACCTATAAAACCTCCTGTACATGATGTTGCACCATTTTTACTTACCATTGCTGTTGTTAATGCAATTTGTCCGCCGGTTTGGTCATATGCTGTAATTCTTATATCATCTCTAAAACTATTATCAGCACCATTCAAATCAGAAATTGTAAATGTTACTGGTCCACATACAGAGGGAGAAAATGACATATCTGCAGTAACAGTAGGAGAAGTTGATGAACGATTAGTTGCTAAGTACAAGCCGGTGATATTACCACAGGAACCTGGTGTATATGTTTTCCAATTTGGAGAAGTTCCTGAAACTCCTGCCGGTCCTGTTAAATTAAACCAGCCTGGATTACTACTATGGGAAATCTTAAGCGTTAAGGTTGTTCCATTTTGAGTATTTGTATAGGCATATGAATTTGCAGTCCATGTTAAACTAGGAGAATATCCTGATAAATCAAATGTAGATTGAGACTTTAATATGGAATTATAAAATACTACAAAGCCCAATAATAGATAGAAACGCATCATTTGGTTCGATTTAACAGTAAAAATAAATCAACCATAAAAAAACACTTAGAGTGCCAGCACCTTTCATGATGAGGGGCTAGCCCTTCAACCAAATGATTACAGATGAAAATTAAGCGTAAAAAAAATAAAACTTAACAAGAACTTAATAATAAGTCAATTTCTTGTTTTGAATTAAACGAATGCAAACAAATCCTTAAGCGCTCCTGTCCTTCCTTTACAGTAGGGCTTTTGATAGATTTCACAAAAACATCCAAATGTCGTAATCTCATCTCAGCTTCTTGTACTTGAGTATTACCAAATATTAATTTGCAATGAATAGCGCTCTCACTTTTTATAAAATTATAAGAGTTATTTATATAAGAATTAAAATAAGAGATATTACTTTTTAGTTTATCGATTTCATCTGTTTTTATTAGCAAATAATAAGCAGACTTAATAGCTAATAAACTGTGTTCAGGCATAGCGGTAGTATAAATAAAAGAACGTGAGAAATTAATTAAGTATTTTTTCAATTCCTCACTTCCCACAATTGCTGCACCATGACACCCCATTGCTTTTCCGAATGTATATATTCTTGCAAAACAATCCTTTTCAATATGTAATTCATCACACAATCCTCTACCCTGTTCTCCAAAAACACCAATAGCATGAGCCTCATCTACAATTAAATGTATATTTTTCTTATTACACAATTTCAAAATATCTAAAAGAGGAGCACAATCTCCATCCATAGAATAAACACTTTCTACTACAATATAAATTTCATTGAAAGTATTTTCGTGTCTCTCTAATAGTTCTTTTAAGGAATTTACATCGTTATGTTTAAACTTATAATGTGTTGCAAAACTTAATCGAATACCGTCAATTAAAGAAGCGTGAATCAACTCATCGCTTAATATCAAATCTCCTTTCTGTGGGACACTGGATAACAAACCTAAATTGGCATCATAACCGGAGTTATATATTAAAGCTGATTCGGAATGATGAAATTTTGCAATTTCATTTTCTATTTCATTAAATAAATTGGAATTACCACTAATTAATCGTGACCCCGTAGAACCTATTTTAATGGATGAATCCATTTTTCTGATTTCTTCATTTAATAAGCCTTTTGATGAAAATCCCAGGTAATCATTACTTGAAAAATCTATTTTAGGATATAATGAAATAAGGGAGCGAAGGCTCCCTTTATCTATTCGTTGTTGTAATAAAGAAGTAATGGTAGATGGATTTTTTTTTGTTCCACTCATTTTATAATTATCACTTCTTAAAAATATTATACTAACTCTTCTTTTTTTAGTTTGTCTACAAATGCTTGTTTTGTATTTAATCCTAAAATTTTAAACATTTCCATATCCTGATTATACAAAGGATTTGGTGTCGTTAATAATTTCTCTCCGGCAAAGATAGAGTTTGCGCCAGCCATAAAACACAATGCTTGACCCTCCATGCTCATACTTAAACGACCAGCTGATAAGCGAACGGCAGTTCTTGGTAATACAATACGAGCTGTTGCAATCATACGAACCATATCCCAAATTGGAACAGGAGGTTGATCTTCTAATGGAGTTCCTTCAACTGCTACTAAGGCATTAATTGGAACTGATTCGGGTTGAGGACGTAATAAACTCAAAGTATATAACATTCCTACTCTATCTTCAACTGATTCTCCCATACCAATAATACCACCTGAACAAACAGTTAAGCCAGCTTTACGAACATTATTAATAGTATTTAAACGGTCATCAAACTTTCGTGTAGAAATAATATTCTCGTAATTTTCTTCACTTGTATCAATATTATGATTATAGGCATACAATCCTGCTTCTGCCAAACGCTTAGCCTGATCTTCAGTTACCATTCCTAAGGTAGCACAAACTTCCAAACCTTTACTGTTAATGGTTTTAACCATATCCAAAACAGTTTCAAAATCTCTGTTATCACGCACCTCTCTCCAAGCTGCACCTAAACACATACGACTAGCTCCTCCCGCTTTTGCATTGTTAGCTGCCGCATCAACTTCAGGAACACCCATTAATTTGTGAACTTTAACTTCAGTATGGTAACGAGAAGCTTGCGGACAGTACGAACAATCTTCAGGACAGCCACCTGTTTTGATAGATAATAACGAACTAACTTGTACTTCGCCTACTGTATGATGTTGTTTGTGAACTTCTGCTGCTCTGTATATTAATTCCATTAAAGGTGTGTTATACACCTCTAAAATTTCTTCTTTTGTCCAATCTTTAGTTGCCATTATATTTTTTCTAATCCTAACAAATTTACTACAAATGCCACAAACCGCAAAACCTAATTATTGGAAAACTATGTTAGTAATTTTCAACAGATTAGGAGTAACTTTTTGAGATATATCCGTTATTTGCAGTAATGAAAAAGCTATTCATCTTATCTCTGTTTATATTATTTGTTGGTCAATTTTCTGTTAAAGCTCAATTTACAGAAAGCGATGAACGTAAAAAAATGTGGCGTAAATCAGGAAAACGCCATAAACCACGTGAAGCTTATAACCCCTATTTAAAAAAGAAAAAGAAAGACAAACCAAGTCAACAACTTAGCAAACAAAATGCTCGTGAACAAAAGCGACAATTAAAAGCTGCTAAAAAACAAAAACGTAAGAGTATGAAAAAGCTGGGTTATAAAGAACCAAAAGTAAAAAAAGCATAAAACAAAAAGGAGGTTTACCCTCCTTTTTGTTTTTGTGAGAAATAAATAATCGCTCCAATAATAACTATAACAGTTATTACAAGTGCCGCAATTTTAGCTGCAGAATAAGGTCTTTCTCCCTGCACCTCACCTGTTCGGGCATTCACTAAAAAACGATAGACTTTATCCTTATATCTATAAGAACTCAACCAAACAGGCAGTAAAATATGCTTAAAGGTAATATCATTATAAGCAGTATTCATACTTATAATTTGTTGCTCATCACCTCCAATATCTACTCTTACTGAACTTGTAATTCGGTCCTGCATTCTGTCTTTTGCTTTTTCAAATCCCTCCTTCAGATCTATCTGATAACTCTCCGTTACAAATCCACTTAAAAAATTGTCATTATATGCAGTTAAGTCATGTAAATCCCAAGGTTCCAAATCATTGGCTAATTTTTCCGGTAAGGACTTAGATGAAACAATCAATACATCATCAAAGTTATTGTAAACTGTTCCGCTGGCAGGAAACCAATTAGTTCTTCTTACTTGTCTGGTTTGCGTTTTACCCTCACTATCTTTATAGGTTTCAGTTACATAATAATAAACTCCACGCATTCCACTATAACCGGTTACTGTATCCGAATCATAGGTCCAGTAAGGCATATAAATGCCATTCAACTTATCAGCCGAGTGTTGAGCATATTCTTTTATTTTATTTGGAGCAAACCATAAGCCTCCAGCCCAATTAATAAATAACTCAGTTGATTTTTTTCTATCAATTTTAAATGGCAGTAAATAAGATGGTTTTATAATGGAAGATGTGGAGGCGTTTTGAATAACTAATGGTGTATCGCAATATGGACAGTTACAAGATGTAACGTTAGGTTTTAATGTTGTAGATGCGGCACAATTAGAGCACTTTACGGTACTAATTGTTTGCTTATCTTCCAAATGAGCTTTTTCATTTAAAAAACTCTCAAAATCATTCTCAATAATTTCGGTTTTTTCAACGGCAATTTCATTTTTAGCACCACAATAATCACAATTCAAATAAGGTGTGCCCGGAAGATACTTCAAATTAGCACCACAATCTTTACATTTAATTGTATTACCCGTGTCTGCTGTTTTTTCATTAAAATCGTTCGACATAAAAATTTCTTTTAACTAAAATACTATAAATTCTTTATAACTTAAGCATAAACAAAATTTTTATTTAGTTGTTATTATTACATGAGACAAATTCTATTTTTACTATTAATATGCTCTTATTTATCTAATTTTTCTCAGATTGGCAGCAAATTTAGAACACCATTTTCATATTGTCAGTGGAGCAATACAAGATTAAACAAACAATATATTCCCAATGATCAAGACACCTGTTTACTCGTAGTATCTACAAGAAACTACAATGAAGCCGAACAAAAGTTTGTAGATTATGATTATGACACAACTGGCCAATTAAAATATTTTGCAGTGTATTTTAATCATAACCAATGGATTGTAGTTCCAAAAAAATCTTTAACAGAATTGCTTGACCTAAAATCTACCTATAAAAACATGGTTGTTTTTACAGAAGGACTAGGAAAAACTTTCACTTCCGGAATTGACAGAGCCACTCAAATGATGAGATTATACAATATAGATGAATTGTTCTTTGATTGGCCTACGGAACGGCCTTACATTTCATCCGGTAAGAACATCAAAAAAACATGTCAGGTGGCACCACTGATTGCACAACCTTATGCAAAATTTATAAAAGAATTTGAAACATATAAAAATACGCATACAGAAAAATTTAAAACTATTACCTTATTAAATCATAGCATGGGCAATCTATTATTAATGTACGATTTACAAAACGATTTACTCAAGTCAATATCAAACAACCTATTTGATAATGTTATTTTAAATGCTGCCTGTGTCAATCAAAAAGATCATAAATCATGGTTAGACAAACTTTCGTTCTCAAAAAACATTTACCTAACTATCAATGATAAAGACAGGAATTTAAGAGGTGCGCGTATTTTATTTAAAGCAAGACAGTTGGGAGAGAGCCCACAACCTGAATTTTGCAAACAAGTTCACTATGTTGATTTTTCAAAGTACCTAACTATAGAGCATAATTATTTTTTAATGCAAGATGTTTTAAATAAAAAGCCATTTTTAAAGGTGTTTTACACCAATATTTTTGAAGGCAAAACTCCTCCGGCAATCAACTAAAAAGCCTATCAAAATTGATAGGCTTTTTAAATTAATCAGATAAATACTAGTTAAAAGACTCTATTGTTTTTCTAATAATAGAAGCACAATCTAAAATTTGTTCCTTTGTTATAACTAAAGGAGGTGCAAAACGTATGATATCTCCGTGAGTTGGTTTAGCCAATAAACCATTTTCAGCTAATTTCAAGCAAACATCCCAAGCCGAAATACCATCTTTTTCTTTGATGATGATGGCATTTAACAATCCTTTTCCTCTAACTAAAGTAACTCTGTCAGACTTAATAGCTCTTAATTCATTTCTTAATAACTCTCCTAACTCGTTAGCATTTTCTGCTAATTTTTCATCCAATACAACTTGCATAGCCGTCATAGCTACTTTACATCCTAAAGGATTTCCACCATAAGTTGAACCATGTTGACCAGGTTTAATACACATCATAATATCATCATTAGCAAATACTGCAGATACAGGATACATTCCTCCTGATAAAGCTTTTCCTAGAATCAACATATCTGGTTTTACACCTTCATGATCACAAGCTAACATTTTACCTGTACGTGCGATTCCGGTTTGAACTTCATCAGCGATAAATAATACGTTGGCCGCTTTACACATATCAGCGCATGTTTTTAAGTAACCATCATTTGGCACATAAACACCTGCTTCTCCTTGGATAGGTTCAACTAAAAATCCTACAACTGTATTATCTTTTAAAGCTTCAGCTAATGCTGATACATTATTGTAAGGAATCGTAACATAACCAGGGGTATATGGGCCAAAGTTTTTACGGGCATCAGGATCTGTGCTGGCAGATACAATAGAAATTGTTCTTCCGTGAAAGTTACCTTCACAGACAATAATTTTAGCCGCGTTCTCAGCCACACCTTTTTTCTCATAACCCCACTTACGGGCAATTTTCAAAGCTGTTTCAACACCTTCTGCGCCGGTATTCATCGGTAATACTTTATCAAAACCAAAAATACCGGTTACAAATTTTTCATACTCTCCTAATACATTGTTATGAAATGCACGTGATGTTAAAGCTAATTTTTGTGCTTGGTCAATTAACGTTTGAGTGATTTTAGGGTGACAATGCCCTTGATTAACCGCGCTATAAGCAGATAAAAAATCATAGTATTGTTTTCCATCAACATCCCAAACATGAACTCCTAAACCTCTCTCTAAAACAACAGGCAAAGGATGGTAATTGTGAGCACCGTGTTTATCTTCTAAATCTATTAACTGTTGTGTTTTGGCTGATAAGTTCATTTCTGCAATCATGGTATTAAATTTATATCTTGTAAAGATACAAAAAGAGCCTCAAACCGCCTAATTGAAACAAAAAAGCTTTATAAACACTGTTTATAAAGCTTTTTTGTTTCATGCTGAACTTGTTTCAGTATCTGGTTGATGTTAACTTTGACGTATTTGATACCCTGAAACAAGTTCAGGGTGACTTTCCTACTCCTTCACAAATTTCTTAACCACAATACTATTATTAACTTGAAGTCTTAAAAAATAAATACCTGAGTTTAAATCATTGATATTAATTGAAAATTTCTCTGAATTTTCATTATCATTTTGCATTACCACTTTGCCTAACACATCAACAATTTCATAATTTACTTTTACTGTTCCGCTAATAGTTGACGAAATAGTAATTAATGATTTAGCTGGATTTGGAAACAAACTAAAATCATTTTGCTTTGGTACTTCTGTAATACCAACAGATATCGATTGTAAACAATTAGGCTTATTTGACAAATTATAGAACGTGTTCACTTTTTGAATATCTGATTTCAATTTCCCTAACGACATTGTTCCGCCAAACGTTGCTGAACTATCAAAAGAAGTTACAAAAGCATATTCCACTTCCTGTATTTGTCCGGGTGCCATTGAAAATGGACCTGAACTCAAAATCATTCGTCTGTCACCAGCTACTCCATTTTCAATCCAATAACCACATGTATTGAAAGGATCTGTATTTACACCATTATTAACAGGGTCGCCCGAGTATGCCCAATTTACATTTGTTATTCCACCATATCCGCTTCCTCCGCATGTTAACGGTGTTCCATCTTTCCATTTTCCATTCATAACATTATAAAATTCTGCTCCATTTGATGGATCTGTAGTTTGTAAAGGTACTCCTGCAAAAGAATTATTGAAAAAATTAAACTTATTCAATTTACAATCTTCATTTGGTTCATCAATAACTCCATTATTATTATTATCAATTCCATCATTTAAATTAGCCAATGGTCCTTTAACAATATTAAAACCTTGTGCAGGAATATAATTACCGTACCCTTGAGTTCCGGCAACAGTTTCGTCATTTAAATCTGCATTATATGCAAAACCATAATTATCAGTCACATTGCTACCAATATAATCATCACCATAATATCCTAAATCAACATCACTCCACATACTCACAAATACATCATGATAATTATTAGCTGAACGATTGATTATTTTATAGTCATAAAAAGTAGTGTAGGTTAACTCATTGTGTCCATTAACTACTGCCGGACAACCATAAGCATAAGCCATTCCGTGCACTTCAATTCCCATTGGAGTAAAAGAAGTACTATGTGCCGCTAAATTATCATTATAAACAAAAAACAATGCCTGATCTCCTTTTATTTTTGGATAGTCACCATCCATAGGATTATAAACTCCATCTGAATTAATATCTACAAATGGTGCTAGCAATGCTGCTTGATTGTTATTGACATCTCCATTTCCAGGCCAAGTTAATATATCATTTGGGATAGTAAATGAGCCATTTTGAACATTTCCTGAATTATAATTATTGATAAAATCATTAATTTCAGTATAACTAACTTTCCATATTTTATCGTATTGACTACTAGTTGCTGCATCAATGCTAGCATCTGTAAGCTTTAAAGGCCCTGGCCAAAAATCTACACCTCCCTGACGATACGTTTGAGCTGCTCCATGTAATTGATTGCCGGCATCCAATCCTCCAATCCATAAAGCTGACGCAAAATTAGAATTCTTACCACTTCCTTTTGGCACTTCGTATAATGCATTTCCATTACCTGCAATATCCCAATGCATATCTCCTCTATTAGCGATTCCTGCTCTGACATTATTAATATCTAAAGTTTTAAAGTTGTTATTATTTACCGAACCAAATGGATAACTGTTATTAATCGGATTTAAGTTTTGATAAACTAAAGGCAAATGTCCATCAAGAATTAAAACATTTGAACCATCATTTTCAATCAAATTTCCCAACGTGTAATTAGATATTGGATAAAAGTATTGATAAACATTTCCATTCGGAGCCAATTCTGTTAATCCACTAAAAACACTTGAATTTGTTGAAGTCCCATTAACATGGGTAAAAATAATTCCATTGTGTGGTCCTGTGGCAATATCTCTTACTAATGAAGGAATACTTGAGCCGTATATATCAAAAATTGTATTTGCATTTTGAAAACTTGAACCACTAAATTTTAAAATCCCTTGAGTTAAAGTACCCAACCATTTTGAATTTTGCGAATCAATATAGATACAATTTACTCTCCCAGTACCAATATGATCCACATAATTGCTTGTTGTATATGATGTATTAATGTTAAACTCAGTTAATCTATCACCACCCCCTAACCAAATTAAATTTGAGTTTTCAGCTTTTATGCTATAAATTAAATTATGTGCTAATTTACCATTGGCAACATTATAGTTTGTGAAAGTTATTCCGTCGAACCTTGATAAACCAGCAGTTGTACCAATATATACTTGATTTGCGATAGTTTCTATACAGGTAATAGAATTAGTAGGCAAACCATGGCTTGTATTATAAATTGTAAAACTTGTTCCGTCAAATTTCACTAATCCTACATCATTTGTTCCTATCCAAATATTACCACTATTATCTTTTGCGAGAGCGCTTACATTATTTGAAGGAAATGCAGGTGTTGATGTTTGATTATATAACGTCCAATTAGAATTATCATATTTCAACAAACCTGCATTAGCAATATTTGTTCCTGAAGTAATAGTTCTAAATCCGATCCATTTATTAGAGTTATTATCAACTAAAAATGCAGTTTGAAGTTTAACCCCGCCGGTAACCACAATGTTCGTTGTAAAGCTCGTAAATCCGTTTTGTGCGTTAGCTGCAAATACTAATAAACAGCTAAAAAGTAGTAGTAGTTTTTTCATACAATTAGTTAAGATTTAGTCAAAATTAATACTAAGAGGTTACTAAATTTTAACAAATAAACAGATGTAGGTATTTTTGCTATAACTGAGTATAAACTTCAGATAACTGATTTAGAACAAGGTCATAAACTTTTCCTTTTTTAAAAGTTTAGCATTTAATATACTACTCCTTTACAAATTTCTTAACCACAATACTATTATTAACATGTAGCCTTACAAAGTAAATTCCTGAATTTAAATCATTGATATTGATAGAAAACTTATCCGAACTTCCATTATCACTTTGCATTACCACTTTTCCTAAAACATCAACAATCTCATAATTTACTTTTACTGTTCCATTAATAGTTGACGAAACAGTAAGCAATGATTTAGCTGGATTAGGAAATAGAGCAATATGATTTTGTTTAACGACTTCGGAAATACCTGCCGTTAAAGCTTGTAAACAATTTGGTTTATTAACCTGATTATAAAAAGCCGTAACTTTTTGCATATCTGTTTTTAATTTAGCAACTGATAGTAAATTAGAATTAGTGGTTGAAGAGCTGTCAAACGATGTCACAAAAGCATATTCCACCTCCTGCATTTGACCTGCATTTAAAGTAAAAGGACCTGAACTGATAATATAATTTTTATCTCTACAATCAAGAACTGGCTCTATCCAATAGCCACACGTATTATTTGGATCTGTATTAACTCCAACATTATTAAGATCGCCTGGATACATCCAATTTGTATTTCCATTTCCTGTACCATATCCTCGAGAACCACATTGAATTGAAGTGCTATCTTTCCATTGCCCTTGTAAATAAGTATAATACTCTTCCTTAAGATTAAGGCAACAAGGACCGCTTGACGGAACAGGGACTGCACTTTCCCCCTCATAATATGAAATAAACTTACTCATTTTACAATCTTCATCTATTTCATCAATAACACCATTATTGTTATTATCTACGCCATCTTGGGGCACAGATATAGGTCCTTTCAAAACAACAGTACCACTCGCAGGAACTATGTTTCCATACCCTAAATGTCTTTGATTATAACCATCTTCATCTACAGAATCTACATTGTACACATATCCGTAATTATCAGCTACATTGCATCCAACATAATCATCTTCATTATTTCCAATTTTCACGTCAGACCATATTCCAACATAAACATTGTGGTAATTATTCAACGATCTATTTGTGATTTTATAATCGTAAAATGTAGTATTTGCCAATTCATTATTTCCATTTAATGAATTTGGACATCCATAAGCATAGGCCATACCCTGAACTTCAATACCCATAGGAGAAAAAGATGACGAATGAACTGACAACATATCATTATAGATAAAATACAAAGTTTGGTCTCCTTTAATTTTTGGATAATCGCCATCATTAGGATTATATAATCCATCGTTATTATAATCTACAAAAGGCGCAAGATTTCTTGAGTAACTTCCTGTCCCCTTGGCAGGCCAACTCCACATATCAGGAGTAGCTATTACACTTCCTGAATTAAATGCCGTTATAAAGTTATTGATATCTGTATAGCTAACCTTCCATATCTTATCATAATTCCAGGATGTTAAGGTATCGATACTTCCATTTATTGTATCTAATGGACCAGGCCAAAAATCAGTTCCATCGATACTTCCATGCATATGAGCCGCACCATGTAATTGATTTACATCATCTAATCCTGCTATCCACAAAGCAGAACCATTTGTAGTACTTTTTCCACTGCCTTTTGGCACCTCGTAAAAAGGCTTATAATATTCAAACCCATGAAAAAAGTTTCTGTTAGTAATCCCAGCTTTAACATTATTAATATCAAGTAATTTTAAATTTCCCCCTCCCAATATTCCAAAAGACTCGGTGTATAAGGTTTTATCAAAACTTCCAAACCCATAAGGTTTTAGAGAATTACTATAAAAAGTTCCAGTATTAAACAGTAATTTATCCCCCTCTAATTCTATGTAACTACCAAAGGTAATATTTGTAAAAGTATTTGTAGATATTAAGTAAGTATTAAATGTATTATCAGAATTAAACTCAATAAAGCCTCTTCTAGTTGCATCATAGTTATACCTGTAAACAACGCCATTATTTGGGCCAGGTGCAATATCACTCGAAAAAACATCTCCCACAAAATTGTATGCGTTTGAAATTTTCATAAATGAAGTTCCTGAAAATATCATTCCCCCATAATTTGTAACCCCAAGCCATTTCTTATTTTGAACATCAATATAAATACAAGTTACTATACCTGCATTACTAGGAATAATATTATTAATGAAACTATTCGATGTGAAAGAACTGTTAATATCAAATTCAATAAGCCTGTTTCTGCCTCCCAACCAAATTACAGAAGATGATTCAGCTTTTATAGATTTTATTGAATCATAAGGTAATTGACCATTTGCAACATTATAATTACTAAAACTTATTCCATCAAAACGTGATAGTCCTTTATTTGTACCTACGTAAATTTGATTTCCAACAACTTCAACGCAATTGATATATTTCATAGGTAATCCCTGTGCTGTACTATAAGTTGTAAATACTGAACCATCAAATTTTACCAATCCTGAATCACATCCTATCCAAATATTACCATTGTTATCTTTAGCTAAAGCTGTGACCCTATTTGACGGAAAAGTTGGGTTAGACGACTGATTATATAAAGTCCAATTTGTGTTATCATATTTTAATAATCCAGCGTTTCCATTACTAATAGTTTGATATCCAATCCATTTATTTCCATTATTATCAACTAAAAAAGCTGTTTGCATTTTCAAGCCAGTTATTACAGCGCTGGTAGTATAAGTAGTAAAACCATTTTGTGAAAAAACAACATGAAATGTTAACCAAAATATTATAGATAATAACCTTTTCACTAATATAAACTTTATGTATAAATATAATTAATTATCTGTTAGACTACAATTAACATAAAAATAAAAACCTGCTCAGTTTTAGAAAATAAAAAACATGAGCAGGTTTAAAAAATAACATTTTTATTCCTTCACAAATTTCTTAACTACCACACTATTATTAACTTGAAGTCTTAAAAAATAAATTCCCGAATTTAAATCATTGATATTAATTGAAAACTTATCTGAGCTCTCATTACCACTTTGCATTACCACTTTTCCTAACACATCAACAATCTCATAATTTACTTTTACTGTTCCATTAATAGTTGACGAAACTATAATTAATGATTTAGCAGGATTTGGATACAAACTAAAATCATTTTGTTTAGGAACCTCTGTAATGCCAACTGATATAGATTGTAAACAATTAGGCTTATTTGTCAAATTATAAAACGTGTTCACTTTTTGAATATCTGATTTTAGCTTGGTTAAAGAAATTAAATTATTACCAGCAGAAGAACTATCAAAGGATGTTACAAAAGCATATTCCACTTCCTGCATTTGACCTGCATTTAAAGTAAAAGGGCCTGAACTTAAAATCATTCTTCTATCTCCAGCCGTTCCGTTTTCAATCCAATAACCACATGTATTTGAAGGATCTGAATTAACTCCATTATTAATTGGATCACCTGAATATACCCAATTAGTATTAGTTACTCCTCCATATCCAGTTCCACCGCAAGTAAACGGAGTTCCATCTTTCCAAAAACCTGTTAGGTAATTATAATATTCTTGTCCGTTAGTAGGATCTGTTGTTTGAACCGGTACACCTGCGAATGAATTATTAAAAAAGTTAAACTTATTTAATTTACAATCTTCATTTGGTTCATCAACAACTCCATTATTATTATTGTCAATTCCGTCATTTAAATTTGCAACCGGTCCTCTTAAAATATTAAATCCTTGAGCAGGCAAATAACTTCCATAACCTTGAGTGCCTGCAACGGTTTCATCATTAGCATCAGCATTATAAGCAAAACCATAATTATCACTCACATTACTACCTATGTAATCATCTCCGTAATACCCCAAATCCACATCACTCCATAAACCCACATAAACATTATGATAGTTGTTTGCCGAGCGATTAATAATTTTGTAATCGTAAAAAGTAGTATATGTTAATTCGTTTTTACCACTAACAGATGTTGGGCAACCATAAGCATAAGCCATTCCATGTACTTCAATTCCCATTGGAGTAAAAGAAGTGCTGTGTGCTGCCAACTTATCATTATAAATATAATATAAAGTTTGGTCTCCTTTAATTTTCGGATAATCTCCATCATTTGGATTGTAAATACCATCTCCATTATGGTCTACAAATGGGGCTAAATTACGAGAATAAGATCCATTCCCATGGGCTGGCCATGTTAACATATCTGGTGTTGCTACTATGCTTCCCGAATTATAAGCAGTAATAAAATTATTAATATCAGTATAACTTACTTTCCATATTTTATCATAGTTTTTAGAAGTTGTTGTGTCGATAGTTGCTGCGATTGTGTCTAAAGGCCCTGGCCAAAAATCAACTCCTCCTTGGCGATACGTTTGGGCAGCACCATGCAATTGATTTCCTGCATCTAGTCCTCCAATCCATAAAGCCGAAGCAAAATTAGAATTCTTTCCACTTCCTTTTGGCACCTCATATAGCGCATTACCCGAGCCTCCTATATCCCAATGCATGTCGCCTCTATTGGCAATACCCGCTCTCACATTATTTATGTCCAGTGTTTTAAAATTGTTAGGGTTAACTGCTCCTAATGGCATTACATAATTTAAATAATCAAAACTATAATACATTTTTGGAGATGTATATGTAACTGTTGTCCCTCCTTGTGATATTAAAATTTTAGTACCTTCTCTCTCTATATAATCTCCCAAATTATAAGTGCTAACTGGATAATAATACTGATAAACTGTATTATTAGGTGCTAACTCAGATAGTCCACTTATAGTACCCATAGTTGTTGTTCCCGTTGTATGCTTAAAAACAATACCATTATGAACACCTGCGGCAATATCAACAACTTTATTTGGAATTGAAGAGCCAAAAAGAACGTACATACTATTAGCATTATTAAAAGTTGAACCAGTATATTTTAAAATACCAACATTTGTGGTTCCTAACCATTTTGCATTTTGCCCATCAATATATACACAGTTAATATTACCTGGTAAATTTGGTATAGCTAAATTCGAATAGCTAGTAATTGTATATGCGGCATTAATATTAAATTGAACTAATCTATCTTTACCACCAAGCCAAATTAAATTATTAGATTCTGCTTTAATACAAGTAACAGTATCACTAGGCAACTTTCCGTTGCCTACGTTGTAACCAGTAAAATTACTTCCATCAAACCTAAACAATCCGGAATTTGTTCCTACATAAACTTGATTACCTACAGCTTCCAAACAATTTATAACTGCTGCTCCTAAACCAGAATTATAAGTTGTAAAAGAGGTTCCATCAAATTTAATCAAACCGGATGGTGAACCTATCCATATGTTACCATTATTATCGGATGCTAAAGCTGTAATAGCATTAGCCGGCAATGCCGGGTTAGAAGTGGTATTATACAAAGTCCACGTATTGTTATTATATTTTACTAATCCAACATTATTGCCACTTACAATTGGGGATTTAAACCCTATCCATTTATTACCAGAATTGTCAACAACAAAAGATGTTTGGCGCAATACAGTTCCTGTTAATGACAGATTTGTTGTGTAGGTTGTAAACCCGTTTTGTGAATTAGCCGAAAATACTGATAAACAGCTAAAAAGTAGTAATAGTTTTTTCATAAAAAATAGTTTTAGTTACTTCAAAATTAACTTTATTACTTAACTAATTTTTAACAACTGAGTAACTGGTTGTTTTTTTCTAATAACTGGTAGAAAATAGCCTATAAATGTTAAATCCAATTTGGATAATAAACGTTAAAACATATTATATTGTTAACATATTTTAACAAGCCTAAAATAGCTGTAACCCCTACCATTACTAACTTTGTGACGCTTGTATTAAACAAAAACACTTATGGTAGTAGATATTAGAGAATTGAATGAACGCATTCAGCGTGAAAGTGCATTTGTGGATGTGTTAACATCTGAAATGGACAAAGTAATCGTAGGCCAAAAACACATGGTTGAACGTTTATTAATTGGCTTATTAAGTAATGGTCACATTTTATTAGAAGGTGTTCCAGGACTAGCAAAAACCTTAGCCATCAACACATTAGCTACTTGTATCGATGCTAAATTCAGCCGTATTCAATTCACTCCTGATTTATTACCTGCCGATTTGATTGGAACAATGATTTACAATCAAAAGCAAGAACAATTCTCTATTCGTAAAGGGCCTATTTTTGCAAACTTCGTATTAGCTGATGAGATTAACCGTGCTCCGGCGAAGGTACAATCAGCTTTGTTAGAAGCGATGCAGGAAAAACAAGTTACCATTGGAGAAGAAACTTTTAAATTACCTAACCCGTTTTTAGTATTAGCAACACAAAATCCTGTTGAACAAGAAGGAACATATCCATTACCTGAAGCTCAAATGGATCGTTTCATGTTAAAAGTAGTAATTACCTATCCTACTCGCGAAGATGAACGTAAAGTAATTGCAGCTAACATTTCTCGCCAAGGAATGCCGAAAGCAAATATTGTTTTAAAACCTGAAGACATTCTAACCGCAAGAAATGTTGTGAAAGATGTTTACATGGACGAGAAAATTGAACGCTACATTGTTGACATTGTTTTTGCTACTCGTTTCCCTAAAGAATATAAATTAGAAAAATTTGCTCCATTAATTTCTTACGGTGGTTCTCCTCGTGCTAGTATTAACTTAGCATTAGCGGCAAAAGCTTATGCTTTTATTAAACGCAGAGGATATGTTATTCCGGAAGATGTGCGTGCAGTTTGTTTAGATGTGATGCGTCACCGTATTGGTTTAACTTACGAAGCAGAAGCAGAAAATATTACAACGGAGCATATCATTAATGAGCTGTTAAACGCAGTTGAAGTACCTTAAGATGTTTGAAGTTTTATTGTTTCATGTTTAATGTAAAAGAATTACTTCGGCATTAAACATAAACACAACAAACATAAAACAATTAAACAATAAACATAATTGTGGAAACCGCTGAATTACTAAAAAAAGTACGTAAAATCGAAATCAAAACAAAGGGTTTGAGTAACCAGATTTTTTCTGGCGAATACCACTCTGCGTTTAAAGGTCGTGGTATGGCTTTTAGTGAAGTTCGTGAATACACTCCCGGCGATGATGTAAGAACTATCGATTGGAATGTTACAGCTCGTTTAAGAACTCCTTACGTAAAAGTGTTTGAAGAAGAACGTGAACTAAGCGTAATGATTTTAGTGGACGTGAGTGCCAGCGGACAATTTGGAACTCAAAAACAATTCAAGCAAGATTTAATTACTGAACTGTGCGCAGTGATAGCATTCTCAGCTTCGCAAAACAATGATAAAATCGGTGTTATATTTTTTAGCGATAAAATCGAAAAATTTATTCCACCAAAAAAAGGAAAATCACACATCTTAAGGATTATTCGTGAACTAATAAATATTGAGCCTGAACAAAAAGGAACAAACATTGAATTAGCATTAAAATATTTAACTAATGTGATAAAAAAGAAAAGTATTTGCTTTTTAATTTCCGATTTTAAAGATAACAACAACTATTCTGATGCAATGAAAATTGCCAATCGTAAACATGATGTGGTTGCACTTCGAATCAATGACAAGCACGAGAACACATTACCTGATTTAGGTTTAATTAAATTAAAAGATAACGAAACAGGAAAACTAATGTGGGTAGATACGAGTGACAAAGCATTCAGAAAACAACTAGAAGTAAATCACTTAAAATTTGAAGCACAGTTAAAAGATACTTTCACAAAAAGCGGAGTGGATTACACAACCATCCACACCCACGAAGGATACATCAAACCATTAATGACATTATTTAAAAAGAGATAGTGAAAATAAAACATTACATATTATTTATTTTTTCGTTTTTAGCATTTTCATTTGCTAAGGCTCAAACAACTCCTGTTGAAGTTCATGCAGTAATAGATTCAACATCTATTCGTATTGGCGCTCAAACCAAATTAGATATTTATGTTAACTACGATGCTTCTTCTCAAAAAAACATTGATATTCTTTGGCCTTTAATTGAAGACACTATTAAAAAAGGGATTGAGGTTGTTAGTGTTAGTCCAATTGACACAACCATACCTAATAAAAATAAACCAAACATTGTTCAGCAACATATTCAATTAACAGTTACATCTTTTGATTCCGGCGCATACTACATCGCTCCTTTCAAATTTGTTATCAATAAAGACACTGCTAACCCTCTTTACACTGAGCCATTACACTTATTAGTTAATACTGTTGCTACAGATACTTCTTTAACAAAAGTAAAAGACATAAAAGCACCATTTGATGAACCGTTTGACTGGAGATGGTATTTACCTTATGCTTATTGGGGATTAGCTATTTTAGCAGCAATCATTATTCTAATTATCGTCATCAGAAAATTAACTAAGAAAAAACCTCAAGAAGTCATTATTGAGCAACCTAAAATCCCAGCTCATGTGACGGCTTTAGAAACCTTAGAAAAAATAAAACAGGAAGCTATCTGGAAAGAAAATAAAATAAAAGAATACTACTCTGGTATTGCTGACACAGTTCGTTTATATATTGAAGAGCGCTTTGGTATTAATGCTTTAGAATTAACTTCTGATGAAATTATCAAAATATTCAAATCTCAGGTTGTAGATTCTGAAAGTAAAGCAAAATTAACTCAAATATTAACTCTATCCGACTTTGTGAAATTTGCAAAACAAATTCCTATTGAAGCTGAACATACTTTAACATTGAATAATGCATTTGACTTTGTAAAAGGTACTATGCGAGAAGAACAATTACCAAACAATCAACAAACAGGTGCTTAATTATTTTAAAGATATACAATTTGCTGAAAAGCATTGGTTCTGGTTGTTCATCATCATACCGGTGATGATTGCTTGGTACATTTATAAATTAAAAACATACGAGGGCGAAGTAAATTATTCGTCTTTCAATTTATTCACCGGCATTAAATCTTCTTTAAAAGCAAAATTCCGTCATATATTATTTGTTTTAAGATTACTTTGTATTTCTCTTTTAATTTTAGCTATTGCTCGTCCTCAATCTCGTAGTAGCTGGAAAGATACTAAAACAGAAGGTATAGATATTGTGGTGAGTTTAGATGTATCCTTGTCTATGTTAGCAAAGGATTTCAAGCCAAATCGTATTGAGGTAGCAAAAGAACTTTTAGGTGATTTTATTGATGCAAGACCAAATGATAAAATCGGTTTGGTTGTTTTTGGTGGCGAAGCTTTTACTCAATGTCCGCTTACTACAGACCATAAAATTATTAAAAACATGTTTGGCGACATTAAAGCAGGCATGTTAGATCAAGGCACTGCTATTGGTTTAGGTTTAGCAGACGGTGTAGCTCGTGTAAAAGATAGCAAAGCAAAAAGTAAAGTAGTAATTTTAATTTCAGATGGTGTAAACAATGTTGGCGAAATTGCTCCTTTAACAGCCGCTGATATTGCCAAAACATTTGGTGTGCGAGTATATTGTATTGGTGTGGGTAGCAAAGGTAAAGCGCTTCAGCCTGTAGCATTATATCCTAATGGAGAAATGGAATATGATTATGTGGATGTAGATATTGATGATGCGACCATGACTCAAATTAGTAAAATGACAGGTGGAAAATATTTCAGAGCAACCGACAGAGAAAGTTTAGAGAAAACCTATAAAGAAATTGATCAATTAGAAAAAACAATTATCAGTGAAAAAAGCTTTACAAATAAAGCGGAGCACTTTTTACCCTTAGCAGTTGCGGCTGCTATATGTTTATTGTTAGAATTTTTATTAAAACGTTTTTTATTTAAAGCTATACCATAATGTTTAAGTTCGAAAACCAAATATTCTTTTATGCCTTTGCAATTATCCCAATTTGCATTGCAATCTACATTTGGTATATATATAGCTCAAAAAAGAAATTACAAAAGTTTGGAGATAAAGAATTAATTAGCCAATTAGTTCCTGAAGTTTCTAAGGCTAAGAAAAATACTAAATTCATTTTATTCATTATTGCATTTTCATTTTTAATCCTTGGCTTATGTAATTTACAAACTGGTTCAAAACTTCAAGATGTAAAACGTGAGGGTGCCGATATCATGGTTTGTTTGGATGTTTCAAACAGTATGATGGCCCAAGACTTAACACCTAATCGCTTAGAAAGAGCAAAAATTGCTATTGAAAACATGATTGATAAATTACAGGGAGATCGTTTAGGTATTATTGTGTTTGCCGGCGAAGCTTATGTGCAATTACCAATCACTACAGATTATAGTTCTGCAAAATTATTCTTAGAAGGTATTAGTAATAAAATAGTACCCGTTCAGGGAACAAACATTGCAGATGCGATTAATTTATCAGTTGAAAGTTTTGGTAAAGACGAAGGCAAAAACAAAGCCATAGTTGTTATTACGGATGGAGAAAATAATGAAGAAGCTAATGAAAGCGCAGTGGATGCAGCACAGGAAGCTTCAAAGAAAAATATTGTCATTCACACCATTGGTGTTGGTTCAGAGTCTGGCGTTCCAATTCCAAATGTAATTGATGGTGTAGTTAGTGGATATAAAAAAGATAATACCGGTAATACTGTTGTCACAAAATTAGACTCAAAAATATTACAAGATATTTCAGCTGCTGCCAATGGTGTATATGTTCAGGCAACAAGTTCAGATATTGGTTTAGATGTCATCCTAGGGAAAATTGGAGAGTTAGATAAAAAACAATTAGAAAGTAAAATGTACACTGATTATGAAGACCAGTTTCAATGGTTCTTAGGTGCCGCTTTACTTTTCTTAATCATTGAATCTTTAATATCCGAAAGAGTAAGTAAACTTTGGAAAAAACTGAATTTATTTAATAATGCAAAAGCGTAATTTATACATATCTCTCATTCTTATTTTAATTTCTTTTGCAGGTATTGCTCAAGAAGAGAAAATAGCTTTGCGAAAAGGGAACGATTCTTACCATGGTGGTAAACCTATGGAAGCATCTAATTATTACAAAAAATCATTAAAAGAAAAACAAACTTATTATAAAGCAAACTTCAACTTAGGTGATGCGTATTATAAAACTGCTGAATTAATTAAAACAGGCAAAATCCCCAGTCCAAATAAACGTATGACTCCCGATTCTGCTGCAAACTTAGTTTACGACCAGGCTGCCGAGCAATTTGAAGTAGTAGCAAAATCTCTTCAAAACTCAGATACTGTCCAAAAAGCATGGCACAATTACGGGAATGCCAAATTGATGCAAAAAAATTACGAAGATGCTATATATGGTTATAAGCATGCTTTAAAAATAAACCCTAAGGATGAGGATACTCGTTACAATTTGGCCTACGCTCAAAAAAAATTAGCAGAGCAACAAAAAAATCAAAATAAAAACGACGACAAAAAAAATCAGGATAAAAAAGAGCAAGAAAAGAAAGATCAGGAAAAGAAAGAAAAAGAAGACATCAACAATAAAAACGATAAAGAAAAACAAGAAGCTCAACAACCTCAAATGAGTAAAGAGCAGGCTGAAAAAATGTTGAATGCCCTAAAAAACGATGAGAAAAAAATGCAGGCACTTCGTAAGAAAAAAGGAGATCCTGCCAATAAAGTAAAAGTGGAAAAAGACTGGTAATAATGATTAAGAAAATTTTCATATTATTTTTATTCATCAGCTCATGGACTTGTGCTCAATCTCCATCCTTTGTGGCTCAGGTAAGCAAAAATAAAGTAGCCGTGGGAGAAGTCTTCCAAGTAGCTTTTACCTTAAATGGTGCCGGAAGTAATTTGGCATATCCGAACTTTAATGATTTTGATATTTACTCTGGCCCTAATCAAAGTCAAAGTATGAGCATGATTAATGGAAACATTTCTCAATCAACAACTATTAGTTTATTCATCGCTGCAAAAAAAGAAGGTCGCTTTACCATTGGTCCTGCAACAGTTATGTCGGGTGGACAAAAACTAGAAACCAAACCCATTGTAATTGAGGTGTCTAAAGCAGCGGCTCAGCAACAGGGTAATCCAAATGCTCAGGGTGGTCAACCTCAGCAAAATCAACGTCAGGAAAAAAATCAGTATGCCAGCGAAATCAGTAACGACGATTTATTTGTACGAACTTACCTCAGCAAAACCAAATGTTTTTTAGGCGAACAAATAGTACTTACTCAAAAAGTATATTCTCGTGTTGATTTAAGAGGTTTCCAAAATGTAAAATTCCCTCCCTACAATGGTTTCTGGTCGCAACAAGAAGAAGGTAATCAACAAATTAATTTACGTCAAGAAAACGTCAATGGCGTTACATATTATGTAGCAGATTATTGTACCGTCTATTTATTTCCGCAACGTACAGGAGCTATTACTATAGAGCCGGTTGAGTTAGATTGTATTGTGAGACGTCAAACAAAACGTCAGCCTCGTAATATTTTCGAACAGTTTTTTGGAGCTGGTGGATATGAAGACGTAGCTGTAAAAGTAAAAAGTAAACCTGTAAAAGTTGATGTAGTTGATTTACCAACAGAAAATAAACCTATCAACTTCTCCGGTGCTGTAGGCGATTTTGGTTATAAAGCAGAAATTGATAAAAACAAAGTAAAGGCAAACGAAGCTGTAAATTTAAAAATCACCATTAGTGGTAAAGGTAACATCAAACTCATCGAACCATTAAAACTAAACTTGCCCGAAAGCTTTGAAGTTTACGATCCTAAAGTAAATGAAAGTGTAAAAACTGCAGGCGGTGTTTCCGGTAGTGTTACATATAATTATCTAATTATTCCTCGCGAAAAAGGTGAGTTTGTTTTAAATGATTTAGGCTTTAATTATTTTGACGCATCAAAAAAACAGTATGTAACTATTCCTTCTCCTGACATGAATTTAACTGTATTGGAAGGTGACCCGGGCAGTGCGCAAATTGTAAATTCAGCAAAAAAAGATATTAAAGAAGGCGAAAACGATATACGGTATATTAAAACAGGTGATTTAGGATTAAAGCAAAATGATGAAGAATTTTTCTCTTCATCTGCACATTACCTATTATTGATATTCCCTACTCTATTATTTTTTGGCGCATTAATTTTTGCCAAACAGCGTATCAAAGCTAACAGTGATATTTTAGCAGTTAAGGAACGTAAGGCTGCGAAATTAGCTAAGAAACAATTAGTCGTTGCAGAAAAGCACATGACATCTAATAACAAAGATTTATTCTTTACAGAAGTATTAAATGCCCTAAACAAATACATCGGCGATAAATTTGCATTACCTATTGCTGATTTATCAAAAGAAAAAATCAACGAAATGCTTTTATCTCGCCATGTAAGCGAGGCTACTGCAAAACATTTAATCGACACCTTAAACACATGCGAGTTTGCCAAATACGCGCCAAGCGCTGTAACTGGCGATTTAAAACAAGTTTATAACGATACGATTGAATTAATTTCACAAATCGAAGAACAAATAAAGAAATAAATGTGACAATTAGAAAATGAGACAATTTAATATCACAAAAAGAGAAAATCAAACGTGTCAGTTCGTGCGAAATCGAGAACTTGCAAAACGTATATTGATATTATTTTTGTTTTCTTTTACACCATTTTTTTCTATCGCTAGCACTGATTTACAAGCAAAAGCCGAAAAAGCATATAGTAATAAAGATTACAAACAAGCCATTTCTTGTTACGAATCAATTTTAAAAGAAGGTTTAAGTTCATACAAATTATATTACAATTTAGGAAATGCCTATTATAAAAATAACGAGTTAGGCAAAGCCATCTACAATTATGAGTTAGCCAATAAGTTGCAGCCAAATAACAAGGATGTAAAAACCAATTTAAAAATAGCCAACGAAAAAACCATTGATAAAATCGAAAGCAAAGAAAACTTTTTTATCATTGCTATCAAATCAGGATTGGTTAACTCTTTATCCACTAATGGCTGGGCATGGTTTAGCATTTTTAGTTTGATAGGTTGTTTAGCGTTTGCATTCTTATTTTTCATTAGCAATCAAATTAACTTAAAACGTCTTGGTTTCTTTTTAAGTGGAATATCCTTGATTGTTTTCATTGCATCAATGATTTTAGGTTTCACAGCCTTAGAAGATAAACATGAAGTAAACTTTGCTATTGTTATTAATCGCGAATCCAGAATACATGAAGAACCAACTGCTACGTCTAAAACTAAATTCAGTTTACATGAAGGAACAAAAGTAAGTGTATTGGAAACCAATCCTGAGTGGACAAATATAAAACTCGAAAACGGGAATGAGGGTTGGATTAAAACTACTGATGTAGGCTTATTCTAGTCAATTATAACTATCTCCTAATTCTTTCTTTTATAAAGAAAACTACTTCACTACTAACTTCTGACTGTATAATCTATTATCAGAAGAAGCAACAACTGTATATGTTCCATTGTCTAATTTCGAAGTTGCATCGGAAGATAATACATGAAACTCTTCATCAATCACAACTTTAGAATAGCTTTCTTCCCCTTTCTCATTGCGCAAAACAACAAGTACCTCTCTATTATTTTCTGTTCCTAAAAGCGCAGCAGGATTATCATAAATAGCACTGCTTTGATTCATTGCTAGATTTGTAGTAGATATTTTATTGTTTATAGACACTAATCGAGAAGAAAGAACCGTTCCTTTCGCATCAATTTGGGTTAAGCGATAATAAGATATACCTTCATATGGTGTGTAATCCACATCAAAATAACTCATAATATTACTATGATTCCCAAAACCTTTGATAGAAGTAACTGCTTCAAAATTCATAGCATCTTTCGATTTTTCGATAACAAAAAAGTTATTGTTGTTTTCAGTATTGGATGACCAAGTAAGCTCAACTTTAGTGTTATCAAAAATGGCATCAAAGTTCAGTAAAACTTGAGGTAGAGGATCTCCATTTTCGTCAATTTTAAAACCACCTGTTCCAATTTGTGCGTTGGAAGACAATGAGCAAAATACAAATGCTGCTACTACAAAACGATTTAGTTTATTCATTCTAGTTAAATTGATGATTAAAAATAAACTAATTTCAGTTTAGATAAAAGTTTAGGTAAAACATTTATTAACAATGTGTTATAAAATATTTTTTCTACAAATTCTCTCCAAAATCTAAGGGACTGGCACCCTAATTTTTTTAAAGAAAGTGATTTTTATCATTTGATTTAATAAAATAATTTCAACGCAACAATCTTTATTACAAATTATCAGAAATATCTATTAATATTTTTCATTCTATATTTCTTACTTGTGGTATGAAAAAACAGTTTAATTACTACCTCTTACAAATTCCAATTTTCTGTTAGTTTTATAACTATACACATTGCTACTTGAATCTGATAATTGATAATACTCCAAATTATCTTCATTCATTTTACCATCCCAACTATCCACTCCTATGATGGCATTCGGGTCAGTAATTTCAGCCAAATAATAATCAGTACCATTTAATTTAAATTTATGCGGATTAACTTCATTGAATTTTCCGGCTACACCAACGCAAATATGATTTTCAAAATAAAATAGACTCCATTTTACATCTAATTGCTGTAGTAATGAAGCATATAAAATTGCCTTTCCACTACAATCACTATTTTTTGTAAACAGCACCTCATCAGGTCGTTTTATTGTTTCGTAACCATTACTCGCTTCATCCTGATTATATTCTATTTTTCTGGTCACAAAATTTAATACTACCTGAGCTTTGGCTTCTTTAGTGATTGTATTTTTTGCGACTTGATTTACAAAATCATTTAAAGATGCTTCATTCTGTTTAGCTACTACTGAACCATGATTCATGAAATGATGATTATCTTCGGAAATTGCGATAGCTCCGCCACCGATGGCACTTTTTAAATTAGAAAAATTAAAAATTTGTGATAGAGTTACTTTATAAGTTACGTCATCATATTTCGTTTCAATTACGCGATTGCTATCTACTTTAAAATTTGAAACAGGCATTTTGAAAAAAACTTTAGAAGTATCAGAATATATTTTTGTATCAATTTCTAAGCGATCATTTTTTAATTGCGCAACAACTACACAATCCATATTAATTATAAACTTGTTTAAATTTTCAGGCACATAGTCTTGCTTATTACAAGTAAAATAAACTTGTTGTATATCATAATAGTACATTTCCAAATTTGCTTTAGCAGAAGTGATCTTATAAAAAATATAATCACCTGAAAAAGCAGGCTGTGCAATAAAATTGATGGTTTGTCTTTGTAATTTTTCATAAGCACTTATTTCCTCTTTCTCAGACGAAGAGCAAGATATCATTACTATTAATGTAATTGCACAATAAATGCTGTTTAAAAAAATTGTTTTATTACTCATATTTTTAAAAACTAAAAAGCGGGCTCAAAGGAACCCGCTTTTAAAAAACTTAATATATAGATTATGCTTTTAAATAACTCATTATTTTTTCCACACTAGCTTTAGCATCGCCATACAACATCTCTGAGTTTGGCTTGTAAAACAATGGATTATCTTCTCCAGAGTACCCGGCACTCATCGAACGTTTCATTATAATTACTTTCTCTGCTTTCCATGCTTCAATCACAGGCATACCGTAAATAGAACTTGCAGGGTCATCTTGCGCACTTGGGTTTACAACGTCATTGGCGCCAATTACCATTACAACATCTGTATCAGGCATATCATCATTAATTTCATCCATTTCTAATACAATGTCATAAGGTACATTAGCTTCTGCTAATAATACATTCATATGTCCTGGTAAACGCCCTGCCACCGGGTGAATCGCAAAACGTACATTTTTCCCAGCCTTACGTAAAGTTTGTACCATTTCATAAATAGGGTATTGCGCTTTTGCAACAGCCATACCATAACCCGGAACAATCACCACCGATTTTGCTTCTTTTAATAAGGCTGCAACTTCTTCATGATTCAATGAAGTTACTTCACCTTCAATCGCTTTTTTCTCACCACCATTACCTGCTCCACTTCCACTAGCAAAAATTACAGAGAAGAAAGGACGATTCATGGCATGACACATATGCATTGATAAAATAGCACCTGAACTACCAACTAAAGCCCCAGTTACAATTAATAAATCGTTACCCAACATAAAACCTGCTGCTGATGCTGCCCAACCAGAGTAAGAGTTCAACATAGATACTACTACCGGCATATCTCCACCACCAATAGCCATCACTAATACTACGCCTATAAACGAAGCAATAGCTGTCATGATAATTAGATACAACATCCCGTCAGTACCATCTGCTTTACAAAAGAAAACACCTAATACTGTACATACTAAAAGAAGTACTAAGTTCATTGTTTGTAATCCTGCAAAGCTCCAAGGTTTAGATGGCACTTTTCCATCTAATTTACCCCAAGCAATAATAGAACCTGTAAATGTGATGGCACCAATAAAAATACCAATAAACACCTCAACTAAATGTATCATGTGTTCTGCTCCATGTAACTCATGAGATTTAGGATCTAAGTAAGAACCAAAACCAACCAATACTGCCGCTAAACCTACAAAGCTATGTAAGATAGCAACCAATTGAGGCATAGCAGTCATCTCAACTTTACGAGCCAACATTAAACCAATTACGGATGCCACTGCAATGGCTGCGATGATATAAACATGGCCTGCAACACCTTGCCCTAATACAGTAGCAATAATCGCTACAATCATTCCGATAATTCCGTAGAACACTCCACGTTTTGCCGACTCTTGAGAAGATAAACCTCCTAAACTTAAAATAAACAGGATACTAGCAAATAAGTAAGCTGCTGTTTGTATTTCTTTTGCTATAAACATAATCTTTTACTTTTTAAACATTTTCAACATACGGTGAGTAACCACAAATCCACCAACAATATTAATGCTGGCAACCAAAATTGCTATAAATGCTAAAATGGTCATTGGGTTTTTAATATCATCTGTAGTTTGTAATAAACCACCAACCACAATAATACCACTAATAGCATTTGTTACTGCCATTAAAGGTGTATGTAGAGAATGAGCAACATTTGTAATTAATTGCCATCCAACAAACACCGCTAAAACAAACACCGTAAAGTGTTGGATAAACGCAGGAGGTGCATAAGCTCCAACTAACAATAATAAACCTCCAACCACAGCTAAACTAATTAACGTAGTCATTGCTGCTTTTTTAGATTTTTCTTCCTCAGATATTTTTACTTCTTCAGCAGTAGGCGCAGCAACTTTTTTCACATTACCACCTGCCGTTGGGCTCACAGGCAAAGGGGCTGGCGGCCAGTTAATTTTCCCATTATAAGTTACCATTGCTCTTGACACAACAGCATCTTCCATGTCAATCTTAAACTTCTCAGCCTTACCCATATCATCTAATAAATGACATAAGTTGTTGCCATATAACTGAGAAGCCTGAGTTGGCAATTGATTTAATTTACCTACAATCGTTACTCCATTTGGAGTAGTAATAATTTCTCCATTTTTAGTGTAAGCACAGTTACCTCCTGTTGAAGCTGCTAAATCCACAACAACTGAACCCGGCTTCATAGCTTCTACGTGATAATCCATCCATAATTTTGGAGCAGGACGTCCAGGAATTTGAGCTGTTGTAATAACAATATCAACTTCTTTCGCTTGCTCTAAAAACAATTTCATCTCTGCCTCAATAAATTCCTTACTCATTTCTTTTGAGTAACCTGAAGAAGTAGCTCCATCCTCTTCTATCTCAACCGTTAAAAAAGTAGCTCCCATAGATTGGATTTGTTCTGCTACTTCTTTACGAGTATCAAATGCTCTAACAATAGCACCTAATGAATTAGCTGCTCCAATAGCTGCTAACCCAGCTACTCCGGCGCCAACTACTAAAACCTTAGCAGGTTCTACTTTTCCGGCTGCAGTAATTTGTCCGTTTAAAAAACGTCCGAAATGGTACGATCCTTCAATAACAGCACGGTAACCTGCAATGTTTGCCATAGAAGACAACACATCCATTTTTTGCGCTCTCGAAATACGAGGAATCGCATCCATTGCCACCGCATTTACTTTTTTATCAGCTAGCTTTTGAAGTAACTCTTGATTTTGAGCAGGCCATAAGTAACTTAACATTACCAAACCTTCTCGCATCATCGCCACCTCATCAATAGAGGGTTCTTTTACCTTTAATACTATATCCGACTGCCCATAAATCTCGGTAGCAGTACCAACTATTTTAGCACCCGCTTCTTCAAATTCCTTGTCAGAATAATTTGCTTTTTCACCCGCATTTTTTTGGATATAAACTTCAAAGCCTTGCTTTTGCAGTCGCTTAACTGTTTTAGGAGTTGCGGCAACTCTCAATTCGTTTGGAAATATTTCCGCTGGAATACCAACTTTCATAGATTGTTAGATAATTTATTAGCTAACAAATAAAGCAAAAAAAGCCGAGTTATTCAATACTAATTATAAACAGAAAGTCCCATAGCACAAAAAAGCCCATCTATCAATTGATAAATGGGCTTTTCTATTCTTAAAAACAAATATTATTTTGTCTCAGCTGGTTTAGCTTCAGTACTAGCGTGTTTATCTTTGCAACAAGCTTTTTTCTCACCTGATTTTGCATCACCAGAGCAAGCTTTTCCTTCAGCTCCTGCTTTTTCTTTGCAACAAGATTTTCCTTCTTTTTTGCACTCTTTTTTACCTTTATCTTTATCGTCGAAATTAACAGATGCAGATACGCTTCCTACTAATCCAGCGAAAGCTAACATTAAAAATACTTTTTTCATGATTGGGTTGGGTTATAGTTTTAATTACTTAACAAATATAGTTTATTTAAAGTAGGAAATGCAATGCTAAAAGTCATAAATGCTCTAATTTTTTGTTAAAAAAACTTATTTCATTGTTTTATAAGCTTTTCAAAAGACAAAAACCAAATTTGGAGGGATTCTGAAGTTTGCTTTTTTCGATTTAGATTCTTAAATTTATAATAATCAAAATGCTAAACCCATGAAAAAAACATTTATTCTAACAAGTCTAATTGCATCATTTTTGTCTTTCAATGCCCAAAACAATAAGGGTTTATGGAAGTCAATTGATGAAAAACAAATCCCATTAACGGGTAAAAGAGACATCGTTCCTGAAAAGTTTAAAACTTTTCACGTGGATATGAACTCTTTAAGAAATGTTTTAGCATCTGCTCCATTAGATAAATATATTAAAACCGAGTTTTCGTCTGTTACTATTGGTTTACCAATGCCTGATGGCTCTATTCAACAATTTAAAATAGTGGAGTCTCCTGTAATGGAAGAACCATTACAAAAAAGCTTTCCTGAAATCAGAACATATAACGTAAGAGGTGTTGATGATGTATATGCCAGCGGTAAACTGGATATGACCGAATTTGGATTTCATGGCATGATCCGTAGCCCACAGGGAGATGTTTTTATTGACCCATATTGCAAATGGAATGTAAATGATTATATATCTTATTACATTTCCGACTATACAAAACCATTTAATGACAGAGGTTTCTGTGAAGGAGTTTTAGGAAATACAGAGTCCAATGATCAGGCAAAAACAGCTGCTCCAACCGCCATTTGTGCAGGAGCAAACTTAAAAACATACCGCCTGGCAGTAGCTTGTACAGGAGAGTATGCCCGAGCCGCGTGTGGCACAGGAACCGTTACCCCAACCACATCCCAGATTTTGGCAAAAGTGGTTACTACAGTAAATAGAGTGGATGGTGTTTATGAAACAGAGGTGGCGGTAAAGCTGGTTTTAGTGAGCACTACTACCTTAGTACTATATGGCGACCCTGCAACCGATCCATTTACCGGCAATTCGAACGGGAACACATTAATAGGAGAAAGTCAAACAGTAATTACCAATAATATTACATCCGCAAATTATGATATAGGACACACATTTAGTACCGGAGGTGGTGGATTAGCGGGCTTAGGCGTAGTTTGCTCCAGCACACAAAAAGCGAGGGGTATTACAGGTAGTCCTAGTCCGGTTGGCGATGCGTATGATATTGATTATGTGGCGCATGAAATGGGACATCAGTTTGGTTGTAATCACACCTTTAATGGTAGTACCGGATCTTGTGCAGGAACAAACAGAAGTGCTGCAAATGCTGTAGAACCAGGAAGTGGTGTAACCATCATGGCTTATGCAGGAATATGTACCGGCCAGGATCTTGCAAGCAATAGTATTGCTTATTTTCATGCCATAAGTTATGACGCACTCACTAATTTTATTAATACTGGTGGCGGCAATAGTTGCGATGTTATGACTTCTACAGGAAATGGCGCGCCAACAGTATCTGCCGGTCCTAGCTATGTTGTTCCTAAAGGAACACCTTTTCAATTAACCGGATCTGCTACTGATCCTGACGGAGATCCATTAACTTATCAATGGGAAGAAATGGATTTAGGTACAACAGCTGGCAGCTGGAACATGGGAAAAGCTCCGTTTTTCAGATCATACGCGCCAACCACAAGCCCTACCAGGTTGTTTCCAAAATTAGCAACGATAATAGCCGGAACATACACCAGCACCGCGGGTGAATTTTTACCAGGTGCGGCGGGAACTACATTTACATCGGATGCAACTCTTAAATTCAGATTAACAGCCCGTGATAATAAAATGGGCGGCGGCGGTGTTTGTACTGCTACCACTCAGGTTACTGTAAATGCAGCATCCGGTCCTTTTGCTGTTACATCTCAAAGCACAACAGGAATCACTTACCCAAGTGGCTCAACTCAAACTGTAAGTTGGTCTGTAAACGGAACAGATGTAGCTCCAATCAATGTTGCAAATGTTAATATCTATTTAAGCACAGATAATGGCACTACATTCACTCTATTATTAGCAAATACACCAAATGATGGTTCAGAAGCTGTTACATTACCAACATATACTGTAAACAAACCTACTTGTCGTGTGAAAGTAGAAAGTATTGGGAATGTATTTTTTGATATCAATAAAAAATTCTTTGCTATCTCTGCCGGAACAACCGGATTATCTCAACTGGCAAGTTCAAATATCAATATTCAATTATATCCAAATCCATTCTCAAGTTCTGTAAAAGTGGACATTAATGCATCCAACTTATTAGATGAGAATAAAACAGTAATTCATGTGTATGATATCTTAGGTAATATTGTGAGAACAGAAAAAATCAAGTTAACTGAAAACTACTCAAATGTTTTTGATTTTTCTAACTTGGCAAATGGTTCTTACATTGTTGAAGTAACAGATGGCAAGCATAAATCAGTAGCTCGTTTAATTAAAATGTAATTATGATTTATGCCCAAATAAGGCGACTTTATATTTTGATTGAAAAATTTTTTTTCTTAAATATTTATGTTAGCTTTGGGCATAAACAATTTTTTAAAAAATAATAATGAGCACAGGAACAGTAAAATTTTTTAATGAAACAAAAGGTTTTGGTTTCATTAAAGAGGAAGGATCAGGAAAAGAGTACTTTGTACACGTAACTGGTTTAGTAGACAAAATTAAAGAAAACGACAACGTTACTTTCGAAATCCAAGAAGGTAAAAAAGGATTAAATGCAGTAAACGTAAAACTATCATAGTTATATAATACCATTTAAAATTTTATCCCCGGAAATCCTCCGGGGATTTTTTTTGCTTCATATTCTCAAAAAAGTCATTTCAAAACATACAAATCAGCAAAAAAATGGTATTTTAGGCGACTAATAAAAAAACACATACTTACTATATGGAACAATCTACTACGCCAAAATCAGGTCATCCAAGAGGTCTTTATTTTTTATTTTTCACAGAAATGTGGGAACGTTTTTCATATTATGGAATGAGGGCAATCTTCATTCTATTTATGACAAAAGTGCTATTAATGAAAGACAATGAAGCCTCAGAAATCTATGGTAGTTATACAGGTTTGGTTTATTTAACTCCGCTATTAGGAGGTTACTTATGCGATAAGTTTTTAGGGAATCGCCGTAGTATAATTATTGGTGGTTTGTTAATGGCTTTAGGGCAATTTTTAATGTTTATTAGCGCTAATGTTGGTGCAGGTGCTGGTGTTTCTATTATGTGGGCAGCTTTAACTGCTATTATTATTGGGAATGGTTTCTTTAAACCAAATATCTCAACTATGGTTGGGCAGCTATATCCAAAAGGCGACAGAAGAATTGATAGTGCTTTTACAATCTTTTATATGGGGATCAATTTAGGAGCATTCTTTTCCCCTTTAATTTGTGGTTCTATGGATTTCAAATGGGGCTTTTTAATGGCGTGTATTGGGATGTTGGTTAGTTTAGTATGCTTCATCTTTTTCCAAAAAAAATATTTAATCTCTGAAGAGGGAAAAGAGATTGGTTTAGCTATTAAGAAATTAGACATAAAAAACATTATGGTTATTGCTGGTTCTATAGGTATCATTTTTTTCATGCTAAACTTTAAACAATTATTTAAAACTGATTTAGATATCATAGGATATTTCATTTACGGAGCGATGATATTAATGCCAATTATTATTTTGACAGACAAGAGTTTAACTAAAATTGAACGCAATCGTATTATTGTAATCTTTATTTTAGCATTCTTTGTAATTTTCTTCTGGGGAGCATTTGAACAAGCAGGAGCTTCATTAACCTTATTTGCTGACAGACAAACTAACAGAACTGTTTTTGGTTGGGAAATGCCTGCTTCTTATTTCCAATCAGTAAATCCTTTAGCAGTAATTTGTCTTGCTCCATTATTTTCAATGATTTGGGGATTTTTATATATGAGAAAACTAGAGCCATCTTCTCCTAAAAAAATGGCATTAGGTTTAGCATTAGTAGCATTAGGTTATATCGTAATAGCCATTGCAGTAAAAGGTTTAGGAATGAGTGATAAAGTAAGCATGTGGTGGCTATTTGCTCTTTACATTATCCATTCAATGGGAGAACTTTGTTTATCACCAATTGGTTTATCAATGGTATCTAAACTAGCGCCTTTACGTTTATCATCCTTAATGATGGGAACTTGGTTTTTAGCTAATGCTGCTGCTAATAAATTTGCAGGTACTTTAAGTGCGTTAATTCCTCCTACTCCAGATCCAGCTAACCCTACTCCATTAGAATACCCATCATTTGTTGGTTTTCAAATTACAAACTTATATGAATTCTTTATGGTATTTATTTTAATGACAACTGCCGCTGCGGGTATTTTATTTATACTAAGCTCTTGGTTACAAAAAATGATGAGTGAAGATCATCATGAAGAACATCCAACAGAAGTATTACATTAATATAATTTACACAAACTTAAACCCTAATAGGCCAATTTATTAATTGCAGTTTATTAGGGTTTTTTAATTTATGATTATGTCAAAAGAACTTACAATAGAAGAAATACAAAACTTTGAGGGTAAATACCCTAAACAAATTTGGCCATTATTTTTCAGCGAAATGTGGGAACGTTTTTCGTTTTACGGAATGCGTGGTATGTTGGTCTTCTTCATGATTAATCATTTGAATTTCAATGAAGTTGTTGCTAATTTACAATATGGCGCTACACAAGCTTTTGTATATGCCTTTACATTTGTTGGTGGTTTGTTTGCCGATAAAATATTGGGGAAACGACGTTCCTTGTTTTGGGGTGGTATTTTAATGATTATTGGAAGTATATTATTAGCTATAAACCCAAGCGATTTTTTCTTTTTAGGAATAGCCTTCAATGTGGTAGGAACAGGTTTTTTTAAACCAAATATTTCGAGCATGGTGGGTAATCTATATCGAGAAGGTGACCATAGAGTTGACGCGGGTTTCATGTTATTTTACGCCGGAGTAAACGCTGGGGCTTTTTTTGGAGGTTACGCTTGCATTGCTATTGGGAAAGGCGAGATGCTTTCATCTATCGTCTCTGAATCAAGTCGCTGGAATGTGGCCTTTGGGTTATCATCTGTTTTTATGATTATCAGTTTATTAACCTTTACACAAACACAAAAAAAATTAGGCAACATTGGTTTATCTCCTCTTTTACATCTTCCTAAAAACACCAGATTAATTCAGGAAATAGCTACGTTTGTGGGTTCCTTAATTGCAGTGCCTGTTATTATGTTTATGGTTTCTAAAACTGAATACACAGACTGGTTTATGTACACTATTGGCCCATTAGCTGTATTGTATGTAGTGTATGAAATGAAAAACTTTTCGGCAACAGAAAACAAAAGATTAATTGCCGCCCTCTTGTTTATGATATTCTCCATTTTCTTTTGGGCTTTCTTCGAGCAAAGTGGTGGTTCATTAAGCATTTTTGCAGCAAACAATTTAAGTGATTCTATCTTTGGCATTCCATTAGATCCAAATGGTGTTAACAATTCTTCAAACTCTTTATACGTTATTATTTTTGCAACACCTTTAGGCTTATTATGGCTTTGGCTAGCCAACAGAAAAGCAGAACCAAATACCATCGTGAAATTTGGATTAGGATTCTTGTTTTTAGCAGTCGGTTTTTACATATTTTATTCTAGTAAATTCTTTAGTAACGAACAAGGTATCTCTTCTTTGGGACTTTTTGCTTTTGGTTGGTTTATTATCACATTTGGTGAACTTTGCCTCTCTCCTATTGGTACATCCGTTATGACCAAATTATCACCTCAAAAATTACAAGCTGTAATCATGGGAATGTGGTTTTTAGCAAGTGCCTACGGACAATATTTTGCCGGTTTATTGGGCGCCAATATTGCCAGTGCTTCCGAGAATGCTACAAATCTGGAAAAATTAAATATATATGCAGATGGCTACAAACAGTTGGGTTTATATGCGTTAATTGCTGGCGTTGTTTTGATTGCCATTTCGCCGATTATGAAAAAATTAATGGGAGGAGTAAAATAATTTAACGTTTTAGTAATTGTTAAGTCATTTTGATTAACAATTTTTGGCACAGCATTTGAAACTCACTAAGCACTATGTTTAACTGGAAAGATATATCAATGGCAGGCATTATTATCCTTGCTATTGTATTTTATACCTGCAAAAAAAGTACACTTCAGGCATCTATCAGTTCCCCTGAAAACAGAGTTAGTAATTATATAGAACAAGATAATTCCAGTTTTTCATTTGTCTCAGATAACACTTATACAGAGTTTCACGAAAACTCTCCGGTGAATTGGATAAGTTTTGATGAGGCCTACATCAAATGTAAAAAAAATCCACGCCCAATCATGATTGACATTTATACAACTTGGTGTGGCCCCTGTAAAATGATGAGCAATCAGACATTTAATAATCCTGATATTGCCAAATATATTAATGATAATTTTTATGCCGTAAAGTTTGACGCCGAAAGTAAAGACAGTGTAAAATTTGATAAATACGTGTTCGTAAGTACGGATCCTTCAAACCCAAAAGCGCCACATCAATTTGCAGCTTCTATTCTGGATAATCAGTTAGCCTACCCTTCTATTGTATTTTTAAATAACCAAATACAACGTTTGGATATTTTAAAAGGTTTTATGCCTCCCAAAAACTTCGAACCTATCTTAAATTATTATGGTTCGGGCGACTATCAAAAAATTAAGTGGGAAGAATACGAAAAAACATTCGTTTCGTCTATTAAGTAATCTTCTGATTATTTTTGATAATAATCATTTTATAATACAGTAAAAAATGTACTTTAGTAAACAAATTTTAATTTGTTTTGTATCTTAATTGTGGGAGTAACTAAAGTATATATTGTAGATGACCATCAAATGTTAATTGATGGATTAAAGGCATTATTAAATGGTGAGTCTCACATTTCTGTTATTGGTCAAAACACATTGCCTAAAATTGCTGCAAAAGAAATCATTAACTTAAATCCTGATATTGTTTTAACCGATATTAATATGCCTGAAATGGATGGCATTGAACTGACCAAAGAAATAAAAAAACACAATCCCAATATTAAAGTAATCGCTTTATCAATGTTTGGTGAAAGAGAAACAATTAGTGAAATGTTAAGAGCTGGTGTGAGTGCTTATATTTTAAAGAACACAGGCAAGCAAGAGCTTTTAAACGCTATTGATAAAGTTTCAAATGGCGGTACATTTTTTAGTGATGAGGTGAGTGATGTAATGTCTAAACCCTCAACAGGTAGTTTCACTAAAGAAATTATGTTATCACTTCGAGAAATAGAAGTTGTAGAATTAATTGCAAAAGAATATACCAACGCTCAAATTGCTGAAGCACTATTTATTAGCGAACGCACCGTTGAGACTCACCGTAAAAATATTTTCAGAAAAACCGACACAAAGGGCGTTATTGGTCTCTTGAAATATTGTGTTGAAAAAAAAATTATTAAACCCCTGAAATAATCTAAATAGATTGCGTTTTTATTTTTTTCAATTCAGTAACAATCATTGGCACTATAACAACTGTTGGACCTAGCCATAAAACAATTGGAGGCAAAGGAATATATTCACTTTGATTAACTACAAACGCCGTTATTGCTCCAATATAACTTCCAAGCATATTCCCAATGTGCTTTTTTAACCAGTACATTGTTTCCTTCGGGCCATTTAAAAAACTCAATGTATTACGAATTACTCCATATAAACCCATTGTTCCAAAAACAAAAGGAATAAAGGCATTCGTGTCGCTATTTTTGAGGTAAAAAACAATTGCAAAAATAATCAATCCAAAAAAAGTTGTTCCTGCTATGGCTTCAACAATCCAATCAATTTTTTCGGGTTTCTGTCCTTCATGTAATTTTTTAAGTTTTAAAGCCCTATAGGCAATAATAGTTGCATAGTAGGTGAAAATCGAAATAAAAAACAAAAACAATAAGCCTTTATAAACTGACAAAAAAACTCCGGTAGCAAAAATTATTGTCATACAATAAAAGTATATTCTACCAATGGGTTTATGTCTTGGTGTATTACGTTTTAAGATGATAGCCAAAGCTCCAAAAACTAGAGCTCCTATTCCAGCCATTACATGAATAATAATTGCTATTTTGAAAACACTTTCCAATTACACTAAATCGCCATATAAATCAAAATCACTGGCATCCGTTATTTTCACATTGGCAAAATCTCCAATACGAACATAATTTGAGTCTGTTGCTTTTACCAACACTTCATTATCTACATCCGGACTATCAAACTCTGTGCGACCTACAAAATAATCATTCTCTTTTCTATCAAATAAAACTTTATAAGTTTTACCTATTTTCTCCTGATTTAAGTTATAAGATATTTCTTGTTGTACTTTCATCACGGCATCTGCTCTTTCTCTTTTCACTTTTTCTTTTACATCATCCTTCAATGTATAAGCATGTGTATTTTCCTCATGTGAATAAGTAAAAATCCCTAAGCGCTCAAATTTAGAATCAGATACCCATTGCAACATTTCTTCATGATCTTGCTTTGTTTCACCTGGGTAACCTGCTATTAAAGTTGTACGAATAGCAATTCCAGGAACCTTATCTCTTATTTGATTAACTGTATCTATTGTTTTTTGTTTAGTAATTCCTCGACGCATACTCTTTAGCATATTATCGCTAATGTGCTGCAAAGGCATATCCAGGTAATTACAAACATTACTGCGTTTATTCATTACATCCAATACTTCCATCGGGAAACCACTTGGAAAAGCATAATGCAAACGTATCCAATCAATACCTTCTACATCACTCAACTGATCAACTAAATTGGCTAATTCACGTTTTTTATAGATATCCAGTCCGTAGTAAGTTAAATCCTGAGCAATCAATAATAATTCTCGAGTTCCTTTACTTGCCAATAATTTAGCTCTGCTAACCAATGATTCAATTGGTTCTGAAACATGACCACCACGCATTAGAGGAATGGCACAAAAACTACATGGTCTGTCGCAACCTTCGCTAATTTTGAAATATGCAAAATGGTTAGGTGTCGTCAATAAACGCTCTCCTACTAATTCTTTTTTATAATCTGCTTTAAGGGTTTTTAAAATCTTAGGTAATTCGCGTGTTCCAAAATAAGCATCAACATCCGGAATTTCTTTTTCTAAATCTCCTTTATAGCGCTCACTTAAACATCCGGTTACATATAATTTTTCAATACTTCCTTCTTTCTTGGCCTCAACATATCTTAAAATCGTATCAATACTTTCTTGTTTAGCATTTTCCACAAATCCGCAAGTATTAATAATAACAATATTATGATCATCATTCTCGCTTTCATGTTCCACATTAAAGTTATTAGCTTTAAGTTGTCCCATTAAAACTTCACTATCAACTATATTTTTGCTGCAACCTAATGTTACAACATTTACCTTGTTTTTTTTGAGCGTTTTTGTCTTCATTATCTGGTAAAGATACCATTTTTAAATATTAATTTGTGACTATTTGTAGAATATTTGGAATAAATAAACATTACAGAATATTAATTAAATTAGCATAACCAAAATCTATAATTATGAAAAATTTATTTAAAAAAACAGTAAAGAAAGAAGTTAAATCTACTATTCAAAAATTAGACAAAAAACAACTAAATAAGGTAGTTGGTGGTGCTGAAGAAAAAATTACATTTAAAGCAAAAGAAGGCGCCACAAATGGCATTGTTGATGATTTAAATGGATTAATTCGTTAATAATTAAAATTTTAATTAAAAAGGCAGCTAATATCACAGCTGCCTTTTTAATGTTCAAATAAATCATGTTTTAATTTTTGATACTTATAAAAGTAATTTAGTAAATTCAAGGCTATATTTTTATATCAAATTCATGAAGTATTTTACACAATTACTTTTTATACTTTTTATAAGTGTTTTAAAAGCACAGACTGTAAATGATAGTTTAATAAGATTATTAAGCTTAAACACAACTCCTGACTCTGTTAAAATAAAATTAGCGGGTGACATTAGTTGGAATTTTTTAAGTAATGATATTGAAAAAGCAATGTTCTATGCAAAAAAAGAATTAGAATTAGCAAAAAAAATTGACAATAAAAAAGAAATTGCTCAAGCAAACAGTGATATTGGAAATGTATTTAATAGAATGGCATCATTTGATTCTACACTACACTATTACAATATTGCATTAAAAATAAGGCAATCGTTAAATGATAAAATAAAATCTGCTGGTATCTATTCTAATATAGCAACTGTATATACTCGACAAAGCAAATTTAAAGAAGCTCTCGATTTAAATTTTAAATCGCTAAAATTATATGAACAAATAGGTGATTCTGCAAATCAAGCAAATATATTAGGAAACATAGGCATATTGTATTACAACCTTGAACAAAATAAAAGTGCCAATGAGTTTTTTATAAAAGGATTACGTATAGCTCGCTTATGCCACAAACAATTAATTGAGGCAAATATATTAATTGAATTAGGTGGTATAAAATTTGAGCAAGGTGTGAAAAATGATATTATTGTTAACCGAAAAGAATTAGATTCGGCACTTTTATATTTTGAAAATGCCAATACTATACTGACAGAATACAATGCCATTTACAATTTAGCTGTTGTAAACAACAACATAGGTAGAATTTATGTTCAACTCAAAGATTACGAAAAAGCAACTCAATATTACAACCAAGGCTTAATATACCGTCAACAAATGAACGATGATTATGGCATTGGCTTATCATATCTAAATTTAGGTAAGATCTCCAAACTAAAAAAATTATATCCAAACAGTATTGATTTTTATAAAAAAGCAGCTACTATTTTTTTAGAAATTAAAAGCTATGTTGATTTAAAACAAGTTTATGGAGAAATGTCAGTAGCATATGAAGACATGAAAGATTATCATAATGCTATGATATTTCATCAATTATATGCACAGTATTCTGATTCAGTTTATACTTCAGAAAACGCTAAACAAATGGCAGAAATGCAAACTAAATACGAAGTTGATAAAAAAGACTTGGAATTAGCGAAAAATAAAGCTGAATTAGAGGCAAAAGAAAAACAAGCTTTTATTAAAAATATCATTATCATTTCGGTTGTATTGCTATTACTTTTATTATCAGGACTAGGTATTTTATTTTATCGTAAAAAACAAATAGAACAACAAGCAAAACTAGATGCTGAGATTGCTAACCAAAAAGAAATTAGAACGAAAGCCATTTTGGATGCCGAAGAAAAAGAACGCAGAAGAATTGCTCAGGACTTACACGACGGGGTTGGTCAGTTATTAAGTGCGGCTAAATTGAATTTAAGCAATCTGGATTCTAAATTAATTGAACAAACTGAAGAGCAAAAAGCTGCTATGCAAAATGCGCTAAACTTAGTGGACGATTCGGTAAAAGAAGTAAGGCTGGTATCTCACAACATGATGCCTAATACTTTAATTAAATTAGGATTAGGAAGTGCTGTGCGTGAATTTATTACCAAATTGGGTAATGCGCCAAATTTGAAAATAGATTTAGAAATTGTAGGCTTGGATACACGATTGGAGAATCAGGTAGAAACAGTTTTATACAGAGTAATTCAGGAAATTGTGAATAATATTATCAAACATGCTAAAGCATCTCACATCAGTATGCAATTAATAAGACATGAAACAGAAATGAATGTGATGATTGAAGATAACGGTATTGGATTTGACACAAGCAAACTTGAAAATTTTGAAGGTATTGGATTAAAAGGTATTCAAACCCGTATTGAATTTTTAAATGGTTCTGTTCACTTTGATTCCAGTATTGGAAGAGGCACAACAGTTATTATAGATATACCTTTAGTGTAAGAGAGGCTATGCATTCTTTAGATTTTATTCATACCTATTTTACAGAAGAAAAAATAGAAAGTCTCATATTTATAATTATTGGATGCATCGCTATACTATTTTCATGTTTTTTTTGGGGTATTATAAAATATTCTTTTTTCAAAGGTATGTCCTATCCCTTATTTTGCATAGGTTTGATTCAAGTTGTGGTGGGAGGAACAGTTTACAACAGGGTTCCAAAAGATATAGAGCGTGTAGAACAAATCGTTAAAAACAAAACTATTCATTTACAAAAAACTGAAATTACAAGAATAGAAATCGTTCAACAAAATTTTGTTATTTATAAATGGATAGAAATGACATTAATGGCAATTAGCAGTATCTTAATTGTTTTATTTTACAAGTCTCCACAAACATTTTGGAAAGGTTTAGGTCTTGGGCTTTTAATACAAGCAAGTGTGATGCTATGTTTGGATTTAATTGCCCAAAAACGAGCTGATATCTATATGTTGGAATTATCAAAAATATTCCAATCTCTTACCTGAATACCCACTTTCAAAGTCGTGGAATTTCATTTTAAGCTAAAACTGAAAAAAATTTGAATTATTTGTAGCTTTTTAGTAATTTTAAGCAAAACAGGTTTGTTTCATCGCTCTTTATTTAAGGGAGGAAAGTCCGGGCAACACAGAGTAATTTGCCACTTGAAAGAGTGGGTATATTTTTAGAAATAAAAGTATAACAGATAGTGTCACAGAAAACCAGGTAGCCTGAGCGTTTATGCGCGTGGGTCATAGTGAAAATGTGAGGTAAGAGCTCACATGTATAGTTGGTAACAATTATATAGGACAAACCTCTTATGTTGTAAGGCCATGTAAACCCTAATTTTGCTGCTACTCGTAGCAATAACTTAGGTTATATTAGGGAGGGTAGGCTGCATAGATAAATGATGAAAGTTGTTTACCTTGGTAAACAATACAGAACTCGGCTTATAGAACCTGTTTTTATTTTTGTACTTGTATGCTTAAACGCACGTTATATATGCTATTGTTACTAATCAGTTCAAAATTAGTAACTGCGCAATGCCCTCAAATTTATGATTACTTAGGTAATCTGGTTAATAGCCCTCGTTTTATTGATTGTCAAGGTACCGGGATTTACAATATGAATATCTCATCCAATACCAATTGGGGAGCTTATACTATTGATTGGGGAGATGGAACAGCAAATACAGTTGGAGGTAGTTATACTGCAAATGCACTCATAAATCATATTTATACTTCAGCTACTCCTGATACTTTTGTTGTTACTATTACGATTCCATCCATAAGTTGTACAATTACAGGATTAACCGTAATGGAAAAACCTGTTAATGCTTCCATACAAATTCCTATTGGTGGGGTAACAACCGTTTGTGCACCAAAAGCTTTATTATTTGTAAACTCAAGCACCGATGTTTCTGAAACAACCATTTTCACTTGGAACTTTGGAGACGGCTCTCCTGTTCAAACATTTGATTTTTCAAACGCTGGACAAACTATATCCCACACATATTTACCGGGCACTGTAAACTGTCAAACAGCAGTAACACTAACAGCAAAAAATTATTGTACTAATATACCTACTATTGCCAACTTTAATCCTATTCAAATTTACGATAAGGATGACGCCGCAATCACACCTTCTGCATTTATCAAATGTTGGCCTGATAATATTTTTAGCTTTACAAATACTACTAACCGTAATTGTGTTCCTCAAGGAAATACCTTTCAGCGACAAGAGAAATGGAACCTAGGAGATTATTGGGGACTAGGACATGACTCTATTATCAACTGGCGACCATGGCCTCCTACTTCCCCATTATCAGTAGCATACCCTGCTGTTGGAACCTACACTGTTATGTTACAAGACAGTAACTTGTGTGGTGTTGATGTTCAGGTTCAAGCTGTTACTATTGTAAATCCTCCAGTAGCCGGTTTAGTGGCACCCGCAGGACCTTTTTGTCAAGGATCTGCTGTAACATTCACAAATAGCAGTGTTACAGGCTATTCATACAAATGGAATTTTGGAACAGGTGGTGGATTTGTTACCAAACCTTTCGGGCCACAAACATTTACTTATAACACTCCGGGAACTTACACCATATCTGTTGTTGCTTTAATAGCAGGAGCCGGTGCTTCTTGCACAGATACTGAAAAAGTAGTGATTAATATCTTACCACGACCAACAGCCAATTTTTCTGTAAGTCCAAATTCCGGATGTAATGTAATTACGGGTGCCTCATTTACAGATTTATCATCTAGTGCAATATCTTGGGATTGGAATTTTGGAAATGGCAATACATTTAACGGCCAAGTTCCTCCTGCTCAAAACTATAATAGTGTTGGTAATTTTGTAGCTACCTTAACAGTTACTGCAGCCAATACCTGTATCCACACTTTTACTGCACCTATTACAGTGTATCAAATCCCAACAGCAGCCTTTACACCAACAGGAGCCTGTGTTGGTTCTTCAACAACGTTTAACGATGCCTCCATTCATGCTGTTGGCGATCCAATTGTTTCATGGAAATGGGATTTTGGAGATGGCTCTGCAACTACAACCTTACAAAGTCCCAGCCATACATTTACATTACAAAACACCTACACTGTTCAGTTAATTGCCAGTACAGCACACTGTACAGATACGGTTAAACAAAATTTTGTTGTTAATGTAAAACCAACTGCTGATTTCACATTAACTCCTATAAACGGATGCCCTACTCTTTCTGTTAATTTTTCAAACACTTCATCAAATGCAACAGGTTATACATGGAATTTTGGAAATGGAAATACTTCTACCATTACCAATCCATCAGAAGTATTTACAAACACTCTTAGCACCAGCAAAATATACACCGTTAGTTTAACTGCAACAACTACTGCAGGTTGCAGTGACACGAAAACAATGAGTGTAACTGTTTTTCCAAAACCAATTGCATCATTTACATTAAGTGCGCCGGCAGGGTGTTCTCCGGTTGCCGCCACATTTACAAATAATTCAACGGGCGGCTCCACATATATTTGGGATTTTGGAGATGCCACTTCAAGTACCTCTACTCTATCTGTCATTTCTCATACCTACATCAATTCGTCTTTAATCATTCAAACGTTTACGCCTCAATTAATTGTAACTAGCAGTAACGGTTGTAAGGATAGTACATCGCTAACAATCACAACCTACCCTCGACCAATTTTTAATTTCACCATGGTTCCAAATAGCGGCTGCGGACCACTAAGCGTTAATTTCCCACCAGTGCTTGGCGCTGTAACTTATGAATGGGATTTTGGAGATGGTAGTCCTTTAGATTTTTCACCAAATCCTACACATGTATTTACAAATACAACAACCGTTAATAAAACTTATACTGTTCAACTCATTGCCTCTAATGCTTTTTCTTGCGTAGACACAACCTATGGTTATCCTGTAGTATTTGCAAAACCACAAGCCAATTTCAGTATCACACCAACTTCGGGTTGTTCTCCATTAGCTACAACTTTTACAAACACAAGTATTTCAAGTGCAACCTATCTGTGGAAATTTGGAGATGGAAGCACTAGCACATCTGTAAATAATAATCATACTTACATAAACACAAGCAATTCAAGTGATCAAACATTTACTTGTACTTTAGTAGCAATTTCAGGTAATGGTTGTAGAGACTCGTTAGATAAAACAGTCTTAGTATTTTTTAAGCCTGATGCAAATTTCACTATAGATACTCCAAAGTGTGTGTCTAAAACTATTTCATTTACCAACAATACACTTGGCGCAACCGGTAATGTATGGACTTTTGGAGATGGAACACCATCTTCATCAGTTACTAATCCAACTCATACTTACACCAATAACACATCATCAAACTTAACATTCACTGCTCAACTCATTTCAACTACTGCATCAGGTTGTAAAGATACAAGTTTGGCATACCCTGTAATTTATGCAAAACCAATTGCCGGATTTGCACTTACACCATCTGTATCCTGTTCGCCATTAAATACCTCCATGACCAATTCTAGTTTATATTCCACTGCTAGTTTGTGGAAATTTGGTGATGGTAATACAGATATAACTTTTAATACAAGTCATACCTATACAAATTCAAGTAATACAGCAACACAATCTTATAGCTGTACTTTGGTAGCAATAAATTCAAATGGATGTAAAGATTCTTTAACAATACCGGTAACTGTTTTAAATAACCCAAAAGCTAATTTTACTGTTGATACTCCTGCTTGTTCACCTAAAGTGTTAACTTTTACAAATAGTTCACAAGGTGCAGCAAGCTATCAATGGGATCTAGGAGTTGCAACTTCATTAAACACAAATGTATCTCAGGCATTCACTAATACAACTACTGCAAACATCACACAAACTGTTCAATTAATTGTATCAACCATATTTAATTGTAAAGACACAATAGTTTCTCCAATTATTATACATCCTAAACCAGAATTCACCATTGTAGCATTACCGGATAGCGGTTGCTCTCCATTAAATGTAAATTTCCCATCTATTAATAATGTAGTAAATTATCAGTGGAACTTTGGTGACGGAAACGTCTCTTCGTCTGATAATGTTTCAAACACTTATTACAACAATTCTCAATCAACTAAAACATTTACGGTACAATTAATAGGAACAGATGGATATGGTTGCAAAGACACATCCTCAAAAATTATTAAAGTATTCTCTAAACCAATTGCTGTATTTCAGGCAAATCCAAATTTAGTATTCGTTCCATCATCAGCGGTAGAATGCATTAATCTATCTTCCGGTGCATCAACCTACAACTGGAGCTTTGGCGACAATACATCATCTACCGAAACTAATCCTTCTCATTTTTATCAGGAAGCCGGAGAATATCAAATTACATTAATTGCAGCCAACATATATGGCTGTGTCGATACATTTAATTTACCATCAAAAATTGTTGCAATGGTTGAAAGTGGCATTGAGGTACCAAATGCATTTTCACCAAATCCAAACGGGGGTAATGGAGGGATTTATGGTGCTAACGACACCAATAATGATGTATTTCATCCTGTAATAAAAGGCGTAGATAAATATGAATTAAATATTTTTTCACGTTGGGGAGAATTATTATTTGTATCAAAAGATATTACAATAGGTTGGGATGGATATTATAAAGGAAAATTGTGCACACAGGATGTGTATGTATGGAAGATTATAGCAACCACCATTGATGGTAAAAAAATAAATAAAACAGGAGATTTACTTTTATTAAGATAATATGAAAGCTTTTATACTTTATACAATAATGCTTTGTTCTGTGCTTGTGTTCGGACAAGCGCCCATTAGCTCAAAGTTATACGCCAAAGATTTGAAGTTGGCAAATACGGCTTTTGAAACTGAAGATTATTTAAATGCCATAACACTTTATAAAAAAGTATTAACTATTGATCCCAATCACGAAAAAGCAAATCTAAACTCCATCATTAGCCGGTTAAAGTTAAATCAAGCTCCTGACTCAAGTTTACAGTATTTATTTAAATTGAAAAAAAGCACATCGCCTGAAGTGCAATTTTACTTTGGCAGAATTTATCACCAAACAGGTAATTTTGAAGAAGCTCTCAAATGCTATAATAACTACAAAAATATTAATCCTAATAAACGAGAAATTGATGATATTGAATTAAATTATTATATGACCTGCAGTAAAAATGCAGTAGATTTAATGAGTCAGCCACACCGCTCAATTATTAAAAACATTGGTCCTGAAATTAACTCTTCATATCCCGAATATGTTCCATTGGTAACTCCTGATGAAAATACTATGTATTTTACATCTAGAAGAGAAGGCAGCACAGGGAATTTAAAAGACGCACATGGCAATTATTACGAGGATGTTTACATGTCACAGAAACAATCCGACGGAAAATGGTCGGCACCAACTAATTTAGGTGCACCAATAAATACAAACACACACGATGCTTGTGTGGCATTGAGTTTTGATGGTAATCAAATGATAATTTACCGCACTGCAGCAGATATGTTAAGTGGTGATTTGTATTTAACTCGCATGGATTTTAATGGCTGGGGAACTCCCGTAAAATATGGCACTGAAATTAATACGCCATTTATAGAAACCAGTGCTTGTTTCAGTACCGACACAAGTGTTATTTATTTTAGTTCAAATAAACCGGGAGGGTTAGGAGGAAAAGATATTTACAGAATAAAAAAATTACCTAATGGAAAATGGTCGATGCCAATGAACTTAGGATTGACAATTAATACCGAAAGAGATGAAGATTCACCTTATCTTCATCCTGATGGTGTGACACTTTATTTTAGTTCAAAAGGACACAACACAATGGGAGAGTATGATATTTTTAAAACAACTTTAAATCCCGAGACTAATCAATTTTCAACTCCCGAAAACTTAGGTTTCCCAATTAATACAGTTAATAACGATATCTTTTTTGTATTAAATGCTAATGGAACACGTGGTTATTATTCTTCTATTAAAGAAGAAACCTATGGAAGCTCAGATATTTATATGATCGATACTCGCTTTGGAGATAATGATTTAAAAGTAAAACAAGGCAAGGTTGTATTTGGTGATACTCCACGAAAAGCAAAAATTACATTGATAGATATTGAAAGCAAACAAGTATCTGGAATTTTTAATGCCAATTCAAAAACAGGTAAATTTATTTTAGTGGTTAATCCATTAAAGGCCTACAAAGCAATTATTGAAGAAGAAGGCTTTCAAACAATGATTCTGGATATGGAACCATTGGCAAATGAAACGATTGAGAAAGAACTGATATTAAGTTTAACTAAAAAGAACTAAGTATAAAAACAAAAGCATCATATATTCTTACTCTTTTTGGGTTAATGCTTTCAGTAATTTTGAAAGCACAAGACCCTCAGTTTACACAATTTTATGCAGCACCCATGTATTTAAATCCTGCATTCACCGGTGTAACCTACGAGCATCGTTTTGTAGCAAATTACCGTAACCAATGGCCGGGCATTAGCAAAACTTACCAAACCTACATGGCAAGTTATGATTATAATTTATCTGACTTAAATAGTGGGCTTGGTATCAATGTTATGCAAGACAGAGCGGGAACTGCAGGCTTAACGCATACACAGTTTGGAATAAATTACGCCTATCATTTTAAGGTGAGTAAATTTTCGGAAATACGCTTAGGAGCTAATTTAAATTACAATATGAAGCGACTGGATTTTAATAAATTAAAATTCAACGATCAAATTTCAACCGGTTCAAGTGTTTCGTTAGATGCAGCAAACTACGAACGATTAAATTTTATGGATTTTGCAGCCGGTGCCTTATTAAACTCAACCGAATATTGGCTGGGATTAAGTGCCAAACACTTAACACAACCCAACAGTAGTTTGGTTGGTGATAGAGTTCCTTTACCGCTTACTATCAGTTTGCATGGCGGTTACCGATTTATCATCGAACAAAAATCAAAAGAATTGAAACGTTATGTATCACCTGCATTTAATTACCGCCACCAACAAAAATATGATCAATTAGATATTGGTGTTTACTATTATCATTTACCTATTAATGTAGGTTTATGGTACAGAGGTTTACCATTAAAAAAATATGCACCAACCTACACAAGCAGCGAATCAATTGCTGTATTATTAGGCTTTGATATTACAGATTATAATTTAAGAGTTGGATATAGTTATGACTTAACTATATCCAAACTGGGAGTTGCCAACTCATTAGGAGCTCATGAAATTTCTTTAATATACGAAGTTGCAAAAAAGAAAAAACGCAACAAACGTATATTAGTAAGTTGCCCTAAATTTTAGGGAACAAAACTAATACAATAGCCTAATTTATGACTGAGTTTGTTCCGCAGGAAACTTAGACATGTCCATAAAAAACAATTCCCAGGTATGTCCGTCAAAATCTTCGATGGTGCGTTGTTGCATAAAACCATAGTCTCTCATTTCTGCCGGTTCAATGCCGCCTGCTTTTAACCCGTTTGCCATTAATTGATTTACTTCATCTACACTTGCTAATGATAAGGAAAACAAACCTGCCAAAGCCGATTTAGTATCAGCAATTGGTTTAGTAGCAAAGTTGTTAAACTTATCGGCCGTCATAATCATTAAAAAAATATGTTCGCTCCACACCATGCATTTGGCTGTATCGTCCGAAAATTGAGGATTGTTGCTAAAACCCAAAGCCGAATAAAAATCCATTGATTTTTGAAGATCCTTTACTACTAGATTGATGAAAATTTGTTTTGACATTATGTTTGAATAAAAAATTAAAGCTTCAATAAAGATAAAAGTTAAATGAATTTTTGCAAAATGAATTCATTACTATATTAGAATTTTAAGCATTTTGTAATTTTACTACTGCGTTGTAGCAGTTGTTATACGTTTAATCAGGTCTAGTTTGCTGTATCTAGTTGTCTAAACATTGATTGAAATAAATTGAGTGCTTGTAATTTTTGCTCTAATTCAAACGAAGTTTTAATATTAATATGAATCATATCAGGACCTTCTTCTGTGTCGTATGCGAGTTTAAGATTAATTTTGTATGTTTCGCCGTATAATATGTAGTCAAACCAATTATTTTTTTCGTCGCTAGTGTTTACCAATCCAATCTTAATAGCTTCTATTTCGTCTTGTGAAATTTGGTACTTTGCCAATTCTGCCAACATTGCCAAAATACCTTCCAACTTAGGAGTCCAAAACCAGAATTGATATGATATTAGATTCTTGTCCACTTTAGTGTTGTCTTTTTAGTTCTGTCAACTGGTTGCTTATAACGGTTTCCAAGCAGGCACAGTTTGCAGTTTGAAACAGTGTCTACCGAATGTTTGTTTAAAGATACTAATGTTTGTTGCTTTTGCAAAAATGAAAAACTTGTCTACCGAAACTTTTTGCAAAAGCTATTACCTCGTCAGGGCAAATTGGGCTTGCTTGGTGTTATAGGCTGCCAGTTATCTTTCCATTTAGCTATAGGACGTTTCTTTTGTAGCCCAGTAATATTTCTTTCAAAGCTTTGTCGGGACAATGGTCAACATAATCAATGGCTTCTTCGTCTTTTAGTTCAATAGCTTTCTTAAAGTCTTGTAAGCAATCTTTGTCACCCGAATAGTATTTTGCTAGGGCTCTTCTGTAATATGCACTGCTATGTGTGCAGCCTAATTTAATTGCGGCGTCAACTGTTTTTACAGCTTCCTTGTTGCGTTTCAGTTCAATGAGATAACAGGCTTTATTTATGTAAGGAACAAAGTAGTTTTTATCAACCATTATGGCAGAGTCACAGTCAGTAAGCGTTCCATTAATATCATTGATTGTGTATTTATATGAAGCTCGTCGCGCATATAGGTCTGATTTTTCATTTTTATTGGCGACTGCTAGTGCCAATGATATGTCGTCAATTGCCATTAGATATACTTTTTGTCTATAATAAAAGTCAGCACGAATTTTATAATAACTTGCTACATTAGGGTTTAATTTAATAGCTTCATTAATACATATTAATGAATTTTCTTCTTGATTTACGCCCATATAAGCTTCACCTAAATGATAATATAATTCGTCGGTAGGTTTAAGGTTTATTGCTTTTGATAAAAATGTTATTGCATCTCCAGGCTTTCTAGCTGCTAGTTTAATAGTCCCGCCTAAAACTAAATAGCTATAATTAAAAGTGTCTGTATTATTAAATTTATCAAAAATAATTTCAGCTTCATTAAATTTATTATTTGCGAGTAATTCTTTCGCCTTTATACTCATTGTGTCGAAAATACGATGTTCAACTTCGTATTTGTCATTTGGTTGTTCTTCGTCACAATTAGTTAGGAATAATAACAAAAAGGAAAGAATTATAATGTTGTATATTTTCATTTTCTACTGGTTGCCTATAACGCATTGCGGCTACAACTGGGGCGTACTTGAAACCTAGTCTTGCCGAAATGGTATTAACAAAGCTAAATGATTATTGGACATTTGCAAAATGAAAAACATTCGCGGAGCGACCTTGAATTTTTGCAAATGCTTTGATGTCTGCACGCCTGAGTTGTAGGTGCTGTTATAAGCCGTTTTTTTTCATTGCAAGGTCTAGCATAGTCAGCAACTTGTTCTTGTCTTGCCAGTTAAGCTGAATGATTTCCTTTACTGCTTTGGATTTGTCAGTAGAGTTTTCAAAATAGGTTTTACATATTTCATAACCTATATAGTAGCCTAAGTCAGCAGGTCTTTTTTTGGATTTGTTTCCATTGTATAACCAATTGTCAAATACAACTTGGTTTCTATTTTTGTAGAACTCTTTGAGAAGCATTTTTGTATGTGTTAGTCCGTAATTTGTGTGTGGAGCAACATATTGTTTGTTTAATAGTAATTCTGCGATGAAGTCACATGAGCCTTCTTTGATTGTTTGACTTAATAATGTATTTAAAGAGTCGGGAGATTCGATTTGTTGAGTGTGATTCATTTCGTGAGCTACTAGTTGAACAATACCACTATTAGCTTTAATATAATTTTTAAGCCAAGAGCTTAATTCGGATACATCTGTAGTATTATCAGCGGCTCCCATTTCGGCTCCTATTAGGATTCTACCTGTAGAAGTTGTACCTGCTGAGCGTAAGCAACCAATAGTAAAATATACTTCAGGCTCAATAAATTCAGGATATATTTCTTTAAACTTTTTTGTAAGATTTTCTAAAGATTCAATGTTTTTCAATATATACATTGTCTGTGGTCTGAGCGATTCCCAAAACTTGGGATATAATTCTATGTTTCTAACCCATTCATCGGCTGTAAATTCACGAGCAGTAATGAAGTCTTTTAGTCCGTCGGTCGCTTTACTTATATATAAGTTAGAGATAAATTTAATTTTTTGGGAATGTGAATTTGTAGTTTTAATACTGTCAAATGCAGTCCAGAAATTTGTTATGTCTGAAGTGTATATTTTCGAAGCAAAAATTTTAAATGTCGAGATAATAAATATTAGTAAGATTAATTGTCGTCTCATAAAATGGCTTATAACGGTTTCGCGGTTTATTTCTGTTTGGGGATTTGAAACCGTTTCTACAGAAATATTACTAACAAAGCTATAATTTTATTAGACATTTGCAAAGCAAAAATAAACGTCTTTCGCGGGAGCGACTGCTTTTGCAAATGCCGAAGCCGAATGCCCAAATAGAATAAACCGTGTGTTATGCGGTCGGTGTTTTCTTTTCTATAGTTAGTTTAAACACAGCTTTCGTGTCTGCATACACAGAAATAAATTATTCTTTTGTAATTAATATTTGTCTTAACCTCTTATGCTCAAATGCTAATGTCAACACAAATGATAGGTTTAGTAAACCTACAATAAAAACCAAACCTTTAGCAAAGTGAAAGTAGTAGTCTAAGAGCATTACATTTACGAAAACAGTCAAACAAATTACCGCTCCAATAATACTTGTCTTTTTATAAATAAGTAATAGTCCACCAATTATTTGTGTTAATGCAATTACATATACATAGTTTCCTGAACTATGATAAAACAGAAAAACCATTTTGCTTGATGCACAGTCTTTTATGTCTTCAAGTTTTACTGTTGAATTTATAAATTGTCCGCCAAGTTTCCAAAAACCTGCATAAATTGAAAAAAGTCCTGGGAAAAGTCTTAGTAAAAATTTAAATATTTTAAGCATTTTTTTTGTCTTAATATTGTTGTCTGAATTTAAGTTTTATAGTTCTCGTCAACACTGCCGCATAACGTTTTGCAGCTAGAACTTGTGCGGCTTTGGAACACTCGTCTACCGAAACGTTTAAATAAAGATACTATGTTTCTAGGCATTTGCAAAATGAAAATAACTTTCGCGGAGCGACCTTGAATTTGCAAATGCTTTGATGTCGCCCGCATAAGTTTTAGGTGCTGTTAGTGGCAGTTTTAATATTAATATTAGCATTACTGAAAACATTTGTCGACAACGATTTGAATTATTTTTGCTGTCCTTTCGTCAATGTCACTAGTGTATTTTATTGTAGTTGCTTTTTGCTTAGTTAAATACTTATAGCATATACATGCATTTAAATATGCGCCTAATTTTGAAGGATGAGATTTGTCTTGATACAAATTGATATTTGGATAGTTCGTAGTAATTTCCATAAAGCAATTTGTAATTGGCAAGGTCGGTAAATTGGTTGCAATTGCGACAGTGTCATATGCTGCATTTATTAATTTAGCCTCTTCATTTCTATTACTCATAATTGGCGAGCAACACATATCTTTAACAATAGATTTGTCTACAATTTCTTTAGGATAACAATGTTGTTTTGGGAAAGTGTCTAGAGTTGGCCATGTTTTATATAACACTATTTCAGATTTACTGTCTTTTAAATACTCTTGAAATTTTTTGATAGCGGGAATAACAAGTAATGATTTGACTTCGGGAATTAAAAGTCTTACTGTTCCGTCTTGTAAAACAACAAAGTCCCACTTTTTTAATTGTAGTAATTTTACTGTTGTACTTGTGTCTCCCTGTTCTAATGGCGTTAGTTCTGTACCTTTACTTGTCAATACGGCTTTGCGTGACAAATGTTGTGTTAAAGAAATGCCTGGGTAGGTAGATTGCGCAACTTTATAATTGAGATTTTGTATTTCAAAAATCTTTTGAAGCATTTGTGGCATATCATTATAATATGTCAAACTGTTACCGATAAATAAAACATTAATTTCGTCTTTTTTTGTTTGTGCTGTAAAAGAGATAACTAACATTGTCAATACTAATGTTGCTGTAATTTTTGTCTTCATGTATTTTTTATAAAATTGCCACTAACGTTTTCGGGCTTTGCGTTGGTGGGCTTTTGAAACCGTAAACTGTCTGCCAGCACCAATGTTTATTAATTGCTCAAATGTTTCTATTTGCACTGTCCGCCCACTAACGCAAAACCCGTGTTAGCGGTTCGTTGTTTTTGTCTTGGTCTACTCGTCATTTAGTGAATTAATTCCCTGTTCTTTTAGTTTCATTAATGCGTCTTTCATTGCTTTAACTTGTTCAGGTGGGTGTCCTTGCCAATTAGTAACTTCACCAACTATTTTAAACGGTTGTGTCGAACGATAAGATTTTGTCGGGTTGCCCGGGAATTTTTTGTCCGTTAAGTCAGGGTCGTCTTCAATTGGTCCAGTTGGTTCAACTAAATAAATTCTTTCTCGTTCTTCTCCAAATGCAAGTTCAGCACCCCAAATCGCAGCGTCTAATGTCGCGGAAAGGAAAATATATTTTGCATTTTTTCTTTGTCCGTAATTAGAGTTGAAACCAACTTCGATAAACTCACCAACTTTCAAGTCAGACCTTGTCCCGTGAAAATATGTCTGTGCGAAAGGTGTCGCACCGTGTCCGCTTGTTTTTTGGGCGCTGTTAGTTTTTTCCATTGTCATAATTTATTTTAAAATATTTTGTGTCTGTTCGCTTGTCGTCATACAATGACCGCTAACGGATTGCAAGCTTGCACAGTGCGGCTCGAAGCCGTCTTCTGCCGAAACCTGCTTAACAAAGCTACATGCTTTTTAGACATTTGCAAAATGTAATACTTTCGCGCAGCGGCTTTGAACTTTTGCAAATGCCTTTGTTGTCGGCCCGCATTGTGCGAGCTTGCTGTTAGCGGTTCGTTGCTATGTTAATTTTTTTTAAATATAAATGCTTATTATGCAGAAATAAATTCTTTTAAGGTTTGTTCTTTTAATAAATATTTAGCAGTAAAGAAAATAAAAAAACCAAAAGGAATCTGGGTGAATAACCCCCACATAATAAATTTTTTTGTTATAAAGTAATAATTAATTCCAAACCCCAAATTCACCAAAATATCTGTTATCATGACAATTATTGCTAATATTACTCCTATCTTAAATTTTGTCAACAATAATATTATAACAGTAGTGTCAAAAAGTGTCAGTAATGTCCAGTATACATTTAATACAAATGGAGCAAATTTATATCCAAGAAATCCATAAATATAAATATCATATAAATGACTCAAGATTCCAACTGAAAACCCAATTAAGTAAACACCTATTATTATTAAATTTTTAGAATTGTATTTTCCCATTTTATTTTTCTTGGTATTTCTCGCAATGACCGCTAACGTTTTGGAGCTTTGCCTAGTGCGGTTTGAAACATTTTCTTACCGAAA